>CAVWMZ010000001.1:0-19153 GCA_963756225.1 Candidatus Staskawiczbacteria bacterium
CAGTTGGATTGAGGAAAAAACAGTATTACATATTCAACGAACCCTATCCCAAGGAAGACTATATGAAGCTTTTGGAAGAAAAGAAAAATCAGATGAAAGAAGGGAAGATAGAAGATTTAAAAAAGGAATTTAAGGAATTCGCCTTAAAACAAATTAATAAATATGCCTATATCCAAAAAACAGTAAACAGCACAGGGAACTATCTTTTAAATACTAAGAATTGTATTTCATGTTTCCACGGATACGAAGCCGAAAATTGTAAATATGGATATCATGTTTGGAGAAATTCTAAGGACAATATGGACGTATGCACAGCTGGTCGCGACGCAGAAATGGTTTATGAATCTTTGAATATGGGCATGAAGATTTATAACATTAAATTTGGCATCCAAACCTGGAGCGGGAGCAGTGATGCATTGTATGTTGACTCCTGTCACGGCTCTTCAAATTTGTTTGGATGCATTTCTTTGCGCGACAAATCTTATTGCATTCTAAACAAACAATACGCAAAAGAGGAATATGACGACTTGGTGCCGAAAATTATTGCACACATGAATGAGATGCCCTTTAAGGATAAAAAGGGGAGGGATTATAAATACGGCGAATTTTTTCCATCAGAAATTTCTCAATTTAGCTATAACGAAACTTCTGCATTTGACCATTTCCCGCTTTCTAAAGAGGAAGCCTTAAGTCGAGGCCTTTCGTGGAAAGATCAAGAAGAAAAAAATGTAAATATTGGAGGGGACATTATCGGTTGTGCGCACGGGGGAAAATGCCAAGATCATTGTACCGTTGGTTTTAGGGTAATCCAAGCAGAAAAAGATTTCTATGATAAGATGGGTTTGCCCATTCCAACGCTTTGCCCTAATTGCCGGCACTATGAACGTCTAAGACAAAGGAATCCATTAAAGCTCTGGCACCGTCAGTGCATGTGTAATAAGAAAAATCATTCCCATGGAGATGAAAAATGTTTAAATGAATTTGAAACATCGTATGCCCCAGACGGGAAAGAAATTATTTATTGCGAACAGTGTTATAACGGCGAAGTAGCATAGTGCAGAGGTGTAATATATAAATAAACTAAAATTTATGAACCCCGTTAGAAGTTATATAAAGTAATTCTAGGCGGGAAATATAATTAATAAACGATATATATGGAAACTTCTAACGGGGTGAATTCAGAAACAAAAACACATTCGACAAGCTCAGTGCAGGTTTGCCAAAACTGTAAAAAGGATTTCGTAATTGAGCCTGACGATTTTGCATTTTACGAAAAAATGAAAGTGCCAGCGCCAACATGGTGTCCTGAGTGCAGACTTGTTAAGCGCTTGTCGTGGAGAAACGAGAGGTCTCTTTTTAAAAGAAAATGTGATCTTTGTGGCCAAGAGAAAATATTAATTTTTTCGCCCGAAAGCCCTTACGCCGTTTATTGTTATTCTTGCTGGTGGTCTGATAAATGGGATTCTGAATCGTATGCAAAAGATTATGAATTCTCAAAGTCATTTTTTGAACAGTTTAAAGAATTGTTTTTAAAAGTTCCTAAAATGGGAATTATTCAACAAGGGAATAATGTGGACAGCGACTACACCAACAGAGCAAGTGATAATAAAAATTGCTATCTTGTTTTTGCTGCGGGGGATAACGAAAATTGTTCTTATGGCACTTCAATATGGACGTCAAAGGACAGTATGGATAATTATAATATTCGTTCATCTGAGTTGTGTTTTGAGTGCATTGATTGTTTCGGCTGCAGCAGATTGTCGTATTCACAAGAATGCAACGACTGCTTAAATTCTATATTTTTGCTAAATTGTAAAAACTGCACAGATTGTTTTGGCTGTGTAAATCTTCGCAATAAATCGTATCGCATTTTTAATGAGCAACTGACAAAAGATGAATACAAAATCCGCGTTGCAGAGATTAGACTTAATAATCGCACCGATCTTGAAAAAGGGCGAGCTCAATTTTTAGAATTTTCAAAAAAATTTATAGTGCCAGCCCTTGTTGAAAATCACAGTACAAATGTTTCGGGCAATTGGCTTGATGAGTGCAAAAATGTTGAGGTTGGATTCAACTGCGAGAAAACAGAAGATGGAAAATATCTTTTCGGCATAACGAAAGCAAAAGATGTAATGGATTACACGTATTGGGGTCATACTTCAGAGTTAATTTATGAATGCTCTTCAATTGGTCGTCAATGTTCGTCTGTTTTTTTCTCAAATGAATGCTGGGATCAGTTAATAAATAGTCAGTATTGCATAAATTGCCATAGTTCGTCTGATTTGTTCGGATGCGTAGGATTGCGTAAAAAACAGTATTGTATTTTAAATAAACAATATAGCAAAGAGGAATATGAAAAATTGGTTGTGCAAATTAAAGAGCAAATGGACGCGCTTCCGTATGTAGATTCTTTGCAGAGAAAATATCGCTATGGCTCAACTTTTCCATTAGACATCCACGCATTTGCCTATAATGAGACCATCGCTCAAGAGCTTTTTCCTATTTCAGAAAAAGAGGCGGTTAAGCAGGGATACAGATGGGTTAATTCTGAGGCCAAGAATCATAGCGTTACTCTAAAAGCGAAAGATATCCCCGACTCTATTAACCAAGTTAATGAGCAAATTTTAAAAGAAACAATAGGATGCGATCACGAAGGAAAGTGTAACCACCAATGTACGGAGGCTTTTAAGATTACGCCAAGCGATTTAAGTTTTTATAAACGTATGGGTATTCCAGTCCCACAATTATGCCCAAACTGTCGCCATTTTGCGAGGCTTGCCAAACGTACGCCTATAAAACTTTACGACCGCAAATGCGCAAAATGCGGAGAGGGAATTAAAACATCATACTCTCCCAATCGGCTGGAAATTGTTTATTGTGAAAAGTGTTATCGTAAAGAAGTGGCGTAATAATACCTTTTAGTCTAATAATAAAACTAATAAAAATATTAAATCCATGAAAACCTTAAAAGAATTTACTTTGTTTGATAAGCGCGTATTGGTAAGATGCGATTTTAATGTTCCGATAGATGAAAAAGGAAATATTTTAGATGATTTTAGAATTAGGCAGGCTTTGCCTACAATTAAATATTTAATAGACCATAAAGCCAAAATAATTTTGATGAGCCACTTGGGCGAACCGGACGGTAAAATCGTGCCCGAATTAAAATTGGATAAAGTTGCTGAGAAATTAGCAGGATATGTTAATTTTCCTATTGGAAAAGAAGATGATTGTGTGGGGTTAGAAGTGGAGGAAGAAAGCAAGAAGGTAGAGTCCGGAAAAATTTTGCTGTTAGAGAATTTGAGATTTCATAAAGAAGAAACGCTACCCGAAGGGTCCTCAAATTTAGATTTCGCAAAAAAACTTTCATATCTAGGGGATATTTATGTAAATGACGCCTTTAGTGTTTGCCATAGGGATAATGCATCGGTCGCGTTAGTTCCTCAATTTTTACCTAATTGTATGGGTTTATTATTGGAAGAAGAGATTGAATCACTTGATAAAGTTATGAAAAATCCCGAAAAACCGTTGGTGGTTATTGTTGGTGGGACAAAAGTTGAAACAAAAGCAGAATTTATTAATAATATTTCAAAAGTAGCTGACTGCGTTATAATAAGTGGGTTGATAGACAAAGAGGTTACAGAAAAAAATATTAAATTTGCATGCCCAGAAAAAATAGTGGTCCCCGTCGGACAATTAGATAGCCCAGATATAAGCTTAGAATCAGTAAAAATGTTTAAAGAGAAAATATTGCCGGCAAAAACTATTTTATGGAATGGTCCTTTCGGAAAATTTGAAGATGGAAAAGATGCAGGTGGAACTTTAGCCATTGCTAATGCTATAATAGACAGCGGGGCATTTTCTGTGGTTGGTGGTGGCGAAACTATTGAATTTTTAGATAAACGGGGTATGATTGATAAGTTCAGTCATGTTTCAACCGGAGGCGGTGCAATGTTATCATATTTGGCTGGAGATAAGTTGCCCGGGATAGAAGCTTTGCAGTAGAAATAACAAAAAATCGCTATACTAATAATTTGAAAGTGACAAAATAAAAAATATATCGCTACGCTAATTTAAGATGAAAAATAAAATTAAAAACATAGAAAAAGCAGCAGAAAGGATTAAAAAAGCCGTTAAAGATAACGAGAAGATTATTTTGTATGGAGATTCTGACATGGACGGAATATCATCGGTTGTTATTTTAGAAGAGGCAATTAAGAGTTTAGGGGGGCACGTAAGCAGTGCTTTTTTTCCTGATGGAGAAAATGATGGCTACGGGATAAATTTAAAGGCTTTAGATATGTTGAAAGATATGGTACCGGCACTTTTAATAACATTAGATCTCGGCATAGGAAATTTAATAGAAATTGATATTGCCAATAAAATGGGTTTTGAGGTCATGGTAATAGACCATCACGAAACTTTATTTGGGGTGCCTAAGGCCGCCATAATTGTTGATCCAAAACAAAAAGATGACGATTATCCTTTTAAAGGTTTAGCAAATGTCGGCGTTACGTTTAATCTTTGCATGGAATTATTGGGTAAAGATATTTCTCAAAATTTAAAAAATAGCTTTTTGGAATTAGCTGCTTTAGGGACAATTGCTGACATGGTGCCACAAGTTGAACAGAACCAAGAAATTATTGAAGAAGGATTAAGGTCTTTAAAAGATACTTTTCGCCCGGCCTTAAGAGCTTTTTTAGATATTTTGGGTGATGGGCCGGTTTTTGAAGATTCGTTACCAAAAATTATTTCTGCTTTAAATTCGGCTGAATCTGTAAATTTTGAAAACGAATCTTATTTGCTATTAACCAGCTCCGATAAAAGAAAGTGCAAAGAAATGGCAGAAGTTTTAATAGGTAAAAACAGATATAAGCAGGTACAAATTAAAAATACGGTGCAGGAAATAGAAAGAAGGATCTCGCAAAAACCGGAGGAGGAAATTATTTTTGAGGGTGATCCTTCGTGGAAGCTGACATTGGCAGGAGCTGCCGCATCAATAATTTGCAATAAATATGCAAAACCATCCTTTATTTTTAAAAAAATGGATAAAGAGTCTTGCGGATCGGTTAGAAATCCCAAAGGCACAAATTCAGTTGATGCGATGAAAACCTGCAACGACATTTTAATGACTTACGGCGGACACGCAAACGCCTCGGGTTTCCGCATTAAAAATGAACGCTTAGATGAATTTAAAAATCGCCTTAATGAGTTTTTTAAAAAGTAGAAAATATATATAACCGCCCTTGGCGGTTTTTAGTTTTAGCCATCTTGAAAGTTTAATTTTTTAAAGATAAAGTAAATATAGGTAATAAAAAAATAATAACCAATGAGCAAGTACTATAATCCGCAAAGAGTTAGGGGGCTATATGACCCCAAATCGCCTGAGCCGTTTAGGTTAAGCCGAAGCAGGATAGATTTATTTTTAAATTGTCCGCGTTGTTTTTATTTTGATCGTCGGCTTGGCACTGATCGGCCACCAGGATTTCCGTTTAGTCTTAATTCGGCTGTTGATAAACTTTTAAAAAAAGAATTTGATATACATAGAGCTGCAGGGACAGCTCATCCTTTAATGAGGCAATACGGCATTGAGGCTGTGCCTTTGGCGCACGAGAAGATGGACGAATGGAGGGATGCTTTAAGGCGTGGTATAGCTTATCACCATAAAGACACAAATTTTATGATAACTGGAGGCGTGGATGATGTTTGGGTAGATAAAAATGGAGAACTGATAATCGTTGATTATAAAGCAACGTTGAAAGGATGATGAGGTGAGCCTGGATGCCGATTGGCAAATAGGATATAAAAGGCAGATGGAAATGTATCAATGGTTGTTTCGTAAAAATGGATTCAAGGTTTCTAAAACTGGGTATTTCGTTTATTGCAACGGTGACGCAGATAAGGAGGCTTTTGATGGTAGGCTGGAATTTGATATAAAAATTATTCCATATGTGGGCGACGATTCGTGGGTTGAGGGAGCTATTATTGATGCCCATAAATGCTTAAATAGCGATAAAATTCCTGATGCTGGGTCAGATTGCGACTATTGTAAATATGTTGAGGCGATAAAAAGAAAACAATAATTTTATGGATGGCAAAACCAGAGCAAATATAAAAATTGGGTCAGAAGTTGATATTGTTTTGAAAAAAGATCAGCCAACAGGAAAGCTTACTCATGGAAGAGTGTTAAATATTTTGACGGGCGACAGTTTCCATCCGCGCGGTTGCAAGGTACGTTTGGAGGATGGGCAAGTTGGGCGAGTGCAAAAAATTTATCCAACTTTTCCTAAAATTAATGGCATTGAATATCAAGAAGGTTTAACATAACAATAATTGTGAAAAAAATAATAATTTATACAGATGGTGGGTCGCGCGGGAATCCTGGCAGGGCAGCAATAGGAATTGTTTTTTGCAATGAGAAAGGACAAGTTATAAAAAAATTTAGAGAATATTTAGGCGATAATTTAACAAACAATGACGCCGAATATAGTGCTATTATTTTTTCTTTGAAAAAATTTAAAGTGGTGTTTGGAAAAGCAATTGCAGAAACTTCTGATGTTGAAGTGAGGGCTGACTCGGAATTGGTTGTGAAACAATTAAACGGAGCTTATAGATTAACTGATCCTAAAATACAGCAATTTTTTATAGAAATTTGGAATTTAAAGTTTGATTTTAAATCAGTGAAATTTAAGCATATTTCTCGTGAAAAAAATAAAGAGGCAGATAGATTAGTTAACGAGGCATTAGATCAGAGATAGGGGGAGAAGCCATCGTTTTAGGTGTTGGGCATTTTTTGTTTATGTGTGGTGTTGACATTAATTTTAGTGATATAATAAATTATAAAGGTCTATATATAATTATTAATTAATATTAAAAGTTAATATAATTATGGAGAATGGAAAAGCTTGCAAATGCGCACACCATAAAGTAGTACCAGTTTGTATTGCTTTAATAGGTTTGGCAGTTTTGTTAATGAGGTTAGACGTATATGCAACTGCTATGGGGATTATTTGGCCGATATTGTTAGTTATTATCGGAGGAACAAAAATGGTAGAGTGCGATTGTTGCTAGTAGTAAAATAAAATTTAAACAAAAAGCTCGACTAAATGTTCGAGTTTTTTGTTGTCCCAGCAAGACTATAAGCCGAATTCTGTATTATGTGATCATCTATCTGTCCGTAACATTGCTGTTAGGATCAAGCGAACTACTTTTAACAGAGTTTTGAGATGTATTTAACCCAATCTTCTGCTTTGTTCTTGCACCCAATAAGGATTTAGCCGTTTCAGTCCTGCATTACTGCAGAAATTTACCATTGCTGGTAACGCCAACCTTTCGGTTAAACGCGTTTCTGTTCGCACCTCGCACATTACTGTGGACGGCCGTTAGCCGCTATTATTTTATCCGCCCTTTCGGACGAGATGGTGTTCGGACTTTCCTCTATCCATTTGCATGAATAGCAATCACTTATCTTGCTGAGACATTCTAATAATAACAAACTATTAACAGTTGTCAAGTCCTTTTAATTAACTAAAAAAAAGATTAAAATGAAGCATTATTTTACTATATAGATCACATAAAATATGAATCCATTTAAAGATGTTAACGGCAAAACTTACGAGCGGAAGGCAATAAAAACTCGTTTGTTAAATTTTAATGACGATTTATTTGGCGCCATACAAGAATTTGTTTTGCCTCAGAAAAAAAATGGAGATTGGTTGGCCATTTCTGAAAAAGTTGTTTCTGTGTGTCAAAACAATGTTCGCCATATTTCAAGCGTAAAAGCTGGGTTCTTGGCTAAGCTTATTGTAAAATTTGTTAAAAAATATCCAAATGATATAGGCTTTTCGAAAGCAGAAAAAATGCAGGTTGCCGTAGAAACTTCCGGTGCGCCAAGAATGGTTTGCGCAATAGTTTTAGGAACACTTGGTAAGGTTATCGGTATCAACGGAATTTTTTGGAGGGTGGCGGGTCATCGAGTTTCTGAAATTGATGGATTTAATCCTGACTCAATGTATCCTTATACCGAGTATGCTGTTTTGCCCCCAAGATATCCCGAAAAAACCTGTAACGAAATTGAAAAGCGTTTTGGATTGCCAGCGGTTATTATTGATGGTAATAACATTAACGTAAAAATTATTTCGAAAAGCGTCGGCGTACCGGTTGATAGTAAAACAGCTAGGTTGGTTTTATTAGATAACCCCATGGGACAGGACGACGAAATGACGCCATTTATTCTTGTTAGAAAAATTAATCAGGTTAAATGATAAAAAAATTTCTTAACTCTCAATCAAAAAGTATAAGTTCTGCTTCTTTAATATTGGCGATTTCTTCTTTGGCATCGGCTGTTTTGGGTTTGTTAAGAGATCGTCTTTTGGCGGGAACATTTGGAGCGGGCAGCGATCTTGATGTCTATTACTCGGCTTTCACCGTGCCGGATTTCATTGCTTTAATTTTAATTTTCGGTGCCATAGCAGCAGCAGTTATCCCAATATTTAGCGGGTATTTAATTAAATCTAAAGATGAGGCCTGGAAATATTTTTCAACTCTCTTAAATGTTTTTTTAGGTTTTTTAATTATTATTTCTGTAATTTTAATAATTTTTGCTCCGGCAATTATTTCTTTAACAGCTCCTGGATTTTCCGGACATAAAAAATATTTGGCAGTTTTGTTAATGCGTATTATGTTTTTAAGTCCAATTATTTTAGGGGCTTCAAACATGATTAGCGGAGTTTTACAAATTTTTCACAGATTTTTGGTAACCGCCTTGGCTCCTTTGCTATATAATATCGGTATAATATGCGGCATCGTATTTTTTGTGCCAAGAATGGGGTTGCAGGGTTTAGCTTGGGGAGTAGTATTTGGAGGAGTTTTACATTTATTAATTCAGCTGCCAGCCCTATTTTTTTCCGGTTTTAAATATAAAGCAAGTTTCAATTATAAAGATGCCGGAGTCGTAAAAACAATAAAACTTATGGCACCAAGGTCTTTAGGTTTGGGAGCCGGGCAATTAAACACAATAGCTACTACGGCGATTGCCTCAACCTTAATGGCGGGCTCAATTGCCGTTTTTAATTTAGCGAATAATTTATCATCAATATTTGGTAAATGCCATAGCGGCTTCTGTTTCAACGGCTTCTTTCCCTTCAATGTCTATGGCTTTTTTAAAGAGCGAAGGGGACGAATTTTTGCGTAAATTTTCCACGATATTCCGCCAGATAATTTTTTTAACAATTCCAATCAGTTTGTTGCTTTTGCTTTTAAGGGCGCAAATAGTCAGAGTCATATTGGGTGTAGGAAAATTTGGCTGGGCAGATACGAAATTAACAACTGCTTGCCTTGGAATTTTAGCTTTAAATTTAATTGCTCAGTCTCTTATCCTATTTTTATTGAAAACATTTTATGCGGCCCATAATACAAAAATTCCAGCAACAATCAGCGGACTAACCGTTGCTTTTAATATTATTTTAAGCTTATTGCTTGTTTGGCTTGTTAGATTTTCGGTAGGGTTTAATATATTTTTGCAGAATCTTTTACGATTGGGCGGAGTGGCTAACGTTGGAGTAATAGCTTTGTCTTTGGCATATACAATAACGGCAGTTTTGGAGTGTTCTTTGCTTTTGTATATGTTTTACAAAAAATTTCCAAAATTAAAAACAAAAGAGATTTCTACGTCTTTATATAAAATATTAATTGCTAGTTTGGTAATGGTAATTTTAACCATTTTAACGAGACAGTTTCTGGGTTCTACGGTAAGTTTGCAAACTTTTTGGGGAGTGTTCTTGCAGCTAACTGCATCCGGTATCGTTGGCGTAGTAACTTACGCAATTGCCACTCATTTATTAAAATCACCTGAAAATAAAACAATAATGGATTCGTTCCTGAAAAAGTTTTTATATTCCGCTAAACAATGAGCCAAGAAAACATTAGAAATTTTTCCAATAATCGCTCACATTGACCATGGGAAATCGACACTTGCCGATAGGCTTTTAGAGTTGACTAATACAATAGATAAGAAAAAAATGATGCCGCAGTTTTTGGATTCTATGGATTTAGAAAGAGAAAAGGGAATTACAATAAAGTTAAAGGCAATAAGAATGAATTATAATTTTGAAGGCAAAGACTATATTTTAAACTTGGTTGACACTCCCGGGCATGTTGATTTCTCATACGAAGTTTCAAGGTCTATGGAAGCTGTTGAGGGGGCCGTTTTGTTGGTTGATGCAACTCAGGGAATCCAGGCGCAGACACTGGCCAATTTGGAACTTGCAAAGCAGCAAAAGTTAAAAATTATTCCTGTTATAAATAAAATTGATTCGCCTATTGCCAAGGTTGAAGAATCGGTTGAAGAATTGTCGAATCTTTTAGATATTTTGCCAGACGAAATTATAAAAATTTCTGCGAAAGACGGAACGAACGTTTTACAGGTTTTAGAAACTGTCATTAGAGAGGTTCCGCCGCCGACAGAAAGCAAGAAGCAAGATTTTAGGGCACTCATTTTTGACTCTGAATACGACTCTTTTAAAGGGGTTATTGCTTTTGTGCGCGTTGTAGACGGAGAGGTTTATAATGGAGAAAAAATTGAACTTATGGCGGCTAAAACTGTAGCTGAAGTAAAAGAGCTTGGATATTTAAATCCGACGTTTTCTGCTAAGGATAAAATTAAAGCAGGAGACATCGGATATATTGCCACGGGAATTAAAGAACCGGGAAAGGTGAGAGCCGGTGATACAATAATAAAATTACAAAATATAAATACAAGGGGGACAGTTCAGGCACTGCCGGGTTATCAAGAGCCAAGGCCAATGGTTTTTGCGAGCTTATATCCTGAAAATCCCGACGACTTCGATTTATTAAAAGTTGCTTTGTCAAAATTAAAATTAAGTGATCCTGCGCTTGTTTTTGAGCAAGAGATGAAAGAAGCTTTGGGCCGCGGCTTTAACTGTGGATTTTTAGGAACTTTGCATATAGAAATTATTTCCGAAAGATTGCAAAGAGAATTTGGTTTAACTTTAGTAATTTCAACACCATCTGTCGTTTACAAAGTTTTTAATCAAAAAGATAAAGAAATTTTTATTCACTCGGCAGCCGATTGGCCGGATCAGTCATCTATAAAAAAGACAGAGGAGCCCTGGGTTTCTTTAGAGGTTATTGCTCCATCAAATCAAATGGGGAAATTAATGGAAATTTTGAAAAGCCTAAAAGGTAATTACGTTAAAACGGATTATATAAGTCCAGAAAGAGCAATTATAATTTTTGAAACTCCTTTGCGCGGAATAATTGCAAATCTTTATGACAAAATAAAAACAGCCAGCCAGGGCTATGCTTTGATGAATTACAAGCTTTTAGGATTTAGGCCGGTGAAATTAGTAAAAATGGAAATTTGGGTGGCCGGTCAGCGCGAAGAGGCATTATTGAGAGTTGTGGCAGAAGATGAAGCTTATTTAGAGGGGAAAAAAATGGTTGAAAAATTAAAAGATGTTTTGCCTCCAGAGCAATTTTCTGTTGCTTTACAGGCGATAATCGGCGGAAAAGTTATTGCCAGAGAAACAATAAGTGCCAGGAGAAAAGATGTTACGGGGTATTTGTATGGGGGCGACGTCACAAGAAAAAATAAACTTTTAGACAAACAGAAAAAAGGTAAAAAGCTCATGAAGCAGAAGGGGAGAGTTAATATTCCTTCAAAAGCATTTTTAGAAGTTTTTAGAACATAATGCGTTGTTTTTATTCACATGCTTTACATTGCTAAACATAGTATAATTAAGCAATAATATAAATATCAAAAATTTCATGAAAATGAAAATATTTTTAGTAGCATTATTGTTATTTTGTATCTCGTCAGTTGCATTTGCTCAGAGTATGACAGATGCACAGCGCCAAGCCTTAATTATTCAGCTTCAACAACAAGTGGCTCAAATATTAGCCCAGCAACAGGGAAACACTGGAAACAGCTCATGGTGTTATAATTTTAATAATAATTTAGGATTTGCAGATTCTACCACGGGTGATATTCCTTATTTGCATATGGCGTTGCAAGATGAAGGTATTTCTTATTCGCCCGATGGCACTAATATTTATTCAACTGGGACAATTCAGGCGGTTAAACAGTTCCAAGCAAAATATAATATTGGCTCTAGAACGGGATTTGTTGGTCCGCTTACAAGATCAGAATTAAATAATTTATATGGGTGTGGTTCTAGTATCCCGACAAATAGCATTCCAATAGCTTGCACGCCTTCGTGGCAAACTGGTACATGGGGTACGTGCACTAGCAACCAGCAGACTAGGCCGGTAACCGATTCTAATAAGGCTCTAGACTAGCAGTCTGTCATGGTATAATGACAAAATGTTAGTAAATAGTCTCAAAAAATCTAAATTATTGACATTTAAAATTAAAAAAATTATTGAACACTTTTGTTTGGATATTAACGCCTCCAAAGCAGCTCCTCTGGTGGGCGTAAATCGCAACACGATAAATTACTGGTACAACAGATTTCGTGTGGCAATTTATGCTCATCAGCACAAAGAATTTGAAAAGATTTTCGGTGAAGCGGAAGTGGACGAATCATATTTTGGAGCAAGGCGCAAACGCGGATTTCACGGCAAGCTGAAACGCGGACGAGGCACGCAGAAGCAACCGGTGTTCGGAATACTGAAACGCAACGGACATGTTTACACAGAAATCGTCCCTAACTGCAAAAAAGACATTCTGCAAAGCATTATCAGAGGGAAAGTAGATAAATCAGCAGTAATTTATTCGGACAGCTGGCGTAGCTATGACGGACTTGTTGATGTAGGATACGACAAACATTTCAGGGTTAATCACGGAGACAATGAATTTGCAAGGAAAGGTACAGGTATTCACATCAACGGCATTGAAAATTTCTGGAGCTTCACCAAACGTCAACTGGCTAAATTTAATGGTGTAAAAAAGAATTTCGAACTGCATCTTAAAGAGTCGGAGTGGCGCTACGGAAAAACAAATGATACAATGAAAAAGGAATTGTGGAAAATTATTAAAAAATATTATTAAATTAATCGGCTACTTTGACTAGTCTTGCTAGTCTAGAGCCCTAATAATTGTGGGGTGATGACTGGAGAGCCCGTAACAACTCAGTCTTGTAATATTAAGCCAATTGATATCCAAATTAATGGTTCTGACGGTCCGGTAAATACTTTTTTAACTTTGGGCAATGGAGCAACTGTAAATAATGACGGTTCTATTAACTTAACAGAAAATATAAATTTACAATGGATGGGAACAAATGTTTCGTCATGCGTTGCCTCTGACACTGCAACGCCAGCATCATTTTCAGGATACATACCTTTTTCCAGTTCGCAAACAGTAACTTTGTCGGGTAATATAAAGGGCACTTCTAGCACCAATAAAATTTCTGATACTTTTAAAATTAATTGTGTCTCTACCGTAACTGGAGCACAAGTAACCGACAGTATAACTGCGAATCTTTACTACACGGTTAATTCAAATTGTTGGCCTAATTGGCAATGTTCTTCGTGGAGTACCTGTGCAAATAGTAAACAAGCACGAACATGCATAGATTTGAATGGTTGCGGTTCATCAGTTAACTCGCCCTTATTAACGCAATCTTGCGTGGTTTTGCCCACGGTTAATATTTAAAGCAAATAATTCTGATGGGCCCGTAACGGTTTCTAACGGTACTGCCGTAAATCTTTCGTGGACATCTACCGCGGCAACATCTTGTGTGGCATCAAGCAATTGGTCTGGAACAGAAAACACAAGTGGCACTAAATCAATTACAATAACAGCATCTCCAGAAATATTTATTATTACTTGCACGAATGCGGGTGGTAGCGCTACGGACAGCGTAGAGGTGGACACAGATTAGAAGGAGCTAGGCACCATAAAATTAAACCCGAGGCATTACCTCGGGTTTCTGTCTGACTATTGAGTTTTTGTTAAGACGGTAGTATTATTTTATTTGGGAGTGGGCGAAAGGAGAAACACTTGACAATAGTAGTTAATAGATGTATAATAAAGATATTGAAAATAGCTCTTTTATAATTTTATGAGATTTGATCGCAGCTTAAAGGGAGTCAATTTTTAGATTGATTTTTTTCAAGCTGCGATCTGTCCAATCTTTGGATAGAGGCCGCAGTGCAAAAACCCAGAAATAAGGAGTAGAAATGTCAGCACATGGCAACAGAGCAGTATCGCTGTTTCACAAAAGGTTCATTAAAGTCCGCCGGCCAGGAAGACGCCTGGACAGAGTGGACAAGTCTGAACCCCGACTGGATCGTCACGCCAATGAGGAACCATCGCCGCAAGAGTACGACGAGTTTCTTGCCGAAGCTAAAACGTTGAGCTGCAATAGCAGCAACGGCAACGGTTCTGCCCATCACGATGGTCAGTGCGACTGGATGTACCAGCGCGCCACCCATTGCGGTTCGGTTACGGTGACCCCTCACCGCATTTACTTCAACGCCTAAATATCACAACAAACTTTATCCGAGAAAGGAGGCACTTCATGGCCACCCCGAGCGCAAGCAACGGGTGGCCTTTTATATTGCACTGGCAGGATGGCAGGATATTTAAAGCTAAACTTCAAAAAATTGACCCATGGTTGGAATTTCAACAGGTAATGACGGATAATTTTTTCCCAAGACAGCCTTGAAGGCAGTTGCCTGTGGGAGTTCTGTATGTACTAAAAATACTCTTTGCAAATTTTTTATACTAGAAATATAAGATAGAAGATCGTTTTGGTCAGCATGCGCGCTAAATTCGTTTAGAGTTTTTACTTGGGCCCTAACATCATAGTTTTGACCGAATATTTTTACAGGACTTATTCCTTCCTGAATTTTTCTTCCTAAAGTATTTTCAGCCTGGTATCCTGTAATTAAAATAATATCATTTGGATTATCAATGCTGTTTTTTAAATGATGCACAACCCTGCCTCCTTCGCACATGCCAGAAGCAGAAATAATCATTAATGGCCCTTGTGCGTTGTTTAAAGCCTTCGAATCCTCAATTGACCTCACATAAATTATATTTTTCATGGCAAAAGGGGATTCATTTTTTACTCCAAAATCTTTTTCAAAGTCCGCATTAAAATCATTTATATATTTAGGAAAAATTTCTGTAATATTTTCAGCCAGAGGGCTGTCTATATATATTGGTATAGCCGGAATAGCATTTTGGTCTATAAGTTTGTGCAAGATATAAATAATATCTTGCGTTCTGCCTAAAGAAAAAGCAGGAACAATAATTTTTCCATTATTTTTTATCGCCGCAGTAATAACATCTTTAAAATCTTGAGTTGTATCTGTCATCGGTTTATGAATTCTGTCGCCGTAGGTACATTCAGTAATAAGAGTTTGGGTGTCTTCTGTTATGTGTTCTGGCGAACGCAAAATTGGCGAGTTTTCTCTGCCCATGTCTCCGGTAAAAGCCAACGTTTTTATTGCGCCGTTCTCAGTTATTTCCAAAAGAGTTATTGCAGAACCTAAAATATGTCCGGCATCATAAAATTTAAATTTAATATTTTCATTTAATTCTGTCCATTGATTGCTTTGCCTAAAATAATCAACAGGCGTAAAACATTCAACAACCTTTTGAACGTCGTCTGCAGTGTATATTGGGCAGATTTCTTTTTCGCTAGGATTTAAATGTTTGTTTATATATTCGCAATCTTGTTTTTGTATTTCGGCTGCATCTAGTATTATATATTTTGCAATTTCGGCAGTTGCAGGAGTGCAATATATTTTTCCTTCAAAACCATTTTTAACTAAAATAGGCAGAGTTCCACAGTGGTCTAGGTGCGCATGTGAAAGTATGACCGCATCTATTTCTGCGGCTGGAAAGGGAAGCGCGCTGTTTAACTTATTAGATTCGTCACGTTTGCCCTGGTATAAACCACAATCTAGCAGTAGATTGTATCCATTGGTTTGTATCAGGTGTTTAGACCCGGTTACATTTTGTGCTGCACCTAAAAAATTAATCTTCATTGAATTAGTTGTTTAATTTATTATTTACCCCGTTAGAAATACCAAGCAAATATTTTTGTATTATAATATTTGTATTTTGGACTTCTCGAGGATTCCCCATGTTATAAATATTTCTAACGGGGTTTATTTATTTTACCCCCACACCACAAGATTTACAATTTTTATTGCGAATATAAATTGAGGTTTCTAATCTTTGGTGTGGGGGTGAAGCATAAAAAAATAAGTTGCATATTTGGTTAAAAGAAAACAACTTGCTTTGACCGTTTTTTTGTGTTAAAGTATTAATATTAGTTTAATTCATTGGGCCGTGGAGGAGTAGTACCTCGGCAGTCTCATAAGCTGCAGGCCCCCGTGCAATTCGGGGCGGCCCGACAATTTTCATTTTACAATCTATGTGGTTTGTCTATATAATCAAATGTAAAGACGGCTCTTTGTATACCGGTTATACCAATGATTTGGAAACTCGGCTCGAAAAGCATAAAGCGGGAAAAGGAGCGAAATATACTAGATCGCACGTTCCAGAAAAAATTGTATTTTCTGAAAGACATTATAAAAAGACAGTGGCGCTTGAGAGAGAAAGAGAAATTAAAGATTGGAACCACAAAGAAAAAATAAAATTTATAGAGAGTCACAATAAGTCGGGGTAGCTCAGTTGGTAAGAGCGTGGCACTCATAACGCCAAGGTCGTGGGTTCAACTCCCACCCTCAACACAATAACGAATTGAAAAAATAATATTTATTTTGCGGGCATAGTCCAGCCTGGTTTAAGACGCCTCCCTGTCACGGAGGAGATCGGGGGTTCAAATCCCCCTGCCCGCGCACGACCGTACAAACAGACGCCAAAGCGTCTGTTTTGTTCCTAAAATCGCCTATTTTTGGCGGTTCGAAAAGTGGAATTGAGCTTTGGCATCCATTTTAGCAAGAATTCGAACGCTAATGAGTAATCTCCCTCTATTTTCCCCTCATTTAGCTCGAAGTTCGTAAATGCATGCTTCAAAAGCAACCTCCTATCCTCGGTAGTCGCTTTTTTACTCTCGTAGATTTCCTTTGCATGCAGGGCCAGCTCATGTATGGAATATCCGACCTCGTAATAAGCAGCTCTGCTCTCGGCGAGCTTTCCAAGGGAGTTTATGGCATCGTCTTTGTTTCTATTGGACTCCGCAATTATTTTTTCGCACAGCGTTCCCGGCATCCTCCCGTCAAGCTTGTCTCTATAAGCACCCTCTATTCTTTGGTCGGCAATTCTCACTACCTCATTCAATTCCTCTCGTTTTTTAGTATTGTAATCAACCTCGTTAAAGTGGTCCTCTCTTAATGCCTCCTCCAGCCACCCTAACACCTTTTTGTTTTTGGGGGCTGCCTCAATAAGTAGAGGAATAACCTGATCCTCGACTTCTTTTTGTTTAACCCATTTTTCCTGCGAACAATTTTTGTAATGATTGCAGTGCCCATACCAATGGCCCTTTTGGCACTCCCAAGCTATCATCCCTCCACATTCCTCGCATCTAATCTTTGCCTTGAATACCGACATGTGTTTCCTATATTTTACCTTCCCTCCAAACTTGTGGCTCAATTTTTCCTGCACTAAATTAAACATCTCCTTGCTTATCAGGGGCTCCTGCTTGCCCGGCATAAAATTGTCCACCCCAAACATTTATGCCGCAATAAAATGGATCAGATAGTAGTTCGTGTATTCTTGTCCTTGAAACCGGCTGATTATTCTTGCCCCTCATTCCTTCTTTTTTCATTGCTTCACATATTGTGTTCAGGGAATAATTGCCACTGTAATATAATTCGAACATTTTCTTTACCAAGGGAGCTTTGTCCTCATCGCGAACATGTATTTTATGTCCTTTTTCTCCGGCTGTTTTGTATCCTAATGGCGGCGCTCCTTTGGGTGACCACCCTTGCGCGAGTTTTTCTTTCTGGCCCTTTTTGACCTCCTCTGAAAGATTGTTAGTGTAAAATCTCGCCATTGCGACTTTCATATCCCAGACAAAGTTTTCATGAGCTTTGGTTTGCCTACTTAAGATAAAATTCTCTTTTATGAAGTGGACTGATCTGCTTGAGTGCTCTTTGACCCAATCATCTACAACTGCTGCATCTTTGAGATTGCGGGTAAGTCTATCTATCTTTTCGCATAAGATTACCTCCACTTTATTCTTTGTGGCGAATTGCAATGTTTCGTTGAAAGCTTTACGAAGCAGTTTTCCGCTCGCGGATTCCGAGATGCGATATATTTTCAACACCCTGAAGCTATTTTTATTTGCATAATCGGCCAATAGTTTTTCTTGCGCGTCCAACGAATATCCTGTTTCTTGCTGCTCCCTTGAGCTTACTCTACATAATATTATTGCTTTGGTTGATTTATCTGTTGTCATAATTTTTATTCTTATTTTAATATTTTTTAATTTTGGAAGGGGTCGTTAAGCTCCGTGTCAACTTGTTTTAGAGCGCCCTTATTACGACGATGCCTCTTTTTTTCTAATAAGTCCACATATGCTTTGTGCTTGGTTATATCTGCTTCCATTATGCCAATAATTTTTTCCCAACTTTCCTCGTCTTTTTTTTCTAATGCGAGCAATCTTTTGTACTTTCTTGTTGGTTTATCTTTGTAGTAAAATACCGTGATTTTATCCCTAAGTTCGTCTATGTACTGTTGGCTGACTCCGGTAGTGCCTCGGGCTCCTTTTCCGTACCTGAGTTGTGAATCGTAGAAAAGTTTTCCGCACTTCCTGCAGCCAAAATATTTACCCAATAAATAAAGCACTCCGACTCGCTGGCCGCACGGATGTCCGTCTTTTTTTAATAACGGGCATATGAACCAATACCTGACGCCTCCATAATTACATTTGGTAGTAACGAGGTATATCGGGTATGAAATCAATTGCTCCTCTTTATTTTTGGAGTCACTTTCTTTGTAGTAATATGCCGGTATAAAATAATCGTCCTCTTGCTCTGTCTGCCATTTGTCTTTGAATATCAAGATGCCTATTTCAAATAATTTTTTGCCCGTTTCTGGATCAGTCCATGTTATGCCTCCACTTTTTTGGCTGACATTTGAGTCCAGGAACCCATATTTTTTTACCAAGAAAATACTTAATTTTCTATACCAGCTTGTTCTACTTTTCATCATAATTTTTTTCTCTAAATTTGCAGAAATCATTAGAGA
>CAVWMZ010000002.1:0-18702 GCA_963756225.1 Candidatus Staskawiczbacteria bacterium
AATTGGTTGTAGCTTGCACGGGTGGTAATGGAAACTACAATAACAACAATAATTGTAATAACAACAATTACAATTCTTCTGGAAACATAGTTTCAGGAGTGAACTTGAATACAATAGAAGCTGGTCAAACAATAACCATAACCTATCAGACACAGGTAGCAGGAAGCACCAGTTTTGCATACGGAACTACAACATTAAACAACCTCGTTAACGCTACCAGCTCGAATACAGGATATATTCCTACGGCTTCCGCCTCAGTTATTGTCACAAGAGCTGGGGTATTGGGTGCTTCCACAGTCTCAACTGGTCTAACCAACAACTTCTGGACAGACTCGTTCTTCCTTCCTCTATTACTTACCTTAATTGGTATATGGATGTGGAGATCTGGAATGTTCTTTACTATTGAGAAGTGGCTCGATAACAAGAGCAAGGTACGTAAAGGACACAAGGCTGAGAAGGAATTGGCGGAGAGGATAGCTAAAATTCAAAAATTAGGTAAAGTATAACAATCGAAGTAAAAAGCCGTTGAAACAACGGCTTTTTACATATATAGTAATAATATGATGACGAACGAAGAATTTGAAAAATTAGTAAAAGAGGGGATTGACGCAATTCCTGAAAAGTTTTTGGCTAGATTGGAAAACGTGGAAATAGTTATCGAAGATGATCCGACCCCATTTCAAGTAGAAAAACTCAGGCTTAGAGGAGGTTCGCTTTTTGGATTGTATGAAGGGGTGCCGCTAACAAAAAGACAATCTTATGGGCAGGTATTACCGGATAAAATAACAATATTTAAAAACCAAATTGAAAGATTTTTTGTTAATCCTGAAGATATAAAAAAAGCCGTTAAGGACACTGTTTGGCACGAGATAGCCCATCATTTTGGTATGGATGAACATCAAGTCAGGGAAGCGGAGAAGAAGAGGGAATCATAATAAAATAATATAAATCGCCCATATGGGCGATTTTGTTTTGTTCATATTGACAAATTATTAATATGAGTTAAGATAGAGGCGTTCATTGAAAAGTGATCCGGTTATACGACCGGGCAAGAATCCATCAGCCCGCCTGAGGCTTTGATGGTGGTCGACTGTTCCGATCTTTTGCCACGTGGCAGGAAATCGCGAATAAAGGCCTAAATCAGGCGACAGAAGGAGAAGTTATGATCGAGTATTACGTTCCGATAAAGAAGAGTGTTTTGTTGAAAAATCCCGAGGTAATTCCGTTGCTCCTGCATATGCGGTGGTTTGGTCAATTGTCAGCCAGCGAGATTCATCTTGAAATAAGCCACCCAAACAGTGCGCAACCGCATTGGACTATGCAAGACCACGGCTTTCATAAAGTTTTGTGGGATGACGTTGACGATTCTGATAGCTCGCCGTTTAGGAAAGCGAGGTTGCGGCTGGAAGGCGAGACAAGCAACGGAATGGTGCATAACGAAAGACTTTTTGCACTTTTGGAAGTTAATTTAGATAGGCTCATGTGTGGCGAAAGTATTACTTTTTCTCCAATTCCGTTTGGTCCTAATGGCAAGCCGAATCTAGCGCATGAATATAAAAATGGTCGGAAATTGAAAATTTTTCTGCAGGTGGCAAAAGCCATTTTTTCTCATCCTCAAGGAACAACATGGGATAATCCAACGATGGTGAGATTTATCCGTGAGAAGGCGTACTTTGAGAACGATGGTCTTGCTTTGTCTTGGCTATGCGAGCTCGAAAAGCTAGCGATAATTATTCGGCCAAATGACCTGAGCTGTGCGATTGCAATGACGGCCGAACGGTTCGAGCAAATTTTTGGGATAAAAATACCCTAATCGTACTTCGTAATAAACGAAAAGGCCCTGCTTCTCAGCCGGGCCTCTTTTATTGCTTTATTATTTTCCGTATTTTTGCGGCCGCAAAAATACGGATATTTAATTGTGCGACGTGGGTTGACAATGTGCAATTCATGAAGTAGGGTAAAAGCGCTCATTGAAAAGTAAATCCATCAGCCCGCCTGAGGCTTTGATGGTGGTCGACTGTTCCGATCTTTTGCCGCGTGGCAGAAATTGTGGATAAAGACAAGTATCAGGCGCGGAGGAAAAGTCATGAGAAACATAGGCGTTGATTGGTATGCTCCGATTACGGAGCCTGTTCTGATAAGGAATATGGATATGGTCCCGTTTCTGTTGCAGGCCACTTGGCTTGGGCAGGGAGTCAAAAGTGATTTGCAGATTGAAGTTGTCACGCCCAGAAAAGATTGCGGAGATTTGCACGTAAAGTTTCATACTGTTTTTTTTGACGAAATGGAAAAATCTCCTTGTCGCAGAGGAAGGCTTCGCCTTGAAGGATGCCATGACAACCAGGATATTTTTGCCTTGTTGCACATAGATGTTGATCAGCACACCAATAAAGAGATTACTTTTTCGCCGGTTCCGTTTGGTCCCAACGGCAAACCGAAGGTGCCCTATAAAAATGAACGACTGACGAGGTTTCTTGATGCCGCAAAGGTTTCTACTTCTCGTCCGGGAAATGTTTGGACTAAAGATAGCTTCGCTAAAGAGGTATGCGAGGTGGCGGGTATCCCTGATTATGAGTTTGGCGATGGTGAGGGTGGTACTGGCTAGTCGAGCTTGAGAAATTGGGATTGATTTGATGCGTCGGAAAAGATATCGGAAAAGATGTCGCCTACAAGTCTGCTATGAATGATATAAAGTTTGAGGAGGTTTTTGCTCTTAAGCTTCCAATCTTCCATACTCGCAATCTCGCGTAGTTAATTTATTCTAAAAGACCCGTGCTTTCGCAGGCGGGTCTCTTTTTTTGTAAAAAATTATTTACGATCTTCAAGGGCAGATTCAAGGGTTTCTTCGTCGGCATATTCGAGTTCGCCGCCGACGGGAATTCCTCTTGCCAAATGCGTAATTTTAAATGGGGGATTAGGGAATATTTCTTTTATTATGTTTTCAACTAAAACCGAAGTTGTTCGTCCCTCTGGAGTTGGATTTAACGCAATAATAATTTCTGTAAAAGTATTGCCTCTAATTCTTTTCTTTAATTCTTCAATTCTAAGCTGGCTCAAATCTTCTTTTCGCATCGTGGCCACTGTTCCGCCTAAAATAAAATATAAACCATTAAATTTTTTAGTGCTTTCAAGCGAAAGCAAATCAGTTTCTTTTTCAACAATGCAAAGCAAATTTTTATTTCTAGTTGAATTTCTGCAAATTGAACACAATTGTTCGTCGCCTTCGAAAGGGTTAAAACAGAGTTCGCATAATTTTATTTTATTTTTTAATTCTTGAATCGCAGCTATTAATTCATCTGTTCTTTCTTTGGGCAACTTCATTAAATAATAAACAAAACGGCCGGCAGTTCTTGAGCCAACCGTTGGAAATTTTTTAAAAATATTTATAAGTTTATCTATTGAGTCCATGAATTATTTATTTTTAACCTATTTCACCCGTCTCAGGAGAGTATGCGCCCTTGTCTAGGTTTCTGAAACTTACTCTGTGTTCGTCAAAGAATAAATCAACATCTCCAGTAGGTCCATTTCTGTGTTTACCAACAATAACTTTTGCAATATTCGGGTTTAAACTGTTTTCTGAGTATTTGTCTTCTCTATAAATCATCAAAACAACGTCGGCATCCTGTTCAATCGCGCCAGACTCTCTTAAGTCTGACAATTTTGGTATCGATGGCGTTCTCTGTTCAACTGCACGAGATAACTGTGATAGAACAAGAACCGGAATGTTTAATTCTTTAGCTAGCATTTTTAGGGCGCGCGAGTTTTCGGTTACTTGCTGAACAGGGGAGGCGAATCTATTCATTGGTTCCATCAACTGCAAATAATCTATAACTATCATTGACAATCCTTTTGTGGCCTGTAACCTTCTGGCCATGGCTCTTATCTGTAAAATATTTACAGAACCAGCATCGTCTATATATAGAGGGGCGTCAGCTAAGCTGCCCATACCGTGTTGCAATCTTGAATAGTCGTCTGGGGTTAACCTTCCATTTCTTAAATTCCACAAATTAATATTTGCCACACTGGCCAAAAGTCTGTCGGCTAATTGGTCTTTAGACATTTCAAGGCTGAAAAGTCCAACTGGTTGGTTTTCCAAAACCGCTACATTTCTAGCGATGTCTAAAGCTAGCGAAGTTTTTCCCATAGAAGGCCTTGCTGCTAAAATTACTAGATCGGATTTTTGCAAACCTCCCAACATTTTATCTAAATCAATAAATCCTGTTGGTATCCCTCGCATCTTTCCTTGGTTTTTTGAAAGGTCGTCTAGTCTTTCAAAAGTGTCAGAAATTATATCTCTTATTGGTATGAATGCTTGAGTTAAGGATCTTTGCCCAATACTGAAAACAGTTTTCTCGGCCTTATCTAGTAAAACATCAACTTCTTCTGATTCGTCAAAAGCAGATAGCCCAATTTCTTCTGAAGCTGAAATTAAATCTCTTAAAATCTTTTTTTGTCTGACTATTCTTGCATAGTTATAAACGTGAGTTGCAGTTGGAACAGTATTTATTAGAGAAGTTAAATATGCCGAGCCGCCAATGTCTTCTAATTTGTTTCTTTCTTTTAATCTGGCTGAAACCGAAAGAATATCAATCGGCTCAGACTTTTCATAGAGGTCGGCCATTGCTTGATAGATATCTTGGTGAATGCTTTTATAAAAATCTTCCGCTCTTATAAAATCAACAACTTTTACAATTGCATCTTTGTCCAACATTAAACAACCTAGCAGAGATTGTTCTGCGTCATTATTTTGTGGAGGCAATTTATCGGGTAATTCGTTTGCCATAATAGTTTCACATTACCAAAACCAAGCGGACAGGTAAAGTCCTTGACAATAATATTCGCCTATGACAGAATAAAAAAATTCCTATTAGGAATTTTTGCTGACATGCCGTCGGTAAAATTGCACATTGAAAGGAGAAGGTTATGAGTCTATTTTTGGCATTGCTTCCGCTCACGGGTACGGCACGATTGTGCGACATGATGGTTCATTGTCACGACCGTTTAACTTTTGACCAGGACTATTTCATCTTTGACCAATTGCCTCATCCCGGCCCTCCCCATCAATCAACGGTTAAAGCGATAACGATCCCTCCGCAGTTGTGGGTGGAAACTTACAGGGAGGGCGGCGTTGAAAAGAACGCGAAAAGATAGGTATGGCGTTGATTTAACCTTTGTATTCGCTGAGGATTTGAAGGGATTAAAAATTTCCGATGATACTTCTTTTAAGAATAAAGCCATTAAGGCATTTGTAGATGCTCTGCCCGATGAAATTCCAATCATTCTTATGTGGAGCTGACGAAAGAAAGGACCGAAAAATGTTTCTACAAAAATGGTTTAACGCTAGAAGGTTGAGAAAATTAGAACACAAGCTGAACCAGACAAGAGTCTCTTTGGAAGGTTGCAAAGGGGCGAACAAGTTCGAAGAAAGGATGCTCCGTCGGAGAGAAATTGCCAAGCTGAGGAAAGAAATGCAGTATTTACAACCGTTAGCTAGCTAACTATAAGAAAGGACACATTATGCTTTTTGAAAAATGGTTAAAGAAATTAAAGAAGGTAAAATTCAGTGATCAGCAGAAAAAATTTATAAAGCTAAAGCGCAAACTGCGCGAAGCGGAATTTAATTTGGCTTCCTATGATAGGGCAGATCCTTCCAAGGCAAATCCATTTTTTGCGCTAGAGAGGGAAATTTGTGATCAGGAGGCTAAGTTGATTAGATCAAAAATAGAATTGCTAAGGGCTTTGCTTAAAAGTCGCAAAAAGAAATAAGATAATCCAGGTAATTTAAAAGGCAGTCTTGCGACCGCCTCTTTTTTTGCATAGGCATCCTGCCAAATAGCGTTTTTCGACACGAATCCTTGCAAATGGTAATATTTTTCGCGTCGAAAAATATTATTTGCAAGGAGGTTATCTCAAAATGCTAACATTTGGCAGGATTTATACATTAAATACCCTTAATAGTCGGGCCGTCCTTTGTGTCTTCAACCGTAAATCCCTGTCTTTCAATTTGAAGTCTTACTTCGTCTGATTTTTGCCATTCTTTATTTTTACGATGCAGTTCTCTTTCTTTAACAAGTTTTTTTATTTCGGTGGGAATTGCTTTGTTTACTTTTTCAAAATTTATAATTCCAAAAACTTTATTTATTTCCTGGAAGAATTTGTAGATATCGCTAGCCTGTTTTTTTGAAAGTAAATTTTTATCTAGAAGTTCATTTATTTTTTTTATAAAATCAAACATCACGGCGAACGCCTTGGGGGTGTTAAAGTCGTCATCTAATTCTTTGTAGAATTTTAATCTAAAATCTTTTATTGATTTTTCTATTTTAGCGGAATTTTTAGCTATAGACTTTAAATTTTTTAATTTTCTTAAAAATTCTTCTACTTTTTCTACGGCAGATTTTACTTCTATCATTGTTGATTCAGAATAATCAATTGGCGAACTCCATAAATTTTTAACTATAAAAAATCTTAAATAGTTTGCAGGGCATCTTTTTAATAGGTCGCTTATTGTGATGAAGTTTCCCAAAGATTTGCCCATTTTTTGGTTGTTTACCGTTAAAAACCCCGTGTGCATCCAATATTTTGCCATAGGCCTTTTTCCGGATATTGATTCCATTAAGCTTATTTCTGCTTCATGATGCGGAAATATTAGGTCCCTAGAACCCCCATGAATATCGTATTGGGATCCGAAAAACTTTTCTGTAATTGCGGTATCTTCAATGTGCCAGCCCGGTCTGCCGTTACCAAAAGGCGACGACCATGATGGTTCGGAAGCTTCGGAAAATTTCCATATACAAAAATCTCCCCGATTCTTTTTGTCTTTGCTATAGTCAATTCTGGAAACAGCGTCTTCTGCTCCAAGAATAGTTCTGCCAGCTAATTTTCCATAATTTTTAAATTTACTTATTTCAAAATAAATTCCATCTCCGTCTATTATATAAGCATAGCCTTTGTCTTGCAGCCTTTGCACTTGGCTGATTATTTCTTTTATATAATCTGTAGCTCTTGCATATTTAGAGATACTATCAACGCCTAATGTTTTCATATCTTTTAGGTGCTCTTTTTCAAAAGCAACCGCCAGGTCTTTTGGCGAAACGCCTTTTTCTCTAGCGCGAGCTATAATTTTATCGTCTAAATCAGTTATGTTTTGTAAATAAAAAACAGTAAAACCTTGAGATCTTAAATATTTTACAAAAGCGTCAAAAATAACATAAGTTCTTGCATGGCCTATATGTGAATAATCATAAACAGTTGGCCCGCAGACGAAGATGTTAATATTTTTTCCTTTTATGGGCCTAAGTAAATCTTTTTTTCCCGAAAGAGTATTATAAATTTTCATGTTTATTATTATGTTTATTTAATTCTGTAGTGAGAATTTTGCTTTTAATAAAACCTTCATTTTTTAATTCGTTGGTTTTTATAAAAATACTCAAGAAAGAAGCTATTAAAGAAATCCATATAATGTCAATAAAAAATAGGGGGAGGGGCTTCGGCCAGATTATTAAGATCACAACAAATACCAGACACCATAAGGCCATTTTAGTTTTACCAAAGATGTTTGATTCAATGTATGGTTTTTTTGATTGATAAAATAATGATATCGAAGCGTTTACAATTTCAGTTAGAAACCAGACAGTAAGCAAAATATAGTGAGTTTTATATAAGGTATAAAGGGCGATTGGAAGAATTAAAATTCGGTCGGCCACTGGGTCTAACATGGCCCCTAGTTCTGTAACCTTATTTAATCCTCTTGCGATAGAGCCGTCAAAAAGATCTGTTATAAGTCCCACGCAGAATAAAGAAATTATTAAAAATTTATTTTCTATACCAAAACTAAAAAGTAAAATAAATAATACAGCTCCTACGAAAATTCTTAAGTATGTTAAGTAGTTAGGTATAATTTTTCTTGGCCAGTACGGTTTTATAAAAATGAGAAGAGTTTTGTCCCTCCAGTCGCTAATTCCTTGCAAAAAAGATCCTAGTTTGTTTAAAAATTTGTCTGCCATGGTATATATTAATCATATTATCAGATTTAACTACACTTGTTAAGAGCAATTTGATTATGTTGATTTGATTATGGTAAGCTTAAATAAATATTTATATGAATAATCTTGTTTTATATAGAAAGTATCGTCCTCAGACGTTTGGCGAAGTCATCGGGCAAGAGCACGTTGTTCAAACGCTGACTAATTCTATAAAGGGAGATAGCATCTCGCATGCTTATTTGTTTTCCGGTCCGCGTGGTTCTGGGAAAACAACAATTGCTAGAATTTTTGCCAAAGCAATTAATTGTGAGAATAGGAAGGATGGCCAATTTGAGCCTTGCGATAAATGTTCTTCGTGTTTAGAAATAATGAGCTCTAGGTCTATAGATTTAATAGAAATTGATGCGGCATCTCATACTGGGGTTGACGATGTTAGACAAATAATTGAGGGAATAAAGTTTGCGCCGGTAAAATCAAAATATAAAATATTTATAATTGACGAATGCCATCAGCTATCAAAATCTGCGGCAAACGCTTTGTTAAAAACTTTAGAAGAACCGCCGGCTCACGCGATTTTTATTTTAGCAACAACAGAATCACATAAAATGATTCCAACAATTTTATCTCGCTGCCAAAAGTTTGATTTTAAACGCTTGCAGGTTCCAGAAATTATAAAAAAACTGGAATTTATTTCTAAAAAAGAAAACGTAAAACTTGATGCTTCTGCATTATCTTTGATTGCCTTAAACTCACGAGGATCGTTCCGTGATGCAGAATCTTTGCTTGACGAATGTTTGAGTTTTTCTGGCGAGAAAGGAGATATAAAAACAGAGGATATAAAAGAATTATTAGGAATTGTAGAGGTTGGCGAAATATCTAAATTTGTTGATTGTTTAATTTCTAAAAATGCGAAAGAAGCTATAACATTTTTAAATTTAATAATAGAAAATGGCGTTGATCTTCAGGAATTTACCAAAACTTTAGTTTTTTATCTACGTCAGGAGTTGCTTTTAAAGATAGATCCAAATTTTTTAAGTTTACAGAATTCGGGTTTGTCTAAAGAAGAATTAGAGAAAATGAAAACTCAGACTGCTAATTTAACTCAAAAAGATTTACAAAATATGTTGGAGTTTTTTATAGAAGCAGAAAATAAGATTAAATATTCTTCAATTGCCCAATTGCCACTAGAGCTGGCTGTTATAAATATTACTCATAAAGAATCCTAGTTTTCCTGCTATATTCATGGCGCGCGGGGATGGTGTAACGAAACACATCGCACTTTGAATGCGAAGTTCTGGGTTCAAATCCAGCCCCGCACAGAATAGTTTTGACAAAATAATATTTACATTATAATATTTTATTATTGCAAAACTCTTGCGATAATAGACCTTTAACAAAGGAGCGTATATGTCTGACAATCATTGTCCGAATACTCAGGTTATAGCGAATGCCAAGAGTCGTAAAATGAATTGTTCGGTGCTGGGTCGTAACGTTGCAATTAAAAACGGGAAATGTGTTGAGGGATCCTGTTCGCGGAAGAGGAAATGAGGGTCTTTAATGAGCTGGCACAAAAAAAGAAAAAAACGTTGTCTAGCATTTGTAGTTGACGTAAATACGGGCATAAGGGATAGATTAGAAGAATATTTTTAAAACGCCCTGGTCATAGTGAATTAGATATTAAGATTTACCGGGCCAATAGCGTCGTTAACGCGCGTAAGAAAATCAATAAAGGAGTTGTTCCTGACGTGGTTGTTTTTTCTCAAGATTTCTCAGAAATAGAGCGCAGCAAATTTAGAGATTTCTTGTCGTATTATGGTTCGGCGGCGACCTTCATAATGGTTCCATTATAATAATTTTTCATGATTCATTAATCGCTGAAATTACCTTCGGGTGCCAGCGATTTTTTATTGTTTTATGCTTATTATTTGTATAAAATAGTTATCCACAACTAAAAAATGTTTAAGAGTTGACATTGTGGTATAATAAATTAATTGAATTATAAATTTTAAATTTAAAAATATTATGGCAGAGCAACAACTAATAGATTACATAACGAAAGCAAAAGACGCCGGTCAGCCCGACGACCAGACGCGTAGTTTGTTATATAAAAATGGCTGGACCGTGGCAGAAGTAGACGATGCTTTTACGGTTATAAGCCAGGTGCAATCTCAATTAGAACCAAAGCCTCAGGTGCAGCCACAAATACAGGCGCAACCACAAGTTCAAGCCCAACCTCAACCCCAAATTCAACCCCAGGTCATCAGTCAACCCATTGTTGATATTCAACCCCAGGTTGAGAGCCAGCTGCAACCACAAATACAGGCGCAACCACAAGTTCAATCACAGCCGCAAACGCAACCACAGTCTTCGGTGGCTACTACTCAATATGATACAACCCGAATAAGGGGGAACTCGCATGCGGTTATGAAAATTTTAGTAGTTTTGATGGTTTTGATTATTGTTTGCGGAGCAGGATATCTTTTCGCCGGCCAGTACTTTAATCTTTCATGGAATCCTTTCGCACCGAAGCCAGAAACGGTTATTAATAAAATGTTGAATAGCATGGCAGGTGCAAATTCATATCATACGGTAGCCCAGATAGAAATTGATGCAATAGATAACGCCAGCAAAGTGTCTCAGGGCAAAATATCATTAAATTCAGATGGCGAAATAGACACTAGTGATATTGCAAATACCAAATCGGACGGTAGTTACGTGTTTAATTTAATTGAGGCTGGTACAACAGCTCCTATTGCTTCAGCCAATGTAAGCGCAGTTTCAGTTGGCGGCGCATTCTACTTAAAAATAAATAGCATCACATTGCCGAATACGTTTTCTTATCCTGGATTAAATATTTCCCAAATTAATGGAAAATGGTTCAAAATTGACCAAAATTCTTATAATATGATATCGCAGGCCACGGGAGAGCAGTTAACGTCTGCGGCCATTTTACAGGCGAACAGCCAGGGATTAACTAAAAAAATGTGGGAATTGGCGGCAGCGGAAAATATGTTTTCTGTTAACAAGCAATTGGGTGACGAAGTTGTGAGCGGACAAGATACGTATCACTACTCGGTTACAATAAGCAGAGCTAAATTAAAAGATTTAATGACCAAGATAATCGCCTCGGAGGCTCCGGCCACAACGCAGACACAAAACTCTCCGACAGACAATTCTGGTATAGCTGTAGAGAATACCATGCAAAGCGTTGAGCAATCTTATGTGAGCGGCGTTGTAGGTGCGATAGGAGACGTGAATATGGAAATATGGATTGGCAAAAAAGATAACATGCTTTATGAGTATAAAATTGATAAAGTGGTTGATTTGAGCAGCGCGTTAGATGTGCCTTCAAGTTTAGAGTTAAAAGTTAATAGTATAAATTCTAATTTCAATAAGTCTATAAGCGTCCAGGAGCCTCAGGGCGCTCAAAAGATTGAAAATATAGTGGGGCCTCTATTGGCGAACCAAAAAGTAAATTCCGATATGGTTCAAATTGGATCTCAAGCAGACTCATTATTCGCAACAAATAATAATTATAACCTGGTCTGTAAAAACGGTTTCTTAAATGGTTCTAAAACAACGCCCTACGGCTTGGTGTTTGTGTCTGTTGCCAATGATTTATTGAAAAAACAGGGGGCAAAGAATCCTGTATGTTTCGCGGGAGCCCAAGATTATTGCGTATCAACTCAATTATCCAACGGAAGCTATTTGTGTATAGGTAAAAATGGTACGCTGGGAGCAGCGCAGTGTGTTTCTGCCCAAACCGTCTGTCAATAAAGAATAAAAAATAAAATAAATAAAAAATAGCCGCTATTTATTGGCGGCTGTTTTTATTTTTTTTATTGATAAAATATAAAAAAAGTTGTATTATGTAATTACTTTATTTTATTGCGGGATCGTCTAATGGTAGGACACGGCCCTTTGAAGGCTGGTATCTTGGTTCGAATCCAAGTCCCGCAGCAATTTTGAAAATTGAGGATTTTTAAATCCTGAATTTTCAAAAATAATGCTTGGATTCGAACCATAGGAAGGGGTCGGGAAGGAGAAGTCCTTCCCGTGTAGGAAAACAGCGCAGCGTTAGAAACCGAGGGTTTCTAAAAAGCGAGCGTAGCGAGCGCTGGTTTCAGCGAAGCGGAATCCAAGTCCCGCAGCCATTATCGTGCTTTAAACTATTATGAAAAAAGTTATTATTGTCCATGGTTACACGGGTTATCCAGATAAAAACTGGTTTCCTTGGCTGAGGTCTGAATTGGAGAAAAGGGGAGTTGAGGTCATTGTCCCTGCAATGCCTCATACTGAGGCGCCCCAATTATCTGAGTGGCTTCCTTATTTGCAAGAAGTCGTTGGGGAGCCGACAAGTGACGTGTATCTTGTGGGGCACAGTTTAGGCTGTATTGCCATTTTAAAATATTTAGAAACAATTAACACTCAAGTTGGGGGAGCTATATTGGTTTCTGGTTTTGCTGAGCCAATTCATTTTATGGAATTGAATAATTTTTTTGTTGATGAATTGAATGATAAAAAAATTATAGAAAATGCTAAACAAATTATATTAATAAATTCTGATAATGATGAACACGTTCCATTATGGCACGGACAAAAGATGGCGGAAAGATTTAAAGCGAAGCTTATTATTTTAAATAATGCGGGGCATATTAACGAAAGATCTGGGTTTAAAGCTCTCCCTATAGTTTTGATAGAAATTCAAGAGATGTTTAAGGGACAAGCTTTATTGAAGTATTATGCTGGCGTACTCGAATTCATTTATTAAAAAATTATGAAACAAATTAAGATTGTTAATTTAGAAAATGTTTCAGAAGATGAAGTTTATAAATATTCTGTGCGCGAGGCTGCGCGAGCTATTGTTTTTGATGATAATAAATTAGTAGCCCTACTACACGCAACAAAAAATCATTATTATAAATTGCCGGGGGGCGGTATAGAAAAGGGAGAGAACAACGAAGAGGCTCTAAAAAGAGAATGTCGTGAAGAAATTGGTTGCGATGTTGAAATTGTTGAAGACCTTGGTTTAATAGTAGAATACAGAAAAAAATTTAAAGTTAAACAAACGTCATATTGTTATATAGCAAAACTTGTTGGAGAAAAAGGTGTTCCAAACTTAGAACCAGATGAAATTGAGGAAGGGTTTGAAACCGTTTGGTTGTCATTTGAAGATGCAATGAATAAAGTTAAAGAAAGCGAAACTCTTAATTATGCGAGTCCATATATGATTTCAAGGGATTTAGCTTTTTTTGAAGCCGCTAAAGAGATATTAAGATCTGTCTAATATGGAGGTAAAAGTTATTGCTGAGAAAATAAAATTTAATAGTAATGGTCAACGGGTTGAGGGAACCTTAATTATGCCTGAAAAAATATCTGGTAGGGTTGGTGGGGTAATTTTTTTCCATGGAATGACAAGCAACGAGAAAAATTATATACCAATCGCTGAAAAAATTGCAGAATTGGGTATGGTTGGTTTAACTATTAATTTTCGGGGAAATGGGATAAGCGAAGGAGACTCAGATTATTTAAAAGTTAGCGATGCGCTTTTAGATGGAATAAATGCTTATGATTTTTTAGCTCAGCAAGACTTTATTGATAAAAATAAAATTGGAATTTGTGGCGCAAGCCTTGGCGGAGCTATAGCTGCGGGGGTGTCTGCAAAAAAAGAGGTCCGCAGTCTTGTTTTGAGGGCCCCGGCAGTATATACAAATGAATTGATGCATTTTACTTATAGTCAGATAATGGCAGATGAAAAACGCATTTTTTATAAAAAAATTATTGATTTATCGGATACGCCAGCTATTCAGTCTATAAGTATATTTAATGGGAATTTACTAGTGATCACTTCAGAAAAAGATTCTATCATACCAGGAGCAATAACTGATAAATATATTGAAGGCGCCAAGCTTGCACAAAGAAAAGAACTATATGAAATTAAAGGAGCAACGCATAGATTATTAGACGATTTATGGAGAAACCAATTTATTAATAAAACAGTAGATTGGTTTAAAGAAACTTTATAAAAATAATTAAAATTTAATCATTGTGCGACGCATAAAACTCGGATAATTAATCCGGGTTTTTGTTTGCACCCGCTCGTCTTATGAGGCCGTATTAGATGGTGTAGGTGAAGAGAGGGATTGGCCATCCCAAAAGCAAATAATAAATTAATGCCGCTACACCAGTCCCATTAAAAGGAATGGTGTGCGTGCTAAATAAATGAAGATACAAAAATATAGTTCGTTATTGATGGCAGGTTTGATATTAGCAGGTTCGTTAGTTGCTGCCTCAGCTTTCGCTCAAACGGCGCCCAGCTCTGGTCAAGGAAGGATGGGCAGAGGAGGACAAGGTCAACCACCAGCTGTTGTTGGTACTGTTTCTACTATAAGTGGAGATACCTTAACGGTTAGCGGAAGGCAGGGTTTTAATAGGGGAGCTGCAAATACAGCAGCTGCAACAACATATACCGTTGATGCTTCAAGCGCAACGGTGACAAAAAGTGGAGCAGCTTCGTCTGTTTCAAATATCGCAGTAGGTGATACAGTAATGGTGCAAGGAACGGTCAGCGGAACAAGTGTTGCCGCAAAAACAATTAGAGATGGAGTCATGATGGGCGGAGCTAGCGGCGGAAGAGGAATTGGTGGCACGGTATCTGCAGTAAACGGTACCTCGCTTACGGTAACAAGTAAAGTAGGACCTAATGGAGGAGCTGCAACAACATATACCGTTGATGCTTCAAGCGCAACGGTGACAAAAAGTGGAGCAGCTTCGTCTGTTTCAAATATCGCAGTAGGTGATACAGTAATGGTGCAAGGAACGGTCAGCGGAACAAGTGTTGCCGCAAAAACAATTAGAGATGGAGTGTCTCAACCCGTAATTCAAGGTAATGGTCAGCCAGTTGTAGCCGGTAGCGTAACCGCAATAAGTGGTAGCACGATTACTATAACAAACAAAAGTAATGTTACGTATACGGTTGATACAACTAATGCCAAGATCGTTGTGGGGGGAGTCACAGATTTGACAATTTCAAATATCGCCGTTGGAGACAATCTAACAATTCAGGGGGCTGTAAACGGAAATTCTGTAACAGCTTCATCGGTAATTGATCAAAAAGCGAAAGCGGGTGGCGATACAACTAACTCAGGCGATGGTGCGAAGGGTTTTATGGGAGGAATGATGCAGGGTATCGGTAATTTCTTTAAAAAGTTATTTGGATTTTAAACGTAGTTTGTGGGATAATTTCTATTTAACAACAAAACCTGGTACAATAAAGGAAGATAATAAATAAAAATAATTTTATGGACTCATCAAAAAAATTATCGTCATTATTAACTTTTATTTTTGCATCGGGTTTTTCTGTTGTTTTCTGCTCAAATGGTTTGTGCGGCGGTCCCAACATTGTTGATTTCAAGCACTGGCAACGGCGACTATGTTCAAATTAATGTAGCAGGAGATCCAAATTTGAGCGTGATACTTTTTTATTTAAACTCAAGCTCAAATACACAATCTGTGTCTATCGGGACAACGGATGCAACTGGAAATTTTTCTACGGTTATAAGTTCTAGTACATACGGCATTGTTTCAAACAGTTCGGTGTATGTTGCTACCGGTGGAGCAAACGGAACGCAATCGCAATTGGTTGCTTGGCCATATTTTCAAAGCGTTTTAAACAGTTCTGTGGGAGGGCTTACGTTATCACAAAATGCTTTACTCTTAAACGTGGGCCAAACCTCTACGATAACTGCCGGCGCAAGTTCTCTTTATTTGTTGAGTAATTCAAATCCGGGTATTGCAGATGTAAATTTAAATGTAAATCAGTTGAGCGTCGTGGCTTTAGCTTTTGGATCAACTGTTGAAAATATTTGTGTTGTAGGCAGCACTACAAATTGTGCAAATCTTTCAATTACCGTCCAAAATTCCGGTACTTCTCAACAGCTTAATTTCAGCCAAAATAATCTTACAATTTCTCCTGGAGAAAGCCTAAGCGTTATGATTAGTGGTGGTTCGGGAATTTATACAATATCAAATAATCCAAATCCTAACTCAATCCAGGCTAGCATAAGCGGTTCATCTGTAATTCTTACGGCGCAAAATAGTGTGACGGCCGCTGCGTTGACGCCTGTAACTGTTTGCACAACAGGTATGAGTGCATGTGGAGTTTTAACAGTGCAAGAAAGTTCTTCGGCGATTTCATTCAGCCAGACAAATCCGACAATTGTATTTAATCAGGGTGTCACTATAACTATTTTTGGTGGGGCTGATGGTAACTATTTTGTATCGTCAAATTCAAATCCTAACATTGTGCAGACAAATATAAGCGAAAATATTTTAACGCTTGTCGGGGATTCAACTACCGCCGGAATATCTTTGATCACCGTTTGTTCGCGCGCAGGCGGTTGCGCGCCTTTAACTGTAAATGTGAATAATACGACCGAAGGCCAAAATAATATTTCATCGTCGCCGACTTCTTATGTTTTTTCTCGTAACTTGGCTTATAACGACAAAGGAGCTGACGTGCTTCAACTTCAGAAAATATTAGTGGCGCAAGGATTTTTAACAGCAACCCCAACGGGTCATTATGGCCCAGCAACATTAACTGCTGTTAAAAAATTTCAGAAAGCTAATAATATTAGGCAGACTGGAAATGTCGGACCTGTAACATTGGCTGCGTTAAATAAAATTTCTTCTTCGGTTCCCAATACAACAGCAAGCGCACAGTCAATTTCGTCAATCCAGCAGGAAATTCAACAGCTTTTAGCTCAAGTTGCACAAATGCAAGGACAATAATTTAGTATAAAAAATAAAAACAAAAACCCGATGTTAATTTATCGGGTTTTTGTTTGACATAGTTAATTTCTCTGTTAAAATGATTTATCGTGTGTCCTTTTACAACTTAGTAGTTACACAAAAAGTTGGGTTCACATGTTAGAAGAAAGGAAAACCATGCAAAGAAGAAAATGCGATGGGTTTTTTGCTGCGATGGATCGAGCCAGGCTGGCTTTGGGTTATAACGACATTCGTCCGAAAACGCATTACTCGGAAATATTGCCGAAGGATGCTAGCTTGCGTACAAGGATTTCTCGAAACGTTTCTGCCAACATTCCTATTATTAGTTCGCCCATGGATACAGTTACCGGAGCCGAAATGGCGATAGCTATGGCTGAATTGGGAGGATTAGGAATTATTCATAAGAATCTGTCACCAGAGAAACAAGCGTCAGACGTGCAGACCGTAAAACACAAGCTGAGCGCTTTCGTATTTGATCCAATTTGCATAAAGGCCGACCAAACCGTCGGCGAAATTTTGGAATTTGTTACGAAGAAAAAATACAAATTTTTAAGTTTTCCAGTTATGGATAGCGGCGGTAAGTTCGTTGGCATCGTCTCAAGCAGTGATTTCGAATTTTGTATCAATCAAAAGAAAAAGATTTCTGAGATAATGTCAAAGGAAATTATCAGCGCCTCGGTGGGCGTAGACGTTCATTCGGCTTACCAAAAGATGATGGCTAACAGAATAAAAATTTTACCGGTATTTAATCGTCAGCATAAGTTTATCGGCATTTATACGCTGGCCGATGTCAAGCGTATAATTACCGGAAATTCTTTAAATTATAATTTAGCACCAGATGGCACGTTGCGCGTTGGGGCCGCTATAGGCGTTGGTGATGATGCAAAAGCGCGTATCGAACTTTTGGCGAAAGCTAAGGTGGACATTGTTGTCATAGATACAGCTCACGGTGACTCGTTGGGCGTTATAAGTATGCTTAAGTACTGTAAGAAAAATTATTCTAGCATTGATATAATCGCGGGAAACGTTTCTGAAGCTGACTCGGCAAGACGCCTGGCACGCGCAGGAGCAGATGGTATTAGGGTCGGGCAAGGCCCCGGATCCATTTGCACTACAAGGATGATAGCCGGGGTTGGTTGTCCGCAGGCTTCTGCGGTTTACAATTGCTCGAAGGTGTTAAGGGGGTCTGGTGTGCCAGTTTGCGCCGATGGCGGAATTGAACTCTCGGGCGACATTACAATTGCCTTGGGAGTGGGAGCAAGTACGGTTATGTTAGGAAAACTTCTCGCAGGAACAATTCAGTCTCCCGGGGAGATAATTTTCGGAGACGGTGGCAAGCAGGTGAAAATTTATAGAGGTATGGGTTCGCTAGGAGCGATGAAGGATAATCTAGCTTCTCGAGAGCGTTATGGCCAAGCCGAAAATTCCGGAAATAAATTGGTGCCCGAAGGCGTTGAAGGAGAAATAGATTTCAAGGGAGACGTTGCGAATGTCGTTCATCAATTATTGGGAGGACTGAGAAGCGGTATGGGGTACATAGGGGCGAAAACCATTATCGGTCTTCAAAAAATAATTGATTTTCGCATGATAACGAGCGCAGGCTTGCAAGAGTCTCGTCCGCACGGTCTAAACAGATATAAAGAAGCCCCGAACTACAGAGGATAAAGCAATTACAAAAGGAGATAATATGGAAACAATGATGATACCTGATGATGTTAAGACTGTTGCGGTAACGAGTTTGCAGTTTGGCGATGAAGGAAAAGGTAAAATTGTTGATTTATTGGCTGGACAATGGGCGGACATTATCGTCCGTGGAACCGGCGGAGCAAATGCTGGCCATTCGGTTTATTTGAACGGGCAACCGTTTATTTTTCATCTTATTCCTTCGGGAATATTGCATGACTGAGCCGGGACAATTAATATTGTCGGT
>CAVWMZ010000003.1:0-383364 GCA_963756225.1 Candidatus Staskawiczbacteria bacterium
GAGCGCGAAGCAATCTTGCCCGGATCGGCGCTTGTTAATTCTCTAGTATTGGATTCTGTATCAATTCCTATGTATTTATGAGAATTCTTTACTATATACTCAAAATCATCTGGAAATTTTTCGATTTGGTGTCTTTGCGCATGCTTATAAAAAGTATGAGCTAGTCCAGGTAAGGTCAGCCTTAAAATTGGATGGCCGCCGGCTTTAATCACCTCTTCATATAACGCCCTAACAAATTCCTCGGCCTCTGTACTGCCAGAAATAATTACATTCTCTCCGTGTTTTACAAAAACCGAATATTTTATAACTAATTGAGCTAATTTTTTTGTTCTTATATCCATGTTATATCTATTTTATTTTAATATTATAGTTATTAGTAACAAATTAACATTTTTTATAAAGGGTATTCGAGCTCTATCTCATCTCTAATGGGTATATCAAAACAACCTTTTTCTGGGATTATTTGGCCAAGATCTCGGCTTTTTTGTATCGCATTAATATTAATACCCTTAAAAATAAACCCCCTCTTTTGGTAAAAACGCATTGCATTTGTATTATCATTGGTAGTCATCAACCAAAGCCTAGATGCGTTAATCTTTTTAGCCTTTTCTACCATCGATTCAACCAGAACTGTGCCTATACCAGAATTCTCCTTAAGTGAATCCAATGTAACTATTTCGCATTCATTATTTTTTAAATGATAAGTTAAAAGACCAATTATTTTATCGCCCTCAAAAATGACAAAACCGGGCAAATCTTTACCGTAAAGCTTATCGTTGCCCGACACAATAAAATCATTCCCCCAGCGCCCGACTAAAAACTCAGACACTTTATCATTTTTTTGAAATTCCTGAACGTCCATTAACGTTTTATTATTTAAAATATATTATTAATAAAATTATTATACAACAGATTCAAAAAATCTAAAATTAATTCAAGCTATAAATTTTACGCCATTGACATTAAAAAATTCTTCTGCATTTTCTCTGCATCATTGCCAGACATTTTTTTTAGTTCTCTTAATGTTAACTCAGACGATTCTTTTAACTGTTCGTCTATATCAAAAGCTTTCTTATTTATTCGAAACGCCATATCGTTTATTGCTATAAGTTTTAAAACTGGCCAAAGAGCGCAATCTGGATAAAGCAACATATCCCATTCCCTCCACAAAACATTTAGAAAGGTCTATCTCTGCTGCGTCTAGGTTCATGCCCTGGCTTTTATGCACAGTTATAGCCCATGCAAGCCTCAAGGGTAATTGATTGACCCTGGCTACTATTTTATCGTCTTCCTCAACCGTCCAACTGGCCAATTTTGCAGTAAATTTCTGTCCAGAAATAGTTTCAACTATAGGCAAACCCTCAACGTCAAAATCAACTACGCTACCCTGGGTTCCATTTACATATCCTGCATCAAAATTATTTTTTAAAAACATTACCCTGGCTCCCCTTTTTAACAATAAACGCTCTGGAGCTAGACAACTTTTTTTTAAAGATTTTACAACTTCGTGTTTTCCGGACTCGGTCATATTAAAAACAAATTCTACTCCAGGCATCTTTTCAAGCTCAACATTATTTACAGCATCAACATCAATATTATGGGTATATAATTTTGTTGATATTTCTAAAAGATCTTCCGGCTGCTCGTTTGCCATTAATATTTCTTTAGATTTTTCAACGTCATTATTCCTAATATGATTTAACAATGCAATAAAATTTTCATCTTTATGCCTATGCTGTTCTTCTAGATAACAAATCTTCATATCCATATTTTTCCATGCATGAGACTCTACAACAAATTTAGCCAAGCCACTTTTGTTTATCGGCGGAAGCTGGAAAAAATCACCCGAGCAAATAACCTGCATACCTCCGAAAGACTTAAAACTAGTCTTAAATTGACGGCAAATAGCATCTACTGCATCAAATTGAGAAGCAGTAAGCATCAACACCTCGTCAATAATTAATACCTTTGTATTTTTATAATGCTTTTTTAAATACGGTTTTTTTAAAAGTTTTTTTATGTCGCTTTTAGTAAGCGTCTCTTTTATCCCAAGCCCAGACCATGAATGCAAAGTTGTGCCATTCATATGTGTTGCAGCAATACCCGTGCTGGCCGTAACGGCCACTGACTTATTATTTTCTTTTAAATAATCTATATATTTATTTAACAAAAAAGTTTTCCCGCTTCCAGGCGAACCGGTTAAAAATATGTTATATCCCATTTTCATTGCATCTAAAGCTTCATCTTGCGTCATATTAAATATAGCTCCTGATTATACCCACCTATACCAACAAATTCCGCCTCACCCCTTAAAACTTTTTCATAAGGCTGACATGAATAGCATCCGCGTGCCCCATAAGGACATTCAAAGCGTCCGACATCTCTGGCCCTCTTAACATTCCTGGCAATAGACAAAACTTTTTTATGAGCCACATTTATATCGGGCAAATTAACGTCTATTGGGGCATCAGCCGAGTCTAAATACCAATAGGCGGCTCCAGTCACCTTTCTTCTCTGTAGAGCGTTTAAAAGCAATGCATAAATTGGCAATTGAAGGGAATCCTTTTTTTCTTTGTTCCTTCCGGTTTTAAAATCAATAACGCGCACACTATCATCTGCTTCAACATATTCTAACCAATCAATCAGCCCGCATAAAATTATATTATCTGTTTTAGATAAATAAAAATTAGGCAAAGTTTTGCTTCCCTCGGGTTTTAATTTTAAGGTTTTATTTAATAAAGGGCCAGGATTTTTAGCAACCCTTTCTATCATTTCTTTTCCGCGTGCTTTTGCATTAATTTCTTCTTCTGCTGTTTTAAACCCCCCGATTTTACCAGAAATTTTTGTCCAACTCTCTTCAAATGTTTCCAATAAAGGTTTTTTAAATCTTTCTTCTACTTTATATTTACCCAGACCCTCTAAAGTTTCGTGCACAGCCAAACCAACAGACAAAGCCGGACTAACTAAATTTATTTTTCTGCCATCTTTGCTTCTATAAATATTGTGCAAATAGTAAGTTCTAGGGCATCTTAAAAAATCTCCAATCGAAGAATGAGACACCCACACGGCATCATATTTATCGTCGCTATTGTTTACCGGTTTTTCAACCACATTGGTTGCTTCAAATAATTGCATGTTTTAATAGCTTAAATTACTAATTATAAAACTATTTTACTATTTTCTCCAATCTTACGCCAATAAGCCGTATAAGCTTTCTTTTCGGATTACTCCTTTTATCTAAAAATGGCAGAATAAGCCTCAGAATTTCAATTTCAAATTTATTTTTATTATTTTTATCAATCCCCTCTTTAAAACTTTTAGAGCTAGTTTTGGTTTCAAAATCAGCAAAACGAACCGTTATAGTTATAGTTTTAAATTTAGAAAATCCGCTTTCTTCAAATCTTTTAAAAACATCCCGGACAGCTCTGTCATCTTATCGCAAACAGCCTCGGCGCTTAAAGTGTTTTGATCAAACGTAGTTTGCTCTCCAATTGATTTTATATCATGATATTCTGTAATCTCATCATTATCAATGCCTCTGGCACTATAATATATTTTTTCTCCATGCTTACCAAGTGTTTTAAATAAAGGCTCTAGACTAGCAAGACTAGTCAAAGTAGCCGATTAATTTAATAATATTTTTTAATAATTTTCCACAATTCTTTTTTCATTGTATCATTTGTTTTTCCGTAGCGCCACTCTGACTCTTTAAGATGCAGTTCGAAATTCTTTTTTACACCATTAAATTTAGCCAGTCAACGTTTGGTGAAGCTCCAGAAATTTTCAATGCCGTTGATGTGAATACCTGTACCTTTCCTTGCAAATTCATTGTCTCCGTGATTAACCCTGAAATGTTTGTCGTATCCTACATCAACAAGTCCGTCATAGCTACGCCAGCTGTCCGAATAAATTACTGCTGATTTATCTACTTTCCCTCTGATAATGCTTTGCAGAATGTCTTTTTTACAGTTAGGGACGATTTCTGTGTAAACATGTCCGTTGCGTTTCAGTATTCCGAACACCGGTTGCTTCTGCGTGCCTCGTCCGCGTTTCAGCTTGCCGTGAAATCCGCGTTTGCGCCTTGCTCCAAAATATGATTCGTCCACTTCCGCTTCACCGAAAATCTTTTTCGAATTCTTTGTGCTGATGAGCATAAATTGCCACACGAAATCTGTTGTACCAGTAATTTATCGTGTTGCGATTTACGCCCACCAGAGGAGCTGCTTTGGAGGCGTTAATATCCAAACAAAAGTGTTCAATAATTTTTTTAATTTTAAATGTCAATAATTTAGATTTTTTGAGACTATTTACTAACATTTTGTCATTATACCATGACAGACTGCTAGTCTAGAGCCAAATAAATTTTCTATGGCGCACTCATTCAGATCTTTAATAATTTGTATACCTTTTTTATTTAAAACCTCTGCAGTTTTTGGACCTATGCCTGGAAGTTCTCTTATATTTAAAGGATTTAAAAAATATTGTACGGTTTTTTCTTCAACTAAAAGCATTCCATCTGGCTTATTTATTCCAGCTGCAATTTTAGATATAAGCTTATTGGGACCAATGCCAACAGAACAAGTCACTTTCTCTTCATCTTTTATTTCTTTTTTTATTTTTCTGCAAATTGCTTCTGCCCTTTTAAATGTTTTAGCATAACTTAAATTAAAATAAAATTCATCAACGCTCGCCTGCTCTACAACGTCTGAATATTTTTTAATAATACTCAAAACATTATCTGAAACCTTATTATACAAATCAAAATCTACAGATAAAAATATAACCCCGTCTTTGCCTTGGTTTTTAGCTTCTTCCGACAAGCGCCATGCAATTGAAATTGGCATCGCTGAATGAATGCCATATGCCCTTGCTTTATAATTTGCCGTAGAAACTACTCCCCTACCCACGCCATTAATTATCTCAGATCCAACAACAATTGGCTTGCCTAAAAATCCGGGGGTTGTAACCTCTTCAACCGAAGCAAAAAAAGCATCCATGTCTAAATGCGCGACTATTCTTTTATCCATGAATGAATTCTATCACAAAATATAAAAATCATCTCTCTCCAAATCAAACAAATAAAAAGGCGCTATTGCGCCACACCTTTCTATTTTTTATTTTAAATAGCTGGGGCAGTTGGATTCTAACGGGTCTCAGTCGCCCTAGCGCCGTTCGAATCTCAGACCCTAACGGGAATTTTATTTCGAACTTTTTCACTAAAATAGTCGAGGCGTCCTAGTCATTTGACTTAGCATGTGATGGCTGCGGGACCTGGACTCGAACCAAGATACCATCCTCCAGAGGGATGTGTCCTACCATTAGACGATCCCGCAAAATAAAATATGACTAAATATCTAGATGCTTTCGGATAACAATAAAACTGGATATAACCCCCATTCCTATTCCGAAACCTAACTGTATTAATACAAAAATCCACCAATTAGTCAAGAAATAACCAAACATATTAAATCCTGGCAAAATAACCGATATTTTAGACGACAAGAAAAATGCAGAAATTCCTGAGATGAAAAAACAAATTAAAAATGAAATGGTTCCATAAATTACCCCCTGAATTATAAATGGCCCGCGTATAAACCAGTCAGAGGCGCCCACTATTTTCATTGTACCAATTTCTTCTTTAGAGCTTTCCATCGCAAGTTTTACAGTATTATAAACAACCAGCATGGCAACAAAAACTAAAATAATTCCTAACAAAATTCCAAAAATATTAACATTTGTAGTGATAGAATAAACTTTTTCTATAATATCTTTTTTCTGGGAAAAATCTACGCTGTCAATTAACGGACTAAAGTCTGAAGTCTGCAAAATATTTGCAATTTGAGCATACTGCAAGGGATCGCCGTTTGTTGTGATATTTAAAGATGGTAAAAATGGATTTACTCCGACCTCTTGCAATGCTTGCGATAAAACCGTGTCGCCCTGATGATTTGTATTAAAAGCTGCCAGCGCCTGATCTTTTGAAACATATTCAATGCTTTTCACATTTGGCGCCGTTTTTAAAATTTCTGCTTTAACATTTAATATGTCCTGCTCTTGTGTTCCGTCTTTAAAATAAGCCGTTATATCTATTTTATTCTGAAGCTGAGTGCCTAAATAGCTGGCCATTCCCTGGAAAAAAAAGAGTCCAGTTACAAGTAAAATTGTTATAGTCAAAACAAAAATTGCAGCAACTGAGATGCCCTTATTCCTGCTAAAATCTTTAACGGCAAATCCTACTACTCTTTTGAAATCTTGTGACATATATTTGCATAAGCATCCTGGCAAATAAAATTTTTCGACACGAAAAATTTTAGTATTTGGCAGGATATTTCACTTATAAATTTTATATAATAAATTTTCCCTCTGCTTCGTCTCTCAATATTCTTCCGTTTTCTAAAGTAATAACTCTTTTGCCTAATTTATTTATTACCTCTCTATCATGCGTTGCTAAAATAATTGTTTTACCCGATTCATTTATTTTTTTCAAAAGAGAAATTACCTCGTAAGTATTATACGGGTCTAAATTACCCGTCGGCTCGTCGGCAATAATAATATCGGGCTGATTTACAAGAGCCCTAGCAATTGCCAACCTTTGTCTTTCTCCTCCGGAAAGTTTATCGGGAAAACTATTAGCCTTCCCCCCAAGCCTATTACTTCTAAAACCTTAGGAACTTCTTTTTCTATTTCTTCGTTATCTTTACCTTCTACTTCCATAATATAGGCCACATTTTCATAAACAGTTTTTTTAGGCAATAATTTATAGTCTTGGTGTATAACTCCTATTTTCCTTCTTATCTCTTGTATTTTAGGAGAATCGGCTTCACTTAAATTTAAACCCTTGAAATGAACCTGCCCAAAAGTTGGCATTTCTAATCCTAAAATTAAATGCACCAAAGTTGTTTTCCCGGCTCCAGACTTTCCGACAATAGAAACAAACTCTCCTGCTTTTATTCCGAAAGAAACATCCTGAAAAACAGTGGTGTCTGGGTGATAAATTTTTGTTACGTTAATAAATTTAATCATGCGAACGAAGTAAGCACCCCGCTCTCTAAGCTGACCGAGAGAGCAAGATATTTTTTAAATTTATGAATAAAATTTTTCCATTATAATCTTCGAAAATTCTAGCATAGAGGGCGGGGTTTTCGTTTTGTTAAACTCAAATTTTTAATTCTGCCTCTATAAATTTTTCTAAATCTCCATCAAGAACTCCTTCGGCGTCAGAAGTTTCATATTGGGTCCTTAAATCTTTTACCATCTTATATGGATGTAAAACATAAGACCTTATTTGATTTCCAAAACGGACTGAAATGTTTTCGCCTTTTATTTCTTTAATTTCTTTTACGTGCTGTTCTTCACGCAACTGATATAATTTAGAAATTAAAATTTTCATCGCATTATCTTTATTCTTCCCCTGTAATCTTTCTGTTTGCGAAGCTACAACAATTCCTGTTGGTATGTGGGTTATTCGCACAGCCGATTCTGTTTTGTTAACGTATTGTCCTCCGGGACCGGAAGCCTTAAAAGTATCAACCCTCAAATCCTCCGGCCTTATTTCTAAGTCGCTTTCATCTTCTTTAATTTCTGGCAAAACATTTACCAAAGCAAAAGAAGTGTGGCGAAGCTTCTGCGCATTAAACGGAGAAATTCTAACTAATCTATGAACTCCCGATTCTTTTTTTAAATATCCATAAGCATGACTGCCACTTATTCCTATTATAACAGACTTTGTGCCAATTCTCCCTTCCGGTCCTCCGCTCTCGCCGAATGCCTGATGCAAAATAATTGGCTTAAATCCTTTTGAGGCACAATATTTTTCATACATTCTTAAAATCATTGTGACCCAATCTTGCGCATCCTGACCGCCGGCTCCTGAAAATATTTCTATTATCGCATTATTTTTGTCGTACCTACCCGATAAAAATGTTTTAAATTCCTGCTTTTCAATTTTTTTCTCTAAATCTTTGATTAGCCCCTGATCCTGTAAAACTTTCAAATCTTCTAATTCTTTTTTAATTTGCTCTAAACCTTCTATCTCTTCTTTAATCTCTAAAATCTTCTGTTGAACTTTTCCGGCATGTTCTGTATCTTGCCAAAAATTTGGCTCTGTTGATTCTTTCTCTAATTCTTCTAATATTTTTTCCTTTCCTTCTATATCAAAGACGGTCTCCTAAATGTTGGAGTCTCGCTTCAAGCCCTTCTATTTGTGGAGTTAAGTCTGTCATATTGTTTTAATTTATCATATTTTCAAAACAAAAAAAAGAGGCTCTCAAATGATTGCCCCATAATTTCCATGTGCGGTGATTCTCTTCGGAGAATCACCGCCAAATTTCCTTTCTATGTTTTTGGCCGAAGCCAATTGTTATCTTCAAAAGAAGTAATGCGTCCAGTGGAATTCGCGATTCAACATTTAACCGCCGAAGAGAGTCAGCCCAGAGACCCTTGGCAGATTTCGGACGAACAGTCCGTCCTAGAGCAGTCTCAGCTCCTCAGCTCCGTTCTTGCGAACGCGACGCAAGGAGTTAATACACCCTAACCACTGGACGCAAATTGTTTTGAGTAATTGCAGCAAGATTATTAACATTCGTTGTTCAATACGGTTTCAAGCGTCTCCCTCTTACACTAATCATAGGTATTACTACCCGAGAGGTGTTTCATTGGCGACTAAACCGATACCAAGCAGACGAATGCAACCCTTTAGGATTTCTCCTTACGCGAGAGTTATTTTAATGAGCCTCATAGCGACATATTCGCCATTAGCCCTTCTTATTTGGTCAGGGCGACCGTTTTCTCGCGAGCTATCAATTACCCAAATTGTTAAAAGAGCAGAGGACAGTTGGCTAATCAAGTTTTCGGTCAACCAATTTGCGGGTGGTTCCACATTCCCGTGTATTGCTACAGACATCGTAGGCGCCGTTTGTCAAACGCGGCGAAGATGCCCAGACATTATGCGAAAACTCCTCAATCGGCGTCATTTCACTCACTTGCGCAAGATAGACGCCGCAAACCTCCAGAAATACCGGCAGCGAATTTACCCGAATGTACAAAGATCCCCTAACACTTTTTTATCATTGGGATTCTCGGTAACAATGCGGGGTCGTTCGCACGGCAATCGTCCTTTAGCCAACTGTCCAAAAAATTGATAATCATTATTGTTTTTATCCTCCTATGTTTTTAAAAAATCTTGAGGAGGTTACTCTAATCGCGTCCGAATTTATGACTACCAATTTTTTGGACAGTTATTTTTAATTTAAGTGTACTTTACTTCAATGACTACATGATAGCATATTATATTAGGCTCTAGACTAGCAGTCTGTCATGGTATAATGACAAAATGTTAGTAAATAGTCTCAAAAAATCTAAATTATTGACATTTAAAATTAAAAAAATTATTGAACACTTTTGTTTGGATATTAACGCCTCCAAAGCAGCTCCTCTGGTGGGCGTAAATCGCAACACGATAAATTACTGGTACAACAGATTTCGTGTGGCAATTTATGCTCATCAGCACAAAGAATTTGAAAAGATTTTCGGTGAAGCGGAAGTGGACGAATCATATTTTGGAGCAAGGCGCAAACGCGGATTTCACGGCAAGCTGAAACGCGGACGAGGCACGCAGAAGCAACCGGTGTTCGGAATACTGAAACGCAACGGACATGTTTACACAGAAATCGTCCCTAACTGTAAAAAAGACATTCTGCAAAGCATTATCAGAGGGAAAGTAGATAAATCAGCAGTAATTTATTCGGACAGCTGGCGTAGCTATGACGGACTTGTTGATGTAGGATACGACAAACATTTCAGGGTTAATCACGGAGACAATGAATTTGCAAGGAAAGGTACAGGTATTCACATCAACGGCATTGAAAATTTCTGGAGCTTCACCAAACGTTGACTGGCTAAATTTAATGGTGTAAAAAAGAATTTCGAACTGCATCTTAAAGAGTCAGAGTGGCGCTACGGAAAAACAAATGATACAATGAAAAAAGAATTGTGGAAAATTATTAAAAAATATTATTAAATTAATCGGCTACTTTGACTAGTCTTGCTAGTCTAGAGCCTATATTAATCGTGTCAATAGATTAAGAACGACTGAGCCGATGGTCGGATTTGAACCGACGACCCACACTTTACGAAAGTGTTGCTCTACCAACTGAGCTACATCGGCAAGTTTAAACGGGCCAATCTCACCTATATTTATAAAATATGAGCGGGTAACGGGAATCGGACCCGTGTCATATCCTCTTATACCCACAAATTTTTGCAAGCGAGTGAGGGGAATCGAACCCCCATCTGTTCCTTGGGAAGGAACCATTCTACCACTGAACCACACTCGCAAAAATTTATGGGAATAAAGGAAGGATTTGGGTTGCGGAGCACAATTAAAACCATTTTAGCGGAAACGAATTAAGGCAAGCTTCGAGGCGCGAGGAGCGAACTCAATGCCTTGTGCATCGCGAGCGACGATTAACGAAGAAGATTGCCTTAATTCGTCCGCCCGAAGGGAATCTAAAAAATGGCTGACTTCTGCGTTGCGACTTCGTCGGCGTATCCAGAGGATACAACCTCCTCGTCGCAACTTGAATTCATCTCATTTTTTGGGTTCTAAAAGTTGGTTTTAATTGTGCTCCGCAACCCCATTCTACCACTGAACCATACCCGCCTACGGTTCGCCATAGCGAACCTTCGGCGAGGCAAGCCCGCTAAAAGTTCGCGAAGGCGACATTTCCTTTAAACTATACACTAAAAATTAGTTTTTATCCACTGCCATGAGCTAGAAAGCCACGCAAACCATGAATTAGTATCCCAAAAATTTTGCTGTTTTACGGCCACTTCTGCCTTCTTTGGCGATTTTACAAACATATATTCTGTCTCACCGGGCTTTGTCTCGCCAAATTGCTCATAACCAATTTTTTCTAAATAATCTGTGTTATTAGAATTAGCAATTTCATCTTCTAAAACCTGACTATTATTATTTATGTCTTTAATCTGTTTTTGATAGATACTTATTTGGCTATTCAGTTCTCGCTTTTTTTGGTAAATCTTAATATCCGCAATAATCATAAAAAGAATAAATACTATAAATAAAATTCCCACCGTTTTAAATAAAAGCTCATTATTAAAAAACTCCCTATTCCCTTTTTTATTAAAATCGGATACCATTGATTATATATAAAAAATTAACACTATAAGTAAGGCGTTGTGAGCAAATCGCTCGCTAGGTCGGGAAATCCCGCACAGCGGGAATTTCTCGCTACCCTTTCACTCGCAGACCCGTGAAAAAGAAAAAAATATTTAAAATTATCTGGATAGTATTAATAAGCTTGGTCGCAATAGGAACAATTTTGTTTCTAATCGCACCGGTTCTGTAAATAATATTATCATATAAAAAACGCTTTTAAAAGCGTTTTTTATTTATAGCAATTTATTTTTACAAGTTTATATGTGACTATGCTAATCCAATATTTTTGACTGCAGTTTCATATGTGGCCAATATTTTTTTAGCATCTGTGCCCGATATTTTATAATCTGGATTATATACAATAGAATTTCTCACCTCGTGAGCCTGCAACAAATCACCTAAAATAGGGGTTATCATCACGCCTGCTTTTTTAATTATTTCTGCAAAATCTTTACCGTCGTATCCCCTGCTATCTAAAACCTCCAGCAAAAAATCATCTGCATCTATTATTGCTAATTTATAGTCAGACTCAGCTCCAGATTCAGTTCTTCTTTTAATTTTGTCTAACTGTCTTTGCATTGCTCTCTGACCATACGCTTGCCAAGAAAAAAATTCAGTTACATCTTCTAAAAATTTATACTGAAGCCAAGAAGAATTAAGCATAAAATAAACTACAAATATCAAAAAAATTGCGGAGAAAAAAACAAAAACTAGCTTTACCGGGAAAAGCATATCTTGCAATTGAGAAGAGGAAATAAAATATATAAAATCTTTAATCCCAAAAAAATTGTAAACAGTATCCCATGTCATATTAACTAATTATAATTAATGTATGGTAAATATGCAAACCCCAAACAAAAAAGCCCATGTATTGCTACAGGGGCCAGACGAAAATCGTATTACCTTGGCTCACAAACAATAACCGCCAGTGTTTTTTCCTCAGCATTGAAGTTAACGACGGTTATGCGTTGTAAAAAATCTTTATTTATGTGCACACCCTTAAGAGTCATTTGCCAGTAAGCATAAGCAACGCCAGTAAGCAAATTGACCGGAAGTGTATATATTTTTTCTGTCACTCCGTGACCGATAAATTTAACTTTGAGCCCCCATGGACACATTGCTTTTAACAAATCAACGCTCAAAGTGGCCATATTGGTTCTTTTTGTTTATGATCGGACATATCAGCCAACTCCCTAGCGAAGTGCTCCTGATAGGCCTTCAAAAGTTCACAAGCATCGTCATGAGGACTATAAGCCACCAATGTTGTTTTTGTCTGGCGGATAAAAGTTGTATCTCCAGCCAAAAGATTTTCAGAAATAATTTGTAACGTCCTATCTGGTTCAAATTTCAACATCCGTAAAAATTCATCCCTCAAAGCCGGATTCATCCTTTCTGCATGTTTTACAACCCAAACCTTAAATTCTCGTTTCATCAGCACATTCTTTCGGTTTAATCTGTGATTGTGGCTAATTCTGGCGCAAAATTTTCTTGAAGAGCCAGCAAAACTTCCTGGCAGTTGCTGCCTGAGGGAGGAATCCCCCAATTCGCGATTGCAGAAGCGATAACTCCTAATTCATCGTTCGGAGAAAATTTCAGCTTTCGTAAGAAATCTGCCATCGCGCGTGGCTTCATTCCTTTAAACTCTTCTATAATCCAACCCAAAATTTTCTGATCAATTTGTTGGTCAACATGCTGATCGTCTTGCTGATTCATGTGCGACTCCTTTCTTTTTTTAAATTAACAAAGGGCGATACTATAATTTACAATTTTTTTAAAATTGCGTCAACCCCCTTATAAATTTGCAAATCAATAATATCTCAATAAAAGTCCGGTTTGACTTTTGTTGCCACCGATTAACCGTCAAATTATTTATTTCTTTTATAAAATTTTAATAGACGGCAAACTTCTAAGGGGCAATCAAAAACCGCTCTTGATAGAGCGGTTTTTATAATTTTTTATTATTGTTCCACTATACACGCGCTTCATTTCCCGGATTTAACTTCTAAAAATCCTGACTTTATCGGAAAAAAATGTTCTTTTTTATTTTCATCAATAATCTTAATGATACCGGGAGCCAATACCGTAATTAAAGTTTCGTGTTTATCTAAAACAGTTATCTCTCCCATTGTTGTCTGGCAATTTAAAAGCGAGGCGTCGCCCTGGAATAAAATATTCTTTAATGAATAAATTGATAGCTTCATTTGTTTTGCTGATTAATCTCTTCTATGCTTCCTTTCAAATAAAAATTTTCTTCCGGAACTTCGTCATGCTTACCTTCTAATATTTCGGCGAAACCCCTTATTGTATCTTCTAATTTCACAAATTTTCCAGGTCTGCCGGTAAAGTTTTCTGCCACGAAAAATGGCTGAGATAAAAATCTTTGTATTTTTCTTGCCCTGCGTAACTATTTTTTTATCTTCGTCAGAAAGTTCTTCCATACCTAAAATTGCAATAATATCTTGTAAATCTTTATATTTCTGCAAGGCGCTTTGAACGTCTCTGGCAACCTGATAGTGTTTTTCTCCAACTATTTTTGGATCTAAGGCGCGTAGAAGTTGAAGCTAAAGGATCAACCGCAGGATAAATACCAATTTCTGTTAATGCGCGAGATAACACAATTGTTGAATCGAGGTGGGAAAATGTTGTTGCGGGAGCAGGGTCTGTAATATCGTCGGCAGGAACATAAATTGCCTGAACGGAAGTGATAGAACCATTTTTAGTTGAAGTAATTCTTTCTTGCAATTCTGCCATTTCCTGAGCTAAAGTCGGCTGATATCCTACGGCCGATGGCATACGTCCCAATAAAGTTGAAACCTCAGAACCTGCCTGAGAAAATCTAAAAATATTATCAATAAATAAAAGCACGTTTTTCTTTTCTTCGTCTCTAAAATATTCTGCCATTGTTAAAGCAGACAAAGCGACTCTAGCCCTGGCTCCAGGAACTTCGTTCATTTGTCCAAAGACTAATGCTGTTTTATTTATAACTCCAGAATTTGTCATTTCTCCGTACAAATCATTTCCCTCTCTTGTTCTTTCGCCAACGCCGGCAAAAACAGAAGCTCCTCCGGATTCCTCTGCAACATTTCTTATTAATTCCTGTAAAAATACCGTTTTACCAACTCCTGCTCCACCGAATAATCCAATTTTACCTCCTTTAATAAATGGAGCGATTAAATCAACTACTTTAATTCCTGTTTCAAAAATTTCTGTTTTCGTAGATTGATCTGTAAATGATGGTGGTTGTCTGTGAATAGGCCAATATTTTTTAAATTTTGTTGTCGTCTTATTTAGGGGCTCACCGATAACGTTAAATAAATTTCCTAAAACTTCTTGCCCAACGGGGACTTCAATCATTCTGCCCAAGTCTTCAACCTCAGCTCCTCTCGGCAAACCATCAGTTGATTGCAAGGAAATAGTTTTTACTTTTGTTAAGTCAAGGTGCTTTACAACCTCTAAAATAACGTCCCCCTTTGGCCCTTTAATTTTTAAAGCATTATAAATTTGCGGCAAGCTTGAGCCTTCTGGAAATTCCACATCGACCACCGGACCTATAATTTGTATAATTTTTCCTTTTGTCATAATTATGAGCGAGGAAGATATGAAAATTAATTTTCATACCGACCGAGCGATTAATTATATAAATTGCTTTTGAAATTTATATAATTTTATTTATTACTTTTTTTAAAATTAAGATAACGCCTCTGCTCCAGCGCTAATTTCTGATATTTCGTTAGTAATTAGCGATTGACGCGACTTATTATATTGTAAATTATATTTTTCTCCTAAATCTGAAGCGTTATCTGAGGCAGTTTTCATTGCCATACGCCTTGCTGAATGTTCTGATGCATTAGCTTCTAAAATTAAATGATAAACCTGAATAAAAAATAAATGTCTTGCTAGTTTCTCTAAAACTTCCTGCGCTGACGGCTCAATTAAATATTCTTTAGAATCTGCTTTATCGGGCACAAAATTTATATCATGCTCTTTTATTAATTCGGCAAATTTTCCACGCTCTGGAATAATATCCCTAACGGTATCTGCAATATGATCAAAATCAATTGGTAAAATTCTTCGTACATGAGTTTCTTGTTTTAAGGCAGACCTAAAATGGGTTGATACCACAACTACCCTATCCCACTTTTCTTGAAGATATCCTTCTACCATAAATTCTGTTATAGGATAAATTTGATCTGTGGTTGTATAGTCCCCGACTGCTACAAATTTTTTAACAACATTAAACCCTTTTTTTGAAAGATAATTAAACGCTTTTTCTCCGACTGCCGCATAAATTCTTTCTTCATGTGCATATTTTTCTTCGTCTCTTCTCATATGCTGTTCAAACTTTCTAAATACAGAGCTGTTGAATGCTCCGGCTAATCCTTTATCAGAAGAAACCAAGACAAACAATACTTTTTTAACTTTTCTTTTATTAAATAACTCCGGCAGTTTTGCCGAATCCAAGCTAGATATGGTAGCCAAAAAATCGAGCGCCGCAAAAGCATAAGGCCTGGATGACAAAGCTATCTCCTGCGATTTACGCATTTTGGTAGCAGCAACCATTTCCATGGCCTTGGTAATTTTCTTTATGTTGCCTACGCTTCGTAGGCGTTTTTTGATGTTTTGCGGACTTTCCATTTAAAATACTTTAATTGACAATAATTTTTATTATGATATTATATTGGTAGCTTATTTACAATCAACCTTAAGGAGAAATCATGAAAAGAAAAACAGTGATTCTATGCACCAGCGGATTTTTGACTCTTGCGGGCGGAATAGTGTATGGCTTAATATCTGGTAATACTGGAGGTGTTCCGGCGTTGTTACTCGGGTTATCTGCTATACTATTTTTTGGCTTCGGCCTCTCTTGGAAACAAGAGACATAAGGAAAAAATTATGAAAATGATGACCAACTGCCTCGCAATAATAGTTGGCGGTGCTGGCGTGTACTCAATATATAAATACAGTTACATCTCCGACGGCATAGAATTGTTCGTATTCTCCGCTGCCCTCTTATACCTATCCCGATTATTTAAAAAACCAGATGAAAGGAAATTATGAAAATTATTAATGAAGGCAGACCGTGGAAGGGCGTTAAAGTAAAATGTAAGTGCGGAGCAATATTCCAATTAGAAGAGAGTGACAAAAGCAAAGTCACCAGCACTAAGAAGGAACACATGGGACTTATCGATGATCCGTTACGCTGGATTGTGGATTGCCCCACGTGCAGTCAAGCTGTCTTTTTCTAAAATTATTGGCACGTAATCTCTCCGACAGTGGTCCATGAAGCTATCATGGACTTTTTTATTTCTGATTTTCTATAAATGAACCAATTATTTTCTTAATTTTCTCTTCCAATTCATCACTTATCTGTCTCTTTTCTTTAATTTCTTCAATTACATCCTTATGTAAGTTTTCAATATATTCTAAAAACTTTGCTTCAATCACTTGAATTTCTTCCGGTTTAAATTTATCAAAATAATCGTTCAATGCCGCGTACAAAACTAAAACTTGTTTTTCAAAAGGGACTGGAGCCAAATCTGATTGCTTTAAAATTTCTGTTACAATTTTTCCCTTGTTAATCCTTTTCTTTGTTGTTTCATCAACATCAGAGGCAAATTGAACGAATGTCTGTAATTCTCTGAATTGAGCCAATTCTAGTCTTAACTTTCCTGCAACTTTTTTCATAGCTTTGGTCTGGGCGTCTCCTCCAACCCTGGAAACCGACAAACCGATGTTAACCGCCGGCCTCATGCCCTGATAAAATAAATCTGACTCCAAATAAATTTGCCCGTCTGTAATTGAAATTACGTTTGTAGGAATGTAGGCCGTAACGTCGCCAAGCTGAGTTTCAATAATTGGTAATGCGGTTAAAGACCCGCCACCCTTTTCTTTTGAAAGTTTGGCAGCTCTTTCTAGCAACCTTGAATGCAAATAAAAAACATCTCCAGGGTAAGCTTCTCTTCCTGGTGGCCTTCTTAAAAGTAAAGAAATTTGCCTGTATGCCCATGCATGTTTTGATAAATCGTCATAAATAATGACTGCATCTTTTCCTTTGTCTCTAAAATATTCTCCGACTGCGCATCCGGCAAACGGAGCTAAATACCAAAAAGCTGCCGGCGTTGATGCAGAAGCCGAAACCACGATTGTATATGGCAGTGCATTATGTTTTTTTAGCGTTTCAACTATTTTTGCAACTTTTGACTCTTTCTGACCAATTGCTACATAAATACAAATCGGAGGATTTTTAGGATTATCCTGAATTTGGTTAATTATTACGTCTAAAGCAATAGCTGTCTTTCCAGTCTGCCTGTCGCCAATAATTAATTCTCTCTGTCCCCTACCAATAGGGATCATCGAGTCAATTGCTTTAATACCTGTATGCAAAGGAGTTTTCACGGATTCTCTATTGATAACATTTGGCGCGTCGTTTTCTAAAAAATTAAACTGGGGTTTATCTTTTCCAGAAAAAATGGGCCCCTTACCATCTATAGGGTTTCCCAATGGGTCTATAACTCTTCCCAATAATTGCTCTCCTGTCGGAATAGAAAGAATTTGCTTTGTCCTTTTTACGGTTTGCCCGGATTTAATTAAAGAACCTTCACCCAATATCAAAGCTCCCACAGAATCTTCTTCCAGGTTTAAGGCAACGGCTTTAATTTTTTCTTCTCCAGCCTCAATAATTAGAACTTCCTGAGACTGAACATTAGTCAGACCGGATATTTTTGCAATGCCGTCTCCAACTTCAGAAATTCTGCCGATTTCTTCCCATTCTGAGTTATCTGCATAACCCTCAATGGCTTGTTTAATTTTTTCTATTATTTCTTCTGCCATAATATTATCCTTTAATTAGAGTATTTTTTGCAATTTGCTTTGCATAGAAGAGTCAAATTGCTGCGAACCGTTAATTATTATTTTGATTCCCGCTATCAATTCGGGATTAATTTTTTCCTTAACAATATCTCCCTTATTTACAATGCTCTCTAATATTTTTTTCTGACCTGGTGTTACCTTCCTTGCGGTCTCAAAAGTAATTCTCCTTTTACCTTTTTTCTGCAAAAGAAAATCTTCAGTTAATTCCAAAATTTCTTTTGATTTTTTTTCGTATCCCGAGCTCACTAAAAGCTTTACAAAATTATTTATAATTTTCTTCTCATCTGCTTTACCGCCAATGATAATATCTGCTAAAGCTTTGGCGTATAATTTTGCTTTATTTTTCTTCATTTTTTACACTTTCAACTGCTTTTTTAATAAGCCCTTCGTCTACCTCTTCTGGCTTTAATTCAATCATTTTAATGATTGTTTTTTTGACTATCTCAATTGCATTTTTTAAAACAAGATTCTGCGCTTCTTCTTTCTGTTTTTTATAACTTTCCTGTAATTCTTTCTGAACTTGAAGATGATTTTCTTCTGTTTTTTTCTGCAACTCTTGTTCTAAAACTTTTGCCTTACTTTCGGTAGCTTTTATAATATTTATTGAGGTATTTTCGGCTTCCTTAATCTTTGCCTTTCCGATAATATCAACCTCTTTCAACCTTACGCTTGCCTCTTCTGCTTTATCTAAGCCTTCTTTTATTTTTTTATTCCTGTCTTTTAAAATTTTTAAAACCGGCTTGTATACAAAAAGCCTCAAAATTATTAAAATCAGAATAAAGTTCGCTAATTGGCTGAAAAAAAGCCCCCAATCTAGTCCAAATTGACTTATAAAAGCGTTCATAATTACGAGGGAGGGAATAATAAAACTCGAGCGAAGTAAAATTAAACTTATTTTAATTTTACTGAGTGAGTGATTTTATTATGACCGAGCGATTAATTATATAAATGGCAAAGCCATTTCTATACTTTTTGTATCTACTACTTATTATGTGAATTTAAGAATAAGGGCGATAACCAAAGCATAAATACCCAAAGCTTCTGCGAAAGCGATGGCCAAAACCATGTTTTGCTGAATTTTAGAAGCTGCTTCTGGGTTTCTTGCTATTCCGTTTAAGCCCGCTGCTCCAATCATGCCAATACCGATTGCTGGAGCAAATACTCCGGCTCCGATAGCGATAGCTGTAGCTAATAATCTCATTGAATCTACGTCCATGTTTTTTTATTATCCGCTTAATTATCGATAGAAAATTTCGGCGGATTTATTATTAAATTAATATTTTTACTACGACCTTTTTAATTATTTATAATTTTGAAAAATTAAAGCCATGTAATAGGCGGTTCTCATTAATGTCCCGTTTCATGTACTGCAATACTGGAAGATAAAAATACCAAGGTTAGCATCGCAAAAATAAAAGCCTGAATCGCCCCAAAAATATTTCCATCATTAAAAACGGGATAGGGGCCACATATGGCAATAAGAAAAAAATAATGGCCAATAAAATTTCTCCGGCAAAAATATTACCAAACAACCTGAAAGAAAATGATATTATTCTTGATATCTCAGATAAAAATTCCAATATTCCCACAAAAAAGTTAATCGGATTAGAAAAATTTATAAATTTTTTAAGATGCGTGAATAATCCCAAAACCACAATTCCAAAAAAGTTAGTCGCAAAGACTGAAATAATAGCTAATGCTAAAGTAAAATTCAAGTCAGCTGCCGGAGACCTTAATAGTGGCACCGATGTGCCCCCGCTCTTAAAAATAACCGATCCAACTCCGGGAAGCAGGCCCAACCAGTTTGAAGTTAGTATAAAAATAAAAACAGTTGCGATTAACGGTAAATATTTTTCTGCCGCCTCCCTTGTGCCTAAAACCGATTCCATTAACCCTAAAAGTCCGTCTATTCCCATTTCAACAACTCCTTGCACCATCCCCGGAACCATTTTAATTTTACTTCTAAAAATAACAGAAAAAATTAATAACACCAAAGACGCAACCAGTGCTAAAAGCAAACCGTTTGTCATGCTGAAATTTCCAATAGTAAATATTTGTTGCGCTTTTAAAGATATATCCATATTTTATTCGCAAATCAAAAAATCAAATTCTATTATATACCAATTTTTACAAATGCACAATAGTTTTTATTTTTTTATGGTACATTTAGTCAATAAAATGCCAATAAAAAAACCGCGGGTCGAAACCAACGGTTATGCAGTTGAACGTATGTGTTGGCCACCCACCTCCTGATGCACCAAGCTAAATATTATTGTATTGAGATATCTGATTATGGTGTTAATTTTAAATCCAAGGACTTTTTCAAGCTTAGTGATAGTTACGGGATTCGGTCTTTTTATCGTGCCACGCTCTAATCCAATTATTTGAGAAACTCTCAAGCCCGCAAGGCTCGCAAACTCTGATTGAGACAATCTCATTTCATGACGACGATCAACGATAATCGCGCCGAGCTCTGTGTCCCTCTTCTTTGACCTTTTTGATGGGCGCAAGTCTTTAAGCACGTTAACGTCTAAGTCTAAAATTTTAGCAATTTTTAAGAGAAGGCCATCACTTTCGCAAAGCCCAATCTTCCCTAATTCAATCAGGCTTACATAATTTCTGGAAACTTCCACGTTATCTGCAATTTTTTCCTGGCTTAATCCCAATTCTAGCCTCCTACGTCTTAAAAATTCTCCTAACTCAGTTTTCCCATGATGCATATGGCAACCAATTCTAGAGCTCATTCGCTTGATCCTCCTTGTGTTTAAATTAACATATAAATATCAAAGGGCCACTTAAATAATGGCATTAAATTTATATCTTGTCAATGAAAATTTTGTTAAACAAAAAATCCCCTAGTGGGGATTTAATTTGCAATACGCGCTAAATACTAAAAATTAAAATCTTTGGCGAAATCTCCTATTATAGGAAGCGGCTTTTCTCTGCCGTTAATCGCATTCATGATGCCTATAATAAATAATATAAATAGGAAAATAGCTAACAAAGGATAAATAATAGGACCTATAAAAGGCACTTCCCCAATAAACGACTCTATAACATATCCTATAAATAAAACCAAACCCTGTTTAACGTGATATTTCACGAAGGGGTCGTTCTTCGCGTCGGTAAGCAAAGGAATGAAAAAAACTATATAAGCAACTATAGCCATACCAGTTCTTTTTTTATTCTTATAATCTGACTTTTTGGGCTCTTGTGAGTTTTGTGTTGTATCCATATTTTTGTTTATTAATATTAATTAATAATTATAATATTTAGATTAAAACCCTAACTTTTCTTTGACTATGATCATCGTAATTCTGTTCGGCGTGCTTTCTTTATTGAAAATAAGCAACTTATTAACACTGCTACCCATTCCATATGCCTTTTGCGCCCTTTCGCTTTCTAGAGGTAAAACATACTCGTAAACTCTTTTCATTCCTTCGTCTAAATCTTTTACAATTTTTTGTGAACCGACAACCCAAATAACATGCCCCGATCCATAGGCATAAGCTGGCAGTTGACTGCCAGAAGCTGAGGCAACAATAACTTTCCCATCTTCTGTTACCGCGTGCACGCTTCCTATCACCCACTCTGGAGCCGCACCAAGTTTTTTCATTTCCTGGCCGGGGTGCCCTTCGGACCTTTTAGCATCCATTTTTGCAAAACTATTGCGCACAGAATTATATTTTCCCGATTCATTTATTTCTTTGGCCAAACCAATCGAATCAACTGTTACAGAAGACATATTCATAATTTCAGCCCCATTGGGAATCATTTGTAAAACTTTTTCTTTGGTTTGTGCCTCATTCTCTAAAACCAAAACTTCCACACCATTTTCCTGCAAGGACTTTTTAACTATGTTTATTGACTCATCTGTGGCTAATTGGCCAAAATCCTTATTGCCTAGCATATTTTTTAGAAATCAATAATAAACTTATTAACGCAAATGCCGTTAAGGCCATCATGGGAATTATTATATATCCAAATTCTGTTATATATGGTGCCGTACACGACTCAGCAGAAGTGCAAACGTTAGAATGCAAACCGGTAAAATAAATATAATTATGATAAATACTGATTGCTAACCCAATAATAGAAAGTGCTAAACTATAGTCTACAATTCTATTATCCTTTTTTATTAGAGCTAGTCCTAAAATTATTACCTCAGGATACATAAAAATTCGTTGGTACCAGCATAAAATGCATGGCACAAAGCCAGCATAATTAGAGTAGAAAAGGCTTCCTGAGGCAGCAACTAATGCCACTATAAACGCGAGCTTTATGCCGTTTTTAAAGAAAAAACCGGAAATAATATTTTTTCTAATAGGCAAAAAAACATAAATAATCGCCAGTACTATAAAACCCTGGGCACCAATTGTCCCTAACGCAAGCAGCTTATTTACAATATCTAATAGCATCATACAACTTGTACGGGAGTTCTTCTTAATTCTTTATTAATCCTAACATAATCGGGAATTGTTTTACATACTAACGCCCAAAATCTTTTTGAATGGTTTAGTTCTCCTAAATGGCAAAGCTCGTGCACGATTAGATAATCGGCTAAAGCTGGCCTTAAATAAATAATCTTATAATTAAAATTAAGGTTCCCCCTTGATGAACAACTCCCCCACCTTGTTGTCTGGTTTTTAATGGCAATACGGTTTACTTTAAAATTGTAAAAATTATTAAAATGCGCAATTCTATTTTGCACAAATCTTCTTGCCTGTTCCCTTTTCTTAATTGTAAATCTTCTCATTGTTTTCATAATAATCTTATATTAGCAGAAATATGAGGACTTGAAAATATTTTTTGAATCTAGTAATATGTAATTAAACATTCCGCAGTAGCTCAGTTGGTAGAGCGGCTCCCTGTTAAGGAGTTGGTCGTAGGTTCGAGTCCTACCTGCGGAGCCAGTCAGTCCGTATTCAAACTTCCATTTTTTGGGAGTCGAATACGGACAAGATAGGTTCCGATGCGGAGCTTAGTAATCTAACATTAAAAGCCTCACTAAAAGTGGGGTTTTTAAATACTCCATCGAACGCTGTTATGGACGCTGTTAGCAGCGTCTTTTGAGTTTCCCTTAATTAGCTCAGCTATCAGGTCTGTCGGCTCGGATTTTATTATCTGCCTATCCTTTACCCAAAACCCTTTCCAAAATAGCGACAGATATAGCCTTTTTACTCTGGGAGAGGCTTTTTCATATGCTTCATATATATTGTCCGTCAAAGATAGAACGGCTCTGATAGTATCAATATCCACCCTGCGTTTTTTCTCAATTTCATCAATTTGCTTCTGAATACTCTTTATTTCTACCTCAAACCTATTGTTTATTCTGACAAATGCCTCGTCTTTAAGCGTTCCGACAATAAGTTTTTTCTCTGCAATTTCAATTTGTTTTTCTATTCCCATTTTTCTATTTAACAAAGCCAGCTTCTTTTTATTTACATCTCCCACCCTAACAGCGTAATATCCCTTAACTTTCTCAACAACCAAATCAATGAATGATTGGGTGAACTGAATGCCCTTAAACTTATTTGCAATCGTTTTCTCAAATTCTTCGGCTTCAACATTTTGACCATCATTGCTGTGTATTCTGGCTGGAGCTGAACAATGGTAATAATCAATATTTTCTTTTTACGCTTCTCTCCCACAAATCTCTTTCCACAAATACCACAGAAAACAAAACCTCTTAACAGAAAATCGTAAATTCTTCTTCGGGAGGCGTCCAGGTTATGGTCATTTATAATGTTTAAAATTCTCCTATGCTCATCAAGTGTTATCATCGGCTCATGATTTCCCATCAACTCTTCGCCACCCCAACTCATAAGTCCGGCATAAAATGAATCCCTACGAAATATTGGTCATGATGCTGTGCGCTATCTTTTTACCATTTCTCGAAGTTAAGCCCTTTGCAAGGTACCCATTTCTTCGGACACTCGTTATACAGATAAGCTCAACCTTTCGTAATGCTTTTTCGCGAATTCCGCAGGAGGCATTTTAAGCGATGTTTGGATTCTGGTGTTGTTGTAATTGTGAATTGTTTTGTATATCGCCCACACTAATTCTCCTAAATGATTGAATCTGTTCGGGTCGCCCAAATCAACTTTGAATTGGGAATAAAACGATTCCTGGTATCCGTTTTCCCACGGACATCCTTTTTGGCTCATAGATGGATTGATATTCAAATTGTTTTCCAATGCTACGTAATCTTTTGAAGCGTATTCTGAACCTTGGTCTGAGTGAGCAATTTCGGGAGCCGGATGGTTGTTCACGGCAGACAGCAAAGCGTTCATCACTAAACTGCTCGAATGATTAAGCAAGACGGAAAATCCGACAATTTGTTTTGTGAATAAATCAAGCACAGTTGCAAGATACACGGTTCGCTTTTTGAATTGGATGTAGGTGAAGTCTGATGTCCATATGTGATTCGGATAACTCGGGCAGTTCGTTAAAAGCAAATTGGGAAATTGCTCTGAATATTCTTTGTTGACTTTTTTCCACTTTTTTCCTCGTCTGCGATACGGTTTTATGCCGAATAATTTCATTACCCTCAATATTCTTTTCTTGTTAATTTTCAAGTGCATCGCCAATCGTTTGTGTCCGTAGCTGGGAAATTCCCTCAACGCAATTTCAATCTGCTGTTTTAATATCCAATCTTTGTCCGGTTGCTTGTGCCGGTAGTAAAGCATTGACCGCGACATTCCTGCTGCTTTGCTGAATTGTGTTTTATCCAACGAACAATCTTTGCTCAATCCTTTTTTGGGCTTGGGACAGCTTTATGGTCAGCGACCCGACCAATTCCAGCAATCCTTTGTTTTCTTTTTTCACTCTGGCAAATTCGGCCCAGGAAGGGTTTCCCGAAACCCCTTTGGTCAGCCACTTGTAAATCGTGGCTTCGGAAACTCCGTGGTCTGTGCTGGCTTGTGAAACGCTCACGCCTTCATCTCTCACTCGTTTCAGTATTTGGTCTTTTACTTCCTTGGCTACGTGGTAGCCTTTTTTAGTTGTTATTGTCATGTGTTGATACTCCCATTATACATTTACATTGTTAATATTCAAATCAGTAGAAAGGGTGTCTGAATTTTGGGGTACCTGCCAACTAGGATTAATTGGCGCTGCGGTTTATTTTATCAGCCACGCCACTACGTTTTGGATGGGAGTAATTGGATTATTAAAAGCCTTGGTTTGGCCTGCATTGCTGACCTATTACGCTTTTCAATTTTTCTTAAGATAAAAATTCGTGAACGGCTAATTTAACCACCCCTTAATTGGGGTGTTTTTTTGATTGACAAAAATAATAAATAGCTGTAATGTTTCAATATCGCAGTGTGGTACTGCGAATAGCCCTTTAACAAAAAGGAGGCGACATGAGAATAAGTCCAACTTGGGTGCAGGCTTTAGTGGCTTGGCTAGATAATTTAACCTGGAAATGCGATATTTGTGGCGCTGAAAGATCAAATGGAGAAATAAAGGTCTTAACTTATCCCTTGAGTGGCTTTCCAAAAGGAACAGCAAAAAGAAATTTAAGATATTGCGCGGACGATGAAGGCTGCCACGAAGGTGCGCTAGAAAAAGCTGAAACGAATGAATACTAGAAGGAGAAAAATATGACATGGTCTGGAGAGAGAATAAACGGGATTCGTCAATTATCAATAGACGCAAGCCCATCATTAATGGGACGAATTACAACAGAAAGAGCTGCTGGCACAGAACCATGCGAAGTATCCGATAGCCATCGTTGTACGATTTGCGGAGGAGTCTTTACGGATGGCGATCATTCCTGCGTCAACAACCACATAGTTGGCCTATGGTATTCTAAATAAAACGACGACGCTATATTAAGTCCTTTTCAGTGGCGTTGGTTTCTAATCAACGTCTTTTTTATTGACAAAAATAAATAAAGATTTTATATTTAATTATTGTTGCTTGTCAACTAAATAAGCCAAATTAGAAAAAGGAGGTTACGCATGAGCCAGTTTAAAGTAGTCGTCAATTCGAAAGAAATAGCTTGCATTAAAAGTTTGTCGGAAGCCTGCCAGATATATATCCGAGAGGTTAAAGAATTAATTGGCGGTGGATGCCATTCCGCGACAGCCTTGCGCGAGGGATGTATGATTGAAACTAATTTCGACGGCAAAAAATATACAATGGATTTTCATGATATAACTGAATATTCTAATGCAATCGGGCTCCTGGACGAACGAGGAGAACTTATAGATAAGGTTGCCCCATACATTCCAAATGAAATCGAACGCGCAGTTTTTATTGCGGCATTTCGTTATTCGCTATCCGACTATTTGGAAGACAATGCTGGCGCACTTGCCTGGTTTCTTGATGCTGCTGAGCCGAGACCAGAAACGGAGCCTAACTTGGTTACAGAATAACTTTTTCTATTTCAACGCATAGGTCAGGAGCAATAAAGCACCTGACTTTTTTATTACACATATGCTTTTATTATGTTATGCCGCCAATACTAAAATCAGAAGCAACAATCCCCTTCTTTTTATTTTATGGTAAAATAAATTATTAAAATAATTAATATAAAATTCTGTTGAATATCAATAATTTTTTTGTAAAAAATTATTGATCCTCAGGATGCTAACGAAAAAATATTACTGGAAAAACATATTCCAAATCCAAGAATTGCAGAAAGAGCTAAATCGGGACCCCACCTTACCAAACACGAACAAATTGGTTTCAATGGGCGCCTGGCATTATTGATAACTAATATTGTAGGTACAATGTGGTGTGCCTATCTTTTTGCGCTTATCGCACTTATAAGTCTTCCGGCGGCAATTAAGGGCGGCACAGCCACTACTATCTCGTGGGTGGCACAAACATTCTTACAATTAGTTCTTTTATCGGTTATTATGGTTGGACAAAGAGTGGCGGCTCAAGCTTCTGACAAGCAAGCATTACAAACATTTAAAGACACCGAAGCGTTGCTAAAAATGCAAGACGAAGTACACAGATTAATTGAAATTAACAATGAATTGACCGAAGAAATCCATAAATACGTTGTAAAAAATCAATAATAAAAAAGGCTCTAGACTAGCAGTCTGTCATGGTATAATGACAAAATGTTAGTAAATAGTCTCAAAAAATCTAAATTATCGACATTTAAAATTAAAAAAATTATTGAACACTTTTGTTTGGATATTAACGCCTCCAAAGCAGCTCCTCTGGTGGGCGTAAATCGCAACACGATAAATTACTGGTACAACAGATTTCGTGTGGCAATTTATGCTCATCAGCACAAAGAATTTGAAAAGATTTTCGGTGAAGCGGAAGTGGACGAATCATATTTCGGAGCAAGACGCAAACGCGGATTCCATGGCAAGCTGAAACGCGGACGAGGCACGCAGAAGCAACCGGTGTTCGGAATACTGAAACGCAACGGACATGTTTACACAGAAATCGTCCCTAACTGCAAAAAAGACATTCTGCAAAGCATTATCAGAGGGAAAGTAGATAAATCAGCAGTAATTTATTCGGACAGCTGGCGTAGCTATGACGGACTTGTTGATGTAGGATACGACAAACATTTCAGGGTTAATCACGGAGACAATGAATTTGCAAGGAAAGGTACAGGTATTCACATCAACGGCATTGAAAATTTCTGGAGCTTCACCAAACGTCAACTGGCTAAATTTAATGGTGTAAAAAAGAATTTCGAACTGCATCTTAAAGAGTCAGAGTGGCGCTACGGAAAAACAAATGATACAATGAAAAAAGAATTGTGGAAAATTATTAAAAAATATTATTAAATTAATCGGCTACTTTGACTAGTCTTGCTAGTCTAGAGCCTAAAAAATAATCCCTGTCACAAACAGGCCCTGGTAGCCATGATCAGGTCCTCTTTCAACTAAGGTGCCACCGCGGTAGGCAACCTTTTTTGTTTTATGCTACAATAAAATAACTTAATACAATCTTGCGGACTAATTTAGTTATAGGGTTCTTTTACATTTTTAAGGAGGCAAACCATGAAAAACATAATTTTTTTTAGAAAAATTACTGAAATGATAGCGAAGATATTAAATAAAAAACATAATTTTGAATGTACTAATTGCGGCTATACTTTAACAATATCCAGCCCCAACAAATTACCGGCGAGCGCAATATGCTGTCCAAAATGCGGCATTAATTATATCCGCAGAATCAGATTTTATAATAATCTATACGACTATATTTTTATAAAACACAAAATAAAATTTTAAACCCAAACAAATGCTTCCAAAATATGCCTAAAGCAACCGATACTGTTGCTTTTTTTATTATAACTGGTTATAGCATTTTGCCGAAGACAAATTTTAGTCAAAAACATATCATAATTAAAATAGTCATTGGTTGACAAAAAGACAATAAGAGATAATGTATAAATCAAGCCCTTTTACAAAAAGAAAGAAAGCGAGGATAAAATAATACATGGATACATTACCGCGCGTGGTTGATCATCTTTTGAAGTTCGAAAGACAAAAAGCCATTTTTACAAAACCTGTTCCTGAAATTTTTTTTGGAGAAGACAGTCCTGCGTCACCAAAAGTGAACACTATGGCTGTCCGACAGTTGACGCTAAAAAAATACTGCGTCACTCCGATTCATGTGCATGAAAAAAAGGAGAAGATTTATGAATTCAAAGGTCCAGGCAATCTTGTTGTTGGAATATTTATTGATGACCTGCTTCAATACTTTACACTCAAAAAGGACGGATTACTTGTTGTTCCGGCAGGATGTCCGCACTTCATTAAGTACTTTCCATATCGCGGACAGGACGAATGCAAAGTTTTAGTGATCACATCTTCGCAGGATGGCAACGATATCCGCTGGGAAGATGGCGCAGACGATCTCGTGAAATACTACTTACCTACCGAATAAACCCAAAGAAAGGAATACCCATGTCAACAAATGAAGTGAATAATGGTTTCTCCGCAAACGCTTTTGTGATGATTGCCGACCTAAAAACTCCCCTCATGGGCAGGCCGATATTTGGCAGAGTAATAAAAAGGCAGCGTAATAAAATTGTGCTATTGATATCCAAATGCTTAGGTTTTGGCAAGACTATTGAACGGAGCCCTTCGTCATTGGCACCGGCCGAGTGGAGAGACGTTCCCGATAATCAACTTAAACAAATAGGCATGTCGTGGGAAGAAATCGTCCGTGAATTTAGTCTTTAGATCATAAGAAAGTCTACAACAAGAAAGGGACTAAAAATATGAGAAAGGTAAGCATGGAAAGCCGCAGCGACAGACTTCTTCTAGAATTGGGAGCAAGGCAGAAGGGTCCAGGCGCACGAATCTGTCTTGCGGTACTTTATTGGCAGGAATTAGTGGACCTAGAGGGAATTCTTGTAATTGAGAAAGCATTAGCATGTTTTCCGCGACGAGAAAATACAAAGGCAATCGATCGTCTCAAAAGACGCTGCCAAAGCGCGGCTGAGAAGTTAAAGAAAATCTACGATATAATTCTGGAAGACTTCCCTACTTCCGTCCCCCAGGAACTTACGATTGTCATTGCGAGATTAGATAAGGATTACGATATACCGTTTTAGCGGATTGCACGATATATAACAAGCGCAAAACGTTTGTCATCAGCGGCGCAGAAATATGCTCCGCTTTTTTATTCTAAAAAATTATCGAGTCCTTCACCTTTTGATTGACAATATAAAAATTTAGTGATATTATTTATCCGGTTCGTTGAAATTTTTTTACCTAAATAAACACATTAACCCAGGAGGAAACAACAAATGAGTTCTAATAATGGTGACTTAGCCGACGAAACGCTCGGAAGTTTTATTATGTCTCGGAGGAAGAAATTAAATTTAACTCGCACAATCTTTGCAGGCCGGTTAGGGGTAACAAGAAGTTATATTGGCATGATTGAATCAAACGTTGTGGGGCTTTCTGACAGCGACGAGCGCCTTTCAAAAATTGCTAAAATTTTAAATTTGGATGTGGAAACGCTAAAAGAGCTGCAACCGAAAAGAAGGTTAACCGCAGGGGAGAGAAAAACGGAGATTGGCGCAATTATAACCTTTCGTCGGCAAGAGTTAAAACTTACGCAAATGGAATTAGCGGATCGCGCCGGTTTAGCTCCTACCTATATAAATTGTATAGAAAACGGACGGGCAAAAAAACCAAGTCTCGCAGCCGTAAGAAAAATTGGGGACGCTCTTGGATTTAAAATTAATACCGTAGTCGGATACTTAAATACGATGATTTCAGAATTGGTACTTGCGAAACCACAAACTAATCCTGCCACAAAGTCGGGAGTGCATTGGCGTGAGTGTGAATGCATTTGCCACGACCCTAGTTGCAGGGCAATTCACTTTGCGCCGTGCTGTTCTATGTGCATAATTTGCGGGAGGAATATTGATGGAGACATGAACGAACACATCCAAAACGTCCACGCAGCAAAGAAGTAAGTCGCAAATGAAAAATCTTAGCCCACCGACCAGAATAGAGCCAACAAAGATAACGACAAAAACAAAAGCAGAATTACTAAAAATGTACGACCGCGTTGGTCCGTTTCGCGAAGGATTGGCCTGGGTTTGGGAAGGCAAAAAGCGATTTCACATCCGCCGCGACGGTGCGCCTGTCTACGATCAAAGGTTTGACCAGGTTATGCATTTTCGTAAAGGATTTGCCTGGGTTAAAAAAGATGGAGTTTATTTTAAAATCAGCCATGATGGCACAAGGGTGAATTAATTTTCACCAGCAGACGCCCCACGACAACTTCGTAGGGCTTTTTTATTTCATCTACCTTCCCCACTTTTTTATCCGCACCTATTGATAAATAATTTAATTATTTTTTTATTGACAAAATGGTAGCAAGTAGTAATCTTTAAATTAAAGGTTCTGCCCTTTAAAAATAAGCTATTATAGAGGATATAATTATGTCTAAAATTAAAGTTATTGCATGTGACATTTATGGGACGGTGCTTTGCGAAGATGATCCAGAAAATATAATGCCGCCGCGCCGTGGTTTTATTGAATTCATTAAGAGAGTTAAAAAATACGACATACGACTGGTTTCAACCTCAGATGCAAATAGCACTAATTTAGTAATCGATTTAAACGACACATTTGAGGGTCGGGCGCCGCTTGACTCAGGAATTTTTGATAGGCACTATCATCTGGCGATGATACCAAAAGATTATTCAGCTCTTTTAATAAATTTTGCCATCCGGCCAGAAGAATTATTAATTATCGGAAATAATGAATATAAAGATTTATCTGGTGCTCCGGCGTTAGCTATAAAAAAATTAGTACCAACTTATAAAGGAATAACCGACGAGTTTGATTTCAATAGTATAATTTTATCGTGAGTGTCATTGATTAGTAATGGCACTTTTTATTTTAAAAATTTCTTAGTCTTCCCCGTCTTTTAAACGGACGGCTTTTTTGCTATTGTAAAAATATATGGTTATAAAGAATAAAAAAAATACCTACAAAGATGGAAAATATATGGGAAACCCGATAGATGCTCTTTATGGTAAAATACAAATTCAAGTAATCATCAAAAATGGTAAACTGCAAGATATAAAAATAATCGACTACCCCAAGGAAACCGACTATTCTGAACAGTTAAACAATCAAGCTCTGCCCCAACTGATTCAAGAAACAATCAATTTACAAAATATTAATATTAATACAATTTCTGGCGCAACGGAAACAAGCAATGGTTTTATTAAGTCATTAAAATCGGCGCTTAAGAAAGCAAACTGAACAAACCATAGTTGCGTCATTAAACTGCCCATAACTAAGGCAGCTTTTAATTTGACAAAACTATAATTAGGATTATTGTAATAATAAGAGGCAAATAGTTTGTCCTTTAACAAGAAAGGAGGAAATATGCAAATATCCCCAAGGATTGCTACAGAAATTTTTTCGAATGCGGAAGACTTGCAGTTTGTTATCAATGAGGCAAACTATAAATTTGCTGTGGTTATTCAAAGGGGCATAAATCATAAATTCAAGATTGTCGTAGCCACTGATTTTATTTTTGTCACCATGGACAAGGCTGTAGAATACACAAAAACCCTATTAGACGCAATTCTAAAAACAGCCAGAGAAGAAACAGCCGGCTCTAATGCGCTCACCAATCTTACCCCAAATATCCTGTCTGAAGAATTAATTGAAAGAATCTGCATAGACCTTGCTTGCTGCGGAAGGGCTCAAACCCATTAATACGATAGCTACATCCTATGAAATTTCATAGGATTTTTTATTTTGTAAATCTTAATAATTCCCCACTTATTGAACCGCTTATATAAATACTCGCGTAATAATAAAATAAGCTCTCTATTGCAATATATTTTATTTTTATGTATAATGCATGAGCTCATGTTGGCTCTTTAAAAATTTAACAATGAAAGGTAAATAATGAAACTGATTAAAACGACTGAAGTTGAAGGAAATTTTGAAGAATTACTGGAACAGGCAAGAACGGGAGATACGATTTTTCTTTACGAAGGTAAATGTGACGGCTGGTGCTTCCATCCTCAAGGTGTAGTCGTTAAACAAGACAATAAATTTCTGCTAAACGGCGAAAAATTAATCTATGATGGCGAGTGTGACGGCTGGTGCTTCCATCCTCAAGGTGCGATCATTAGACATGGTAACAGGTTCCTGCTCAACGGCAAAGAACTGCTTTATGAGGGTCCTTGCGACAGATGGTGCTTTCACTCTCAAGGCATTGTTGTGCAACGTGGAAATACTCTTCTTCTAAACGGCGAAAAAATGCTTTATGTAGGCGAGTGCAATAGTTGGTGCTCTCACCTGCATGGCGTAATCATCCGACAAGGTGATAGATTTTTATTCAACGGCGTTGACCTGCTCTATGAGGGCAAGTGCGACAGCTGGTATTCACACCCGCAGGGCGTTGCCATACAAATAGGCAACGAGTTGCTACTCAACGGGAAAACATCGCTCTATGAGGGCAAGTGCGACGATTATTGCCATCACCCCCAAGGCATGATCATCCGACGCGGCAATAAGTTCTTACTCATTATTATTAAACCATAAGTTTTAACAAGGATATTTGCGAAAGGCCAGGTTAGCAAAAGCTATCTGGTCTCTTTTTTTGCATAGATATTTCGAGCAACTCGACTGCCATTTTAATTTATATTGACATCGTAATATTTTTTAAGTAGGGTTATTTGTGTGCCATGCATTTTAACAATTGGAAAGGACGTGCAATGTATTACTATTTGTTTTATACCGTATCTACTCCCAGCGACAAAAATGGCGAAGAAGAAAGAATAAGTGACAGAATGCTTAACTTTGGCGAACTATCAAGCGATCAAGCAGCTGTCAAAAAACTAAAAACCTTTCAGGAAGAAGAAACAGATTTTTGTGGTTGATCGGGTCGTAAGTTTGTGTTCGGAACACTTATTGGAGTTGACCATGGAAAAGTTACGGAAGTAAAAATAAATTAAAGATTTAAAGCATGTAGCGAGTTGACACTATCAATTCGCTTTTTTATTTCAAATAAGGCTCTAGACTAGCAGTCTGTCATGGTATAATGACAAAATGTTAGTAAATAGTCTCAAAAAATCTAAATTATTGACATTTAAAATTAAAAAAATTATTGAACACTTTTGTTTGGATATTAACGCCTCCAAAGCAGCTCCTCTGGTGGGCGTAAATCGCAACACGATAAATTACTGGTACAACAGATTTCGTGTGGCAATTTATGCTCATCAGCACAAAGAATTTGAAAAGATTTTCGGTGAAGCGGAAGTGGACGAATCATATTTCGGAGCAAGACGCAAACGCGGATTCCATGGCAAGCTGAAACGCGGACGAGGCACGCAGAAGCAACCGGTGTTCGGAATACTGAAACGCAACGGACATGTTTACACGGAAATTGTTCCTAACTGTAAAAAAGACATTCTGCAAAGCATTATCAGAGGGAAAGTAGATAAATCAGCAGTAATTTATTCGGACAGCTGGCGTAGCTATGACGGACTTGTTGATGTAGGATACGACAAACATTTCAGGGTTAATCACGGAGACAATGAATTTGCAAGGAAAGGTACAGGTATTCACATCAACGGCATTGAAAATTTCTGGAGCTTCACCAAACGTTGACTGGCTAAATTTAATGGTGTAAAAAAGAATTTTCGAACTGCATCTTAAAGAGTCAGAGTGGCGCTACGGAAAAACAAATGATACAATGAAAAAAGAATTGTGGAAAATTATTAAAAAATATTATTAAATTAATCGGCTACTTTGACTAGTCTTGCTAGTCTAGAGCCCAAATAATTATCTCTATCCCCTACTTTTAATTTTGTGATATAATAAAAAAATTAACATACATATGGCTATATTATTAAATAATAAATTACCATGCACAAAACAATGAGACAATTTGTCTGCGAAGAAAATAAAAAATATAAATTCATGGTAGGAAACATCGTCGCATCCTCCTTGACCGGCTTTATCGGAGGAATTGTTGTGGCTTCTATTATTTGGTATGTAGCAATTTATTTCCGCTAGATTATTTTTTTATTATTCCACAAAAACCCCTCTAAAGGGGTTTTTCTTTTACTAATTTTTATATAGAAATCCACGGGCTCACGCCCGTGGTACTTGCACCGCAAGTACCTTTTAAAATTTTACTTCAGTAAAATTTTAGATTTATGTTATTTCCCTCCGCCCCGCTTCGCGGGGCTATGGGCTTACGCCCATGGATAGGGTGAAAAAATAATAAAAAAAGCCGCGGACACCATGATAGTGTTCCGCGGACCTACGATATTAAAAAAACTTATTGAGACGCAGCGGCTGCTGCTGACGAAGACGCAGAGGCTGCGGCTGAAGACGACGAAGATGACGAAGACGATGACGAGCTGTTGCCGCCATAACCGTTTCCGCCGCTACCGCCGGCTGCATAAGCGCTTCCACCCCTACCGCCGCGCGCAGATGAACTTCCGCCATTTGAAGACGAATTACCGCCATTTACGCGCATAGATACATTCGAAGGACGAAGGAGCGCACTCGCCCCCATACTGCCAGCGGCTTGTAGAGCACCTGCAACGGAACCTTGAAAGGCATTGTTCGCCCAGCCGATGGAGCCTTGGTTGTTCGCGTCAACAAGACGAGTGTGTCCAAACGAAACTGACTCATCAGATTCGACTTCGCGGCGCGATCCCGAATCTTTGTAGTCGTGTTCCAAGTAGCGATGCGGCCTCATGACCATATTGTCGCTCTTCGATCAATGCGACTGTCGTCGCATTCCCACCCCACGGATTATTCCGTTCGGCATAGATCGCATGATACGTTTTGTCACCAATACTGACGGGACGGTCCATGAGACCTTCTTTACTGCTGGCACAACCGGCCATTATCAAAATCGCCAAGGCGGCGAATACTGTCAAGACTTGCTTCATTTTCATTTTCTGTTTTTCTCCTTTTCTGTTGTTTATCTGTTATCTAACTGATGCAAATTCCTGTTGGGCAGTAGTAAAGCCCGACCCCTTGGGAGCACACGGGAAGTTTTTCCCCGTACCGTCATCGTAACGCACTGATCCGTCTGCATCATCTGCATAGACGTCTCGCGGAGCGATATTTACCACCTTGCATGCCGAACGGGCAATTCTGGGCGCATAAAAGATCGCACCAACTACCGGCGCATCACTGTCGGCGAATGTGCTGCTGAAAAGTACTTTCTGATACCATTCTACCGGCTCACCCCTAAACAAAAAGTGCGTATGAACGCCAGTTCGAGTGATGTCCGAAACGAACACCCTTTTGAAACTGTTGCTGATGCGCCCATACTGATCAATCAGCAAAATATTTACACGCCTCGCGCCATCCATGGACGGAACTTGCGGCACAGGTGTGCTGGCCGGAGCCGTCGCTGGCTGCTGTGGCGGAACTTGCGGCACAACCGGCACAGGTGTGCTGGCCGGAGCCGTTACGAGCCGCTGATTGATTCTGTCGTTAGTGTCAGCTATCTGCGTCTTAAGGGCGTCAATTTGCCCCTGAACTTCGCCAATACTGTTCTGGTCCTTTGTAATCAGACCGTTTGCTTCACTAATCTGCGTCTTAAGGGCGTCAATTTGCCCCTGAACTTCGTTGGCTTGCTTCTTAACCCCAGTGGTATCATCTTGCCCCCTCGAGATATGCGGTAAAAAGGCGATAAAAATCGCCACTATCAATATTCTTATTCTCATGGCTTGGTTTCTCCTTTCGAAACGGTTGTAACAATCGCCTAGATGCGTCGGCATCTGGAATATCAAATGTTATTTTCAATGAACTTACTGCACGGTAACCCTAACAAATAATACAAATATTGTCAAGACCTATTTCCACTAAAACGCTCACTAATTATTACACAGCCTTATTTAAAAAATATTCCATAGATACGACGCGGATATTGATTCATTGGAAAACCCCTAATAATACTTGACTTTTTTTCCTTTAAATGGTAGGGTCAATTATTACAGTTTAAGTTAAGCGAAAAAATATTTTATAATTATATTATTAGCACAACATCAAACAAGTGTAATTTATTGCTACCTGTTTCAATTGATTCATTGGAAAACCCCTAATAATACTTGACTTTTTTTCCTTTAAATGGTAGGGTCAATTATTACAGTTTAAGTTAAGCGAAAAAATATTTTATAATTATATTATTAGCACAACATCAAACAAGTGTAATTTATTGCTACCTGTTTCAATTGTAGCTACAAAAAATATGAAAAAAATTAATAACTTAAGAATACTACTTGCACTTTCCATAATTGGATCTGCGATTTTTGCATCAGCCTGCTATGCCGACTCTTCGAGTTCGTCTAGCTCTAGCTCTTCGGCAGTAGCCGTATCATGCTCGGCAAGCGCAGCCTCAGTTGGAACAAATCAAAGCGTGACCTTCTCTTCTGCGGTTGCAGGGGGTTCAGGTTCATATAGCTATTCATGGTCAGGAGCATGCTCAGGATCAGGTGCAACCTGCTCTAATTCATTTGCAGCAGCAGGAACATATTCTACCACATTGTCAGTTAGCTCTGGAAGCTCGTCTGCATCAGCCAGTTGTTCTGTCAGCGTTGTTCAAATAAATATAACTTGTTCAACCGACTCCCAATGCGGAACCGACGCTTTCGTAGGCGGTCCGTTTTGTCAGAACAATAATGTGTACAGAAACTACAAAACATATACATGCAACAACCCGGGAACGTCTTCAAGCTCTTGTAGCAATGCTACCGTAGCTCAGCTACAGACTACGTGTACAGGAAGTCAGACATGCAGTAATGGAAGTTGTAATACAATAACTTGTTCAACCGACTCCCAATGTGGAACCAACGTCTTCGTAGGTGGTCCGTTCTGTCAGAACAATAATGTGTACAGAAACTACAAAACATATACATGTAACAACCCAGGAACATCTTCAAGCTCTTGTAGCAATGCTACCGTAGCTCAGCTACAGACTACGTGTACAGGAAGTCAGACATGCAGTAATGGAAGTTGTAATACAATAACTTGTTCAACCGACTCCCAATGTGGAACCAACGTCTTCGTAGGTGGTCCGTTTTGTCAGAACAATAATGTGTACAGAAACTACAAAACATATACATGCAACAACCCGGGAACGTCTTCAAGCTCTTGTAGCAATGCTACCGTAGCTCAGCTACAGACTACGTGTACAGGAAGTCAGACATGCAGTAATGGAAGTTGTAATACAATAACTTGTTCAACCGACTCCCAATGCGGAACCGACGCTTTCGTAGGTGGTCCGTTCTGTCAGAACAATAATGTGTACAGAAACTACAAAACATATACATGTAACAACCCAGGAACATCTTCAAGCTCTTGCAGCAACGCTACAGTGGCTCAACTACAGGCTACATGCTCTGGAAGCCAGACATGTAGCAATGGAAGTTGTAATAATATAACCTGCAGCACCGACTCCCAATGCGGAACCGACGCTTTCGTAGGTGGACCTTTCTGCCAAGGTAACAACGTTTACCAAAACTACAAAACATATACATGTAACAACCCAGGAACGTCTTCAAGCTCTTGTAGCAATGCTACCGTAGCTCAGCTACAGACTACGTGTACAGGAAGTCAGACATGCAGTAATGGAAGTTGTAATACAATAACTTGTTCAACCGACTCCCAATGTGGAACCAACGTCTTCGTAGGTGGTCCGTTCTGTCAGAACAATAATGTGTACAGAAACTACAAAACATATACATGTAACAACCCAGGAACATCTTCAAGCTCTTGTAGCAATGCTACAGTGGCTCAACTACAGGCTACATGCTCTGGAAGCCAGACATGTAGCAATGGAAGTTGTAATAATATAACCTGCAGCACCGACTCCCAATGCGGAACCGACGCTTTCGTAGGTGGACCTTTCTGCCAAGGTAACAACGTTTACCAAAACTACAAAACATATACATGTAACAACCCAGGAACATCTTCAAGCTCTTGTAGCAATGCTACCGTAGCTCAGCTACAGACTACGTGTACAGGAAGTCAGACATGCAGTAATGGAAGTTGTAATACAATAACTTGTTCAACCGACTCCCAATGTGGAACCAACGTCTTCGTAGGTGGTCCGTTCTGTCAGAACAATAATGTGTACAGAAACTACAAAACATATACATGTAACAACCCAGGAACATCTTCAAGCTCTTGCAGCAACGCTACAGTGGCTCAACTACAGGCTACATGCTCTGGAAGCCAGACATGTAGCAATGGAAGTTGTAATAATATAACCTGCAGCACCGACTCCCAATGCGGAACCGACGCTTTCGTAGGTGGACCTTTCTGCCAAGGTAACAACGTTTACCAAAACTACAAAACATATACATGTAACAACCCAGGAACATCTTCAAGCTCTTGTAGCAATACTACCGTAGCTCAGCTACAGACTACGTGTACAGGAAGTCAGACATGCAGTAATGGAAGTTGTAATACAATAACTTGTTCAACCGACTCCCAATGCGGAACCGACGCTTTCGTAGGTGGTCCGTTCTGTCAGAACAATAATGTGTACAGAAACTACAAAACATATACATGTAACAACCCAGGAACATCTTCAAGCTCTTGCAGCAACGCTACAGTGGCTCAACTACAGGCTACATGCTCTGGAAGCCAGACATGTAGCAATGGAAGTTGTAATAATATAACCTGCAGCACCGACTCCCAATGCGGAACCGACGCTTTCGTAGGTGGACCTTTCTGCCAAGGTAACAACGTTTACCAAAACTACAAAACATATACATGTAACAACCCAGGAACATCTTCAAGCTCTTGTAGCAATGCTACCGTAGCTCAGCTACAGACTACGTGTACAGGAAGTCAGACATGCAGTAATGGAAGTTGTAATACAATAACTTGTTCAACCGACTCCCAATGTGGAACCAACGTCTTCGTAGGTGGTCCGTTCTGTCAGAACAATAATGTGTACAGAAACTACAAAACATATACATGTAACAACCCAGGAACATCTTCAAGCTCTTGCAGCAACGCTACAGTGGCTCAACTACAGGCTACATGCTCTGGAAGCCAGACATGTAGCAATGGAAGTTGTAATAATATAACCTGCAGCACCGACTCCCAATGCGGAACCGACGCTTTCGTAGGTGGACCTTTCTGCCAAGGTAACAACGTTTACCAAAACTACAAAACATATACATGTAACAACCCAGGAACATCTTCAAGCTCTTGTAGCAATACTACCGTAGCTCAGCTACAGACTACGTGTACAGGAAGTCAGACATGCAGTAATGGAAGTTGTAATACAATAACTTGTTCAACCGACTCCCAATGCGGAACCGACGCTTTCGTAGGTGGTCCGTTCTGTCAGAACAATAATGTGTACAGAAACTACAAAACATATACATGTAACAACCCAGGAACATCTTCAAGCTCTTGCAGCAACGCTACAGTGGCTCAACTACAGGCTACATGCTCTGGAAGCCAGACATGTAGCAATGGAAGTTGTAATAATATAACCTGCAGCACCGACTCCCAATGCGGAACCGACGCTTTCGTAGGTGGACCTTTCTGCCAAGGTAACAACGTTTACCAAAACTACAAAACATATACATGTAACAACCCAGGAACATCTTCAAGCTCTTGTAGCAATGCTACCGTAGCTCAGCTACAGACTACGTGTACAGGAAGTCAGACATGCAGTAATGGAAGTTGTAATACAATAACTTGTTCAACCGACTCCCAATGCGGAACCGACGCTTTCGTAGGTGGTCCGTTCTGTCAGAACAATAATGTGTACAGAAACTACAAAACATATACATGTAACAACCCAGGAACATCTTCAAGCTCTTGCAGCAACGCTACAGTGGCTCAACTACAGGCTACATGCTCTGGAAGCCAGACATGTAGCAATGGAAGTTGTAATAATATAACCTGCAGCACCGACTCCCAATGCGGAACCGACGCTTTCGTAGGTGGACCTTTCTGCCAAGGTAACAACGTTTACCAAAACTACAAAACATATACATGTAACAACCCAGGAACATCTTCAAGCTCTTGTAGCAATGCTACCGTAGCTCAGCTACAGACTACGTGTACAGGAAGTCAGACATGCAGTAATGGAAGTTGTAATACAATAACTTGTTCAACCGACTCCCAATGTGGAACCAACGTCTTCGTAGGTGGTCCGTTCTGTCAGAACAATAATGTGTACAGAAACTACAAAACATATACATGTAACAACCCAGGAACATCTTCAAGCTCTTGCAGCAACGCTACAGTGGCTCAACTACAGGCTACATGCTCTGGAAGCCAGACATGTAGCAATGGAAGTTGTAATAATATAACCTGCAGCACCGACTCCCAATGCGGAACCGACGCTTTCGTAGGTGGACCTTTCTGCCAAGGTAACAACGTTTACCAAAACTACAAAACATATACATGTAACAACCCAGGAACATCTTCAAGCTCTTGTAGCAATGCTACCGTAGCTCAGCTACAGACTACGTGTACAGGAAGTCAGACATGCAGTAATGGAAGTTGTAATACAATAACTTGTTCAACCGACTCCCAATGTGGAACCAACGTCTTCGTAGGTGGTCCGTTCTGTCAGAACAATAATGTGTACAGAAACTACAAAACATATACATGCAACAACCCGGGAACGTCTTCAAGCTCTTGTAGCAATGCTACCGTAGCTCAGCTACAGACTACGTGTACAGGAAGTCAGACATGCAGTAATGGAAGCTGCAATACTGTAGTTTGTTCAACTAATTCAGATTGCGGAACTAACGGCGTAGTCGGTGGACCTTTCTGCCAAGGTAACAACGTTTACCAGAACTACATTACATATACATGTAATAATCCAGGAACATCTTCAAGCTCTTGCAGCAACGCTACAGTGGCTCAACTACAGGCTACATGCTCTGGAAGCCAGACATGTAGCAACGGAGCTTGCTCAGGTTCAGCACTAGCTGTCTCTTGTTCTGCAAGCGCCTCGTCAGTTAATGCCGGTCAAAGCGTGACCTTCTCTTCTGCAGTTGCAGGGGGTTCGGGCTCATATAGCTATTCATGGTCAGGAGCATGCTCAGGATCAGGTGCAACCTGCTCTAATTCATTTGCAGCAGCAGGAACATATTCTAGTGCGATATCAGTTACTTCGGGAAGCGCGTCAGCATCAGCCAGTTGTTCTGTGAGCGTGATTCAGCAGAATATATTGTGCAGTACTAATTCACAGTGTGGAACTAACGGAGTAGTCGGTGGACCTTTCTGCCAAAGCAACAATGTTTACCAAAACTACATTACATATACATGCAATAATCCAGGAACATCTTCAAGCTCATGCAGTAACGCAACTACAGCTCAATTACAAACTACATGTACTGGTAACCAGACTTGTAACAATGGAAGCTGTACAGCCATAGCTTGCACCACGAACTCTCAATGCGGAACCAACGGTTCTGTAGGAGGCTTGTTCTGCCAAAGCAACAATGTTTACCAAAACTACATTACATATACATGCAATAATCCAGGAACATCTTCAAGCTCTTGCAGTAACGCAACTACAGCTCAATTACAAACTACATGTACTGGTAACCAAACTTGTAACAATGGAAGCTGTACAGCCATAGCTTGCACCACGAACTCTCAATGCGGAACCAACGGTTCTGTAGGAGGCTTGTTCTGCCAAAGCAACAATGTTTACCAAAACTACATTGCATATACTTGTAACAATCCTGGAACATCTTCAAGCTCATGTACTAATACGACAACTCCACAACTACAAACTACATGTACTGGTAACCAGACATGTAGCAATGGAAGCTGTTCAAGCAGCTGTACTCTAAACTACCAAGAAAGATGTGTTGGTAACAGTAACTACTGGTACGATTCGTGTGGCAACCAAGGTAGTTACATAGGATCGTGTGGAAACAATAACAACAGTTCATTAATTGTAACTAAAACAGTTAGAGACCTTACTACCGGAACATCATTTGCAAACTCAACTTATGCTAACCCATCAGACACATTGATGTTTATGGTAACGCTTCAAGCAAGTGGAACCGAAGCTGACAACGTTATTGTCAGAGACACGCTTCCTGCAGATTTAATATACAACAATCAATTGGTTGTAGCTTGCACGGGTGGTAATGGAAACTACAATAACAACAATAATTGTAATAACAACAATTACAATTCTTCTGGAAACATAGTTTCAGGAGTGAACTTGAATACAATAGAAGCTGGTCAAACAATAACCATAACCTATCAGACACAGGTAGCAGGAAGCACCAGTTTTGCATACGGAACTACAACATTAAACAACCTCGTTAACGCTACCAGCTCGAATACAGGATATATTCCTACGGCTTCCGCCTCAGTTATTGTCACAAGAGCTGGGGTATTGGGTGCTTCCACAGTCTCAACTGGTCTAACCAACAACTTCTGGACAGACTCGTTCTTCCTTCCTCTATTACTTACCTTAATTGGTATATGGATGTGGAGATCTGGAATGTTCTTTACTATTGAGAAGTGGCTCGATAACAAGAGCAAGGTACGTAAAGGACACAAGGCTGAGAAGGAATTGGCGGAGAGGATAGAGAGGATACAGAAGACGGGAAATAGATAAGAGAAAATAGATAAATTAAAAAATCCCCTCTCGGGGATTTTTTAGTAAATATAAATTTATAAAATTTTTACTTTTAACATTATTCTTGAACTAAAATTGTTGCAACGTTTTTATATTAACCGCAGTATATTAGAAAGTTTTCTTAATTTTAAAAATATTAAAAAAAATCCTCCGGCGAAAACAATATCACCAGAGGCCTAAAACATTTTCGATATTAGAACTTACGAGCGGACGAAATGCCCATATTACTGCAACGGCGATCATCTTTATTGCAGCCAACATCTAGCCCGTACTTACCCCATGGACCAACGTCAATGTGAGTATCGCGCGGTATAGCAGAAGACGTTCGGACATAAACATATTTTAATAACTGATCGTTGGTGGCAAGATGATGTCCGACGATAGCGTAAACTAACACTTGGTCGGTAGGAATTTCTTCATCATCGTCAATTAATAATCGCTGTTCTTGCCAACTCTTAGAAAACGAATCTTCCACCGGAGTTTTGCGAATCAATTGCCAGCTAGCACCTTCCTTCTGCCCAATAGAAATTTTTTTCCTATACATTTCTTGATCGTAAAACAATTCATTGCCCGGCACCCTAGATCCAATTTCAGGAATTGAGATTGGAAATACCGCAGCAAGAATATGGGTACTCTTCACCCGCTCAAGTGTTGAGTCAAAGAACGGTATTCTACAGAGATCAGCGATTTGCTCGCAGTACGGATTAATGCCGAAGTATTTAATAGCTTCTTCAACGCCAAAAAAGTTTTGGCCCATAATTTTGCGCGCATGTAACCATTGAGGATTTTCGTCAATCGTCGGGGCTGCCACACATTTCGCATATTCCATATAATTTTTCTTCCTTTCAATTTACGATCGCCGTATTTTCTGATTCATTCGGCTAACGTTTTCTTCATATATGAGACGATTGTTTTACCCCGCTAAATCATTCACTCCCTAACGGAACAAAACGCTCGTCTCATAATTTAAAAACGTAATTTCAAAGGACTAGCTTATATTATGATTATAACAAAATGCTGAACGAGTCAATGGCATTGACGGCTCTTTTAACTGATTTAATTTCTTGATAAAATATATCAATATAATTAAAAGTAATAACCGCTTATTACATAGCTGTAATTCTGCGGAATTAAAAAAATATGGACACAATAAAAAAATACATATGCGAGGCGCTCGGAACAATGACCCTAACCCTTGTTGTGGCGCTTTCAATTATAACTAAATTCCCCGTTCCCACGCCAGTTTTAGCTGGACTGGTCTTGTTACTGTTTGTTTATTCCATGGGTCATATTTCAGGAACCCACATAAATCCTGCCGTGACAATAGGTTTATGGTCTATTAAAAAAATTAAAGGCGAAGAAGCCATTTTATACATAATATCTCAAATTATTGGCGCAGCAGTTGCTTTATTTTTAGTTTCCTGCCTGGTCGGCTCGCCCCAATTAACAGTCTCTGATTCTTTACTTGTGGGATTTGCAGAAGCACTAGGAACATTCTTTTTTGCTTTTGGCATAGCCTCAGTTGTATATGGAAAATCTCCAAGCGCCGTATCTGGGATTGTTATTGGGGGCTCCCTTCTCTTGGGCATAACGATTGCGGCAACAATAGGATCAAATGGCGTTTTAAATCCTGCCGTTGCCCTTGGGATTCAATCTTTTAATTGGATGTACTTATTGGGACCTATTATAGGTTCTGTGCTTGGAATGCAGGCTTACAAATATTTAAACGGCTAACGAAGAGTGGTCAAAAAAAATATATTTAGTTGTTAAAAATCGCCCTTTAATCAGAGCGATTTTTGATGTAATAAATTATTAAATAAAACGGCGTCTATATACTATAAAGGTCGTAATAAAAAATAAAAACAAAAATATGGACAGACTAATTCAAATAATAGTAATCATATTAGTTTTTTGGCTTATTTTAGCTTATTTACTCCCCTTGCTACCCTACCCGATATCAACCATAATAACCATTATTTTGGTTGTACTCTTAATAGCATGGCTTCTTAATTTCGCTGGCATATCATTCCCCTATTCGAATAGAAAATGGGACAACAATAAGCACAACGACAATCAACAAAATACCAAAAACAACTAATGTTTAAAGTATTTAAAGAATAGACAATTGCCGCCTGCGCACGTGCAGGCGGCATGCAGTTAAATTTTCAATTCTAATATACACCTACAAAACAGACGAGCACCGGTGTTGACTCTTAAGATTTTTCATACTATCATTTAATTAGGAATAATTATTATTAATAAAAACTCCCTACACTAATAGTTGTCGGGTAAAATACAAAATCATGGACATAATAAAACAACTCAACTGGAGATACGCCACAAAAGCTTTTGATCCAGACAAAAAAATTAACGAAAAAGATATTGACGAATTAATGGAAGCTACAAGGTTATCCCCTAGTTCTTTTGGGCTTCAATCATGGAAAGCTTTTATAGTCGAAAGCCCTGAATTAAGAAAACAACTGAAAGACGCTGCTTACGGTCAAACGCAAATTACAGATGCATCGCATTTGGTGATTTTCGCAACGCCAAAAGTAATTGATGAAAAAACAATTGATAAATTTGTTGAATTAATTTCAGATACTCGATCTGTGTCGGTAGAATCTCTTGAAGGATACAAAAAAGTAATGACTGGATCTATAAGTCAAAAACAAAATAATGAACTTGGCGACTGGGCGGCAAAACAGGCGTATATCGCATTGGGATTTTTACTAGAAACAGCTGCTTTAAAAAATATCGATAGTTGTCCAATGGAAGGATTTGACCCTAAGAAATTTGACGAAATTTTAGGATTAGATAAAAAGGGCTATGAAAGCAGGGTTGTGTGTCCCCTAGGATACAGATCAAAAGAAGACGCCCACGCAAACGAGAAAAAAGTTAGATTTTCTAAAGAAGAGACTTTTGAAATAATAAAATAATTATAATTCATTACATGTTTAGCTGTAAAACCTGTATTCAAAAAATTACCCTTTAAACGGGGTATTTTTTGATATTGGGACAGAAAAAATGTTATAATTGATCGATATGAAAACAAAAAAATCACAAATTGGCCCGATTCTAATAATAATCGCAGCGGTACTATGGGGAATAGACGGCATAATAAGAAGAAATTTATACGCACTTCCTCCAATTACAATAATATTTTTTGAGCACTTAATTGGTTTTATTATTTTATGCCCCTTTGTTTTTAGATATGTTTTAAAAACAAAACTTACTAAGCGCGAATGGTGGCTGGTTATTTTAGTAGCGGTTTTAAGTGGACTTCTGGGTACGCTTTGGTTCACAACAGCGCTTCTTGAGGTATCTTTTATTTCTTTCTCGGTGGTATTTCTTTTACAGAAACTTCAACCAATATTTGCGATAAGCACAGCTTCTATTTTCTTAAAAGAAAAATTTGACAAGCGATATATAGCTTGGGCTATTTTAGCACTCGTTTCAGCGTACTTTGTCACATTTCCAAACGGATATATAAATTTTGCAACGGGCAAAGGAACGGTTATAGCCGCGCTATATGCACTGGGAGCCGCTTTCGCCTGGGGTTCATCAACAACTTTTTCAAAAATGCTTTTAGGAAAAGTTCGCGCTGAAGTAAGCACGTTTTACAGATTTCTTTTCACTTTATGCGTGGCATTTCCAATAGTAATAATTTCTGGTAATCGCGCCAGTTTATTTGCAATTACTCCGGTTCAAATAGGATTATTTGCCCTTATCGCCGTCTCTACGGGAATGGTTGCATTGGTTATTTATTATAAAGGGCTTACAACAACTCCGGTTCACATTTCAACTATTTTAGAAATTACTTTTCCGTTTGTAGCTATTTTAATAGACATGCTACTCTACCATACATTCCTTACAGTTTCGCAATGGATTTTTGCCCTAATACTTGTTTTCAGTATTTACAGAATTGCCCGGCTAAAAGAAAATGTTGTATAAGTTTTTATAATTAAAAACTATAATTTAAATTACTTTGAAAAAAATTATAAAAATTACAGGCACCGTAGTCAGGGGGGTACAAAAAGGCCGTACGCTAGGATTCCCCACGGCTAACGTTGCGGTGGACATAACACTGGATTCTGCTATATATGCTGGCTATATTACTATTGATGAAAATAAATACCGCGCCGCGCTATATTCACCCGGAAAATAAAATTATAGAAGCTTTTATTCTTGATTTCTCTGACGATTTGTATGGAAAAAAAGTAAACATTGAAATAGTAAAAAAAATTAGAGATAAAAAGAATTTTAAAGACGAAAAAGAGGCAATAGATCAAATAACAAAAGACGTATTAAAAGTTAAAAAAATCCTAAGATAATATCAAGGGATTTTTTAGTTTGACATATGGCGATATTTTATTAATATATAAATCAAAGGGCTTACGCCTAAGGTATTACTGAATAAATAATATAAGCTGCTCGTTAACAAAAAAAGGAGATGCAATATGAGAACACCTAAAAAGACTGAAGCCACCGAAGCGACCGGTCGGATAAAGGTTATTAAAGTCCCAGAAGGAGAAGCGCCGCCGCATGTGAGAAAAGCCCGGGTCGGCCTTGAGCTCCCCTGTTTTCCGGAAAGTGGTTTTCTGCCGTGGGCAGAAAGAGGCCGTGGCGCATTAACACTAGTACAAACAGAAGGAAATTATAGGATTGTAATCGTTCCCCAAAAAGAAGCACTAAAAATTTTATCAGAAAAAAATACGGCAGCTGCTGCTTGGTGGTACGACCATGGGTTCCCAAAAACAAATCTCAATAATCCTTACTTTCTCTTCAAAGAAGACGAAGTGGAAATAATCAGCGGGGTAAGGCAGATGCCCATACGTCCATTCGTCCCGGAGGATGAAGAAGGCCAAGTTGGCTGCGTCTTATGCGGTAAAAAAATTGGACCGCTTGCAAGGGATTAGAAAACACAAATTTAAAGGTCAGTGTGTCGCGCACGTTATGGCGCGACTTTTTATTTTCCGCTAGAAGCAAATAGTTCAAAAATGCCGAAGCGGGTTGCCCCTTAGATAATTTTTTGGTAAAGTAGTAATATAATAATTAATAAACAAAAAATCTATGCAGAACAAAGGGATGTCGACATCTTTAGTCATACTTCTAATCATTTTTGTAATATTATGTATAGTTGTGGGAGGAATTTTTATCTATAAATATTATTTAACGCAAAAATTAAATAATCTTTCTCAACAAGTACAAAAATTGAAACAAAGCCAAGGCCAGGATACTAACAAACAATCAACAATTCAAACTAATAATTCAACTATAAAAAATATGAGCCACATTGTAACAATAAAAACTAACATGGGAGATATTAGCTTTACAACATATGATGCAGACGCTCCCAATACAGTTAAAAATTTTATAACTCTTGCCGATAAAGGATTTTATAACGGAGTAATATTTCACAGAGTAATTCCCGGATTTATGATTCAGGGCGGAGATCCAACGGGCACAGGAACCGGAGGCCCAGGATACACTTTTGCCGACGAGCTTAATCCCAACACAGATTCTTATAAGGCTGGCTATCAAAAAGGAGTAGTTGCCATGGCCAACGCCGGTCCAAATACAAACGGCAGTCAATTTTTCATTATGGTTGCAGACTATCAGCTGCCCAATAATTACACCATTTTTGGAAAAGTAGTTTCCGGACAAGACGTAGCAGATGCAATTTCTAAAGTGCAGACTAATTCAAGCGACAAACCGCTTTCTAGTGTAACAATGGAGAAAGTAACCGTTGCAGACAATACCAGCGGTAAATAAAAAATTGATGCAAAAACCCGAGATTAGTTCTCGGGTTTTTGTTTATGGTATAATTAAAAAATTAAAATTATATTAAATTTATGCGCAGAAAAGAAGCTCTAACTGTAGCGAGCATCGTAATGGCCATTGTTATTGTATTTTTTATTGGCGTGGGCATATTTCTTTTTCAATATTATCCGACACAAAAAACAACCGGACAGCCGCAGATCCAAAATCAAGTCCAGAACAAACCACAAGATATAAGTCAAAACGTACAACAAAATACAGCGGCTCAACAAGCAAACAACGCTCCGACCATAAATCCGGCCGACGGAAATCTGATATATAAAAATAGCCAATATGGCTTTGAATTTGAATATCCTAATACCTGGAGAATCATATCTTCAAATGAAAACGGTTTAGTCGCATCATTTTTACGTGGCGCAGAGGCACAGGACGACATCCTAGATATCGTTCTCATGAACGGACCCATAACACAAGCTGAAGGGGCGCTTCCCTATCCATACGCACCAGCCATAAAAATTCCCGTTTCAAGTGTAGAAAATTTAGAACTTAGTAATATTTATTGGACAAAGCTGGTTTATCCAAGCGGATATGGAATTACAGATCAACTTGCTTATAAAAATGGGACAACATATGCTTTTCAATACCTAACAAACTATAGCGCCGAAGTTAAATTAATTTTTAATACATTTAAATTTGAAAATTAAAAAGTTTTAATTTTGATACACCAATTATAAAAACATGAAAAGAAAGAAAAAACTTTTAAGTGTTATCGGCCCAGGCATAATAACCGGCGCAGCAGATGACGACCCTTCAGGGATTGCCACCTACTCGCAAGCAGGCGCACAATTTGGTTACGGGCAATTATGGACCGTTTTATTATTGTTACCATTTATGACGGCCGTTCAAGAAGCATGTGCCAGAATCGGGGCTGTAACCGGCAAAGGAATAGCGGAAAACATTAAAGAACATTACAGCAAAAAGATACTGTATGGAGTAATAATTCTCATTCTTGTTGCGAATACAATTAATATTGGAGCAGATTTGGGCGCCATGGGCGCTGCCGCCGGACTAGTTTTACCGATTAATATAGCTATACTAACCCTTTTTTTTACAGCAATAATTTTAATTTTAGAAATATTCACCTCATATAAAACCTATGCAAAAGTTTTAAAATGGCTTGCGCTAGCTCTGCTTTCGTACCCGCTAACTTTATTTTTAATAAAAGAGCCATGGATGACAATACTCAAAGCGACATTTATTCCTCATATCGAATTAAGCTTTGCCTTTTTATTTATTATTATTGGCGTTTTTGGCACAACCATATCTCCATACATGTTTTTTTGGGAAGCGTCAGAAGAGGTTGAAGAAGAACGCAGGCAACACCTATTAAAAAAAGACGGGCCACATATTGGAAGGTCCTTTTTGCATTTTCTTAGAGTAGATAATTTTCCCGGCATGCTATCGTCACAAATTGCCACCTGGTGTATTATAATTGTTGCCGCTACGGTCTTAAACGCAAATGGAATAACAAATATTGCCACAGCGGCAGATGCGGCCAGGGCCCTAGAACCGTTAGTCCACACTTTTCCGCATGCAGGATTTTTAGCAAAACTAATTTTTGCAATAGGAGTTATTGGACTCGGGCTATTGGCAGTCCCCGTTCTTTCAGCTTCAGCCTCTTATGCGGTCGCTGAAACATTTAATTGGAGAGAAGGTTTAAATTTAAAATTAAAAAAAGCTCACGGTTTTTATGGAGTTATAACTATAGCCACAGTTATTGGGTTAATGATTAACTTTGTTGGAATTAATCCCATAAAAGCCCTAGTCTTCACAGCAGTCTTTAATGGCGTGGCGGCGGTTCCTCTTATTTTTTTGATAGCTAAAATGGCAAAAAATGAAAAAATAATGGGCCAACACAAAAGCGGCCCGCTGTCTAATATATTTGTTTGGGGCACATTTCTTATTATGGGCATAGCAGCCGTCGCAATGTTTTTCACTTTTAAGTGGTAATAAATAGTTTAATCTTTTCAACTATCGAAAACCATCTTTCAGTTAAGATGGTTTTTATTTGACAAAATTTTATAAAAGTTGTAAATTATAATATTGCTAAATTGGAACGCTCGTTAACAAAAGGAGGCAATATGGACACTCAAACAGAGCAGACGATGCAGATTAAACGGTCTGACTATGAAATAGTTCATCTTCGCTTTATGCAGGAATACGGCAGACAGCCGCGCGACGGAGCAGAGCTTTTAAAATTCTATCTTGCACAAGTCCCAAAAAACAAAAACTATCCAACTGATTCTGTGCAATGCAACGCATGCGGGGGAAAGGCTGCCAAGTCTGCGATGACAAAGGGTGGCTATCGCCGAAGAATCATCCTGACGGAAGAAGGTGTGCGCACGAAGACTGCAACGAACCTCTCCGCCCAGACAGCTTATCAATTTATTGCACCGGAGAATGTGCTTGTGCCGATTATGCTGCTAGCGTATGCGCTTTTACCGAGTAGAATAATCGCATACCATAAAAAGAAAAAATATATGACATATGACGCCATACGTTCTTTCACAAATACCAAGCGATGAAGTTGATTTGTTCCAAAAGATTAAACTGGCAGTTAACGAATTGCCCGATATTGATCTCGGACTAGATGATGACGGGAAAGAGATTATATTGTCCTGTCATATTCTTGCTAGAGCCGTTGCTAAGGTTTTTGGACTTAAGCCTGTAGATGGCCACTTCTACCCTAACTTCCAACACACCTGGCTGCTTACACCACACCGACATATCATAGATGTTTATCCCGTAGCTATTTTGGGCGGACCGATTCTTATAGACGGCCAACTATCCTCCCCCGCCTCATGGATTTATAAAAAGAAACGCCTTGGATTAAAAAAATCTAAAAAACCGTCATTCCTGCGCGCTATTAAAGTAGTAGCAAAATCAATTAAAGATGCAACCGAAAGAAGTAGTGCCTAGAGATTATTCTCTGGGCTTTTTTATTATTTCTTGCACCATATTTATAGGCGCAAACTCGTAGATTTATATTTGACAAAACAGAGATAAAGTTTAATATAAAATAACTTTAGCCCTTTAACATGAAAGGAGAAACTAAGATGACAGCTTTAGACCCTAGCCGTATCTATGAACAAGGCACTCCACTCAACGGAAACCGAGTATATCTTTGCAATCGCCCAGAAAGCGAGTTCCCTTCTGTTCCGTGGAAAACCAAAAAGATTTGTGGGCGCTTCAATGTCCGAGACATACCGCAAGTTCACATTAGCGTTTCTAAAAATGAATGGAACGGATGCCTAAAAGATGAAAAAGATAAAACTCCGAAGAAAAAGCCAAAGAAAAAAAAGGCAGACAAGCCGTCAATACTAAAACCAAAACCCGAGCCAGCGGAACTTGAACATCAAAGGAAAGAACTTATTAATCTCCTAATCAAAATAGGAACTGCACTGCGCGAGAAAGAAGAAAAAGATAAGGATCTTCAGCAAAAACCTAAAAACCCCCCACCAGACCCCGACATCAATAATCACAGTTATAATCTAGTAGTTGAAATCAGCAACGGCTCTGTAGGCGTTAAAACCAAAGATCTATCTTATAACATAAGGGCTGAGTCCGGAGAATATTCTGCACGAATGGACAACGAGGGCTGGGTGCTTATCCGATTTGGAAAAAATGAATATGGATTATTGCTTCGCCAATGGATGCAGTATCAAATGGGTTGTAAAGAAATGGCGACCGTAGTAATCCGTGGATTAGAAGAACCAGACAATGTATCAACATGACCTTGCTCAGACAGGGTCTTTTTTATACTAAAAACTTTTAATTAAACCCGCTTTTTGATAAAATAGTAAAAGGTTAACAAATTATGAATCAAAAAGAAAAAAATAAACCTAAAAATAGAAACGTCCTTTATGTGGGGCTTTTAAGTTTCTTCGGTGGAATTAGCCAAGACATTTTTTCGCCAATTTTACCAATTTATTTAACATCTATACTTGGATTTGATAAAACTATCGTCGGTATTGCCGAAGGGATTGTTACTGCAAGTGCTAATTTCTTCGCAATTGTTGCAGGATTTTTGTCTGACAAACTAAAGAAGCAAAAACCGATAATTTTTTTAGGATATTTTTTATCAATGGTTGGTAGGGTTCTATTAGTATTTTTTACATCCATTGGCGCGGTTGTAGGCTTAAGACTGCTTGATGGAACGGGAAAAGGAATTAAAGAGCCGCCGAAAGATGTTTTGATTGCCGGCTCTTCGGAAAAAGAGGTTCGTGGAAAAAGCTTTGGCATAGCTGTGATGCTTGATACTTTAGGATCTGTAGTGGGCCCCCTAATTTTATTTTTTTTACTTTGGATTTTTAAAGACAGCAATCTCCTTTACCATAAAATTTTACTTTTCTCTGCTATCCCGTTAATAATCACCCTTTTATTAATATTTAAACTTAAAGAATTACCCAAATCAGAAATAAAAAAAATCGAGGTGCCACAGGCAAAAGGCAAGCTTCCGCCAGCATTTTATATTTTTTTAGTTATAATTATTATTTTTACTTTAGGAAATTCTTCTGACGCTTTTTTAATTTTAAGAGCCAAAAACCTTGGTATAACATTATTAGAAATTCCTTTAGTAATTGCTCTCTTCAACTTAATTTATGCGTTAGCAGCAATCCCCTTTGGATCATTATCCGATAAAATTGGCAGAATTCCAACTTTAATTATGGGCTGGTCAGCTTATGCATTAGTTTATTTGGGGTTTGCGCTTTCTTCTCATGCAATCTTAATTTGGTTTCTGTACGCATTTTATGGAGTTTATTATGCAATAAGCCAGGGAGTTTCAAAAGCTCTATTGTCTGATATAGTAAATCCTGATCATAGAGGCAGAGCTTTTGGAGTTTATGGAATGGCCGTCGGACTCACCACTATTCCGGCCAGCTTTTTAGCTGGATTTCTTTGGGATAAATTTGGAGCCCCTGTTCCCTTTTATTTTGGAACGATTATGGCCGCTTTAGCCACCGTATCTCTAATATTTTTTTCTAAAACTATCTCTAAACCCAAAACAAAGCACAGTTAAATTTTACATTCTATTCATAAATAAACTCTAATAAAAATCCGCGGCAATCCGCGGATTTTTATTAGCCATTGACAAACTATTAATAATGGTTAATATATATTTATGCTCTTTACCAATAAAAAGGACATTTACAAAAAGGAGACTGCCATGTGTGCATTTCGCCTAGTTCGGGCAGTCCATTTATTTGCGATAATTATTATTTCTATTCTAATCGGAGTCGTTTCTCTACTTTGTGGAATAGCCGCAACGCTAAAAGGAGACTCAATAATTTTAGCCATTTGTTTCTTTATGCTGGCCGCTATATTTTTCGGTCTTACCTATTGGTTAAACCACTATAAAAAACAAGGAGGCTATCGTGCTTAATATATATTTAGTTCGACTGCTCTTAATTCTTGCAACAGGATTATCCATAATTGCGGTAGCCCTAATACTGTTCTGCGGTTTGGAAGTTTTAAATGAAAATTACGTGCCATTGGCAACGCATAGCTTTATAACATCTGTCATTTTTTTTGCTCTTGCAATTTGCCGCTCCCCAAAACTTATCTAACGTTTAATTCTGCTTGCCCCACGATTGCATCATGGGGCTTTTATTTAAACAGAAATAAATGATTGACAGATAATAATTATTTTGTTAATACAAATTTAAAGGATTACTGCTCTTTTCCAAATAAATAAAATTAGAAGGGATACTAATTATGTGGGATCCATATTCGGAGTTTCAAACTACTGTATTGCCAAATGGCTTAACGCTGCATGAAGCAAATTGGCCCGGACGGCCATGGGAAATTGTAAGATTTTTGGTTCACAGCGGAGCTGAGCACGACCCAGAAAACTTGGTTGGAGTCGCACACTTTGTTGAACACATGGTTTCTGAAAACTCAAATACCCCAAAAAAAGAAATGGAAGATTTTTTTAATAATCTTGGCGGAAGTATTGATTTGGGTGTGACCAGCTACCCATACACGGGATACGGCTTCTTTACACCAACAGACAGGGGGGTTATCAAAAAAGCATTTTCAATGTTTGGTTATATGTTGCTCTCAGCTAAGCTTAAAAATTTCATGGAAAGGGAAAGAAGGATCATTACAGATGAGTTTTACGAACAATATCCATTCAAATTCAATTTTGATTTTGAGAAAAGGGAGCGCCGGGCGCTCTACGCCGGCAACTGGCTCGAAAAAACTATACCGGTTCTTGGCAATCCTGACGTAATCAAAATAATCACTCAAGAAGATTTGCAGTCTTATTACGACGAGTACTATACTCCCGCGAACATAAGCGTAATTGCTGTCGGAGGAATGCCACCGCAGGAACTCGGCGAGCTCCTTGTCGCAAGCCCGCTAGCCACAAATAAAAAAGGATTCAGAACGCCACTGCCGCTACCGACGGCAGACGCACTCATGTCCGGTTGAAACCCATTTGGTATTTGAGAAATCAAAACACATAAAAGACGGCCACAACGAAATGGGCGAATATCACAGCGCAGCGCAAATTCCGGGCACAGTAAAAAAGCAAGCTGTTTCTATCGCATGCTTCATTATTGATGATATGCTATACGAAACTGTTCGCGAGCAACGTGCGTGGACTTATTCAATCGACGCATGTTATTATGATTTTCGCCATCTTTACGAGTTCGCTGTTGAATGCGACTCTCTTGCCCGCGAGGCTTTAGATAAAATCGAGGGAGTTGTCGAGGACTCAATAAATTCAGTGGCAAGCCGAGAAGATTTATTTAATGCGGCTAAGCAGCGTATTCTTGCAGAATCCCGCATGATTGATCCAACCTGCAAAAAAGTTTGCAAAAAGGCATTCAGGGACTTAGCGTGGCACCAAAGGATAATTACCCTTGCAGAGCATCAGAGAGACATAGAGACGGTAACCATGGATGACATGTACTGACCCCCGTATGTAGACAAAAGGTCGAAACCTAATGTAATATGGGGAAAACACAAAAAACACATGAAAAAAGGATACAAAATATCACAGGAAGTAAAAGATCAAATATTAAAACGAGTCAAAGAAGACGGAGTCACGGTGATCCAGGCAGCCCAGGAACACGGAGTCCATGAGTCAACAATTTATGGCTGGCTAGGCAAGGGAGCCGAATCTGGCTCCACAGCAGAACTGCTTAAACTTAAGCGTGAAAAGAAAATGCTACTGGAACTAGTGGGAGAAATGACGCTGAAGTTATCCGAATCCCAAAAAAAGAGTTGATTGAAAAACAGGAAGAGAAAGAAAACAAGAGCTTAATGGCAAAAGCTCTCGGAGTTTCAAGATCAGCGATTTACTACCATTCAAGGAAGTTAGCCAGAGACTGGGAATTAAAAAGTCAAATTGAAAAAGTATTAACCGGTGACCCGAGCTACGGTTACCGAAGGGTGGCTGACGCACTGCACATAAACAAGAAAAAAGCACAAAGGGTGATGAAATTATTCGGTATGAAGGCCTATCGCCGAAGAGGCAGAAAACCAAGGAAAAAAGGTGTTGCAAACACATTTTTTCCAAATCTGCTGAAAATGAATTTCCCGCAATATCCGAATCACATCTGGGTTTCAGATTTCACCTACATACCGTTCCAAAACAAATTTGTTTATCTGGCTACGGTCATGGATTTGTTCACAAGAGAGGTTGTTGGCTGGTCAGTTCTTACCAATCATTCCGTGCAATTGACGCTGCAATCACTGTTTACTGCATTAACTTATCATTCCAGGCCTGAAATATTTCATTCGGATAACGGACGCGAATACGGGGCAAAATTGTTTATCCGGGCATTAACCGAATTCGGCATAAACATATCCCGCTCAAACAAAAAATCTCCGTGGGAAAACGGATACCAAGAAAGTTTTTACTCCCAATTCAAAGTTGACTTAGGAGATCCAAACAGATTCAAAACATTGGGGGAGCTGGTTTACGAAATACACCACCTTATCTGGAAATACAATCACACGAGAATTCACTCCGCCTTACGCATGCCGCCGGTGTTGTTCGCTAAACGATGCCAAAACGTTCAAAAACATTTAGAGAAAGTGTCTTAAAAACGGGGGTCAGCCCACTCAAATACTCAAGGCGGTCAGAAAGGGAAAATTTAATAATCTCAAGTACCACCTTTGCATGGCCTTCAGCTGGTCATCAACTTTGGCCAACAGATTCCACATAGATTTGGCAAAAGAAATGTGGAAAAGATTCCCTGGCATGTGTCCGTACTGCAAAAATGCGCCATGCAAATGCAAAACACATCGAGCCAAAGATCGCAAAAATTTGAACGGTGAAAAAAGAAGAAAGCAACCAATTTCCTTAACAGAGTGGCAAAGGATGTTTGCAAAAATTTATCCCAACAACATTACAAATTCTGCTATGCATTTGGCCGAAGAAGCCGGAGAGGTTGATGAAGCCATCAGAAATTATCTGGCGACTCACAGCGCGGACTGGTTCGATAAAATTGTTGAAGAATTGGTAGATGTAATTACCAATATCTGGAGCGTGGCCAATTGCTTAAAGTTTAATCTGGTTGACGGATTGGTTGATTATTTCATGCATGGGTGCCCCCAATGCCACGAAGCTCCATGTCGCTGCGGCTACGTAATCACCGATAACCCCATTCCCATCCTCAAAAGCCCCTGCATCTCAAAATAAAAATGAAGTTGGCCCGCGATTCATCACGGGCTTTTTTATTGCATTTGCATAATTTAATATTTCATATAAAAAACTCGGCCAAAAAATGATACAGGGTTTGCATTCATTTTTCCAATTATGCTATAATATTAGTATGACAATATTAGAAATATCTCAAATAATATTTAACGTTGTTATCTCGCTTGCGGTAGTCTTAATTGCTATCCTTGTCAGTATAATTGCCATAGGAATAATAAAATTCAGCAGATCCTGCAAAAATTTTATAGACGGCATCAACAAGGAGTCGTCGGAGCTATATGAAAAGGTAAATAACTTCTTAGACAGTTTTTCAAAACTATCTTTTATCTCTAAACTTTTTAAAAGCAAAAAAAATAATTAACGACCTCAAAGGTCTAAAACAATCACAATATGGCAAAAAAAAATAATACATTAAAAATTTTAGAAGGAACGGTTGCAGGCTTAGCCCTAGGTGTTGCAGCTAGCATGTTTTTAAATTCAAAAAAGGGCAAAGAACTAAAAAATAATATAAAAGACGTTTCAGCTGATTTTTATAAATACATTTCACCTAAAATAAAGAAAGTAAAAAAAATGGGAGAAAAAGAATACAAGTTGTTTATGAAAAATTCAGCTGAGCAATATATCAAAAATAAAAAACTATCAGAAGGCGTTGCAAAAGAGCTTATAAAAGAAGCTCAGCAATCTTGGAGTCACCTTTCCAGGCATTTAGGAAAATAAATTAAATATAAAAAAGCCGCCTTCTATTTTGGGCGGTTTTTTGATATGATAATATTATTGAAATCTACATGGATAAAATAAATTTATCAGATATTAAGAAGGTTTTTGGCCCAGCTTGGCTTGCAATGATGGCTGATGTTGATGCCGCCAGTATAATAACCGCTATGCAAACAGGGGCGATTTTTAAATATGAATTTATATTAATATTATTGGCGCTTATCATCCCTTTATATTTTATATGCGAAGTCGCAGGCAGGCTAGGCTCTGTAACAAAAAAAGGGCTTGGGCAATTAATAAGAGAAAATTTTTCAAAAAAGATATCCGTTGCATTAAGTTTCCCTATGGCAATATCAGATTTTCTAAGCTATGTTGCAGAATATGCCGCAATAGCCGTTGCAAGCACAATAGTGGGCGTATCCCCCCTTATAACGCTTCCTTTGGCCTATGGGGTACATATGTTCATTGTTTTTAAAAAAAAATACGAAACAATGGAAAAATATCTTCTTGCAGTTTCTTTGGTTATGTTGGTAGCTTATCTTATTTTCATGAGCAGAGGATTGTCTGGATATTCACTTATTCCAACAAATATAAATGAGAATTTTCTATTTCTTATAGCAGCTAATGTTGGAGCTATAATAATGCCGTTCATGCTTTTTTATCAAACATCGGCAACAGCCAAAAAAGAATTCCATTCGGTGCAAGCTACAAAAATAGAAACTTTAGTAGGTGCCGTCTTTAGCGAAATTTTAATGGTTGCAATAGTTATAGTAAGCGCTAAACTAAAACCCAACCTGATAATTAAAACTAGTCACGATCTGGCAAATGCAATAACAGGACTTGGCGGAGCATACACTCCAATAATATTTTCAGTAGGTTTGGTGGCGGCGGCCTTTCTTGCCCTTGTTGTAATTTCACTGGCGTCGGCATGGGGCGTTGTTGAATCTCTCGGCATGAAGGACGAAATGTTATTTAAAATTTATATTATTGAAACCCTTCCCGCAGTAATATTGCCTTTATTATTTAGAAATTTAATTGGGCTTATACTTAGCCTTATGGTTGCTCTTGTTTTCGTTCTTATAGGACCTGTGATAGCTCTCGGCGTTTTAGCTCAAAAAAAGGGACTGATGAAAGAACATACACTTAGCAGGTTTGATAAAATCGCATTTTGGTCAAGCGTCTCGGTTGTAATAGCTTGTGGATTTTTGGCTTTTGTATAATTATGTGATTAATATAATCACTTATATTTGACAAACTATAAACAAAAAGTAAACTTAGAGTATAAATTATATGGACTATAGAAAATACAGCACATCTAGGTTTTGGCTTCATATATTGTCGGCGCCTTTTATTTGGCTGCCATTGCCGTTTATATTGGCCTTAGATTTGGTTTGCAGTTTATATGAATTTGTTTGCTTTCCTATTTACGGAATTAAATGGGTAAAACGTTCTGAATATATTTTAATTGTAGATCGCAATAAGTTGCAATATTTAAACGGCATAGAAAAAATAAACTGCATGTATTGCGGTTATGCCAATGGCGTTTTACTTTACATGAAACAAGTTACCGGCCTTACAGAAAAATATTGGTGCGGAATAATGCACGAAGGCAAGCCAGGCTTTAAGACACATGCAGACCAGGTTAAGCAAAATTTTGCAAAATTTGGAGACGAAAAAGACTTTCAAGAAAAATATACCAAAAAATAATAATATTACATAAAACTCCGCCTAAACAAGGCGTCTTTTTGTTTGACAATTATAATTAAGTTAATGTATAGATAAGCCCTTTTAACAAGAAGGAGGATCGTATGAACGAAAAACATGTGTTAGTTTTGAACAGTGTGGCCAAAGAAGGTTTGGCGCTTTTTGGAGATGGATATAAGTTGGTCAAAGACACCTCATTTTATCAGCCCGACGCGATAATTGTACGCAGCGCGAGAGTGGAAACAGATGAATACCCCAATCTGTTAGCTGTTGCTCGCGCAGGAGCGGGAGTAAACACCATCAGCGTTGATAAGGCAACACAAAAGGGTGTATGCGTATTTAACACGCCGGGAGCGAATGCAAACGCCGTAGCAGAGCTGGTGTTCTACATGCTTGGCGTATATGCACGTCGCATTGGGCTGACCCCCGTTTTTAAGACACTTTCTCTAAATGTTTTTGAACGTTTTGGCATCGTTTAGCGAACAACACCGGCGGCATGCGTAAGGCGGAGTGAATTCTCGTGTGATTGTATTTCCAGATAAGGTGGTGTATTTCGTAAACCAGCTCCCCCAATGTTTTGAATCTGTTTGGATCTCCTAAGTCAACTTTGAATTGGGAGTAAAAACTTTCTTGGTATCCGTTTTCCCACGGAGATTTTTTGTTTGAGCGGGATATGTTTATGCCGAATTCGGTTAATGCCCGGATAAACAATTTTGCCCCGTATTCGCGTCCGTTATCCGAATGAAATATTTCAGGCCTGGAATGATAAGTTAATGCAGTAAACAGTGATTGCAGCGTCAATTGCACGGAATGATTGGTAAGAACTGACCAGCCAACAACCTCTCTTGTGAACAAATCCATGACCGTAGCCAGATAAACAAATTTGTTTTGGAACGGTATGTAGGTGAAATCTGAAACCCAGATGTGATTCGGATATTGCGGGAAATTCATTTTCAGCAGATTTGGAAAAAATGTGTTTGCAACACCTTTTTTCCTTGGTTTTCTGCCTCTCCTTCGGTAGGCTTTCATGCCAAATAATTTCATTACCCTTTGTATCTTTTTCTTGTTTATGTGCAATGCGTCAGCCACCCTTCTGTATCCATAACTCGGATCATCAGTTAATACTTTTTCAATTTTGATTTTTAATTCCCAATCTTTGGCTAATTTCTTTGATCGGTAGTAAATCGCTGATCTTGAAACTCCGAGAGCTTTTGCCATTAAGCTCTTGTTTTCTTTCTCTTCCTGTTTTTCAATCAACTCTTTTTTTGGGATTCGGATAACTTCAGCGTCATTTCTCCCACTAGTTCCAGTAGCATTTTCTTTTCACGCTTAAGTTTAAGCAGTTCTGCTGTGGAGCCAGATTCGGCTCCCTTGCCTAGCCAGCCATAAATTGTTGACTCATGGACTCCGTGTTCCTGGGCTGCCTGGATCACCGTGACTCCGTCTTCTTTGACTCGTTTTAATATTTGATCTTTTACTTCCTGTGATATTTTGTATCCTTTTTTCATGTGTTTTTTGTGTTTTCCCCATATTACATTAGGTTTTGACCTTTTGTCTACATACGGGGGTCAGTACAATTATCCTGAACTTGAACTTGACTGTAGATATCGTTTGTTATGTTTTGTCGGTTGTTGAGTTGGAATGCTTTAGAGATGAAAATGATATCAAACACCTGATCTGACAAGTGAGGGACGGTCCATTCTACGTAATCTAGATAACCGTCGTTGTCGGTGTCGTAGGCGTTAAATGTTACGTCTTGGTTTCCGTTGTTTTTCCATTTAATTTGTATCTTGTCTTCTTGGCCTACCTTGAATATCTTTGGTATTTTAGCTGAGGCCAAAACATTGACAAGCGGGGCGGCTTCATTTGAAGCTGTAATGTCGGCTGTACCTGCGCCAACCGGAGTTACCATTCCATTAGAATCAACTGTTGCAACTGCAGTATTATTTGATATCCAATTAATTGGCGCAGTAATTGGATTTCCGTTTTGATCAAGGGTTGCTGCAGTTAATTGTTGAGTTGCTCCGTCAACTGTTAAACTGGAAGAAATTGGAATTATATTAATTTTAGTGAGAATTGGAGCCGGCACAGGACTAATCGCGGCAGAAAGATCTGCAGAAAGAAAATGAGATACGGAATTAACCGCGTTATATATAGAAGCAGAAAAATTATGTGTAAAAGAAGAAAAAACAGAAAAGAGCGAAGCTGATGCATCGGCGGTAGACACGCCTGATGTTGGAGTGGGATTATCGGTAACAGTTGAATTATCTGGCGTTGACGCTGGCGTTGCGACTGTTGCATTTTGGTCATTGCTCGTCTGCGCAGGTAGAGAATTTGAAGCTTGAGAATTATCAGTTGGCGCTGGTGTTACTGGCGGAGTTACTGTTGTTGATGTATTGTCAGTTGGTGCAGACGCTGCTGGTGTTGAATCTACGCACGAACCGCTGTCACATGTTTGGCCTGACGCACAATCGGAATCAGAGTTGCATGTTGTTGATGACGAAGTTGTTGTGGCTGGCGCTGGAGTAATTGCCGATGTAGTTGTGACAGTATTATTTTGGTCATTGGAATTTGGGGTTTGTGGATTTTCGCTTGTTGGCGCTGTTACAACAATTACTGCCGGAACACTGCTTGTAACTGCAGGTCCCGAAGTTGGCCCTAAAACCGACGCCGTACTTGAAACAGCTACCTGCTCTCCCGTGTCTGTTGAGACCGTGCTAATTTGCGGAGCCGGAGTTGTATATTGGATGGCTACATAATCAGAATTTGCACCAGTTGTTGATGCTACGGTCGTATCTGTTGTTACCGGTGGCGTTGTTGATGTTGCACACGAACCAGACTGACATGTTTGACCTGATGCACAATCGGAATCAGAGTTGCATGTTGTTGATGATAAAGGTTGTCGTGGCTGGCGCCGGAGTAGTTGTTGGCGTTGCACAAGAACCGTTGTCACATGTTTGACCTGACGCACAATCGGAATCAGAACTACATGCAACTGTTGTTGAAGACGCTGGAGTTGTTGACGCCTCACCAGAAAGATTAACTTGCTCTGTTGAATTATTAATTAAATTAACAGTTGGAACTGTATTGCCCACAGAGTCACTGAGGTCAGCAAAGAAAAAACCCGTAATTTTTGCCAAAAAACTTTGCGGTTTTGCCTGGGCAGCTGCCAGCTTTTCTCTTTGCGTTAAAGTTAGTTGCTGTGTTTTTGGTGTTGTCAGTATGCTTTGCGCCTGTTGGTTGTTTACTGTTGAGATTTTAATGTTTTGAGCTCCCCTGGGCAGTTGGGCCAGATACTTTCCGTTCTTGATTTGGCTTCTTGACACCAACATAGTCCACTGCACCGGCTACAATTTTTTCTTGTTTTGTTATGGTTCCTTTTACAAAGTTATCGGGTGACACTTTGTTTGTATGAACAGTAATGCTTATCCCCAAAACTGCAACTAAAAATACCGACAGAACAGAAATAACAATATTTCTATTTTGTTTTTTCTGTTTTATTTTTTTCTGCATATACTCTTGAACGAGCTCTGCAGGAAAAGATATTTTTTCGGTTGTATTTTCTGCTGTCTTGGGCTGAATATTTTTTTGTTCTACCATATTTTTAAAATATTTAAGACAAGCACCTAACCCTTTCTCGGCTAATTATAGGGCGAGATGAATAATTTTTAATAAAATTTAAGATTAAAAAGATTAGCAAATTATACAATATTGATATTATAAGAACAATAGGCAAATAAAATGGTTGTGGATAACTATTAATGGCAATTTATAACAAAACAACCCCCTAGCGAAAAACTAAACAATAAAGTTAAAATTTTTTGCCTCAAACTTAGCAATGGAGTCTTGGACTTTGTTGAGCTTATATTTTTTAAAGATTAATATATAATACAACAGTGGTTTTATAATAGCAATAGACAAAAAAACAGTGGTGGATAACGTTGGCCTGATAAAATAATAATTTCTATATATCATTTCATTGACAAGATTTTACAAAGTATTAATGTTAACCAATAAAGCGTTTTGCCCTTTTACATGGGGCTGCTAACCCCTAATAAATAAGGGAATCACAAAATGGGTGCACGATGCGCCGCTTTTTTAACAAGTAAATTAAAAAATCTGAAAGGATAAATATGGACACAACAATGGATATAGTAATAGCGGCAGCTAGAAAACTAGAGACCAGTTGTACAATGGTTTTTAAACTTGCTTATGAATATGCGGAAAACCGGTGCCCCAAAAAAGTAATCGTTAGGGCATACGAAGAGTGGCGCAGAAATAAAACAATCCCGTTTGATGTCGAAAGTTATTGCATTGACGTTTTAAGAGAAGGCGCCGTTCTTCACGAAGTAATTGTGTGATTAAAATTTAGTGATTTCCAATAAATATGTTCTGCGCAGAGATTACATCAATGCGCTTTTTTATTTTTATAACAGTAAAAAATAATTTATGTAAAACGAAACTGCTGATTGAATTACCGATACAATCAACCAAATAATTGTATTTTAGAAATATACATGGTATAATTCATTTGTAAGTTAAGGGATGTGGAACAGAACTATAATCAAGTTTTAGAACCCAAAAAATGAGATGAGCTCAAGTTGCGATGAGGAGGCTGTAGCCTATGCGCTACGCCGACGAAGTCGCAACGCACGGGTCGCGAGAAATTCCCGCGTAGCGGGATTTCCCGACCTAGAAGTCAGCCATTTTTTGGACTCCCAAAGGGCGGGCGAATTAGGGCAATCTTCTTCGTTAATCGTCGCTCGCAATGCCTACGGCATTAGGCTCGCGCCTCGAATTTTGCCCTAATTCGCTTCCGCTAAAATGATTATAGTTCTGCTCCACATCCCACGGTTTCTTTCTTAGGCAGTAAGCCGAGAAGTGAACTAGTGAGGTCGGCTTACGTTTTATTAACCAAGCACAAAAAAATATAGACCGATAGGTCTAAAAAAATATGGCAAAGAAATTATACGTAGGTGGGTTATCTTATAACACTACCGAAGCTACTTTAAGAGATACATTTGCAGCATGCGGAACAGTTGAGACAGCCGTTATTATCATCGACAAGATGACTAACCGCTCAAAAGGTTTCGGATTCGTTGAAATGTCAACCGAAGACGAAGCAAAAAAAGCTATTGATACTATCAATGGCACAGAGCTTGACGGAAGAACTCTTACCGTAAACGAAGCCAAACCAATGGAACCAAGAGCCCCAAGAACAGGTGGCGGATTTGGTGGAGGAAACAGAGGTGGATTCGGAGGCGGAAACAGATACTAATAACAAACTAGTTATCTAAACAAAAATCTCTCTTAACTGAGAGATTTTTGTTTTTTGATAAATATAGTTTTGACATTAGTCATTTTTTAGCGTATAATTATGTTTATTGTAAGCATATGAAGAATATAAGTGATATAACAATACAGCCTTCTATTATATTTTCTAAATGAAGGGTGCGAACTGCTTTCAATTTATAATTACTAACGAAAAAAAATATCTACATGGATAAAATTAGAAACATAGCAATAATTGCCCACGTTGACCACGGAAAAACCACTTTAGTGGACGCGCTTTTGCGTCAGTCAAAAACAGAAATGAAAAAAGAAGTTGCTGCCCAAGATATGATTTTAGACAGCAATGAACTTGAGAGAGAAAGAGGAATTACTATTTTTTCAAAAAATGCATCTGTGTTATACAACGGCACTAAAATAAACATTATTGACACTCCTGGTCACGCGGATTTTGGTGGCGAAGTTGAAAGAGTTTTAAATATGGCAGACGGATGCTTACTTTTAATTGACGCTAAAGAAGGCCCTATGCCCCAGACAAGATTTGTTTTAAAAAAGGCTTTAGAGATGGGGCATAAAATTATTGTTGTTGTAAATAAAATTGATAAAGCTGGCGCCAGACCGGAGTTTGCGCTAGAAGCAACTTTTGAATTATTTTTAGAATTAGGAGCTGGCGACCACAGCCTTGATTTTCCTGTACTATACGCGTCGGGTCGTGATGGAAAAGCCGGACTTGATGCAGACTTGTCAAAAATGGAAAATATAAATCCAGTTTTTGATGCAATTATTGAACATATCCCCTCTCCTATTGCTGATACAGAAAAACCCTTGCAAATGCTGGTAACCTCAATAGCTCCCGATGATTTTAAAGGAAGAATTGCAATTGGCAGAATTCATAATGGAATTATAAAGGCTAACCAAGATATAGTTCATATAAATAGAGAAGGGATAAAAACTAAATGCAAAATAACCTCTCTGATGACTTTTGCTGGATTAGGAAAAATTGAAGCAACGGAAATAAAAGCCGGAGACATTGTTGCAATAGCGGGAATTCCCGATATAACAATCGGAGAGACAATTGCAGATCCCGAAAATCCAGAGGCCCTACCGTTAATTAATATTGAAGAGCCAACCGTAAAAATGACTTTTATGGTTAACGACTCCCCTTTCGCTGGCAAAGAAGGTGAATTTTCTACAACAAGGCAAATAAGGCAAAGACTTTTTAAAGAGTTGGAAACTGATGTTTCTTTAAAAGTTGAAGAAACAGATAAAAATACCTGGATTGTTTCTGGCAGAGGAGAATTACATTTGGCCATTTTAATTGAAAGAATGAGAAGAGAAGGTTTTGAGTTTCAAGTTTCAAGACCGCAAGTTATTTTAAGAGAAATAGATGGAAAGACAATGACTCCGTACGAAAAAACATTTATTGAGGTCCCAGAACAGTATCAGGGAATCATTATGCAAAAAATGGGACCCAGAAAAGGAGAACTAAAAGAAATGAGAAGCACCAACGGAATATCTTTCCTAGAATTTATTATTCCAACCAGAGGACTTTTCGGATATAGAAACGAATTTTTAACAGATACAAAAGGGCTTGGAATAATCAACACAGTTTTCTTTCAATATATGCCCGACCAGGGCAACTGGAAAGAAAGAGACAATGGATCATTAGTTTCTACCGAAACAGGAGAAACAAGATTATACGGACTAAAAAACGTTCAGGACAGGGGTATATTATTTTTCGGTCCGGCAGAAACAGTTTACGAAGGACAGGTTGTTGGTCAAAACTCAAGGCCAAATGACATAAGAGTAAATGCCTGCAAAGAAAAACAGCTTTCAAACATGAGAGCTAAAGGAGAGAAAAACAGAGAACATTTTAATGTTCCAAAAACAATGGGCCTAGAAGACGCCCTAGAATATATTGGCGACGATGAACTAGTGGAAGTTACGCCTAAAAATATCCGCATAAGAAAAATGCACTTAAAAGAAGTCGACGCCAAGAGAGCCGAGCGCATTGCCGAAGGAATTAAATTCGACTACTAGATAATTATATAAATAAAAACCACCTTTTAATCGGGGGGGTTTTTGTTAAAGTAATATAATAAATAATTTAATATTTTAATATCAATGTCGAAAAAAACTTTTCTTAACAGGGGCACCTTCTGGAAATTTTTGCCTTTTTGGATATTTTTAATTTTTTTTAAATTCGGCGGAGGACTGCACTATTCTCTAATTTCTCCTTTAGGCGAAGGTCTTTTCCCTCTTTGGATTATCGGATTACTTATGGGCGGAGGATCAATTGTTCAGCTTCTTTTTGATGTTCCTGCTGGCTATGTTTTAGACAGATATGGATATATTAAATTTTTAAAAATTACAACTTTCTTTTTTCTAATTGCAGCAACAAGTTTTATTTTTGGCCTTACAAAAATAACCTATCTCATCAGTATAATTGCAAGCACGTTTGGTTGGATTTTTTTTGCTCCCGGAGTAAACGCGTATATTTTATCACAAACTCCAAAAGAAAACGCGGGTAAATTTATTTCGCTCCGTGATGTGTTCGGTTCAATGGGCATTGTATTAGCAAGCGCCGCACTGCCATTTGTTGTATTTATGCCACCTCAGTATATAGGATATATACTTTTCTTTTTGCTTTTTATTGCATGGATAGCATTATTTTTCAGTCCAAAAGAAAAACAATCGGTCCATGTCGAAATGAAACTTCCCACCCAGCACTACTATATTAAGCGCCATTTTATTAAAGATACTATAAAGGCCACTAAAAAGCTTAATCCGGCAAGTACCATGCTTATTCTTTTAGATCTTACCGGTTCAACTTTTTACGGCATTATATGGTTTATTGTTCCGCTCGTAATTTTACACCAGAAAGGAAGTTCAGAACTTTTAGGCATAGGACTGGGCATGTTTGACTTCGCCATCGTTGTATTGGGTTTCCTTTTAGGAAGCTTAGCCGACAAACTAAATAAGCGGTCGCTTGTATTCTTTGGATTGTTAATTTTCTCTGTTGCGGGAATGTTTTTAGGATTTAATTTCAGCTGGCTCTTTTTATTGTTTGGTTTTCTAGCCACATCCGGAGACGAAATGGCGGGCATATCTTTATGGTCTTGGCTACATTCTCTTGATAAAGAGCACTACAGTGACGGAGCGGTTGCGGGAATGATTAATTTATTTTCAGACCTGGGCTGGGCCATAGGACCAATTTTTGCCGGAGTAGCTTACAGTATCATAGGGCCGTCCTGGTCTATTCTTGTTGGCGCAATTCCAATTCTTATAGTCTGGATTATTTATCAATTTATGAATCGTGAATTTAAAAAAGAAATTGTGCAAATAGCCCAATCAGAAATTCCGGCCAAGCCACACAGGCATCGCCACAGAACATAATTTTTTTAATAAGTCCGCATATTTGATCGTTAGTCCAGGCGATAACAGACCTTGCTTTTTGACACAAAATATGGTAGGATAAAAACATGATCTTAATAAGCAAGGAACAATTTTTAGAAGAGCATAATAAATTATCTCCTTCTAATTTACAGGCCACTTTAACCCTGCTTAACCGCTTTAAAGAAGAAAAAAAGCCGCTCATAAAAGACGACGGCTGGTGCTTAGATAAACACAGAATTCCCTTTATTTCATGGCTTACAGCCCTACAAAAACCAGAAGAAAAATATGCCAGAAAATCAAGAAAAAAAGAAATATTCAAAAATTATCCCGAAACACATTACGAAGGATAAAATAAAAACCACCTTTTATTAAAGGTGGTTTTTTGGTACAATAAATTAATAAAAAAAATATGGCTTCTTATTTAATAGCAATAATATTGGGTATTGTTGAAGGGTTTACAGAATTTTTGCCGATTTCTTCTACCGGGCATCTCATTCTCGTAAATCAATTTATAACATTTAGCAAACAGTTTACTTTATTGTTTGATATTGTTATACAGCTTGGAGCAATTCTAGCGGTTGTTGTTTATTTTTGGAAAAGACTTTGGCCTTTTACAAAAGACCAAATTAAAAATAAAGAAATTTGGAATATTTGGTTTAAAACAATCGTGGGGGTTTTGCCCGCTATAATCTTAGGAGCTTTGTTCGCCAGCAAAATTGAAGATAAACTATTTAACCCTTGGACTGTGGCAATAGCTTTGCTGCTTGGCGGTATTATTATTTTAATTATTGAAAAAACAAGTCGCCAACCCAAAATTAATTCTATAAATAATTTAAGCTATAAGACAGCTTTTTTTGTTGGGTTGATTCAGTGCATATCTATGATTCCTGGAACTTCAAGATCAGCATCAACAATTATCGGCGCCATGCTTCTTGGAGCTTCAAGAGTTGTTGCCACAGAGTTTTCTTTCTTTTTAGCTATCCCAACAATGATTGCCGCTTCAGTTTGGAGCTTGTACAAATACAGGGCACTTTTAAATTTTAGCCAAATTTATATTTTATCAATTGGCTTTATTGTCTCTTTTATTGTGGCGCTTGTGGTAATAAGATTTTTTATAAAATATGTTCAAAAAAATAACTTTAAAATCTTTGGTTATTATAGAATAATATTAGGAATAATAATCATTGCATACTTTATATGGCATTAATAATTTTAAATTTAGTGTATTTAATTTTAGCGGCATTTATAGGCTACCTCATCGGAAGATGGGGCGATAATTATCTTAATATATGGATGAAAGATCCTAATTGGCTCCCCCATCACTGGATATATGGATTAATGATGGTAATAATTGGAGTTTTCTTTTTCAAAGGAAATTTAGAAGTATGGATATCTTTTTTTGGAGCGGGTCTTTTTGTAAGCGACTTAAAAGATTTCTGGGATTTTAAATTTTTTGCGCCGGACGGTAAAACCAAAAAAACCAGGAAGTTTTGGCACATCGACTGATTTAAATATAAAATAAAAATTTATAAAATGAACATAACAGACGACAATTTTGATGAAGAAATTAAAAGCCAAGATAAGTTTGTTTTAGTGGATTTTTTTGCTACGTGGTGCGGACCATGCGCCATGCTGGGCCCCATGCTAGAAAAAATTGCTGAACATTTTAAAGAAAAAATAATTTTAATAAAAATAGATGTCGATAATTTTCCTAAAACCTCGCAAAAATTCAGTGTTGAAAAAATTCCAACTGTTATTTTATTTGAAAACGGAAAACCAATTAATGGTTTTGTAGGATTACTGCCCGAAAAAACTATCAAAGAGTGGCTAGAAAATACTTTAAAAGAAACCAAAAAATAAAAAATGGAAAACGAAGAAGACTCAAAAGGCACCCTTACGCAATTGATGAAAGAGTTTGACGAATATGCTAAAGCCAACGGCTTTCGGTTAAATCCCGATAAAAAAATTGTCGAAAGAATAATTAACGGACTTTTAAAAAACAAAGAAAAATTCGGGGAGATATATTGTCCATGCAGAAGGGTTTCCGGCGACAAAGATGAAGACTCTAAAAAAATATGCCCTTGCTTTTGGCACAAAGAAGAATTAGAAAAAGATGGACATTGCTTTTGCAATCTATATATAAAATAACTTATTACCATGATAACCGACGACGTAAAAATAACAGTTGAAGCCGGCCACGGAGGCAGGGGCCTAGCCACCTTCAGTAAAATAAAATTTATGAAGGGTCCTGCTGGTGGGAATGGCGGCATTGGCGGGAATGTTTTTATTGAAGGGGTTGCTGACCTCGGAGCTTTGCGGCAATTTCGTTTTAAAAAAGACTATAAAGCGCAAGATGGAGAGAATGGAAAATCGGGACTTCACGACGGCAGCCGAGCCGAAGATTTAATTTTATTTGTTCCGGTCGGTACGGTTTGTCATAATCTTATTAACAAAAAAGATTTTGAAATTACAAAAATCGGCCAGCGCGAGTTAGTCGCTAAGGGTGGCCGTGGAGGAAAAGGAAATTGGTATTTTAGATCTTCAACCAACACCAGTCCAAGACAATTTGAAGAAGGAGGGCCCGGTGAATATTTTGAGTTACGTCTAGAATTGAAAATGATTGCCGATGTTGGATTTATAGGGCTGCCCAATGTAGGGAAATCTAGCCTTTTAAACGAGCTAACAAAAGCTAATGCAAAAGTTGCCAATTATCCATTTACAACATTAGAGCCTAATTTAGGCGTATATTATGATTTAATATTGGCTGATATACCAGGACTAATAAGCGGCGCCTCTACTGGTAAAGGGCTTGGCACTAAATTTTTACGCCACATAGAGCGCACAAAGGTTTTATTCCATCTCGTTTCAGCTGAATCTGAAAATCCCCTCTTAGATTACAAAACAGTTCGGCACGAACTTGAAACATACGGAGACTTACTTTTAAATAAAAAAGAATATATTTTTTTAAGCAAAATAGACACTGTAGATAAAAATATTATTATAAAGATAAAAAAAGATTTTAAAACAATAGATAAAGAAATTGTTGCAATTTCAATAATAGAACCAGAAAGTATCGATACTGTTAAAAAAATACTGAACCAGTTAATTCTAGATAAAAAGGTATAAACATATTAGCACCTTAAAAACCATAAGGAGATACACAGATATGACCACTTTTTGCGATAAGCTTAGGCCAATTTTGGCCTCGTTGCGTTCCGCCCCACCGGATAAAAAAAGACTCTTTGAGATTATGCCGTTTTGGATAATTTTTGAAGAATGGATGAACGCCAGACCGAACAGCCCGGAAGAATTATCATGCATAGAAAGAATTAAAAAAAAGAGTATTTAAAAAAGAACTCCTATTGGCTTATTATCTGCTAGAGGAATGTCCTCTAAAAAAAGCCCTTGAATCAAGAATAAAATTCTTAGAAGTTAGCCCGGAAGAATTCGAAGACGTAGCTTCCGCCACCAGAGAAATGCCCGACATCAGACGCAAAAAATAGTACCCCATGATTCTTTCACGGGGTTTTTTATTGTTCAAATTATATATATTGCTTGCTATTTATATTTTGTGGTAAAATTAAATAATATAGTTCAACATTAAATTTAATTGATGCCTCGTCGTTGTCCATAAAATGGCAATGAGCCCGCACCCTTCCTATAGAGAATAATAGGAGGCTATAAAATTAAAGAATACACTTAATAATTATAATATGGACCTTACGTCACTTATAGAAATAGTTATAGGCATAGTTGTTATTTATTTTTTTATAAAATTCATAGTAAGCCCGGTTCTTAGAATTATAATCGGCATTATAATTTTTTTCTTTTTTATTTATATTTTACAACATTTTCTTGGCTTTAATATAGATAATGTGCTTGCTCCATTCGGTATATCTTTCAACTCCAGCAAATGGGGCTTAAATCTTGATTGGATTCTAAACCCTTTAAATTATTACATAAACCAAATTAAAATTTTCCTAAATTATCTTTGGGGAAATGTTCCCAAATCTATAAAACCTCAATAATAAAAAGATGATAATCACAAGCACAATTTTATCAATAATTAATTTTTTATCTTACCCGACATGGCACCTGGTCTTGCTTTATATAATTTTGTTTATAATTGTTGCATGGACCATGATAAAATCTTGGGGATTTTAATTAAGCAAGCCGCAGCGAGATTTACCCCGCCCTCTACGCTAAATATATGGGCGAGTAAAATATAAAAATAAAATAATAAAAATTTGCGCATCTTATTTCTCTAATAGCTTAGAGGGCCGGGTGCTCACTTCGTTAACATATGGATAATAATAACATGGGCAATCAAGTCGCCCCATCAAACGCATCAAACCAGGGGTACCAAACGCTTGGGAAAAAAGTTTTCTGGTTATTTTTTTTACAAATATCTCCAATTGCCTTTATCCTTTTATTGGCCTCCATTATCCTCCTTATCCTATCCTTTCAATCATTTCTGACAAATACCATTTTTGGAAATATTCAAAATTATATTTTAATAGCCACTTTTTGCACATTTATACTTACCCTGCTGATAGGCACCATAAGTGCTGCTTATGCGTGGCTAACTTATAAAAACTTTGTATTTTTAATGGCAGAAGATTCATTTAAAATAAAAAGAGGGGTCATGAGTAAGACAGAAAATGCTATACCCTATCGCCAAATACAAAACGTAGACATAGAGCGCAGTTTTACATTCCAGATGCTTGGATTAAGTCGGTTAATTATTTTAACTGCCGGGCACGAAGACGAAAATGATAAAGAGGGCGATGAGGCAGAAGGAGTAATCCCCGCGATAGATCAGGCCCTAGCCGTATGGCTACAAACAGAACTTCTAAAACGCGCTGATATACAAAAAGTAACCGAATCTAATAATCAAAATGCAACTCCAGGAAAAAATTAATTTAATAAAAAATAATAAGACGGTGGCCATGCTAGCCCCAACTTTTGCAATTGATTTTAAATATCCAAACATTATAGGTATGCTTCGTGAAATAGGATTTAAAGAAGTCACCGAGTTAACTTTTGGAGCCAGAATGGTTAACCTGGCCTATGTAGATTATATAAAAAACAATCCCAACCAAGAATTATTTATTTCCAGCCCTTGCCCCACCGTTGCATCTTTTATAAAAACTCAATATCCAGAATTTGTGAAATACATGCTTCCGATTGTATCTCCAATGGTAGCAATGGCAAAAGTTCATAAAAAAATAACCCCTGACTGTAAAATTATTTTTATATCTCCTTGCTGGGCCAAAGAAAATATTGAAGCGCCTAAATATAGTGAAATTGACGCTGTAATAACCTTAAAAGACCTAAAGCAAATATTCGAACAAGAAAATATTAGAGAAGAAGATTTTACAGATGATTACTATTTTGACTCACTGGTCAGCGAGTATACAAAAATCTATCCGATATCCGGAGGCTTGGCTTCAACCTCTCATATACAAAAATTATTTAAAGAAGGAGAAATCTTGGTAACCGATGGAGTTGAAAATATAAAAAAAGCATTTGAAGAAATTAAATCAAAAATCAAACCCTACAAATTCTTAGATTTATTAAATTGCCCAGGCGGATGTATTGGCGGCCCGGCCATAAACAGACAAGATTTGCCCATAGATGAAAGAAAAAAAATAATATACGAATATACTCACCGCTCCTCAGAAAAAACCATGGGCATACACAAAGGAAGGATTAAAGACGCAGAGGGCATAGATTTAAGTACGAGTTTTTAATTTTTAAAAGGTTGAAAATAAAAAAATTTTAACAAAATAATATGGTATTAATAAATTATTTAGCACAAGTTTGGGGAATCTCAACGGTTATAATCACTTTCGCCCTTCTAATAAACGGAAGGCATTTAAAGCGTTTGTTTGCGGCGTTAGAAACCGAAGAAAGTTTTTTCCTTTGGGGATTTATAAGCCTTGTAATCGGAGTTGCAATGATTCTAGCCTATAATGTTTGGGATTGGAGCTGGCAAATTATCATCACTCTTTTGGGATGGGCAGCATTGGTGAAGGGTTTGTTTTTCTTGTTCTGCCCAGAATTTATGAAGAAGTGGGCAAAAAAAATGAACAACGACTGGCTGTCAGTTTGGTTAATAATTTTATTGCTTATAGGCCTCGCGATAACTTACTACGGATTTACTGCAGTATAATTATCATTAAAAAAACCGCCGAAAGGCGGTTTTTTGTTTTAGTAGTATAGGTTTTTAAATATATATTATTTTCTCTCGTCGATGATATAAAATTAACTTTTATGTCACCCCCACTTGATCAATAATAGTCTTTAACTTTTTTAAGTTCTTTATGTTTGCGTAATTTTTCCAAGGCTTTTGCCTGAATCTGACGAATTCTTTCTCGGGTCACACCAAATTCTTCTCCTGTTTCCTCTAACGTATGCATAACCCCATCATCTAACCCAAACCTCATTCCTAAAATTTTAAGTTCTCTTGGAGTTAATTCACTGGAAACTTCTTTCAGCCTGTCTTTTAGAAGTTTTCTGGCGGCCTCCGTGTTAGGCGCTATAGTTTTATCATCTCTTATGAATTCTGCCAAAACGCTATCTTGCTTATCCTTATCTTCGCCAACCGGAGTTTCTAAAGATACCGCTTTTTGCGCAATTTTTCTTATATGGTGAACCTTGTCGACATCTAAATCCATTTCAGCGGCGATTTCTTCGGCTAAAGGCTCACGCCCTAATTCCTGCAAAAGGCTTTTTCTGACTTTTGTATATTTTGAAATTGTTTCTATCATGTGCACGGGAATTCTAATGGTCCTGGCCTGGTCTGCTAAAGCCCTTGTGATCGACTGCCTTATCCACCAGGTAGCATATGTTGAAAATTTATATCCTCTCCTCCAATCAAATTTTTTGACCGCTTTGAATAAACCCAAATTACCTTCCTGTATCAAATCAAGCATCGTTAAATTCGGGGATCTTCCAACATATTTTTTAGCAATTGAAACAACTAATCTCAGGTTTGCCAATGCTAGTCTATTTTTTGCATCTTCATCGCCAGCCTCTATCCTTTTTGCTAATTCTTTTTCTTCTTTTGCCGACAAGAAACTCGATTTACCAATTTCCCTTAAATACATTTGTATTGGGTCAATTTTTCCGACAAGAGCTTTTTTACCCTTTTTCTCTTTTTTGCTTTTTACTTCTAAAAATTCCTGCATTTCTTTTACTTGGACTCCTCTCTCTTTAAAATCATCATAAACCTTTTCTAAGCCTTCAATGTCATGCTCTATTTTTGGAAAAGCATACAAAATCTCCGAAGTTGTAACGAAACCCCTTTCTTCCCCCTTTTTTAAAAGAGCATCAAGCTGCGCCTGGTCTATAACCATTTTCTTATGCACTCTTTCTATTTTATGAGGCGCTTTTTTCGAAACCTTTTTTACTTTTGGAGATTTTTTTATTTTCGTCACTTTTTTAACTTTTTTATTTTTTTTCATATTTTTTTATGCAATTCTTTTGCTTTTTGATTAAACTCTTTAACCAACTCGTCTCTTTTATGTTCGTCATTTTCAAGTTTAACTTCCCCAGATAGGTTGCTCATCTTATTTCTCAATTCTATATCTTTTAGCTCCGAAAGGCAAAGATGTATTTCTTCAGATCCATCTTCTTCATAATCAACCTCCGCTTTTAAAGCTAATGTGTCCAATAAATCCCTATACTCGTCTTTTGGGATATCAGCGAAAATAGCCTCTGCGTCGTTTCCCCTTTTTGAAGCACTTGCTTTAATATTTTCTATTAAACTTCTTGTTTTGTCGCAAAAAAGTTGATAATGAGATTCTTCTATTAAACTTAAATTTTCTGGATTTTTCAAAACCAATGAGACAATCTTGTCTTCTAAAAGTTTTTTCCTCCCCTCTCTTGAAAAACTCTTATTATCAACAACTATTACCTGAGGTACCATTGCAACCTGAGGCATAGTCTCTAATTTGGTATTCTTCAATTCCTCTAAAATTGCGTCCTGGCTAACACCCAATTTTTCTGCTAATTTTTGAATCCAATGAGACTGTTCAATTTTATTTTGCAATCTTTTTATTGCAGGCAATATAATTTTCCCTATTTCTTTTTTCTCTTTAGGATTATTTCTATCAAATTTCTTAAAGGCGGAATCAAAATAAAAATCCATTATTGTTCTTGCCTTTTCTAAAGATGCTTTCCAGTTTTCGGGATTCTCTAAAATAATTTCAGCAGGATCTTTGGCTCCAGAATATGTATCTATAATTTTTATATTAAAACCTTGTGACTCAGCCAAGTTAATTCCCCTTTTAGTTGCAGTATCTCCTGCTAAATCCATATCAAAAGCTAAAAGTAAATTATCGGTATATCTTTTTAAAATATTCAAATGACGCGAAGTTAGCGCGGTTCCAGAAACAGCTACCGTATTTTCAAATCCTGCCTGTTGGCACATTATAGCATCGGTGTTGCCTTCTGTTAAAACACAATTATTTTGTTTTCTCATTGCGACTTTGGCAAAATTTATTCCGTACAAGACATTACTTTTGTCATAAAGTAAAGTTTGGGGAGTATTGATATATTTTGCAGTCTCCTTTTTGTCAGCATCTTTAAAAATCCTAGCGCTAAAACCAATCACTTGGGAATTTAAATCAAGAATTGGAAAAATAATTCTTCCGCGAAATCTATCATATGGGTTATTGCCTCTTTCCGATTGAACTGCCAAACCAGCTCTTATAATTTCATCTCTTGTATACCCCCGGCCCACTAAAAAATCAGACAAGCTCTGCCATGTATCGGGAGAATATCCTAATCTCCATTTTTTTATGCTTTCTTCACTGATGCCCCTTTTCAACAAATAATCTTTTGCTTCTTTCCCCTGAGCGCTACTTCCTAATTGCTTTTCAAAAAAAGAACAAGCTAACTCGCAAATTTCATATAATTTCTTTCTCTCGCTTGCTACTTGAGGATTTTCTCTTTTCAATTCGACACCAGCTTTACTAGCTAAAATTCTTAAGGCATCTCCAAACTCTACGCCCTCTATCTCTTTTATAAATTCAAAAATATCTCCCCCTTTTCCGCAACCAAAACATTTCCACATTTGCCTGCCGGGCGAAACAAAAAAAGAAGGCCCTTTTTCAGAATGAAACGGACAAATTCCCCTATAGTTAATTCCAGTTTTTGTAAGCTTAACATATCCCCCAACAACATCTAGCACATTAAGCTTATTTTTTATTTCCTCTATTTGAGAATCCATTATAGATTAAGGCCGATATAATCGGCTTTATATTACCACCGATCAGGATTGCAGTACAGAGTATAATCAACCTATTTTTTCTTTTATCTCAGCCGCCAATTTTTTTAGATTCTCTATGTCCGCTTGCGGGCCTAATTGAGTAGAAATATATCCTTGGTAATTTTCAAAAAATAATTTTTCCTTCGCCCAAATTTCTTTAAAATCTTTTTCTATTCCATATAAAGGATAAAGTTTTATATGCACATGATTTACTCCCATACCCTCTGCGACCATAGCCACCCTATTTACATTTAAACCTTTCCTTAAAATTCCAGAAACTTTTTTTACAGCCATCATCAGATTTTGATAATCCTTATCGGGCATTAAAAAGGCGTCCGAATCAAAATGATTTTTAGGCATCACAAGCGTCATGCCTTTAGTGTTAGGGTTTATATCTAGAACAGCAATAAAATTTTCGTCTTCCCAAACTTTAGCTGAATCAAATTCTCCCTTTGCAATTTTACAGAATATACAATTTTCCATTTTTTTAATTAATGAATTTATTTGCAATCTTGCGGACAATTGCACTTATTCTCCCATGGCTCACAATGTCCATTTCCGCAAGCAGAACATATAGAGTCGCCTCCACCCATTTGATTGAACAATTCGCAATTAATTTCGCCAGGAGCCATAGAATATTGCGCTATGGGGATTAGGCCTTTGCAGCAATTTCCATTCATGGGACTACCCAATACAGCCGGACTCTCATAAACCTCTCCCGCCCTTACGCAATGCTGATCGGGCGCCAATTCTATATTATTTTTACTACGCATGAAAGATACAGACAAATAAAGAGCAATAATTAATATTATTAAAATAATTAATAAATAAATTATTTTTTTCATACTTCAACTAATTCACCTGATAGGTTAAATTAACCGTTACATCAATTTCCTCTTGCCCCGGTTGTACAGTTGGCACTACCGGCGCTGATTGAGCGGCCCCTACACTCATCTCTTTCGCAGAATTATAAATTACAGGAGACGGGTTATAGCCCTCATAAACGTTAATTAATTTACCCAAACTTACGCCTGATTCTTTGGCTAAATTATTCGCATTAGACTTACCATCTGCGATAGCTTTTGCTCTTGCCTGCTCTTGAAACTGCTCTGGATTATCGATTGAAAACTGCAAATCTCCAACCACATTAGACCCTTGCGCTGTTGCTTGAGCCAAAACATCTCCAATTTTTGTAAAGTCTCTTATTTTAACCTCAACATCTTGCTCTAATGTATAACCTGTCAATTTTGTAGAGTTTTGAACAGGAATCATCGGTAAATTATAAACAACGCCCGAGGGTGTTGCTGGCAAAGGAACGACAGTAGTTGTATTTGAATAAACTGGAGTAAGGTTATAATTTGTTGTTTGAATATCTTTTTCGTCAATTTTTAAATTCTTTAGCGCCTGAATAACAGCATTCATTTTTGTTGTATTATTTTTTGTAACATCTGCCACGGTGGCTGCTGTGGTTGTAACCCCTAAATTGATTACGGCAATATCGGGCTTAGCAAAAACTTTTCCTTCCCCGGAAACCGTAATCTGATTAGCATTTTGCTGTTCTAATGTTTTTTGCTGATATCCCAATTGAGCTAACAAAAATACTACAATGACGCCCACCAAAATAGCGGCGAGTATGTACGTCTTATTTAATAATTTAATTGTTTCTTGTTCCATTATTTTTATATAATTTCGGCATTATCCTCCAAAATTATAAATTAACATTTTTAAAAATTATTATCTTTTTAAAACCATCCTAATTCTCGGCTGCCCGTCACCAAAATAATTTTCTTTTTGTTTGCCTATTTTTTTAAAACCCAGGGAAGTATACAGGCCAATTGATTTTTTATTTTCTGGATGGGTTACAAGGTCTATTAATTTTACACCTTTTAAAATATCAAGAACTTTTTTCACGGCTGCTCTCGCGATTCCCCGTCTTTGAAATTGTGGCATCACCGCCAGTCCGTCCAGATAGGCATGAGTTTTACTTTTCAAATCATACGATATATTGCCTACGATCTTACCATTTTTCTCCATCAAATAAACAAAATTATTTTTAATATCTTCAACCGCTTCATTCCTGTCGGTTAACGCAGAATATACTTTTATCCCATCAACACTTTTCTCAACTTTTAAAATATCGTCTACGTCTTCTACTTTAGCACGCCTTAAATTTATCTCTTGATTCATGTTTAAAATGGCGGAGGAGGTGGGACTCCGTTTTGCTTCGCAAAACTAGAACCCGTCGCTTAGCTCCTTACTTAATTCCGCAGAATTACAGCTATGCAATAAGCGGTTCTAAAACCTCTCGGTTTTTAATATTTTCCTAAACGGGAGAAAATGCCTTTTCTCCCGACCCCTCTTTGGGGTTCTCGTCCATCTGTTTCAAAATCTTTACGGATTAAAATCCATAAAAATTTTGAAAGCGGAGGAGGTGGGACTCGAACCCACGAGACCCTTGCGGGTCACAGCTTTCCAAGCTGTTGTAATGGCCGCTATACGACTCCTCCAAAATTCATAAAATTATTATTTCGGTTTTACCTTTTCTTTAGGCGTCACCTTAGCCGGAACGCGCGCATCTTCTTTTCTCATTTCAGAAATTATATTTGCCCTTATTACCGCCAATCTGTGCTGCGAAACAATATTTTCTTTGCTATAGTGCATTTCATCAAGTTTATATCTTAATCCGTCTACGGTTAATCCGCCTACTAACCTGCCTGCAAAAACTTCGTTCAAATACGCTCTTTCTTTTGATGAAATGCCAAGAGTTTTTTTTATAATCTTATCAAATTCTCTTTTATAAATTCTATCTTTTTGAGGCATTATATTTCCATATCTCTTAATGCTTTTATTCTATCAGCTGTTGGCGGATGAGTAGAAAATAATTTAGTAAACCAATGAGCTTTCTGTTGACCCTTATATGGAGATTCTATAAAAAGAGAACTGGCTGCGTCATTTGTAATTTTCATCGGAGTTGGATCGGCTTCAATTTTTTCTAAAGCTCTTGCCAAACCTTCAGGATACCTTGTTAGTAACGCCCCATCAGCGTCAGCCAAAAATTCTCTTTTTCTTGAAATAGCAAGTTGAACTAATGTTGCTGCAATTGGAGCTAATATAGCCGCAAAAATTCCTAAAACAGCTAAAATTGCCCCAGTTTCTCCATCATTTCTACCCCTTCTGCCTCCCCCAAAGAAGCTAATTCTTAAAAAGAAATTTGCAAGTATTGCTATAACTCCGGCCATAACAGCGACGACTGTGGTTAATAACATATCCTTGTTTCCAATGTGAGATAATTCGTGAGCTAAAACTCCTTGCAGCTCTGTTTTATCTAGCCGATTTAAAAGCCCCTGCGTTACACAAACTACGGCATGATTTTTATCTCTGCCAGTAGCAAAAGCGTTGGGTTGCATATCGGGAGTAATATAAATTTTAGGAACGGGCAAGCCCAGCTGTTATGCAAAGATTTTCAACAACATTATATAACATCGGGTTATCGCTTTTTTCTATAGGTTGAGCTTTATACATTTTTAAAACAATTTTATCAGACCACCAATAGCTTCCAAAAGATATAAAAACACTTAAAAATACAGCGATATATAAAATTAAATTACTGTCTAGCTCGTAACTAAAAAGCCAACCCAAAGCTATTATAAAGACTAAAAACCCAGTTAATAAAAACCAGGTTTTTCTTGTATTAGAATCTGCTTGCGTATAAATTGATGCCATAATTATAAAGGAGGGAGGAATATAAAAATAAATTCTCATATTCCGACCGAGCGAATAATTATATAAATGGCTTCGTCATTTATATAATTTAAATTAAAATTTCACTGAAACCGGTTCTTTTTCTGCATCATTAGCTGTCTGAAATAAATCCATTTCTTTGAATCCAAAAGAGCTTGCTATTAAATTTGCAGGAAAACTTTCTATTTTGATGTTTAAATCCCTAACATTTGTATTATAGAATCTGCGAGCTGCCTGAATTTTGTCTTCCGTATCGGTAAGCTCATTTTGCAATGACAAAAAATTTGTTGAAGCTTTTAAATCCGGATAATTTTCGGCCACAGCAAACAAACTCTTTATAGTACCAGAAAGTGCATTTTCTGCTTGCTCTTTTTGAGCTGTTCCTTGGGCATTCATTGCATTGGCCCTTGCTTCTGTTACTTTTTTCAAATACTCCGCTTTCGTGTGCCGCATATCCCTTAATAGTCTCAACCAAATTTGGAATTAAATCATATCTCCTTTTTGTTTGAACATCAATATCAGACAAAGCCTCTTTTGTCCTATTTTTTAGCGTTACTAAACCATTAAAAGCAGCTATTATCCATAAAATTACAATAACTACTATTGCTAATATAATCCACAATATTGTTGTCATATTTTTGCATAGGCATCCTGGCAAATAGCGGTTTTTTACGGAAAAAATGCTACCATTTGGCAGGACATACCTTATATTATATATTTAAATTTATTCAAATTTCTATTTTGGCAAATCAACATCAATCAGCATATTTATATGCGGATGTTGGGTTTCAAACTTATATACAAAAAGTTTCAAAACCATTAGAAAATCTTCCAATTCTTCACGAAATGTCTGCGGCCCGGTAAATACCTCCCATAACTGTAATACGAGATTTTTAGTATAGTGGTGCAAGATCTCATAATCAGATTTGCTCTTTAAATAATTGATTATCTGCTTAAATTCTCCCCTATCTAACCAAACCCCTTCGCACATTTTACAAAAATCAACTTTTGTTTTTGATTCATCATATCTAACTTCTTGTAAACCGGCGCGGCAAACAGGACAATGCCTGTCCCCTCGCGAAACTTGAAATCTTGCCTTGTCCCTCCATAAATCAACATCCACCCAATTCAGCTGCTTATCTTTGTCATCTTTTGCCTGACGCAATTCATCCTTGTCAAACCAAATACCCAAACACTTTGGGCAGTAGTCAACTTCCACGTTATGAAACAAAGCTTTTTCTAATTGTTCGTTATCATTTGGGCAATTCATAGAGTAATTATAGCTAAAAATAACAATTTATGCAAATAAAAAGCCCCACGATAAATCGTAGGACCTAACGATGCTTGACTAGAGCATAAATAGCAGATTAGTAAAAGCAATAAACCGATAAATAGAAAAATGAAAGCGCTGGTTAGTAATCGCGTCCCTCGTTGATTCTCCTCGAAAAGACCAACTGTAAAGATGTGGACTTATATTATCCGTAACTCTGAAAATTGTTCGTCCTTGACGGAAAAGAACTAGTGAGATGATTACAGAGATAAGCCCCGCGCAAAGAAGTACGACCTCCAACTTATGCATGTTGTTTTTCCATGACCTCCTTGATTGCCGCTAAAAAAATACCTGGCGCGAATGGTTTCAACAAAAAGATGTCCGCCTGGTGACCCTTAGGTTCCAGGTTGCCACTCATTAATACTGTGAAAATATCTGGGAAATTTCTTTTGACTACCTCAATTAGCTCAACGCCACCCATAACCGGCATTTCCGTATCGCTAATTAGAAGGTCTATCATGCCATCAATGTGGACTATTTTACGCCATGCAACTGCACCATTTTCAGTTTCTAAAATTACTGCGTCCGGATAATATATTTTAGTCAAAGCTACAACTGATTTTCGCATGATCTCGTTATCGTCTACAACTAATACTGTTTTCATTTTGCTTCCTCCGGTTAATTTGAATTTCAATGTGCATAATTATAATATATCATTTATTAAATTTTGTCAACTAAAAAGAGGGGCACTTTGCCCTCTTTTTTTAGAAATTAACAATTAAAACTTTTACTTAGTAGTCTGCCCCCATCAGAGGATTTGGCATATGGTTATGCGGTTCGTCTTTCTTTAGGCAACTCTGAAACAACTGCCTCAGTCGTTAGAAGCATGGAAGCGGCTGAAACTGCATTTTCTAAAGCTGTTCTGGTAACTTTTGTCGGATCAACAACTCCAGCCCTTATTAAATTTTCATAAACCATACTTGCAGCATTAAAACCAAAATCTCCTTGACCCTCCTTAACTTTTTGGACCACAACTGCACCATCAATTCCTGCATTTTCAGCGATCTGCCTGACTGGTTCTTCAATAGCTCTTTTTAAAATATTAATTCCAGTTTTTTCATCTCCCTCAGATTCTATCTTTTCCAAAGCTGGCAAACATCTTAATAGAGCGACTCCTCCGCCAGGAACAATTCCCTCTTCAACTGCAGCTCTTGTTGCATGCAAAGCATCTTCTAATTTATGTTGTTTTGCTTTTTGCTCAACCTCCGTTGCAGCACCAACTTTTATAACTCCAACTCCTCCAGATAATTTTGCCAATCTTTCCTGCAATTTTTCTTTATCAAAATCTGAGGTAGCTAAGCTTATTTCCTTTTTAATAGCACCAATTCTTGCCTCAATATCTGCTTTTTCTCCTTTACCCTCAACAATTGTTGTATTTTCTTTTGTGGAAATTACACGTCTGGCTTGTCCCAACATTTCTATTTCAACATTTTCCAATTTCATTCCTTTCTCTTCTGAAATAACTTCAGCTCCGGTAACAGTTGCGATATCTTCTAATATCTCTTTTTTTCTGTCGCCAAACCCCGGAGCTTTAACTGCCAAAGCATTAAAAATCCCCCTAATTTTGTTTACAATTAAAGTTGTTAAAGCCTCTCCGTCAACATCGTCAGCAATAATAACCAACTCTTTTTTACCTTCTTTGACAAGTTTTTCCAGCAAAGGCAAAATTTCCTGCAGCGAACTTATTTTTCTGTCTGCAATTAAAATATATGGATCTTCAAGCGAAGCTTCCATTTTTTCTGTGTTAGAAACCATGTATCCGGAAATATATCCTCTGTCAAACTGCAAACCTTTTACAATTTCTTTTGAAAGGCCAAATGTTTTTGACTCTTCTGTTGTAATAACTCCATCTTTACCGACTTCTTCCATTACTTCGGCAATCAAATTCCCCATTTCTTCGTCTTGAGCTGAAATTTTTGCAACCTGTGCTTTTTCCTCTCTTGTGGTAATTGGTTTAGACATTTCTTTTAGCGCCCCAACAATTACATCTTTTGCTTTTACAATACCTTTTCTTAACGCTAAAGGATTAGCGCCGGCAGCAACATTTTTTAATCCTTCTGTGGCAATCGCCTGACAAAGCAAAACAGCCGATGTTGTTCCATCTCCGGCAATATCATTTGTTTTTGAGGCAACCTCTTTTATAATTTCGGCTCCAATGTTTTCAACATTATCTTCCAATTCAATTTCCTTTGCTATTGAAACTCCATCATTTGTTATAGTTGGTGAACCAAACCGGAACCCAAAACAACATTTCTGCCTTTCGGACCCAATGTAACCTTCACGGCATTGGCCACCTTATCAAGACCTGATTTTAATGCTTTGCGAGCGTCCTCGCTGTATTTTATTTGTTTTGCCATAATTATGAGCAAAGAAGGAATGTAAAAATTTATTTTTGCATTCCGACCGCGCGATTAATTATATAAATGGCGAAGCCATTTCTATAATTTATTATTCTATTATTGCTAATATATCGCTTTCAGAAGCGATTAAATATTCCTTATTATCAACTTTTATTTCGTTTGGGCCATATTTTGTAAATAATACTTTATCGCCAGGCTTTACCGAAACGGGAATTATTTTTCCATCATCTGTTTTTCTTCCAGGCCCTACGGCAATCACATTTCCCTCTTCTGACTTTTCTTTAGATGCTGTATCGGGCAAAAAAATTCCGGTTTTAGTCTTTTCCTCCTCTTTAACTGGCTCAATTAAAATATGATCTCCTAATGGTTTGATTGTCATAGTTTGTTATGCTTTTTTAATTTAACTATAATATAATTTATTATTTTTTTGTAACGATGTCAACAATTTATTATTTCTTACGAAATAACATAAATCATAAAATTTTGTATTAACAAAATTTTAAAAAGTGCTTGCGAAGCAAGTACAGCGGGCGCAAGCCCGCGGATTTCTATTTTAGGTATTTCCCCGTGTAACTTCCTTTAATTTTTGCAATTTCTTTTGGCGTACCTTCTCCAATAATTTCTCCGCCTCCGCTGCCACCTTCCGGGCCCAAATCAATTAACCAATCAGCATTTTTAATTAAATCTATGTTGTGCTCAATGACCAAAACTGTATTTTTCTTTTCAACTAAGCCGCCTAAAACAGAAATTAATTTTTTAATATCGTCAAAATGCAATCCGGTTGTGGGCTCGTCTAAAATATACAAAGTTCTGCCAGTGCCCTTGCGCGAGAGCTCTGTTGCCAATTTTACCCTCTGCGCCTCTCCGCCAGACAAAGAAGTGGCCGCCTGACCAAGTTCAACGTAAGAAAGCCCAACTTCTTTTAAAGTTTTTAATTTTTCGTAAAGTCCGGTAATGTTTTTGAAAAATTCTAAACCCTCTTCAACTGTCATTTCTAAGACTTCTGCAATATTTTTGTCCTTATACGTAATTTCTAAAACTTCTCTGCTGTATCTTTTGCCATGACATTCTTCACATTCAACATAAATATCTGGCAAAAAATACATCTCAACTTTTTTCTGACCTTGCCCTTCACATGCCTCGCATCTTCCGCCCTTTACGTTAAAACTAAATCTCCCGGCAGAATATCCGCGCACTCTAGCTTCTTTTGTTTTAGTAAAAATATCTCTTATATGCGAAAATGCTCCGGTATATGTTGCCGGATTTGATCTTGGGGTTCTGCCAATTGGCGATTGGTCAACTAAAACAACTTTATTTATATTTTCAATTCCTAAAATTTCTTTGTGTTTGCCCGGCTCATCTTTTGCCCTGTAAAATTTTTTTAATAAGGACTTGGCTAAAATATCATTTACTAAAGATGATTTACCAGAACCGGAAACTCCGGTAACACAAACAAATTTTTCTAAAGGAATTTTAACGTCTATATTCTTTAAATTATGCTCCTGCGCGCCCTTAATTTCCAAATATTTTTGGTTTTCACTTTTTTCTTTATTCTTCCCGCTTTTTTTATCCATTGCCACTGTTTTTCTGCCAGACAAATAGTCTCCCGTAAGCGTATGAGATTTCAATATTTCTTTATATGTTCCTTCAAAAACAACCTTTCCACCATGCTTGCCGGCCCGGGCCCAATATCAACAATCCAATCTGAAGCCTCCATTGTTTGTGGATCATGCTCAACAACAACAACTGTATTTCCTAGTTCTTTTAATTTTACTAAAGTATCAATTAATTTATGCTGGTCTCTGGCATGTAACCCAATAGACGGCTCATCTAAAATATATAAAACTCCGGATAATTTTGACCCAATTTGAGTTGCCAGTCTTATTCTCTGCTCTTCTCCTCCAGCCAATGTTCCGGCTTTTCTGGACAATGTCAGATAAGACAAGCCAACATCATTTAAAAATTGCGTACGCTCTATTATTTCTTTTAAAATCGGCTGGCTTATTTTTAATTCACCAACATTTAACTTGGCTGATAATTTTTCAAAAAATTCTTTAACTTTATCAACTGGCATATCAACAACTTTATCAATAGATAAATCAGCAACAGTTACAGCCAAAACTTCCGGCTTTAATCTTTTGCCCAGGCATTTTGGACAAATTTTTATCACCATATATTGCTCAATTTCTTGACGGGTCCAGTCAGAATCAGTTTCGTGGTATCTTTTCTCTAAATTAGGAACCACTCCCGTAAATTCTCCATCACCGTTTAAGATTATGTCAATAATTTTTTTAGGCAAACTACCCACCTCCTCATCTAAAGAAAAATTATACTTAACAGACAGACCTGAAAGAATTGAATAATAATATCCCTGTCTGCCCACCTTATGCGAGGCTCTAGACCATGGCCAAATTGCGCCCTCGGCGATTGTTAATCTTTTATTTGGAATTACTAATTCTGGGTCAACCTCTAATTTTTCACCAAGTCCAGTGCATTCTGGACATGCCCCATAAGGATTATTAAAAGAAAATAGTCTGGGCTCTAACTCCGGTAAAGAAATTCCGCAATCTTCACAGGCAAAATGTTCGGAAAAAATTAAATCATCTTCTATCGGATCTTTAGATTTGCTATTTTTATTTATAATTACAATTCCCTTTCCAAGATGCAGGGCAGTTTCTAAAGAATCAACTAATCTTGATCTGTCTAAATCTTTATCCAAAACTAACCTATCAACAACAACTTCTATGTCGTGTTTTTTTTGTTTATCCATCGGCTTATCTAAAGATTCTTCAACTGGAAAAATTGTGGCATCAATTCTTACCCTAACAAAACCACCCCTTTGAATTTCTTCCAAAACACCGTGGTGTTCACCTTTTTTATTTCTTATAATCGGCCCCAAAACCGTTATCTCTGTATTTTTCGGCAATTTCATTACCTGATCAACAATTTGGTCAACTGTCTGTCGAGAAATTACTTTTCCGCATTTTGGACAATGAGGTTTTCCTATTCTTGCATACAAAAGACGCAGATAGTCATAGACCTCTGTAATTGTTCCAACCGTAGAGCGCGGATTATGGGTTGATTTTCTTTGGTCAATTGAAATTGCCGGAGAAATTCCTTCTATTTTATCTACATCCGGTTTATCCATAACTCCCAAAAATTGTCTGGCGTAAGCCGACAAACTCTCAACATACCTTCTCTGTCCTTCTGCGTACAATGTATCAAAAGCCAAAGATGATTTTCCCGAACCAGAAAGCCCGGTGATTACAATCAACTTATTTTTGGGCAAATCTAAATCAATATTTTTTAGATTGTGAACCCTTGCTCCTTTAATTTTGATAAATTCATTTTGCATATACAAAACTTTAGTGGTTCATTATACAACTTTATTCTGCCACGTGCAAGGATGTATATGTCAAAATGCAGAACTTGAAAATTACGCCTTTTGTGGTTTAATGATTCTATGGATAAGTTTAAACTTATAAAGGATAAAAATTTTAACGAACTTCCTAAAACATCAGGGGTTTATTCGTTTTACGAAAAAAATGAGGCCATATATATAGGAAAAGCAATAAATATACAAAGTCGCGTTAAAAATCATTTTCAACAACCAAGTTATCGAGATGATTTATTTATAGACAAGGTAGACAAAATTGGATATTTAGACACTAATTCAGAAATTGAGGCATTAATTTTAGAGGCTAACTTAATTAAAAAATACCAACCCAAATTTAACGTCGTCTGGCGCGATGACAAAAATTATTTCTTTGTAGCAATAAATAGAGAAAATATTCCTTATGTTTTTATCACACACCAAAAAAATCAACCAAAAACAGAATATGTGGGGCCATTTGTAGAAGGAACGGCTCTAAAAAAGACTTTAAAATTCTTAAGACGGGCATTCCCCTACTATACCGCCAAGAAGCACCCTAATAATAGATGCACCTGGTGCCATTTGGGACTTTGCCCCGGACCGCACCCAGATTTAAACGAATATAAGAAAAATATAAAAAAATTAATTTTAATTCTTAAGGGGAAAAGAAGCGCCGTTTTGAATTCTTTAAGAAAAGAAATGTTGCAACTTTCGAAAAGAGAGCAAATTTGAAGAAGCCGGAAAAATAAGGGATAGAATTAATAATTTACAGCAAGTTATGTCCCATGCCGGAGTAATAAACAATACCATAAAAAATTTTCACGAGCGCGAGAATTTATCGTGGGGTGAAACAAGCAAAATACTTCAAGGCCTAACGGAAACGAAAAAAGAAATTTCTAGAATAGAATGTTATGACATTTCTAATATTCAAGGCAATCAAGCAACGGGGTCTATGGTTGTTTTTACAAACGGCTTAAAAGACACAAATCAATACAAAAAATTCCGCATAAGGATGGAGAACAAGCCGAATGACATAGCTATGCTAAAAGAAATTTTAGAACGCAGGCTTAAGCATGGCGAATGGAAATACCCTGAAGTAATTTTAATTGATGGAGGAATTGCTCAACTTAATGTAGCAATACGCGTTAAAGGAACAGTTAAAGAAGCAAGAGACATAAAAATTATTTCTATAGCAAAGAAAAACAAAGACCTATATATAGAAAACAAGAAAGGTTTTATCCCGCTAAAATCGCTGCCCCAAGAAATCTATAATTTAGTTTTACAATTAGACGACGAAGCCCATAGATTTGCTATCACTTATCACAAAAAATTAAGAAAAGGGTTTCTGCTAAAATAGTTGTTGCATTTTAGGTAAAAATCTGCTATTATATATAAAGATGAGGAAGTTACTCTCTCAAATCATTGCTGCTGCACTAGGACTGTGGCTAGCAGTATTATTTGTGCCCGATGTTATAATAAGGGCATATCCATCATCAAATTTTTTTGGTTTTCCTTTAACATCTCAGTGGGAAATTATTATAGTTTTGGGAATTGTTTTAGGTTTGCTAAATTATTTTTTAAAACCCCTCCTACAAACACTATCTTTACCTTTAGAGATATTAACACTTGGCCTTTTCACTATAGTAATAAATATGGCCATAATATGGCTTTTAGACTTAATTTTTGATGAGCTTTCTGTCCCATTTTTATACCCACTATTATATACAACCCTGATTATTTGGGGTTTAAACTTAATACTAGGATTTTTCTTAGTTAAAAAATAAAAACCGCAAAGTAATTTATATAATTACAAACAAACATGAATACAATATTATTCTATTCGCAAATCACAATATCTATAGTTTTAATCGTTCTTATCGCAATTCAGCAAAGGGGCGCAGCTTTAGGCGCCGGATTTGGCGGAGGAGGCGAAGTTTACTCTACTAAACGTGGCGCACAAAAGAAGATATACTATGCGACAATTGCTGTCGTGGCCATTTTCCTAGTTTTAGGCGTATTAAATATATTAATACCCTAACCAATAACAAAACTAATACAACAAATGCCAAAGTTTCCTAAGTTTTCTCAATGGAAGCAAATTTTTAAAATATTAAAGGGAGCTGAAAGAACATTTTTCTTAATTTTTGTTATTTTGGCAATCTCATCTGCAGCTTATCTTGCTGTTGATTTTTATATAAATAATACAAATGTAGTTCCTGCTTATGGCGGAACATACACAGAAGGAATCGTCGGTCAGCCAAGGTTTATAAACCCCATTTACGGCGAAACAGATGATGTTGATAGGGCGCTAGTCGACTTAGTCTATTCAGGATTAATGACTTATGATAAAAATGGCAAAATCGTAAATGATTTAGTGAAGAGCTATCAACTCTCTCAAGACGGCACAACATACACCTTTCAACTTAAAGACAATCTTTATTGGCAAGACGGAGTGGCCCTGACGGCCGACGACGTTATTTACACGATAAAGACTATTCAAAACTCAGACTATAAAAGTCCGCTAAGAGCTAATTGGCTAAACGTGGATGCCGAAAAAATATCCAATAATTCGTTCTCTTTGACTCTCGGCTCACCCTATAATTCTTTTCTAGAAAATTGTACTCTAAAAATAATCCCTCAACACATCTGGGGCAACATTTCAGCTGAAAATTTTGCTTTATCCCCCTACAACCTCCAACCAATTGGCTCTGGACCCTACACACTTTCAAACATACAAGAAACTAATAATAGCTTCATAAGCAACTTAACCTTATCGGCCAATCATAAATATTCTGGTAAACTACCATATATATCCGAAATTAACTTTAAATTTTTTGCTGATAAAAATAGCCTAATAAGTGCGGCCAATCAAAAAACCATAGATGGATTTTCTGTTTCAGATGTAGACGACAACGAAGCCTTAGCCGAAAAGGATGTAAAAGAAGGATGGAGCACAAATGAAAAATTCCAGGTCTATCCTTTTTCAATGCCAAGATATTTCGCAGTATTTTTTAACACGGACAGTTCTAAAATTTTATCAGACAGTAATATAACGCAAGCCCTTAATTATTCGGTAAACAAGCAAGAGCTTACGCAAAACATAGAAAATTCATTTAAGGAAAAAGCCTCTATTGTAGACTCTCCAATTTTACCAGATTATTTTGGTTATTCAGATCCAACGGTGTCGTACGATTATAATATAGATCAGGCAAACAAGCTTTTAGACAAATCGGGATATACAGATTCCGGATCAGGCCAAAGATCTAAGGCAAATAACAAAAAGCCGGCATTCCAATTCAAAAACTACTTAAAAATAGGATCCAGCGGAAGCGACGTCGTAGAGCTTCAGGGGTGCCTATCTAGGCTAGATGCTAATTTTAAAACTTTTTTGCAAAACGACACCAACGGGAAATACGGAGCTGGAACCGAAAATGCCGTAACCGCTTTTCAGAAGAAATATTTGCCAGATGTTCCAAGTACAGGAGAAGTGGGCACTGGCACCAGGAAAGAGCTTAACACTGTATGTTTTGCCACCCAAGGAAATTCCATACCATTACAATTTACTTTAACAACAATAAATCAACCGCAACTGGTTGCCCTTGCAAACCTTTTAAAAACTTACTGGCAAAAAGTTGGAGTAACGGTTCAGATAAATGCCGTAGACGCTTCAGACCTACAAGATATTATCAAAAACAGAGATTATGATGCACTGCTTTACGGCCAAGCCCTCGGAATGTCCCCCGACCTTTACCCATTTTGGCATTCTACACAAATAAACGACCCAGGATTAAATCTTTCAGAATATCAGAATAAAAATGTTGATCAACTTCTAAAAGATGCCAGAGAAACCCTAGACAATCAAGAGAAAGCTCAAGACTACGAAAAACTACAAGACACAATATTAACTGATGCCCCCGCCCTATTTCTATATAATCCTGACTATCTTTACTGGGCGTCAGAAAAGGTACAAGGAGTTGATACGACAAAAATAGTTGACCCAGCAAAAAGATTTGAGAATATTGTGAATTGGTATGTACAAACCCGAAGGGTTTGGAAATGATAAGGCTCTAGACTAGCAAGACTAGTCAAAGTAGCCGATTAATTTAATAATATTTTTTAATAATTTTCCACAATTCTTTTTTCATTGTATCATTTGTTTTTCCGTAGCGCCACTCTGACTCTTTAAGATGCAGTTCGAAATTCTTTTTTACACCATTAAATTTAGCCAGTCGACGTTTGGTGAAGCTCCAGAAATTTTCAATGCCGTTGATGTGAATACCTGTACCTTTCCTTGCAAATTCATTGTCTCCGTGATTAACCCTGAAATGTTTGTCGTATCCTACATCAACAAGTCCGTCATAGCTACGCCAGCTGTCCGAATAAATTACTGCTGATTTATCTACTTTCCCTCTGATAATGCTTTGCAGAATGTCTTTTTTGCAGTTAGGGACGATTTCTGTGTAAACATGTCCGTTGCGTTTCAGTATTCCGAACACCGGTTGCTTCTGCGTGCCTCGTCCGCGTTTCAGCTTGCCATGGAATCCGCGTTTGCGTCTTGCTCCGAAATATGATTCGTCCACTTCCGCTTCACCGAAAATCTTTTCAAATTCTTTGTGCTGATGAGCATAAATTGCCACACGAAATCTGTTGTACCAGTAATTTATCGTGTTGCGATTTACGCCCACCAGAGGAGCTGCTTTGGAGGCGTTAATATCCAAACAAAAGTGTTCAATAATTTTTTTAATTTTAAATGTTGATAATTTAGATTTTTTGAGACTATTTACTAACATTTTGTCATTATACCATGACAGACTGCTAGTCTAGAGCCATGATAATTAATAAATAATACAATCATGGAATACGACCTAACAAAACTTATCCCAGATATTCGTCACCTAAATGATATGCGCGAAGTTTTGCATGACAAAGATTTTGCAAAAAATTATCCCAATATTAATCTATATTCAATGTATAGGGGTTTGGAAAATAACGGAGAATTAAGATACGATATTACCGTTTTATCTGCAGAAACACTGGGAGATGAGTTTAATAAAACAAAGGGACACTATCATATCGGAGCTTATCCAGAGCTTTATATGGTTTTAGAGGGACAAGCGATATATTTATTGCAAAAAAGAAACGACGCTGGAGACATTGAAGATGTTTATGCCGTTAAAGTAAAAAAGGGCGAATGCGCAATAATGCCCCCTTTTTATGGACATGTTACAATAAATCCATCCGAAAGCGAAGAATTAAAAATGGCAAATTGGGTTTCAGATAATTGTAAAAGCGACTATTCTCTTTTTGAAAAAAATCAGGGAGCTTGCTATTACTATGTGAAAACGGCCGCCTCCGCCGAAGCCTTAGGCGAGGGAACTTGGATAAAAAACGAAAACTATAAAAATGTTCCAGAGCTGAGATTTGAAGAACCATTAAAATCTATCCCTCAAGATTTAGAATTTCTAAATAAAGGATAAGACCCAACCCAATCTGTCGCGGTGGCGGAACTGGAATACGCGTGCGTCTCAGAAGCGCATCCCGCAAGGGTTGAGGGTTCGACTCCCTCCCGCGGCACAAACTCACTTTTATTTTCATGATAACAACTATGCTGTTCGATATTTACGGCCTAATTATCCCAAGAGAAATGCGTTTCAGCAAAAGATTCTCTGATGAATTTAAGGTTCCCATGGAAAAACTACTTCCGTTTTTTCAAAATGAGTTTCAATTGTGCTTAGTTGGAAAAGCTGATCTTAAAAAAGAATTAATAAAATATATCAACACATGGGGTTGGCAGGGATCGATAGATGATTTATTAAAATATTGGATTGAATACGATAATAGTATAAATAAAGAAATTATAGATAGCGTAGAAGAATTGAGAGATAACGGTATAAAATGTTTTCTCAACACACAGAACGAAAAATATGCTGTTGCATATGCCTTCGAAAAACTTAACTTAAAAAAACATTTTGACGGCGCATTCTCGTCAGATAAAATAGGACATATAAAATCACAACCAGAATATTGGCAAGCGGTTTACGAAAAACTTGGCAGTCCGGACAAAAAGAGTGTACTTTGTTGGGATGACGACGAAAAAAATATTAAAACAGCAATAGAATTTGGCTTTAACGCAGAACTCTATACTGATTTAGATACATACAAAAATAAAATTAACAGCCTTTTATCTAATTCTTAGATGAGGCTACGAAACTAAAAAAAACATGATACAAAAACATCTAGCCACTGCTAGAAAACAAACTATCGTGTCAGAAAAAGCCTGGCACGAAACAAATCCTACGCCAAAAAAAGTTTGGCATGCCGCCCCACAGGGCGAGCCTCGCCCCGAAGGGCGGGGAGATAATAGCTTAAAAATAATCCCTCTAGGAGGGTGCGAAGAAGTCGGAAGAAATATGACCTGTTTTGAATATGGACAGGATATTGTGCTTTTAGACATGGGTTTGCAATTTCCGGAAGAAGATATGCCCGGTATTGACTACGTAATTCCTAACGTTGAATACCTAAAAGGCAAAGAAAAAAATATACGAGCGGTAATATTTTCTCATGGTCACTTAGACCATATTGGGGCCGCTCCGATACTTTTGCAAAAATTAGGAAACCCGCAAATTATCGGCAGACCGTTAACCCTAGAAATGGTAAAACACAGAGTTGAAGATTTATATCACGGGGCTTCAAAGAAACTAAAAATGACCTACATAAAAGATATGAACGACAAGTTTCATCTTGGAGCTTTTAATATATCTTTTTTCCAAATTGAACACGCCATAATGGACGCGGTTGGAGTTATTTTCGAAACGCCCGTAGCAACAATTATACACCCCGGAGATTGGACACTTGAAAAAAATCCTATTGGCAGAAAAGCAATAGACTATTCGCATTTATCTAGGTTGAAAAGACCGACAATCTTGATGCTTGAATCGTTGGGAGCCACAAACTCCAAAGAGCCGGTTACCGAAGAAGAGATGTTAAATAATCTTTACAATCTGATTACAAAGGCTCCCGGTAGAATTATTATTGCCACATTTTCTTCTCAGATTCAAAGAATAAGACAATTGTTAGAATACGCAACAAAAGTTAATAAAAAAGTTGTGCTTGACGGGTTTTCAATGAAATTAAATATAGAGCTTGCAACAAAGCTTGGGTATATTAAAATACCAAAAGGCGTGATAATTCCAATGGATAAAGCTCATAATTACCCAGACAACAAAGTTGTTGTAATCTGTACCGGAGGGCAAGGAGAAGAAATGGCGGCTCTTTCAAGAATTGTTGCAGGAAACCATCGCTTCATTAAAATTAAGAAGGAAGATACTGTTGTTTTTTCTTCTTCTGTTATTCCTGGTAATGAACGTACGGTTCAGCGGGTAAAAGACAATCTTTACCGCCAATCTGACAATGTTTACCATTCAGATATAATAGACGTTCACATTTCCGGACACAGCAACATAGAAGGCATAAAACACATGCTTCGCGAAATTAAACCCGATTATTTTATTCCCGTTTACGCCAACCACTATTTTTTGAAAGAATCTTCTAAAATTGCTCAAGGTCTTGGATTTAGAAAAGACAGAATTTTTGTGCCAGATAACGGATCAATTATAAAATTCACCCATTCGACAAGCTCAGGGCAGGCCACAGCTGAAATATTAAAAGAAAAAGCGCCTTCAAATTATGTTTTCGTTGACGGTTTGGGCGTTGGAGACGTTGGAGAAATTGTTTTGCGCGACCGGCAAATGTTGGCAGAAGATGGAATGTTCGTAATTGTAACCGTCATAGACAAGCAAACCGGCCGAGTTAAAGGAAGCCCCGACATTATTTCGCGCGGATTCATTTATTTGCGAGAATCAAAAGATTTACTTTCGCAAACCCGTAAAAAAGTAATAGAAATTGTAGATAAGTCAGCCGGCCACGGCGGTCCCATAAATTGGACTTATGTGAAAGACGAAATAAGAAACAAAATTGGCGACTTCTTAAGCACAAAAACCAGCCGCCGTCCCATGATTTTACCGGTCGTAATCGAAGTATAAAAATTATTATTAAACAAAAAAATATGCAAAAAATAATAAGGGGCATTATTGTAGCAATAATTGTGGCAATATTGTTTTTTTTCGGAAGCAATTTATTTATGGCGGGTATAGGAAATATTTATTCAATTTTATTTATTGCGGTGGGTGCTGTCCTTGGTTTTTTCTTAGGATATACAAATAAAAAGAGAAATTTTGATGACGATAAAGAAAGTTTTTTTTCATTCAGTTGGAGTAAGGCTGGTTGGGCTGTTTTGCTTTTCTTTGTGACGTCTTTCATATTGCTTTTTATTGGTTTCATGGAAATAATGCCGACTAAAGCCTTTTATAATATCGGACTAGCCTACGGATGGATTTTTATGCTCGGTGTATTTCTTACAAATTACATTGCTTATTCTTTATTCCCCCAATTAAACGGTAGCCTAATAGCTTTCGGCAGTACCCTTTCTTTAGTCGCAATGTTGGTAAATCTTTTATGGGACTACTTTTTAGTTTGTTTAATATTATATATAATTAGAAAATTTAAAAAATAAAAACATGAGAATATTTTCGGGAATAAGGCCAACCGGCGGCCTACATATAGGAAATTATTTAGGAGCTATAAAACAATGGATTGATTTGCAGGATAAAAATGAATGTGTTTTTTGCATAGTTGATTTGCATGCAATAACCACCCCATATGATCCAAAAGAACTTCAAAATAATATTTTGGAGGCAACGGCAATCTATTTAGCCGCGGGAATAAATCCTGAAAAATCTGTTATTTTCGTGCAGTCGCAGGTAAAAGAGCACACTGAATTAGCCTGGCTTTTAAGCACTATTACGCCAATGGGAGAGCTTTCTAGAATGACCCAGTTTAAAGAGAAATCAAAACAGCACAAAGACTATGTAAATGCCGGACTTTTCACCTATCCTGTTTTAATGGCTGCTGACATTCTTTTATATAAGGGGCAAGCTGTTCCAGTTGGCAAAGATCAAGAACAACACGTTGAATTAGCCCGCACTATCGCCAAAAAATTTAACTCAAAATTTGGAAAAGTTTTTAACGAGCCAGAAACAATTTTACCGAAAACTGGGGCTAAAATAATGAGCTTAACAAACCCGAAAAAGAAAATGTCGAAATCTGACGACCCAAAGTCATGCATTTCTCTATTTGATTCACCAGAAGATATCCAGAAGAAAATAATGTCAGCAGAAACTGATTCTGGCAAAGAAGTAATTTACAATATTACTAAAAAGCCCGGCATTTCAAATCTTCTGACAATTTATAGCCTATTAACCGATAAACCAATCAAAGAAATTGAAAATCAATTTAAGGGAAAAGGCTATGGCGATTTCAAAAAATCTTTAGCGAAAGTTTGTATTGATTATTTGGAGCCATTTCGCAGAAAACAAAAAGAGTTGCAGACAAGAGATGTTTACATAAAAGATATTTTGACAAAAGGCGCCTCAAGAGCGAAAACTATTGCCGAAACAACAATGCAGGAAGTTCGCGAAAAAATGGGTCTTTAAAATTAAAAATAAAAACAACGAAAAACGGCCGCTAGGCCGTTTTTTATTCTCAATTTATATATCTTTTAATAACTCTAATAGTTCGTCGTGGACAATTCCGTTGGTGGCCAATACAGATGTGCTTTTTAAATTTATCTTCTTCCCATCAATTTCCGTAACTTTTCCGCCCGCCTCTTGTATCAGCAAAGTTGATGGCAATATATCCCAGGGATTGGTTTTAATACTGAAAAATGCCTCAGAGCTTCCGTCAGCAACATAAGCTAACGATGAAAGGCCGCTGCCAGGCATTCTTATTCGAGAACATGCACTAATAATTTTTTCTAAATTTGGTATAATTCTATCTCTTACTTCCTTCTTAGATGACGAAATGCCAGTCTGAATAAGCGAATCTTCAGTTCCTTTGCTGCTTACTTTTATAATTTTACCGTTCAAAGTAGTCCCCTTGCCTTTTTCCGCAAAATAAAAATGATCTCGCATGGGATTATAAACTGCCGCCACCAAAGATTCGTCATTTTTTAACAAACACAAACCAACACAAAAAGGATCAAAGCTATGATAATAATTTGCCGTTCCATCAATTGGGTCTAAAACCCAGGTATATTCGGATTTTTTATCAGTCAAACCAGACTCTTCAGAGAGAATAGAATGATCCGGAAAATTCTTTTTAATTAAATCCATTATCAATTTTTCGCTTTCTATATCTACATGTGTAACAATATCTCCTGGGCCTTTAAAAGATACCCTTTTTTCTTCATACAAGTTAGCCATTAAAATATCCCCCGCCCCCTTTACGGCATTAATTGCTGTTTCTTTTGCTAATTCGATATCAAAATTATTTTCCATGATTATTCATTTATAAAAATTGTTAATTCTTTTGTTTTTATATCTAAAATTTCTTTAGTATCAGCCTCAATAGTCAATCGCAATAAAGGCTCTGTATTTGAGGCGCGCACATTAAACCACCAGTCTTCATATTCAACCGTAATACCATCTAAAAATTCTTGTTTACCATCGGAATATTTTTCTTTTATTTTTTCTAAAATTTCATCCTTATTTTTAACGTTGAAATTTATTTCCGGCGATTTAAAATATTTGTAAAACGGTTTAACTATTTCTGAAAGGGGCTGCTGATATGTAGACAATAACTGAAGCAAAATTACAAAAGCTATAAAACCGGAGTCAGAATATCCGTTATCGCGAAAAGAATAGTGTGAAGAAAGCTCGCCGCCCACAATGCAATTTTGCTCTCGCATTAGTTTTGAAATATTAATGTAGCCAACTTTTGATTTAAATGATCTACCGCCCCATTCCTTAACCATCTCCGGCACTATTTTTGAACAAAGCAAATTATAAACAATACCAGCACCCGGCTCTCTTTGCAAAAATACTTTTGCTAAAAGAAGCAATGTCATATCAGCTGGGATAAAAGTGCCCTTTTCGTCTACGAAACACAGTCTGTCGGTATCACCGTCCATAATAACTCCGAAGTCTGCTTTTTCTTTTACAACAGCCTCACAAATTCCCTTCTGGCTTTCTGGCAATAAAGGATTTGAAGGATGGGCGGGAAAACTGCCGTCTAATTTAAAATTCATTGGAATTATATTCAATGGCAATCCTTCGGTTAAAATTGGCATAATTTTTCCGGCCATTCCATTGCCTGCATCAATTACCACCTTAAATGGTTCAACTTTATCAACATCAACAAAACTTAAAATATGGTTAATATAACCTGGAACAATATCTTCTTCTTTAACCTCTCCCTTTAGTTCGCCAATTTCTTCTGGCAGATTTTTTACTTCGTCAAGCATTTCAGAAACCATCACCCATTCCATATTTTTTAAAACCATTTTAAAGCCGTTGTATTCTGGCGGATTATGAGAAGCGGTAATCATTATGCCGGCTTCGTCACCTAATTTGCCAACCGAATAATAAATTGCATCAATTGGAACCAAGCCAATATCTTTAACATTAACTCCTTCGTCGGTAATTCCTTTAATTAGATATTTTTTCAAAGCCGGGCCGGAAAGACGCATATCTGTTCCAACGGTAATTCTTTTTGCGTTAGCTTTTTTAGCAAAAGCGCGGCCGATTAGGTAAGCGGCATCTTCGTTTAATTCCGAGGGATAAATTCCCCTTATATCGTATGATTTGAATATATTAGGATTAATTTCCATAATTATGTAGTGCTTTTTATATATATAAATATCATATCATGTTGGTTTTGTTTTCTACAATAGCACGCCACCCAATAAAATAGCCAGAATTATACATATAACTTGATTTCTGGCAATAATCTGTTATAATCTAATAAATTAACCAAGTCATGAATTTCCAAGCCTAAAGCACCGCTTTAGACCCCATGCAGAGCATAATTATATTCTCTTGTCTGGGATTTCATGCTAAATAATAGATGAAAACATACGAATTAACATATATAATTTCTCCCGAAACAACATCGGAAGAAGCTGATACTATAGCAAAAGAGCTAGAATCTGCAATCTCGAGCAAGGAGGGAGTAATTTTGAAACAGGCAAACCCTGTAGCTAAAACGCTTTCTTACCAAATAAACAAAAGAGCGTCTGGCTTTTTTGGTGTTTTAGAATTTCAATTAGAACCGGAAAAATTATTAGAGCTAAAAAGTATTGTCGAAAAAAATGAAAAAATTGTCCGACATATGCTTATAATAAAAGAGGCCGCTGAATTTAAAAAAGCAAGAAGAACACGCGAAAGCGCTAAAATAAAAGCAGAAAGCAAAGAGCACTCAACTTTCACAATAGAGAGAAAAATAGAAGACAAAACGGAAGAAGATGAAAAACCATCTGTAACCAAAGCTCCAGATGAAAAAGAGAAGGTCGAATTAAAAGACATCGAACAAAAATTAGAAGAGTTATTAGGCGAGTAAATATTAATAACCAGCGAGTAAAAATTTCTGCGATAGAAATAATAAGCTCGTATGGGTGAATAGTGAATCTAAACAAAGCATTTATATTGGGCAATGTCACCCGCGAGCCAGAAGTGAGGTCTTTGCCTTCTGGCCAACAAGTAACAAGTTTTAGCATAGCAACAAACAGATTTTACACCTCAAGCGCTGGTGAAAAAAAGCAAGAAGCAGAATTTCATAATATTGTTTGCTTCGGAAAATTAGCCGATATCAGCTCAAGATATTTAAACAAAGGTTCTTTGGTCTTGATTGAAGGAAGAATAAAAACAAGAAACTGGACAAATACAGCAGGAGTAAAACAATACAGAACAGAAATTATAGCCGACAGCTTGCAACTTGGCCCAAGAGGAAGCGGAGCAACCCCAGGAACGCAATCAGAATCGGGTGGTTCAAATTACGGAAAGTCATATTCTCCTTCGTCAGAATCAGGCCAGTCATCAAAACAAGAAGATATACCAATTATTGAAGAAAATTACACCCCGCAATCTAATGACGACTCCGAAGATCAAAAACCAGTCACTTTCGAAGATAATGCATCAGACGAAATTGACGTAAAAGATATTCCATTTTAAGCGAGTCGCAACGAGACTTACCCCGCCCTCTATGCTAAGCATATGGGCAGACTAAAAATAAAATTAATAAATAAAATTGGCTTCTCGCTCTCTGAACAAACAGCTTAGAGGGCGGGGTGCTCATTCCATTCGCATGTGTTACTTTTGCCAAAAAAATCTCGACAATGTAGACTTTAAAAACATAGAATTATTGTCTAAATTTATTTCCGGATTTTATAAAATAAAACCGCGAAAGAAAACAAACTTGTGTTCATATCATCAAAAGAAAATTGCTGTCGCGGTAAAGAGAGCCAGACAAATGGGACTTCTGCCATATACTCCGAAATAGAAATTGCTTCGCAATTTATATAATTACGTCGCTCGGTCGAAATGAAAATAAATTTTCATTCCTCCCTCGCTAGTAATTATAGAAAATTTTACCAATAAAAAAGCCGCTCTATACCACGAGCGGTTTTTAGTTGCATTTTTTAATTGCAACCATTAAATCATCTAATCTGACTTTTAATAATTTTGCTTTTCCTGCTTTTCTAACAACGGGCAAAATAATCTTCTTGCCAAAAACTTTTTTATCATGAAAAATGGATTGCCGATCAACTACGAAATTCTGAGGATTTAAGTTGACACCAAGATGCACCAATAGTCTGCAGAAACGAATTCCAGCCCTTAGGTTTTTCATCCCGAGCAATTCAGTTGCCTGAAATTCTTTCAACATGCCAAGCAAAACTGCCCTACCGTGGCTTATGCCGTACTTAAGTTCAATCGCTTGGCCGATGGTATGTCCAAAATTTAGAAACTGTCTTACGTTTTTATCCCTGTGATCCTTTTCAACATAATACGCTTTCACGGCGATTGCTTTTAAAATTAGCTCCTCCAAAAGGCGGTGATTCGCCCTTAACTTTGTGACGTCGCATGATTCCAAAATATCTAGTATCTTCGGGTCTCTAATAAAACCGGCTTTTATTATTTCTGCCAATCCTTCAACAAACTGCTCCTCATTCAAGCTACCTAGAAAATCCGTAAGTATAAAAACTGCCAGCGGATCGTAAAACGACCCAATTAAATTCTTATAGCCCTCAAAATCAATAGCAGTTTTCCCGCCCATTGAAGCATCCACCTGCGCTAAAAAGGTTGTGGGAATATTTATATACGGTACTACTCCCCGCTCGTAAATTGAACAGGCAAATCCCACCAAATCACTTGCCGAGCCGCCACCCAAGACTATCACTAGGTTTTTTTTAGTTAACTTAATTTTTACAAATCTAGATAATAATTTTCTAAGAGCATCCCAATTTTTTGCCTTTTCTCCATCGGGAATTGTAACTATTTTTAAACCAAGGGTTGTGGCTACTTTTATATCCACGATTGCCGAACTGAGCTTTTTTCTTAATATGGCCGAAGTCACTAAAATTATTTTATCTGCCTTTTTTAATTGTTGAACCTTCCGAAGTGCCGATAAAGATCTGTATATTTTCATGATCTCCTCCTTTTAAAAGTGCTGTTGCCCAATGCATTCGGCGCAAATCCAATTTATAATAATTATCTAATAATGTCAAAATATATAATATAAAATATATTTTAAAAAATGTAAAAATCCTGCCAAATACTAATATTTTTTCCGCTAATCCAGATAAATAGTAATATTTTTTCTGTGAAAAAATATTATTTATCAGGAGGCCGTCTCAAAATATTATTTGCCAGGATGCTTATGCAAAAAAAAGAAGCCCCATATCGATCAAGATATGAGGCGAAGGTTTGCGGTCGTCCTTCAGGCCGGGTGGATTACCACCATTTTAGTTTATGTCACGAGCCGAGCTGCTTTTTCCAGTCAAGCTTCTCGAAGCCGAGCGCTTGACCTATTTGGTTGACATCATAGAGCTGGTTGCGAAAACGTTTCCGCGCTCTTTTGGTGCCATCGCGTTCTGCCCGTTTGAATTGGGCGGCAGATTGCTGCGCAATCATTTCCAGGGCATAGGCGAGGAGCTTCAACAGCTCTTTGCCGCCGTAGGTCCAGTTATCGATTTCAATCAGCAGCCCGCTGTAGTTTTCGTCGTGCTGGCTGTGATACCGAATACGAGACGCAAGGTCCGCCGCAAGCGTCGTCGCTAATAACCGATTACGCCAGGGCTTCCACGCCTTGGCAACGAGCTTTGTAGTGTCACCAGGACGGTTGTGTTCCGTCAGCCTGTTGCTGGCGAACATGCCGCCGATAAAGGCAGCAAAGCTTCCCAGTATGACTGACGTGTTGAAGATCCATCCGTGCAGGATCGCCTTGACCCAACCGTACCCATAGCACTGAAGTGCCGCGAGTCCAAAAAGGACCACGGTGGCTCCCAACCATATGGCTACCCAATTCTTCACCTTATTCCGTTCGTTGACCTTCTCGAGGCAGCTCTCAGCGTCCTTCTCGAATCCATTGAGCTTGGGGTTGTGCAGAGAGTTAATGTACGACGTAGTGAAGTGCATACCGATGACCCTCAGCGCGAAGCTGGTGGACTGCTCTTCGCTCTTTCCGTCCCTTTGTGGGGGCCGCGTAATCCTAACTGTTTCTTTCGTTATCATTTTCAATGTGCTTATAGCCTTTCAAATACAAGATAGGGTGCATTGCCCAGATTATCTATTCGCCCGCAAAGACGATGTGCCCGCAAAGGCACCAAACAATCCTTTTACCTCGCAAGAGCGCTTTGGCCTACGCTATGTAATTGTTATATCACACTTATATTATATTTGTCAATACCTACACCATTCACCGCCAACTTAAAAACCACCTGGTTAAGGGTGGCTTTTCAAGATTAGGCTATTTCCACTTTCTCGTTTCGTTTTCTGCTTCTTTTTTCCAATATGCTTCTTCCAAATTTATACCCAGAATATTTCGATAAATGAAAAAGATAATTTTGTATATCGGCAAGCTCTTCCTCCATCGCGTAGATTTTTTCCTTATTGTCAATTTTTACACCAATGTTTTTTCTAATCGCACGGGCAAGTTCGCCAAGCTCTTCTGTCATCAACAGCAATGTATCTTGTGCTGTCTCCCCATTCGAACCCTCTTTCTTTTGCTTTTTGTTTATAATAATTTTGTAATTCTGATAAAGTTTTTGGTTGCATATTTTATTTTTTAACTTCTGCAGCCGGTTTTAATTCTGTGCTCATTGCTAATTCTTTTATTTTTTTCATTACGTCTTTATTTTCTTTTAAAAATGTTTTGGCCGCTTCGGTGCCCTGGCCGATTTTTTGATTTTCAAAAGTAAAGTAACTTCCCGACTGTTTTATAATGCCTAGCAATAATCCGGTTCTTAAAGCATCTCCTGATTTAGAAATTCCTTCGTTATAATAAATATCAAATTCAGCTGTTTTAAATGGGGCAGCAACTTTATTTTTTACAATTTTTGCCTTGACTCTGTTTCCAATAATTTCGTCTCCTGCTTTTATTTGTGCAGTTCTAGCCAAATTAATTCTTACAGAAGCATAAAATTTTAACGCCAAACCACCGGGAGTTGTTTCGGGATTTCCAAAAACCATTCCAATTTTCATTCTTGTCTGGTTTAAAAATATAACCATCGTGTTTGTTTTAGACATTATTGCAGAAAGTTTTCTGCATGCCTGACTCATTAACCGTGCCTGCAAACCCATATGCTGGTCTCCAATCTCTCCTTCAATTTCTCTTTGAGGAGTTAAGGCCGCAACAGAGTCTACAACAATAACGTCAATTTTTTCTGACTTCACAAGAGTTTCTACAATTTGTAATGCCTGTTCCCCAGAATCCGGCTGAGATATTAAAAGGTCGTCAACGTTAACACCAATGCGTTTAGCATAATCGGGGTCCATAGCGTGCTCTGCGTCAACAAAAGCGCATGTACCACCCTTTTTTTGCGCCTCAGCTATCACGTGCAAAGACAACGTGGTTTTACCAGACGACTCAGCTCCATAAATTTCTATTATTCTGCCTCGGGGCATTCCGCCTACACCCAATGCTAAATCCATAGCAATTGAGCCGGTTGGTATAACATCAACGTTAACCGCATGGATTTCTCTCATCGTCATAATTGCTCCTTCGCCAAAACGCTCTCTTATTTCATCAACAACATTGCTAACGCCCTTAGCATGTTTTTCGGCCTCTTGTTTTTTATCTTCTTTTTTTTCTTTTACCATAAAAATATAATCCGAATGTCATCCGAATAAATCCGAATGCCACTAATTAATATCGCGGTATTCGAAGCATTAGGATAAATTCGTAGATTAGGATTATTTTAAACTTTTTCCCATTCATCGTCTTCTTCTTCCGGCTGAACTTTTTTTATTATTTCTGACTCATCCGGACTTACGGCGGGAATATTAGAGATAGAATCACCTCCTTTTTTTACTTCACCGTAAACTTCTCTCGGTTTTGCGCCATCAGCTGGCCCAACAATATTTTGTTCTTCTAACATATCAATTAATCTGGCGGCTCTTGAATAACCAATTCTTAAACGCCTTTGCAAAAATGAGGCAGACGCTTTTTTTGTTTCTATAACAATTTTTTTAACGTCTTCAAATAATGGATCTTGGTCAGCTCCGCCAAAAAATTCTGCAGCTCCACCCTCCTCTTTAGTAGCATCTGAGCGTTCAAGGCTTTCTTCTAAACTCTGACTAAGGGCTGCTTGCGGATCTCCGCATTTCTTTCCTTGGTCAACAACAAAGGCTGCAACTTTTTGAACTTCTTTTTCAGAAACATAAGGGCCCTGTATACGAGTAATTTTTGAAGATTTTGAAGAAAGAAAAAGCATGTCTCCTGATCCAATTAATTTCTCAGCTCCAGAAGTATCAATAACTGTCCTGGAGTCAATTTGCGAAGAAACTTGAAAAGTAATTCTTGTCGGCACGTTAGCTTTAATTAAACCTGTAATAACTTCTACCGACGGCCTCTGCGTTGCCAATACAAGGTGAATTCCAGTTGCTCTCGCCATTTGAGCCAGCCTTACAATTCCTGCTTCCAATTCCCTGCCTTTTGCAGCCATCAAATCTGCCAATTCATCAACTACGAAAACTATATATGGCATCTGCAACCCCGAAGCAATTATAGATTTATTTGAATTATAAGAACCAATATTTCTTGCAGGCACCTCAGAAAACACTTCGAAACGCCTTTCCATTTCATGAGCAAGCCAAGTTAAAGCATTAATTGTTTTTGCCGCGTCATAAATTACTGGGCACAATAAATGCGGGATATCGTTGTAATGCTGAAACTCAACTCTTTTTGGATCAACCATAATCATTCTTAATTGATCTGGAGTATATTTGTATAGCAAACTCATAATCAAACTATTTAGAAAAATAGTTTTTCCGGTACCCGTAGCTCCAGCAACTAAAAGGTGCGGCCCATCTGTTATATCAGTATTAATTGCAGCTCCTGAAACATTTCTTCCCAGGGCAATCAACAATGGGCTTGTTGCATTTTGATAAGCAGTTTGAGATATTAAATTTCTTAAAGTGACAATAGACCTTACTTTATTTGGCACCTCAATTCCAACTAATGATTTACCTGGAATTGGAGCTTCAATTCTAATTGGATGAGCTGCTAAAGCTAAGGCTAAATTATTTGAAAGCGTTGTAATTTTTGAAAGCTTTACTCCTTCGGCTGGCTTAAAAGCATACTGAGTAACAGTTGGACCAACATTAACTTCTGCCATTTCAACAGGAATACCAAAATTTTCAAGAGTGCTCTTAATTATCATTGAGTTCTCCTTTATATTTCCAGAAGTAGGCGCCGCTTCATTTTTATTCAATAAATCTAACGGAGGCAAAACATAATTATTCTTATTTTCACCAGCCGGTTTTTTAATTTCAGCTTTTTCTGGTTCTTCATTACCCTTTTTAAATAAAGTAATTCTTGAAGTAGCTGGTTGTTTTTGCCTTTCTTCTTTTTTCTTTTCGTCATCCATCCCTTTTATTTTTACGCCCTCGTCTTGTTTATTTATTGCAAAAGTGGGTTTTTCTTCTTTTTCTTTTTTAGGTAAATCTTGCCAAATAAATTGTAAGAAAATAAATAAACCAATTAACAGAATAGCTCCAAATATAATATTAGCAACTAAAATTCCAAAAAGACTTATAAGCAGCTTTGCTAACCAATATCCAATGAATCCCCCATTTTTTTGAGCAACAGATAGAATCCCCGCAACTCCAACAAGGGAAATCGCAACGGCGATGGTCATAGCCAAATTGTGCCCTTTTTTTCTGCTCCTTAAAAAAATTAACCCTGCTACAAAGAAAAACAAAGGAACTGTATAAAAAGCGTTTCCAATTAACCAATTACAAACTTGTGCAAAAATCTGCCCAACATATCCTGCCTTATTAAAATATGGAAAAGATAAAACGATAATTATAGAAACCAAAAAAAGTAAGATTGCCTTTATCCACCTTTTAGTCCACGAACTTAAAATAGTATCTTTCGGCCTATCCTTATCGTTCCTATCGCCTTTCCCATTTTTCTTTTCCTCAGAATAATTTTTGTTTCCTTTTTTCGCCATAAATAAAATTAATTTAGTTTAGCTAAATTATTCTATTATATCACTTTGGGATATCTGTTCAAGAAGAGTTTTTACACATTAAAAAACTAACGAGCATCTGGTGCCCGCTGGTCTTTATTACTGCTTGTTAGCAATCAAATTAACCAAAGAAGAAATATCTTTTATAATTTTTTGATAAATCAGAAAAGCTTGAGATTGGTTATTATTTGTAGGAGCTACGGCTTGTTTCGCAAATAAATTAGAAATTGATTTGCTTATCTGTTCCAAAACTTGGCTTATAAAATTAAATACTGATTGATTTGAAGCAACATTAGATTGTGTTTGGTTAGCAGATGGGATATTTAATAAACCCAATGCATTCCCCCCGCCTCCCGTTGGAGTTATAACCGGAACTGGGGTTGGAGTAATAACTACCGAAATCGGTGCTCTCCAATCAGTATTTACCCCATATCCTGTTCCGCTGAAGGAAATCCAGCCTATGTTTTCGCCGTAGGCGTAACCTGAAAATGCGCCAGTGGTTGTATTAATTTTAACCCCCCCTCCGGTTGGATTAAAATCAATCCATCCTATGTTTTCTCCATAGGCGTAGCCTGAAAGGTTTCCGCTTCCGTCGTTGTTTACTCCCCAGTTTGTAGAACTGTTGTTTGCATATGGGGGATGGGTTGCGTCTCCGTCGCCTAATGATATCCAGCCTACGTTTTCTCCATAGGCGTAGCCTGTTAGTCCGTTGTCTCCTACCTTAACACTTCCTCCTGTTGGATTAAAATCTATCCAGCCTATGTTCTCTCCGTAAGCGTAGTGGTTTGAGCTGGTTGGGGTGTTAATAGAGACTCCGTTGAGGAGACTGCCGAGGATATATTTTCCCTCTCCGGTTACAAATAATATACAGATAACTGCAACAATCGCAAGAATTATATAAAAAATAATTAATTTTCGTTCCATGTTTTATAAACTGTTAAATTGCTTGACATATTGATAAATATTATTTAATATAAAATCATATTTAACTGTAACTTGAAAACTAAACAACCCTAACAAGAAAGAAAATAACCGATGAAAACCTTCCGATTGATTGCAGTTTTGACTTTTTTTATGACTTCACTTGCCTTTTCTGACACGATAATTTCTGGCTCTTTGTCTGGAACAATGCCTGCATATTATAGCAATGCTGGTTGCGCACCCCTATCAATAGTTGAAGTACTAGCTTACTGGGACATCCAATATAATATGCCTAATATGTTCCCAGTCAGCAAAGCTAACTTATTGGCATATGTGGGGACTAACATAGACACCGAAATAACTAGCATAGCAACAATTGCTAATATCTGCCAAACTGATGGTTCGGGAGGGACGCTACTTGCATATATAGGACCCGGCCTAGTTACCTACTCTGGCTCCATGGGATATGCTTTATCAGCAACGACCACCGGGAATATTATTTCTGATAGTGGCACTACACATATGAGCCAAATAAAACTAACTGTCGCATGGAATAATCTTGTCAGTAATATTAATGCCAATAGACCAATGTTACTCTATGTAGATGAAAATGGAGATGGAACAGCAGATCATATTGTACCCGCCATCGCATACAGCAATAATTATAACGGTCTAGGAATAAATTGCTACGAATACGTTAATGATGGAGCGACTTACTGGTCACAATTTCAACTCGTGGCAAGTGGCAATTCATTCGGAGTTGCTAATGAAATTATGATTGTCCCAGAACCGACAACATTTATTTTTCTATTATCTGGCATAGGATTTTTCTTTCTTTTTCGCGGTCGTAAACGACATTTCAATTTTATTAATTAGCAGGTCTTCCACAGAAGACAATCCCAAACTTCACTGTTTGGGATTTTTTTTACTAAAAAAATTGAGTAAAGATTTTAGCGCCACCAAAAGTTTCTGATAAGCCTGTATAATTGCTGTTTGATTTTGAGTTGTGGTTGTAGGGGGGGTTGCTGTTGGTGATGTGGTTGGCCGTAGATTTGCTGGAGGAGTTGTGGTTGGTTGAGCTGGCGTGATTTTAGGTTGCACCGTAAATAAGTTTGCCATTGACTGTTTTAGTAAGTTTAATATTTGAGATATATAATTAATTGCTGACTGATTTGTAACAAGCGCATTTCCGCCTCCACCCGAAACAACGGGAGTTGGAGTGTTTACTACAGTTAATTGAGCCGAGCAAGAAGCATTTGTTCCTCCATTAGGGCTATTACAGCTCCATGTCCATGGACCTGAACCAGATACAGTTGTTGCATTACCTTGTGAACATAGATTAGTATCTGGAGTAGTTGTAAAACTTTGTCCGTTGGATGAGCCACAAATGCCATCGGTATAATGTGGTATTCCACCACAAGTCCCGCTAATACATTGACTTCCGTCACAATCATCACTAGTGCCACAGCTTGAATTCAAACTTCCATCTGTACACTTGTCTAATGTGCTACACCATTGAGAATTACAATCTGAATCAGATGTACATGAATCACCAACTGCACCAGTAACCGTTATTGCATCCGTGTCCGTGAAGCCTCCATCTGTAGTGGTTACTGTTATTGTGGCAGATCCTGCTGAAACTGCTGTTACTAATCCCGAACTGTTAACAGTGGCTACGGCTGTGTTGCTGGAATTCCACGATACGCTGGTGTTGGTAGCGTTGGTTGGAGATACTGTGTCGGTTAATTGATCTGTATCGCCGACGGTTAGAGCAGCTGTGTGTTCGTTGAGAGATACTCCGGTTACTGAAATGTTTGAAGTTGTTACGGTAATTATGAGTTCACCGTAAATTCCTGAACCGTCTGTGGCTGTTGCTTTAACAGTGACTGTTCCTACTCCAGTGGCGGTTAGCAATCCCGAACTATTTATTGTAGCAGAACCAGATCCATTAGTTTTTGACCAAGTGATAGCTGAATTAGTAGCATTATCTGGTGAGACACTTGCACTCATTTGTAAAGTGTGACCATTAATTACCGTGGTGGCCGAACCAGCTCCGGTGACGGTAATAGAAGAGACTAAAATATTTGCTCTCCAGTCTGTTACAACCCCATATCCCGTTCCGCTAAAAGAAATCCAGCCTATGTTTTCACCGTAGGCGTAACCTGAAAATGCGCCTGTGGTTGTATTAATTTTAACCCCCCCTCCGGTTGGATTAAAATCAATCCATCCTACATTTTCGCCGTATGCGTAGCCTGATAAATTTCCGCTTCCGTCGTTGTTTACTCCCCAGTTTGTAGGACTATTGTTTGCATATGGAGGATGGGTTGCGTCTCCGTCGCCTAACGCTATCCAGCCTACGTTTTCTCCATAGGCGTAACCTGTTAATCCGTTGTCTCCCACCTTAACATTTCCTCCTGTTGGATTAAAATCAATCCAACCTATGTTTTCTCCGTAGGCATAGTGGTTTGAGGTGGTTGGGGTGTTAATTGTCACGCCGTTGAGGAGACTGCCCAAAAAATATTTGGCAATATCAGGATTCATTGAAAATGCAACAGCAAAAACAACAATCACTCCGAAAAGAGTTAATCCCCCATATTGGGCTATTTTTTTAAAAAGATGTTCTTGTTTTTGTATTTCCATAATATTTATAAAATTTTAATTTTTAAATAATTATATTTATCATTAAAAATAAACTTGTTTCTAAATTCACTTGTTAAATCTCCACAAATACTCTTCCTTAAATTATAACTGTCCGCATGAATAAAATGTCCAAAATATGAATTTACCGTAGCTAACGATTTCTTAGTATTTTTTACTTCTAAATTACAAAGTTTTCTTTTAAATCTTGAAATAACTCTTCTTCTAACTAATGTATGACTTGGCTTTATATAATATCCCAGAAAATCTATGCCTATTTTTGTTGACTGAAACACTATTTTTTTATCGCTTATTGTTAAATCTAATTTTTCTTTAATAAATTTTTTAATAATTGGCAGCTTATGTATTATTTTTCTGTCTCCTAAAATAATAAAGTCGTCAACATATCTTACATAATATTTATATCCCAAAGAATAAATAAATTGGTCTAACTTGTCTAAATATATATTGGCAAAAAACTGCGAAGTTAAGTTTCCAATTGGCAAACCCTTTCCATTTGAATAAAATAATGACTTATCTTTTGATATTAATCTTTTTAATTTTGGATCTCCTTTAAAAATATAATTTGCTGTCGGGTCGTGATAAATTATTTTCTTAACTAACCATACAATTTCTCTTTTCCAATAATCAGGCGCATCTGATTTAATAATTTTTTCATAAACTATTTTATATAAAGTATCTTTGTTTATTGAGCAGAAAAAACTTTTAACGTCTAATTTTAAATAATTACTGTTATTGTCTTTTTGTTTCAAATATTCTTTTAATTTTTCAACTCCTTTGTGCGTCCCTTTTCCTATTCTGTTAGCAAAAGAATTTTCAATAAAATCTATTTCAAATAACTGATATATTTCGTTGCAAAGTAAATGATGAACAATTCTATCCCTAAAATCTGCGGCAAATATTTCTCTGGGTTTTGGCTCTTTAACTATAAAACATATATGTCTGGATATTTTATAACTTCCTTGCTGTAGCTCTCTTAAAAGTTTAAAAAGGTTTTTTTCTCTGTTAATTTCAAATTTTAATGCATTTGCTGTATTTTTCTTTGTTTCTCTGCAGGCAAGATATGCTTCAAATATTTTTTCTTTAGTAAATATTGTGTCCATATTTCTAACCAAGCCGAAGTAGAATAAGTACTAGTGGGCGCATCGAACCGAGTTATTGTTGTTCGTGTTGTTATTGTTGTTATTGACGTTGCCGTTGTTGTTGTTGGCGTTCCAAGCGTTGTTGTTGCTATTTGCTGATCCTGACCAATAATTGTTGTTGTTCTGAAAACCGCACCCAGTTTTATAAATCTCCGACTTTTGTAGCGCGCGTCTATCCTCTTCTTAAATAATAAGTTTTGAGGGCAGAGATTGTATTCATTTCCCTCGCTCCATAAGATATTTCATCTTACAGACCCTGGGGATATCTTACTCGCCCCGTTAGATATTTTAATTATCTAATGGGGCTTCTCAGCAAGATATTTTTTCCACTTCTCGGCTTGGTTAGAAATATCAATTAAATTTTCGGAAACATAAAGATACGAACTTTCTGTACCGAATTGCTTTAATTCATTGCAAGTCCTCACATGTATTAGAAGTAAATCTATATTCTTTGCCATTTCGTCAATCAACACTATTCTTTCTTCTTTGTTTCTTGAATTACTTATTTCAAATATCAATGAAATTATTTTTATATTATATTCTATTAATTTTCCTCCCAGCAGATATTTATATTGTTTTGCAAATTTAGGTATTCTTTTGTACAAATCTTTCAGGCAATTTACCGACGAATTATATATTGGCAAATTAGAATACTGCGACATTATTTATTAATCTTGTTATCTCTCTGAAAAATTTCCGCACGGCGGATAATTTTTCAGAGAATGTCTAATGAATTGTAATGTTATTTATTGAATACTAGTGGGCGCATCGAACCGAGTTATTGTAGCTGGTGTAGTAATTGAGGTTACCGACGTAGCCGTAGCTGTAGTTGGCGCTCCAAGCGTAGCCGTCGCTACTTGCTGATCCTGACCAATAACTGTAGCCGTCCTGAAAACCGCTAGTAGTACCTAAAATAAACTGATCGGATAAACCTGCTAATAATTGGCTTTCTGTTGGTAAGCTCCATATACCAATGGAATTAGTTGGGGTTGTGCCTGCAGTATTTAGATGTGTGCAATACTCTACTGCTCCATAAAAATAAATCTGGGTCCAATCGCTTGCCGAAGCTGACCTTTCACCTGAAAAACTTCCGGTTGACTGATCTGCGCAACCGCTTGAGTTTGTGCATTCCCAAACGTTATCAGTAACATTGTCTGCCACCTCATCTTGATAGGCATATGACTGATCAATCCATACTCCTGCCCAATTTCCTCCGTTAGGATCCCAAAGTCCTCCACTCCCATTTGCGCTTGGCGTGCAACCTTTGTTGTAAGCTCCATTATCTGTTGTATCGTCTTGAGCGTCCCAGCAAAGACTTAACCCTGGGTCGGTCTGCCAAACTAAAGCTGGCGCGCCACCACACGTAGCTGTTCCGCCGTTGGTGCCACTGCAAACTTGGCTATTTGCAGGAATTTCATTATATATATCAGTTAATGTATGCATTGTTCCTGCCGGTGAGCTAGCGGGAGCTAAAGTATGCGTTCCTGCTGAAGTTCCAACCAGTAATTTTTGATAAACATCTTCAAGCGTGTACATTGTACCCAAGCTTGGATTTGGAGCTCCCGGAGGATTTAAAGTGGTTGCGGCTTTGACAATGACAAAAGCAACAAGCAAAGACATTAAAACTATTATTGATGATAGAAATAAACTCTTTTTATTTATTTTCATATTATATTGTTTCTATTTTTTAATAATAAATTTAAGCGGAGAAAATATAAGAGCTAAAAATTTACCGATTGAAAATTTAAATATTGGATATTGAACTATTGAATTTAAAAGACTGGCGCCAGAGTTTTGCGTAACATCATCTGTTGACGGATTTGCAGACTGAACTGCAACAATAACATTCGCGCTGGCTTTTATATTATTTGTGTTTGTTGTGTTATCTGGTAAAGTTAAGGTTCCTGCAAAAACATAAGTGCCGGCGGTATTTGGGTCGTAAGCCGGGGTTCCGCCATCCCATGTTAATGGTATGCTTTGCGTTGTGCCATCTGACATTGTAGCCGTAATTGTTGCTGGCAAGTTTGCCGAAGCAATATCGGCTCCATAAGCAACATTAATGTCACTTACAGGAACTACAGACGAAATATCAAGAGCTTGCTGAGTTGCAGGAGGAGTTGTTTGTTGGGTTTCGGGCTGAGTTTCTTGCGGAGTTTGTTGCGGTTGAGAATTTTGCGCCTGCTCATTGTCAACATTTGTTTGCGGAGGCAGAGGAGTTGTTTGTTGGGTTTCGGGCTGAGTTTCTTGCGGAGTTTGTTGCGGTTGAGAATTTTGCGCCTGCTCATTGTCAACATTTGTTTGCGGAGGCATTTGTGGCGGAGTTTGTGGCGGCAAATTTTTTGGTTCTGCTTGAGTTTTTGCAGATCCATGAATTCGCGTTACCTCAATCTTGCCGTCAACTCTTTTGTAATGAAAGTTGCCGGAAGTCCATTCCTGATTTATTGTTATTGCCAATGCCGAACCTGCCGTTAAAAATATTGCTATTGAAAATATTACTATCCCCGTGAGATAATGAGTTTTTCCCGTAGACATTTTAAATATCTCATGGGGTATATATTTTTTAATCATATTTTTTTAATAATTTTAATTATAAATTTATAAAGTATTACTATAGTATACCCCCCCCCAACCAATTTGGCAAATGACAATCTGTGGATAACTATTTACATAAATAATAAAACTGAGCGCTAGGCTCAGTTTTTTATTGTTTCTTTTTTATTGTTTACTTTTTTATTCTTGTCCGCATATTTCACGTTCGCAAAATCCCCAGACAATAGCTAGTTTAACCCAAAAATTTTATTAATATGTTCCTGATTATCAATTGATTCTAATACTCCAAATCTAACATATCTATCTATTTTAAATAATTTTACAAAAGCCATTACTTCTTTTTTACAATCATATGGATACAAAAATAAACTTTCTTGAAGCTCATAAAAACCACCTAATCTAAGCCTATATCTTAGCGCATCCCTTCCCTTTCTGCTTTCTTCTGGAATATCAAAAGCCACCATTCTCCACTTCCCATCCCATTTTTCTTTTTTGTTGTATAATTTTTTAAAATCTAAGTTAAGCGCCCGTAAAATACCTTTTTCGTTCAGAGAAATAATTATAGACCCATTGAAGTCTTTCTTCTTTTTTATAAGCTTTGCCTTGCTTAAGTCGCGTATGCTTTTTTTAATTTGCTCCGCATTTATATTTTTACCATAGTGAGAAAATTCATCCAAAATATAAAGTCCCCTTTTTACCCTATAACTAAAACCATAATCTATGCAGTTATATAAATGTACCAAAATTTGCTCAGTTATTGAATCCATTAATTTATTATAACACAAATTATAACCGTCCGCATATTTCACGTTCGCAAAATTTCCAGACAATCGATAATATTTTATACAACAAAATACCCCACTTTTTAGGGCGCGGTATTTTTAATAATTCTGAATTACTCTTTTATTTTCGGAATAAATCCTGTTCCAACTGGAATAAGTTTTCCGATAATTACGTTTTCTTTTAATCCTCGGAGCTTGTCCTCTTTGCCCTCAAGAGAAGCTTTAATCAAAACTCTAGAAGTTTGCTGGAAGGAAGCTGCTGACAAGAATGACTCTGAATTCAAGGCAACTTCTGAAATACCAAGCAACATCTGAATGCCAACCGGTGGATTCTTCTTTTCTTTTTTCAATCTATCAACCTCTTCATTGAAAATTTCTCTCTCAATAACCTCGCCTTTTATCCACTCAGAATCTCCCTCTTCCCTAACTCTTATTCTTGAAAACATTTTCTGAATAATTACTTCTACGTGCTTGTCGTTAATATCAACCCCCTGAGAAGAATAAATTCTCTGGACTTCTTGTAAAATATATCTTTGCGTAGCCTCAACTCCGGCTGACTTATAAAGTTTTTTCAAATCTAAACTTCCATCACACAAAGGTTGGTTTTCTTTAATTTCTTGTCCTTTTTCAACTATGATTGCAATTCTTCCAGGAATTTTATATTCCATTATATCTTTTTTAGATCCGACTTTTTTAGCCGACTGAATTTTAACAATTCTCATTTCTTCATCAATATCAATTACTTTTCCTTCAGTTAAAGACATTATTGCTTCTCCTTTTGGAGCTCTGCATTCAAAAATTTCTTCAATTCTAGGCAAACCTTGTGTGATATCACCAGCTCCAACGATACCTCCCAAGTGGTGGGTTCTTAGAGTAAGCTGAGTACCCGGTTCTCCGATTGCCTGAGCTGCAATAATACCAACTGCTTCTCCCTGTTTTATTAAATTGTTTCTTCCCAAATCCCAACCATAACATTTCTGGCAACATTTCTGGGAAGATTTACAGGTTAACGGAGAAGCAACAACAACTCTTTCAATTCCCGTCTCTTCTGCAATTGCTTTTGCCGCCTGCCAATTAATCAATTCATTCTTCTTAACAAAAGTCATTTTGCCGTGCTCAACTGTTTCCAAAGCGGTTCTACCAACTATTTTGAAAACAAAATCTTGCTCTATAGCATCTGCGTCTTTTTTGTAAACGATCAAACCAGCTTTATCTCCGCAATCTTCTTCTGCAATAATAACGTCGTGAGCTACGTCAACCAATCTTCTTGTTAGATATCCGGCAGAAGAAGTTCTTAAGGCGGTATCAGCTGTACCTTTTCTGGCTCCATGAGTTGAAATAAAATATTCCAACACATTAAAACCTTCAGTAAAAGACGCTTTAACCGGCAATTCAATAATATCTCCAGACGGGTTATTCACCAAACCCTTCATGCCGGCCATCTGAACTGGCTGAGCCCAAGTTGCCCTAGCTCCAGCTGTAATAATAGACATGACTGGTCCGTCTTTTGGCAATGTTGTTTTTAACAAAGCTTCTAATTTTGTTTTAACTGTCTGCCAAATTAAAATTTTCTGAGAAGTTTTTTCTTCTTTAGACAAAAGTCCTTTCTCAAAGTGGCTGTCAATTTTTTTAACTTCTTCTTCTGCCTGGTCAACTAATCCTTTTTTCTCCTTAGGAACTATCAAATCATCCATTCCCCAACTGACTCCGGATAATGTACAATATTCAAAGCCTAACATTTTTATATCATCTATAACAACGACTGCCTGGTCATTTGGATATTTTTCGATAATCTCTCTTACTATCCCCTTTAGTACCTTGTTGTCTATTAGTTTGTTTACATAGGGATAGTCAATGGGCAAACTGTTGTTTAAAATTAATCTGCCAACGGTTGTCTCAACTAATTCCATAGTTCCTCCTTCTTGCAAAGAAGAATGTTTTGGATGAGGGACCCTAATTAAATCATTCAATCCCAAAAAGCCATATTCTAAAGCCGTTGTGGCCTCAGAAGGGCTTGAATATACTTTAATATTTTTAGGATCTTTTGTGTCTTGATTAATATTTAATCTAGTTAGATAGTAGCAACCCAAAGCAATATCCCTAAATGGACCAATAACCGGCATTCCGGTTGCTGGCCTCAAAAGGTTTGAAGCTGAAAACATTATCTCTCTGGCTTCTTTTTGTGCTTCATCTGACAATGGCAAATAAACTGCCATCTGGTCTCCGTCGAAGTCAGCATTGAAAGCTTCGCAAACCAAAGGATGCAATTTTATAGTTTCTCCTTCTGTAAGAATAGGCTTAAATGCCTGTATTCCAAGTCTATGCAAAGTTGGAGCTCTGTTTAACAAAACTAACTTATCTTTAATAATTTCTTCTAATATGGCCCATACTTCCGGAGTTTTTTCTTCAACTAAGCGAGCAGCTCCACGAATGTTATAAGCTAACTCTTTGTCTAAAATTCTCTTGATTACAAAAGGTTTAAAAATTTCCAGGGCCAGTGTTTTTGGTAAACCGCATTGTGAAAAATGCAATTCTGGCACAACGGAAATGACCGATCTACCAGAGTAGTCAACACGTTTTCCTAAAAGGTTTTGTCTAAACCTTCCTTGTTTTCCGGCCAACATTGCGGCTAAAGATTTTAATAATCTCTTTCCTCCAGTTGTGGCTGTTGTTGTAACACCTTTTCTCATTTCATTATCAATCAAGGCATCAACAGCTTCCTGCAACATTCTTTTTTCGTTTCTGACAATCACCGGCGGAGCTTTTATTTCCTGTAAATATTTTAACCTGTTGTTTCTGTTTATAACTCTCCTATATAAGTCATTTAAATCAGACGAGGCGTACCTTCCTCCATCTAATTGAACCATTGGCCTTAAATCTGGCGGCAAAACCGGTAAAACATCCAAAAACATCCATTCTGGTCTTACGCCAGCCTTCAACATGCCCTGAAAAAGCTTCAATCTTCTCAAAACTTTTTTCTTCATTGCTGGTGGAGCTTCTTTGGCCTCAATTGCTATGGCCTCGGTTTCTTTTTTTAAATCAACTTTTGTAAATATTTCTTTCACAACTTCAGCTCCTGTTCCCGCCTCAAAAACCTCTCCGTATTTCATTGAAAGCGCATGATACACAACCTCCGAAAGAATTCTCATTGGCTTTATATCTAAAAGTTCTTCTTTGGCCTTTTCTCTAGCTTGTTTTAATTCGTTTTTGGCAGCTTCGGTTTTTTCTTTTTTAACTTTTGATTTATATTCCTGCTCAATAGCGTCCATTATTCCGTCTCTCGCCTGCTCGTTTACCTTTGTAATAATATATGACGAGAAGTAAATAACTTTTTCTAATTGCTGAGAACTTTTATTCAAAACCAAACCCATTCTTGATGGAACTCCTCTTAAAAACCAAATATGAGAAACCGGAGTATATAATTTTATATGACCCATCCTTTCTCTTCTGACAGAAGATTTTGTAACCTCAACTCCACACCTGTCGCAGACAACTCCTTTGTATCTTATTCTTTTATATTTTCCACAAGCGCATTCATAATCTTTTTCAGGTCCAAAAATTCTTTCATCAAAAAGACCGTCCTTTTCAGGCTTTTGGGTTCTATAATTAATAGTTTCTGGTTTAATTACCTCGCCATGAGACCAGGACATTATATCCTCGGGCGAAGCAACTTTTATTCTTATTGATTCTAAGTCTAATACTCGCATTGGCGTAAAAATTTAATACTATTTATAAGCGACTAAAATTCTACCTCTTGTCCTCTCTCCGATCTTCATATCGGTCGTCTCTTAATTCTCTCGGCCTTTCTTTAACTTCTACGGACAAGCCAAGTGATTTTAACTCGGCCACAAGTAAATTAAATGATGCTGGAATATTTGGATTCCTAATCGGCTCTCCTTTCAAGATTGATTCGTAGGCTGCAGCCCTACCCTGAACATCGTCAGATTTTATCGTCAACATTTCCTGCAAAATATGAGCCACTCCATAGCCTTCCAAAGCCCAGACTTCCATTTCTCCAAATCTCTGACCTCCAAATTGGGCTTTTCCTCCCAATGGCTGTTGAGTAATTAAAGAATAAGGACCAATGGATCTAGCGTGAACTTTGTCGTCAACCATGTGAATTAATTTCATCACATACATATATCCTACTGTAATTGGTTTAGGGAATGGCAAACCGGTTCTACCATCATAAACTGTAACTTGCCCCGATTCCGGCAAACCGGCTAATCTCAATTCTTTTTTAATGTCTTCTTGAGTTGCACCAATTAACGCTGGTGTAATAGCTAAATATCCTAATTTGTGAGCTGCCCAGCCAAGGTGAGTTTCCAAAATCTGTCCTAAGTTCATACGAGAAGGAACAGACAATGGAGAAATAACCAAATCAACCGGCGTTCCATCAGCCAAAAATGGCATTTCGTGTTCAGCTAAAATTTTAGAAACAACTCCTTTATTTCCATGTCTTCCCACCAATTTGTCTCCAACTTTTGCTTTTCTAGTTTCGGCAATTTCAACTCTAATTCTTTTTATAACTCCCGGCTCTAATTTGTGGCCAAGATCTCTTGAAAATATCTTTACATTAGTAACTTTTCCATTCTTTCCGTGTTCCATTCTTAGAGAAGAATCTTTAACATCTTTTGCTTTTTCACCAAAAATTGCCCTTAACAATCTTTCTTCCGGAGTTAATTCTGCTTCTCCTTTTGGCGAAATTTTTCCAACCAAAATGTCGTTAGGACCAACTGCAGCCCCCACTCTTATAATTCCTTCTTCATCTAAATCTTTCAATTTTTCTTCTCCAACGTTTGGAATATCAGATGTTGTTACTTCGGGACCAAGTTTTGTTTCTCTAACATCGCAAGTAAAATCTTCGATGTGAATTGATGTAAATTCATCTTCTTTGCCCAATCTTTCTGAAATAGTCATCGAGTCTTCAAATCCGCCTCCCCTTAACGGCAGGAAGCAAACCAAAACGTTTCTGCCCAAAGCTAATCTGCCCTGAGAAATGGCAGCGCCATCGGCAATAACATCTCCTTTTTTAACCACTTCATTTTTTGTAACTATTGGTTTTTGATGAAAACATGAATACTGGTTAGTTCGTACAAAAGTTTGCAACTCATAATCTTCTTCCCATTTCTTCCCCTTCTCTTCATATTGAACTTTAATATGAGCAGCATCAACTTCTATTATTTTTCCATTTGCTTCTGCAAGTATTACCTGGCCTGAATCTCTGGCCACATTTCTTTCCGTGCCGGTTCCAACCAAAGGAGCCTCAGGTTTTATCAACGGAACGGCCTGACGTTGCATGTTAGAACCCATAAGAGCTCTAGATGCATCATCGTGGTTTAAAAATGGAATTAAAGAAGTAGCAACTGAAATAAACTGCTTTGAAGAAACATCAATATAATCAATGGTAGAAATTTCAACTTCTTCGGGCTCTCCCTTAACTCTGGCTTCAACTTTATTCGGCTCAACTTCAGGAAGAATTTTTAACGAATCAGTCAACGGAACTGAAGCGGGGGCAATATTGTGCCTTTCTTCTTCCTGAGCTGAAAGATATTCTATTTCATCGGTAACTTTACCGTTTTTTACTCTAAAATATGGAGCTTCAATAAATCCATAAGGATTAATTCTGGCGAAAGATGCCAAATGGCCCACTAAACCGACGTTTGGACCTTCTGGAGTTTCAATCGGACAAATTCTTCCATAGTGGGAAGGCTGCACATCTCTAACTTCGAAACCAGCCCTTTCCCTTGTTAGTCCTCCGGGTCCTGTTGTTGTTAATCTTCTCTTGTGCTCTAACTCGGCTAATGGATTTTCGTTATCCATAAACTGAGAAAATTGTGAAGAAGTGAAAAACTCCTTAACAACAGCTATTAATGGTCTTGGGTTTATTAATTGAATCGGAGTAATTGTTCCAGCTTCCAATGTAGACATTTTATCTTTGATAATTCTTTCCATTCTCATCAAACCAACTCTCAATCTGTTCTGTAAAAGTTCAGATAATGTTCTTACTCTTCTATTTCCCAAGTGATCAACTTGGTCAGCTATCGCATCAGGATCATTGTTTAACCTGATAACTTCTTTTACAACCTCTACTATATCCTCTATTTTTAATATTCTGTCTTCTTTTGTTATCTCTCTTGTTAAATCTTTAGGAGCCAAATTAGGCAACCTCAACCAAGTTTTCCATCTTCCAACTTTTGACAAGTCATATCTGTCAAAATTAAAAAACATATTAAAAATTAAATCCTGAGCTGTATCCGGAGTAACTAAATCACCTGGTCTTAGCCTCCTATAAACTTCAACTAAAGCTTCTTTCTGATCTTTACAGGTATCTCTTTTTAAGGTTTCTAGAATGTATTTTGTGTCTCCCGTATCAACATCCTTAAATGCTTCTTCAACTTTTTTAACTCCGTCCAAACCCAAAGCCATAAGCAATGTTGTTGCCGGCACTTTTCTTTTTCTATTTATTTTAACTCCGATGAATCCCGATTCTTCTGTTTCAAATTCAAGCCATGCTCCTCTGTTTGGAATAATTTTCGAACCGAAATAATTTCTGCCCCTCCATGTTCTATTTGTGAAAAAGGCTCCAGGAGACCTAATAAGTTGCGAAACAATAACCCTTTCTACCCCATTTACAACAAAAGTCGCCCTCTCTGTCATGATTGGGAAATCGGCAAGATATACTTCCTGCTCTTTAACCTCTTTTGTTTTAAGGTTTACTAATTTAATTTTTACCCTTAAGGATGCCTCAAGGGAGTCGTTATTTTTTTTAGCCTCTAAACCATTTTTATAGTTTGGTTTTGAAAGCTTATAATCACCAAACCAAAGTTCAAATTCTTTTCCGGTGTAGTCTCTTATTGGAGAAATTTCTTCTAAAAGCTCTTTTACTCTAACTTTCCAGAAATCTTCCCAGGTTTCCTTTTGCATCGTCAAAAGGTGGGGAGTTGAAAATTGTAGTTTAGATTTTGAAAAGTTCTTTACTTTGCTTATAATTTCAGCCATTTATAAATTTGCTGCAGAGAGAGTTCAACTCTGCAAATTAAAAAAATATTATTATTAAAAAATTTAAAATTATATTTAAAGAATGCTTGTGCAAAAACACAAAATACCCTTAAGGGGTGTGGCAAGGAATTAAGAATTATATTTAGAAAATAAAAAATGAGATAATTTCAAGGCGCGACGAGGTTGTGCAAAATATTTGCACGCCGACGACGTCGCAACGCTGAAATTAGCTATTTTTTATTTTCCCAAAGGGCGGACAAAATAATTCAATCTTCTTCGTTGTTTCGTCGCGAACTATGCCTTCAGCATAAATTCACTCCTTACGCCTCGAATATTGAACTATTTTTCTACCGCTAAAATGATTCTAATTCCTCGCCACACTCCACACGCAGGGTATCTATCCCTCGTTAAAGTTTATACTTGTCAACTTCCGGTATGCAATAAAAAATTACCATACGAGGGTTCTTTCGATTTTTTAGAGTAAAGTGGCCACTTCTTTTTTATACTAGATATAGTATATTCTCTTTTTAAAACAATGTCAATAGTTTAAGACTTACCCCCTTGTTTTTATGCTTTGCAAAATACCCAAAGAGACAAAATTACCTATTAGGCCCGATCCACCATAACTTATAAATGGCAAATAAATTCCAACAACGGGCAACAAAGATAAATTCATTCCTATATTAATAAAAAACTGCGCAGTTAAAATAACCGCAAACCCCGAAGCAAACAAGCGTGGGAAATTAGATTTAGATTCAATGGCAATTTTTAAAACCCGCCATACTAAAAATCCGTAAACAAAAAATAGTGCCAAAACTCCAACCATTCCCCACTCTTCAGATATTACAGAAAAAATAAAATCCGTATGAGGCTCGGGCAAAAATCCGTATTGCACCTGACTTCCTTTGCCCACCCCTCACCAAAAATTTGGCCAGAGCCAACTGAAATTTTTGTTTGGTTTTGGCTCCACGAGGCACCAAGATAATCATAGGGAAACAGAAAAGCGGTGATTCTTTGTTTCTGATAATCTTTTAATAAGAAATTCCAGGCAATTCCTGCTACCAGCAGAAAGCACAAAGACAAAATTAAAAAATGTTTTAATTTAATGCCTGACACTAATAAAATTCCTAACCATATCAACAATATAACCATTGTTCCGCCAAGGTCGGGCTTAATAAAAATAAGCATAGCTGGAAACAAAACGTAGAGACCGGAAAAGAAAATGTGCCTAAATTTATACATTTCAACATGCCTCATAGAAAAATATTTTGCCAATAGAAGCACTAAAACAATTTTTGTAGGCTCGATCGGATCTAAAGATAAAATTCCAACTTTATACCACCCTCGCGTACCGCGAATCACGGGAGCAAAAAAATGAAGTCCAAGCAATAAGCATAGACATATCGCATATAAAACTAAAATTAAAGAAGAATTATTTCTTAAAATTCTGTAGTCAAAAAAACTTACTAAAACCATCACCGATAATCCGACAGCAAAAAAAATAATCTGCTTTTCAAAATTAGAGAAATCATTTTTTGCAATACACGTGCTATAAATCGCGACCAAACTAAAACAGGCAAGCAAAATTGCTGATATTATTATCCCCCAATCAAGTTTTTTTAGTTGATTTGTAAAAACTCCCATATTTTATTTCTCTTTTGGTTCGCCGGATTTATATAATTTTTTAGAGTCTGAATCCGTATACGCGACATTAAACCTAAAATTATTTTGGCCACGTCTTTTGCTCGCGTAAATGCCAAGAAGACCTGTCGGTTTTTTTGGTGCTAAAACCTTAGCCTTAAATTTTTCTGAAAGCTCTTGCCCTATTCCCCCCTCTGTGCCGGTTGAACACGAACTCAAAATTATAGTAGGGTTATCTTCAAAAAACTGGCTTGTCTTTTTTACCCCCCTTCCCATTAAATCACTCGCAGACAGAGATCGGCTTGGATCAGACCTGTCCTCATAACCACCGAAGTTTATATTATTTTTTTCACCGTGGCCGCCCAAAATCAATAAAGATATCTTATGCCCTATGCCATCTGGTGGATTATAGCGCTTGTTTAATTTAATTAACACCCTGGCAATATCTCTTTTGGTCTCGCACTCACATACGCGCAAAGAGAACTCTCCATCCAGCTGATCATACAAATCTTCTAAAATACTCTTATCTAAATAAAAAGAGCCGTTATGGTCGTCGCGCGGGAAAATTATTAACCCATAAGGATTGCGCCTGCTGTCAAATTCTTCTATTTGTCTTAATAACATTTCCGTAGGATATCTATCAAAATCAGATATACCAAATTCATCATGTAAAAATTTACAACTGCCCTGTTTCTTTCTCTCAATAGCCCGTATCGCTCTAAGATTATTGCCAACGACATCAGGCAACCGTTCTTTTTTTGTGCTTCTATGCCAGTCTTTCAATAACTCTTTAGTGGGCAAGCCAGCCGCCGTTAATTCACCTTCAATTAACTCCATTGCCTTCTCGGCCCATTTTTCATTTTTAGACTCATACATAGAAGAAATAAGAAAATGCAAATGATCTTTGCCTTTGCATTCGTCAGCTACCCTCAAAACCATTTCCGCTATTTTCTCCTGACCACCCTCCCATCCATACTTCATTATGCTATCAACATATCTTCTAAAATTAAAGTATCTTTTAGGATCTTTGCCCTCCTCTTCAATAACGCCAAGATGCCTAGATAAAAAATATGCACCCATTTTCTTCTGAGAATCGCTTCCTTTTGTTGCCAAATGCCAATAAGGGGGCAGTATTTCCTCTTCCGAAACCCCCGCCATAGGGAGTTGCAAAGATTTTTCAATTTCCGGCGCCAACCTCTCTATTTCTTCTATCGCAAATTTTACGACATTGTTGTCGTATGGATCATCTTTTTCAGTATCATAATCCCCGTAAACTGCCAACATACCTAAACTTCTGATAGCGGAGTCAGCCGATAACCAGTGCTTTAAGGCCTGTCCGAAAAGTTGCCGGTTCTGTTTCAAAAATTCTAACCTTTCCCCTACTTCGTCTTTATTTGATTCGCGCATGTGAAAATCGAAACTGCAAACAATATCTTTAAGTTCATCAAAAGCACGCTCGTCAAAAACTTGTGGTATACTTGCTTCTTGAATTGGTTGTGGCTCGCCTTCTCTACGTCGTATTTCTGGCATATTTATTTAATTAACTTTAAAAATTCTTGTTCGTCTAAAGTTTTCACTCCTAGCTTTTTGGCCTTATCGGCCTTAGATCCCGGCTCTGATCCTACCACAACATAACCTGTTTTCAAAGATACCGATTCAGAAACATCTCCGCCCAATTCTCTAATTTTTGCTTTTGCTTCATCTCTCGACATAGACTCTAAGCTTCCGGTTATAACAAAACTTTTTCCACTCAGCTTTTCGCTAGATTGCGACGATTTTTCGCTTTCTATTTTTATTTTATTTTCTAGCTTATCTATAAATTTTAAATTAGACTTATCCTGAAACCATTCATAAATTGATTTCGAAACAACGGGACCTACATCTTTAATAGAATCAAAATCTTCTAATTGCGCCTCTCTTATTTTTTTAAGACTACCAAAATGTTTGGCCAAATCAATTGCCGTTTCTTCTCCGGCGTTTCTAATTCCTAAGGCATAAATAAATTTTGCCAAGGTTATTTCTTTTTTATCCTGAATTGATTTTATTAAATTTTCTGCTGATTTTTCTGCGAATCTTTCTAAAGACTTAACATCGCTCTCTTTTAAATCAAACAAATCGGAAGGATCGTTAACCAATCCTTCATCAAATAATCTGTCTATAATTTTTGGCCCCAATCCATCAATATTAAAAGCGGTTCTTGAAACAAAGTGATAAAAATTTCTTCGCTGTTTTGCAATGCATTTTGAATTTGGACACCTTAGCAAAACCTCAGTTTCTGATTTTTCTAATTTTGCGCCGCAACTTGGACAATTTGCCGGCATTTTAAAATTCTTCTCGTGGCCGGTTCTTAATTCTGGCAAAACTTTTATAATATCCGGGATTACATCTCCCGCTCTTCCCACAATTACGGTGTCTCCAATTTTTATTCCCAATCTTTTAATTTCATCTTCGTTGTGCAAGGTTGCTCTTGTAATTGTAATTCCTGTAACCTGCACCGGCTCTAAAACCGCCACTGGCGTCATTGCACCGGTCCTACCAACCTGAATTTTAATATCTAAAACTTTTGTCGTAGATTGCGCCTGAGGAAATTTATAAGCTATAGCTCCACGCGGCGCCTTGCCCACAACTCCTAATTTTTCAAAAATTTCATTATTGTTTATTATCACCACTACTCCATCAATTTCATAATCTAACTTTTTTCTTTCTTTTATCCAATACTCACGAAATTCTAAAACTTCCTTTAAAGATTTGCAATATTTATTATGTTTATTAGTTTTAAAGCCTAAATCTTTTAATATTTTATGCTTGTCTTCGTGCGTGACTTGCCCGAAATCTGTCAGCAACTCATAAGCGAAAGAGTCCAGCTTTCTTGAAGAAGTAACCCTTGGATTTAATTGTCTTATTGAACCCGCCGCAATATTTCTTGGATTTGCATAAACCGGTAAACCTTTTTCTTTTTGCAATTTATTCATACTCTCAAATTCTTTTTTAGTGACAAAAACTTCTCCGCGAACAATTAAATCTTTTTTGTTTTCTATTGTTAAGGGAATTGCCTCAACTGTTTTTAAGTTCTGCGTAATATCTTCACCAACGCTCCCATCCCCTCGTGTAGCTCCAGTCGTAAAAATTCCGTTTTTATAAATTAACTCTATGGCTAATCCATCAATTTTTAGTTCGCAATAAAAATTTACCGAACTTTTTTCTTTCTCCGACAGCAACTTCATAAATCTTCCCTGCCAATCTTGCATATCTTCTATAGAAAAAGCATCATTAAATGACAACATTCTATATTGATGTCTTATTTTCTTAAATTCTTTCAGTGGCTTGCCCCCAACTCTTTGCGTGGGAGAATCTGCTGTTATTAAATTGGGAAATTCTTGCTCTAAATCAAAAAGTTCTTTTTTTAAAGAGTCTAAAGCCGAATCAGAAATTTCCTGTTTATCTAAAACATGGTAAAGATAACGATGATGATTAATCGTTTTTTTTAGTTTTTCGATTCTTTGTTTTGCTTGTTGCTTATCCATACTATTGCGTATTTTTTGTAGTGATTAATATTTGGATTTGCCTTCCTACGCTATTGTATGTGCCCTTAGAATCCACCTCAAACTCAGAAGCTGATGTGCCCGGATAAACCTTAGCAGTTGTGTAATAATTAATTCCATCATCAAGATCCGTACTAAATGTTATACTACAATTCGTACAAGTCTTCGGATCACAATCTGATCCTGCAGTAGCATTTACGCCTACACTACAATAGACACTAGAATCTCTCGGACCACTGGCCGCACAAGAATTATCGTAGTCAGTTGAATCAAGCATTGAACATAGCCCCCTTTGCACAGCCGCCGTGCAAATTTGATTATTGCATGCAGGATAGCTAGGATCAGTACAGTCTGAATTAGTGCTGCATACCGCACCATTGCTTGGCTTTACCTGCCTGTCGTAATATAAAACTTTTTCAATTCCGCTATCAGCAGCATAAAGACCAACCATAGAGTCGCCCACGTTTCTTAAAACTTTTGCTTCGCCATATAAAATTATACTTATAGATAAAACTACAGCCAAAATTATTATCATAACAAAAAATGTTATAATCAGCGAAACTCCTTTTTCTTTATCTATATCTTTGATCATTATTGTGCGTTAAGATTTCTTTGCGAAACCGTTGTTTGAATTGTTGTTGTAGCTGAACATCTATGAGTAGATAAATCACACGCCTGACCGATAGTACAACCCGAACCGGCACCACATGAAGCTCCAACCCCCTGATTAATCCCGGGAACCAAAATATTTAAAAGTATAGTTACTCTCGGCTGAACGGTGTCTGTATCTGTAGCTCCGCATTGTGAGATACTGCACGAATCAGTCGGAGACGGTTCAGTGAAATTAGATGAACCATCTGATCCATTTACAGATAATCTAACAGAATTTATTGTCAAACCAGACGAAGTTATAGGAACCTCCGGACCAGCAGTATCTCCCACCCAGTCCACCTCCTCTAGCTCGCCACTATTTTTATCCCAAAGAAATTGCTGACAAACAAGAGTTGATTGGTTTATAAATTTTATTCCCGTAAATAATCCCGTACTATCGTCATATGGCGTTAAAAGATAAATATATCCTTTTGGAATACAGTTTCCTGCCGTGTCAGCTGTTGCCATCCTTAAAGCCTTTGCCATATATTCTTCCGCATAGCTAACTTGGTTTATAAGCTGTTGTTCTGCTAGAACTTTTTTCTGGTTTTGAACAACAGAAATAAAAATACTGATAGCCGCCCCGATAATAAACAAAAAAACAGCCATAACAACAATCAATTCTATAAGCGTAAATCCCCCTTGTTCCCCCCTTAAATTTTCGACTATATTTTGTCTCTTCATTTTTTATAATTTTTACTTATTCCCCGTAACCTATGCCCATGACAATAAAAGGCGTAGAAAGATGAAATAATCTTATCAATACCCAACATTTAAATAACGAAAGCTACCTACCGGGGATTATTGGTAATATCAAAATAATCGGTATATGTTTTTTGACCATCAGAAGTTGTTACGGTAACAGGTATGTTAGTGCCCGGACCCATAGCTGTTACAACTCCATTTTTATCAACGGTTATAAATTCTGACGAACTATTACATTTTTCACCAGAAGGACAATCTGAATCAGAACCACATGGCTGGCTTGTTGTGACTGAACAGGCGCCAGAAAACCAGGTTACATTTTGGTTGGTTGCATAAGATGGATTAATCACGGCTGTAAGCGGATCTGTCGCATAAGCACCATTGCCGTTAACATCAAGAATAGTATTAGCACTCTCATTAGGATTATCAGGATTTTGATTGTAAGGGTCGTTGATTGTAACCCCCACCACAGATATAGATACATTATACCAATTATATAAAGTTTCCTCTGTTGTTATACAGTTATTCGGACCACAAACATCTGCTAAAACCGAATGCCCTAAAATTGTCGCCTTTTTATCCCAAGACACCTCTACTTTAACCTTTATTATATGATATGGTGGTTGATCGGACTCATTGTTGTCTGGGATTGAAGTAATTATAATTTTTCTTTCAAATTTTGATTTTGCCGCACCGCAATCACTGGTCGGTTGATAATAAAAACCATTCGTTGGATCTATGCATAAATGATCTCCCGTAGCAGGAACCATAAATGTTGATTTATAATCTGCCTGGCATGGTTGGTTGCTACAATCTCTAGAATTAACGGCGCTATCGCCGGTAAGCCCGTCAATCCAAGAATAGGCATAATGAAGACCCCCTGGTCCAGGGTTGCCCGCCGTAGCATTATCCATATTTAGCCAATTTGTATCTCTAATATTCCTAACTATCTCCATCCCTTCCTGCGCCAAATAAGTTGCCATAAGTCTATCGGTTGAATCTGAGGTTAAAATAATTATTATAGAAAGTGCATTAAAAATTCCCACAACCGCGATAGATAAAACAAAAATAGAAATAACAAGTTCAATTATGGTAAAACCTTTTACTGAATTCATAAATGTCTGATTAATTTAAAATATTAAATCCCAACAAACAAATCCCAACCAAATCATAAAATTATAGATTCTAAAACGTTTTGGTTATTGGGTTTTGGGGCGTAGAGTTTATTATTATTGTACACTTATTAGTCCCGACGTATTTACAGAAACGCCCCTTTCTATATTATCCACCCTAACTTGTAAAATAATTTCCGTTCCAGAATATTGCAGGTTAAGATTTTCTATTTTTGTAATGGGACCTGGCGGAGTGAAATCTACGCTCGTGAAATTATCATCAACATTAGTAATAGAGTTTATAGACAAACTTGCATCCTCCTTGGTTAAGTCTACTATTTGCATAATACAATCTTCATAAAGAGGCCTATCGGTTTGATCCACACTGCTACACATAGGATTATTTCCCAAATCGTCATATTTTGAATCACTAACTCTGTTACCATTAGAGTCCGGGGCGCCAGCCACATCTGCATATATTATATACTTGGTGGGATAACTTGTAGGATTAAAATAAACACCATAGCCTTTAACCGTTATTGGGTTGCCATGAATGTCATTCAACTGTACTCCCGACAAACTCAAATCTTGAGCCTGCCTTATATTTTGCGCCAACTCATAAACAGCCCTAGACAGCGCGAATTGCCTCATCATTTTAGGGAAATTAGCAATTAAAATAACCGTGAATAAGGCAATAATACAGATGACAACAATCAGCTCAACCAAGGTAATGCCCCTCTCTGAATTTTTAGTTTTATGATTTTTAATTTTCAAATTAAATAGATTTAAATTAGAAAATAATGCATATACCAGGCTACCAGTTGTTCTCCCCAAAGCAGCGCTATAAACGTTCCCGTAATTAAAAATGGGCCAAAGGGTATTTCGCTTTTCAGACTTTTTTTCTTATAAACCATTAATATTAATCCTATTATAGCACCAAAAAAGAATGCTAAAAATAGAGCTGCTAAAACATTATACACTCCCAATAAAAGTCCCATTAAAACCGCCAGCTTAACATCGCCAAAGCCCATACCCTTACCCTTAGATATCAAAAATATTACTAAAAAGAATCCTGCAGCAATTATAGTTGCAAACAAATAATTAGGAAGCAGGCTAAAATTTACAAACAACTGATATAAAAAAGTTATAATAATCGCCGGTAATAAAATTTTATCGGGTATTATATAATGCTTTAAATCGTAAACAAAAATAATTATAAGCGCAGAAGCGACATAAAACAAAAATAAAACTTTTACTAAATCCAAAATTCCAAAACCCAAGTCCCAGCCAAATCCTAAACTACAAAATATTAAAACGAACAAAATTCCGGTAAATATTTCTACTAGTGGATATTGATATGATATTTTTTTATGGCAATAACGGCATTTACCTTGCAGATATAAAAAGCTAAAAACAGGAAATAAATCCTGCCAAGATAATTCGTGCTTGCAACGCGGGCAGTAAGATCGTCCCTTTAAACTCTTCTTTTCTTCCTTCGCCTCGCCGTAGCCTTCGGCGGAGGCGGGTAGTCTTCTATATATATAGCAATTTAAAAAACTGCCGATACAAACGCCAAAAATAAAGATAAAAAAATCAATTAAATAGTTAATAAACATTAAATTATTATATCAAAAAAACAAACCCTATCATAGGGTTTGTTTTTAACTATCTTATAACGAGTCCTACTTATTGTTATGGACAAACTCCGCTAGCACATGTTTTACTGGCGCCATCTTCTACTTTTCCTGTAGAATCCACGCAATAAATATTTGAGCCATATTTATCGGGCGCGCTAGCGCACCATGCCAAATCTGTAGGAGTGTTACAAGCAGTCTCTGTAGTACAGGTATCTGTTACTGTATAACCTGCAGCCGTAATTAGGGCGGCCACTCTGGAATATTCTGTATCTGACTTAACTCCATTATAATTAGGGGAAGATTGGCTCCCGGCGAAAGCAATTGCGGCGGTCTGAAGTGCATGCATATTCTCCTTCAATGCTCCGTCTTTAGCTTTATTAATATAAGCCGTGACATTAACTAATACTATACCGGCTAAGATTGCGATGATTGCAATAACGACGATTAATTCTATAATTGTAAACCCCGTTAGAAGTCTATTTTTCTTATTTTTCAATTCTTTATTTTTCATAAATTGTTAAGATGGTTTAAAACTCCGCGAAGCAAATAAAAATTTTCGACTCAAAAATTTTTATCAAAGACTTCTAACGGGGTAAAACCTTCATTTATTTTTTTATTTTGCGAGCAATGCGAGCAACCCCAGCCCTCTAAGCTTTTGAATTTCTACATTTAGCATAGAGGGCTGGGTGAATTCGCTATCGCTCATTCATTTTTTTTATTTTTCTAGAAATTTTGGAATCAACCTTTAAATTTTTATTCTTATAATTTTATCAATAGCACCCGTGACCAACTAATTTGAACAAGCGTAAGTTACCGAGCTACAAGTTGAAGTAGCAGATGATCTGGTTGCCCCGGTAGAATCTATACATACATATGTTGTGCTACTTGATGAAAGCGGTGAAGAAACGCAGTAAGCTGTAGAAATATCATCGTGTTCGGTTAAAGCGGTATTGCCATTGTTGGCCATAATATCATCTACCAATGACATTTCATCACCATAACAGGTAGGGTAATTATTCAACGCGGAATAACATGCCGCCATTCCAATTTCTATATTGGCAATATCAGATTTTATCTTTGCGTCTTTGGCCTTATTTATGTAAACAGAAACGTTGACTAATACGATACCGGCTAAGATTGCGATGATTGCAATAACAATCACTAATTCGACGAGGGTAAACCCCGCACCTATCGGGGAATTAGCGCTTTTGGCGCTAAAATTATTAAAATCTTTTCCCGATAGGTGCGGGGTAAAGCCTTTTTGTTTATTCATTCAATATTATTATATTATTTTACAAAATAAAAAAAGATTAGGCAATAGAAAACCAAACTAAGGACACTGAAATTGATTTACTCCACTTACCACTATGCCCGCGTTTGTACAATCACTATTGGGCATTTCTTCTTTTTCTCCCCTGCTATCAACACAATAAGCCTTAGATGAATCTGTAAATTCCTGCACACAAGCAGCCCACGCTTGACCAGCAACCATATCAACGTCACAACAGACTCCGGCAGGATTTGATGTGGCGCTCCAATCGGCTGGGGTTTCATCGTTAACATAACAGTTGATTGAGTTTGGATTTTGCGGCATTTGAGAAAAAGCATTTTTCATAACGCTATTAACTGCCGGGTCACAAAAACTGGTAGCCGGATTATTGCTGGTATTATCATAAGTATTGCCATTGCCATTATAAAAAGCCTCTCCCGCAGGAATTAAAATAGCCATATTTCCATAAATATTGGAGTCTTTCCCTTTATTTATGTATTGAGTTACAGTAAACAAAATAATCGCAGATAGAATAGCCGTTATAGCAATGACAACAATTAGCTCCATTAAAGTAAACCCCGTTAGAGATTTACCATCTTTAAGCAAATATTTATATTTATTAATACCTTTCATAGTTTAATTTTGGCAGAAAAAGTTTTTGAACTTTTTCTGAAATTATATATCATTGTAAATCTCTAACGGGGTAAACCCTCCAATAATTTTTAAATCGTTCCCAATGCGCCGTACAACGGCTCTAAAACCGAAATTGCCAAAAAAGCGACGAATATTCCCATGATAATTATTAAAACAGGCTCTAAAAGAGCGGTAAACGTTTCTATAGATCTTTTAACTTCTTTATTATAGAAAATAACTATTTGCATCAAGTTTTTATCTAAAGTTCCGGTCTCTTCGCCAACTTGAATCATTTGAACCACAAATGGCGGCGCATAATCAGGATATTTTACCAAAACAGAGCTTATTTTTTCCCCCTCAGAAACTCTCTCCTCTGTTTCGGTTAAAATTTTCTTATAAACAGAGTTTCCAACGGTGTCTCTAGTAATTTTAAGTGCATTATTAATTGAAAGCCCGGCCCCAATTAATGTAGAAATATTTTCAGCAAACCTGATAAGAAATGTTTTTTTAAGAAAGCCTCCCAAAAATGGAATTTTTAAAGAGAATTCGTCCCATCTGACCCTTCCCTCTTTAGTTGTAAAATAATAAATTACAAATAAAACCAAAAAGAAAAATCCAACCAGTAAAATCCAACCGTAGTTTCCCAAAAACCCATACATATCAATCATCATCTGGGTAAACACGGGGGGTTTTACAGTCGTCTCTTTCAATAAATCAACTAATTTTGGCATCACGAAAAATATAACTATTGGAATTACCAGAAGCAAAACGCAGATAACGAAAATCGGATAAATCATAGCACCCGTTACCTGGGACTCTATGTCAGACTCTCTTTCTAAGTGATCTGAAAGATAGGATAGTGATTCAGAAATTTTTCCGGAAGCTTCTCCGGTTCTTATCAAACTGACATAAAAAACATTAAAAATTTCTGGGAATGCAGCTAAGGCTTCCGACAAAGGACTGCCCTCTTCAACCAGTTGAGCAATTTTAAAAATTTTTTCTTTAAACCCGGGATTTTTTAATTGGACGGATAAACTTTTTAAACTCTGCGTAACCGGAACGCGCGATTGCAACAACACCGCTAACTGCCTTGAAAATATTGCCAAATCTTTTTTAGAAACCTTATTTAGAAAACTGATATTTTCAGCGCGAAAAATCAAGGGGCTTTGCTCTTTTATAGATGTAACGAAAATATTATATTTTTGCAAAAGAAGAGCCGCCGCCTCTCTAGACGACGCTTCAACCGTACCGGTTTCCAATTTTCCCTCTTTGGATCTGGCTTGATATAAATATTTCACTCTAAATTTTTAATTTGAATTAAATATTTTAATATTTAAATAATTCAAATTAATTTCAAATTGTAAATTGCAAATTATCGCAACAGGTTTCTCACTTCTGACGGATCTGATGAATAATCCATTGCATTTTTTAAAGATATTTCTTTTTTCCTTACCAAATCAACCATAGCCCTGTTTAAAGAAATCATGCCTTCTTTCGCTGACGTTTCTATGACGGCCGGAATTTCATGTATTTTATTTTCTCTTATCAAATTAGAAACTGCATTATTACAAATTAAAACTTCGCAAACCGGAATAAATCCTCCCTTAATTCTCGGTATTAGTCTTTGTGAAATTATACCCAATAAAGAACTAGATAATTGAAACCTAATCTGGCCCTGCTGCTCAGCAGGAAAAACATCTACTATTCTGTGAATTGTCTGAGCCGCTGAATTAGTGTGCAATGTAGCAAAAACTAATTGGCCAGTTTCAGCAGCAGTTATTGTGGTCGCAATTGTTTCTAAGTCTCTCATTTCTCCCACCATAATTACGTCAGGATTTTGACGAAGAACTGCTTTTAAAGCTTTATCAAAACTTAAAGTATCTATAAGGACCTCTCTTTGATCAATGATTGCCCTATCAATAGGGTAAGTATACTCAATAGGATCCTCAATTGTAATAACGTGTGCTGATCGCGTATGGTTTATTTCATCTATCATTGCAGCTAAAGTTGTAGATTTCCCCTGACTAGTTGCTCCAGTTACCAAAATAAGACCCTGCGGACGACCAAGAAAATCGTGCAAGATAGGAGGAAGATTTAGCTCCTCTACTGTTCTAATTTTTGAAGGGATGAAGCGCAAGGCCAAACTAATAGTTCCTCTTTGAAAAAAAATATTGACCCTAAACCTACCCTTATCTTCATGCTGATAAGAAAGATCAATTTCTTTATCCTCCAAAAATTTCTTTTTCTGTATTACCGACATCAGGGAAAAAGCTAGACCCTCTGAATCTTCAGCTAAAATTACCTTTTCTTGGCTAAGCGGAACAAGCTGTCCGGTAATGCGGATATTTGGTACGTGGCCGACCGAAATATCTAAATCAGAAGCCTCTTCCTTGACGGCTATATCTAAAAGTTTTTTAAGATAATCTAAATAATCCATAGTGAAATTATTCTAATTATTCTAATTTTTAATTATTCCAATCAAATATTAATTCCAAGGTCTAATTTCTACTTTTTAATTATTAGAATTTAGACATTTAATTTGATTGGGTCAATCAGAATAATTGTGTTAATTGGGTATTTGCTATATGTCTCTTTCTTCAGTTGCTCTAACAACTTCTTCTATGCTAGTCTGCCCGTTTAAAACTTTTAATATTCCTTCTTGCTCCATGGTAAGCATTCCTTGTTTTTGAGCTACCTTAAAAATTGAACTTTCCAGCGGATTTTTTTGTATCAACTCGGCTAACTCGTCTGACATCGATAAAACTTCAAAAAGTCCCACCCTGCCCGTATACCCGGTGAACGAACAAGACTCGCACCCCTTTGCCGAATATATTAAAAGCGGATCTTCAATTTTTAAATCTTTTTTTGCAGAGGCCGGCATACTTTTTATTCTTTCTAAAATATAATCTTTTAATTTTTCAGTTGGCCTAATTTTTATTTTACACTTTGGACATAAGGTTCTAACCAATCTCTGCGATATAACAACCCTCAAGGTAGACGGAATTAAAAATGACCTCACGCCCATATCTATTAATCTTGGTATAACACCGGTTGATGAATTGGTGTGCAGTGTAGATAAAACAATATGTCCGGTTAAGGCGGCGTTTATAACCAAATCGGCCGTCTCCTCATCTCTGATTTCTCCCACCATAATAATATTTGGATCTTGTCTTACAATTTGCCTAAGACCTTGAGCAAAAGTATATCCTATTTCCGGTTTTACTTGTGACTGGTTAATTCCGGCAATTGAATATTCTATAGGATCTTCAACTGTAACAATGTTAACCGAATCCTGATTTAAAATACGTAAAATTGCGTACTGGGTAGTTGTTTTCCCAGAACCCGTTGGACCAGTAAATAAAATCATACCATAAGGTTTTTTAATTGCTTCTTTTACAACCTCCAAGCTTCTCTTTGTTAAACCTAATTCCTCAAAAGTTCTTAATCCTGTTGCTGAGTCTAGAACCCTAAGCTCAACCTTCTCTCCATAAAGAGTGGGAAACGTAGAAACCCTAAAATCAATATCTTTATTATTTATTTTTGCAGAGAACCTCCCGTCTTGCGGAAGCCTGTTTTCATCTATTTTTAAACCAGAGAGAATCTTAATTCTGGCGGCAATAGCTAAATGAACCTTCAACGGCAGAGACAAACTTGGATATAAAACTCCATTAACGCGGAAGCGAACAGTTAACTTATCTCTGTTCGGCTCTATGTGAATATCTGAAGCCCCCACCTCCACTGCGTGCCTCAATATAACCAAAACCATTTTTATAATAGGCGCCTCTTCTGTCTTTATTTCATCTGAAGTTTTTTCTTCAAAACCATCTAAAATTTCTCCTGTTTCGTCTGGTAAAGTATCTAAAACTTTTTTCGTTTCAGTTGATAGATTCTTGCGCTGTTTTAATAGCTTTGATAAATTGCTAGGAGTTATTAAATAAACCTTATAGGTAAAATTTTCCTGCCCGGCTAAAAATCTTAATGCATTTTGGTCAACTATATCTTCCGGATAGACCATTCCAATTTCTACAAAAATAGCGCTAGGACCAGAAGGAGCTTTCGGCGTCATTGCTATCGCGGCCATTTTATAATTGACAGACGCCTCTTCTGGCACCATCTCTAAAACGGCAGAAGGCACATGATCAGCATCAACTTTTTTAAATGGAATATCTAAAACTTTACTTTTTAAATTAAAAAGATAATCTTCTGAAACGATGTTATTTTCTAAAATAATATCCTCCTCTGTTTTACCGAGTTTCTCCGCCCTTTTTTTTAACTCATCCATTTTATCCTCAGATAACAGTCCTTGTGCAAATAATTCTTGTAATAATTTCATAGTTATAGAGAAAATTAGATTTTATATATATTTAATATATTCGCAAACACCATCACGCCCATCCCCGTTTAATAATATGGGGTAAAAGGATTGTCTCTGCCGATTTGCGCCACGGTTAGCTCAGACACGTTTAGCCCCATTCCGGCTAAAACTGCTCTAGCTTGGTCTTCAGATGGGGCGGATATAAACCCTGTTTTTGTTGCTTTACTTTTGGTTGTAGCGCTATAACTATATTGTATCTCCATCTCCGGGAATGTTTGAAGATTTTTAAACTGGTCTGAATCAAATATACTCATATCTATGTCAACTTTTGCATGATTAAAAACTATTGCCGTAGGCACCTCTTTAGGCTGTGCCAAAAAAACTCCTAAAGAAATGATAACTAAAAATAAAAGAAACGCTACGGTAATTCCGATAAAAAACATTTTCTGCCGTTGCTTTGGTGATATAAAAACTACTGCCATGAATGATAATTTTTATTACTTACGTATAACTAGCGCACCCATATATAAATTAATACGAATAAGTTTTTATTTGTAAACTGAAGCTATACGGTGGCTTAGATGCAGAATCAAATGAAATACTGGTAATTTCGAAAATGCGCGATGATTTTTCTAGAGAAATCATAAACCCCTCTAATGACGGGTAATCTCCCAATATATCCATCGAAAAAACTATACTTTTTGTGCTGCCGACGCTGGAGCTAACAGCGTTAGGAGAAGACTTTGATAGAAACAAATCTTTTACTATTAAATTATTTGCTTTGGCGGTTTGCTGTAAAAAATAAATCGTATTACCGAGAGTTGGATCTTCCGGTAAGGCGTCGTCAATTTTTTTAACATCATCTTGTCGGCTCTGTAAATCATAATAAATTTTATCTACAGCTGAATAATAATCATGCTGGGCTACATATTCAGATTCTTTTTCTCCAAGTTGAGCCTGTAAATCCATAAATGTGTTATATTCTGGCACCACCAAAAAGAACACCAACAAAAGGATAATGAAAAGAATTAAAGCTATTGATATGGGACGATCAATTTGCATTTATAAGCTTACGAGCGTCTAGCGCTTATTTTTTAGATAAGAACTAAATTAAACTCGCTCTGTTTTTTATGTTTCTTTGGCGAATGAATAAAAATATTACTGCGGCCGCTATAATAACAACCAATACAATAATCATTATAACAATCCCTCCTGACTGATTTGATTTTTTAGGAACAATCGGGGCCGGCGAAACAGTTACCTCCACTTCATAGCTTTGAGTTGAACCATCCGCACCAGTAACCGTGTATATTACAGGATTTGTAAAATCTTGCGGGATGAAAGATGCTGGAGACACCGTAGCGCCAGTTGATACAACTATTATGGGCGTTAAATTTTTTATATTTGTACCATAAGGGACGTTTAAGGATATCGTATAATTTGACTCACTTATTACTCCTATAACTTCTGGCGTTAAAAGAACATGGAAAGAAGTTATTAATTTTTGCCCCGCAACTCCCTGCGCTTGCCCTGTTGGTGTTGAATTTGTGGATGTAGAACTTTGGTCGCCCGTCGTATTTGTCTGAAGGGTCAAAGACGATTGATCTGATGGAGAGCTTGTTGCAATTAGGGAAGCGCTATTGTTGGGCAGATAATTAAAAATACTCTGGTCCAGCACTAATCCCATATTAAATTCTGTTCTCGCAGATTGTCCCAAAGAAGAATTAAGAGTGGTTATATCTTTAACATTTTGATTGTTCTCTAGTGCTAAAACTTGTCTCGAAAGCGAATCTACATCATCGGACTCACCAGATAACTGCACGGCATTATTTTTTTCATCTAAATTAAATTGATCAAACCAAACGTTTGGCATTGTTTGCGCTTGCATAAAGGCAAACACGTTTGAGGCAAATTCATGATTTTTTAAAAGCATGGAGAAGTCGCCGATCTTTTTCTGGTAACGGATAACTTCCGTCTCGTGTTGTTTTTGTTCGTCAGTGCCAACCATATGCAACGCAGAAGTTTCTTCGCTTATCTGGCTCTTTATCATTCCATCTTTTACTAAAAAAATAAGGTAGCACAACACTGTGGCTATCAATAAAGATACCGCAAAATAAAATATAACATCCATCCACCAGAATTTTTTAGTTCTTAGTTGAAAAATTACAGAAAAATCCATACTTAGATTATCTTATTATAATTACAAATAATAGAGAAGTAAATGAATTAATATCCACTTCTTTAATTTAATATTTCTAATTTTTTATGTTTGCAAGCCCCTGGGGTCTGTCAGCATAATAAAATCAATTCTAGAAGCCATAAAATTAGATGATTTTAAGATGCGACGAGGAGGTCGTAGCCTTGTGCTACCCCGACGATGTCGCGACGCAAAAATCAACAAGTTTTGGGGCTTCCCTTCGGGCGGGCGAACTAGGGCGAGCTTCTTCGTTGCTCGTCGCTCACGATGCGCACAGGCATCGAGCTCTCTCCTCGCGTCTCGAAAGTTCGCCCTAGTTCACTCCGCTAGAATGATTTTATTATGTTGCCAGACCCCCTAGCGCCACTCCGGTGGCAACCGAGAAGCTTGGCGATATTTTTTCAAGAGTTTTCCCTAAAATCGGCGGGTATAAAAGTTCAGAAAAACAATTGGGAATTTCTACCTTCTTTTTTAAAAACTCTGAAAAATATTCCCTAAGACCCGGCAACCCAGATGTACCTCCGGTTAAATAAATAGTACCAACATCTTTACCCTCCTGCTGGTAATAATCCGATAATAATTTTTTAACTTCAATTACCAGCGGGTCTATCAACAGATATAACGTTTTAGAAATTTCCTCCTTTGAAGAAACCAGCCCTTCTTTATTTTTTAATTCCTCTGCCTCAACGTGTCCTAAATCTAAAGCTGAAGCTATGCTATATGTAAGCTGGCTACCGGCAAAATCAAAACTATAACTTTTTTTTAAAACTTTTCTATCAACTATGTTAATGGTTGTGCTTTGAACTCCTATATCTATCATGCATACACAATTTTTATCTTCTTTCACTAAAGACCTAACCAGCCCCAATGCTTCGGCCTCAACCGCATAAAGGTCAATGCCAGCCAATTGAGCAACTTTTTGATAATCTTGTATGGTTTGATTTGGAATGGCAACTAAAAATATTTTAAGTCCCGACTGCTTATCTCCCGGAGTTCCCCCTATTAATTGCCAGTCTAAAGTTGTTTCTGATATCGGCAGAGGTATATACTGCGAAGCATTGTAATAAACCGCTTCTTTCAGCTCTGAGGCTGACATAGGTGGCAACTCAAAAGTAGTGCAAAAGGTTGAAAAATCAGGAATTGAAAATATAGCTGCCTTCGTCTTTATTCTAGCCTCATCTAAAACAGCCCTTATCGCCCTGGAAACAAAATAATTTGAAAGCAAATAGCTTCCTTTCTCAACGCTCCTGAAAGGCTCCTTATAAAGCGACGATGATTTAATTTCTCCATAATTCTCTAGTGTTTTTCCCTGACCCCATCTTGATATTTCAACCACCTTAATTCCGGAAGTGCCAACATCAATTCCAATCATTTTTTTAGGAAAAAACATCTTCAAGGGATTTTCCCAGATATTAAACTTCTCTAGCGTTTCTATATTAAAATTTTCCAAAGGATTTGGGCTCATGATTATGTTTATTATACAATAGAAATAAGACAATATCACTGTGGATAAGTTACATAACAAATCTAAAGAGTTTTTACTGGATTTATTATTCCCAAAGTTTTGCCTAGGGTGCAAAAAAGAAGGAACCTATTTGTGCGACGACTGTCGAACGCTTTTAGATATTTCAGAATATGATTATTGTCTTTGCGATCAAAAACCCCAAAGACTGCCCCCAGAACAAAAAGGTGGAAAGTGCAGTAAATGCCAAAACAAAAAACTTTCTGGACTTTACTTTGCGCTTCCCTACAAAGAAAAACAGCTGACCAGAAAATTAATCTATCAATTTAAATATCAACCATATTTAAAAGACGTGGCCAAAACTTTAGCCAGCATTTTAGTCGAACATTTTGTACTTTCCGGTAAAAATACTAATGATATTTGGAATAATGGCATTTTAATTCCGATCCCCTTAGATAAAAAGAAACTAAAAGTTCGCGGCTACAACCAATCAGAAGAGTTAGCCATAGAATTATCAAAAGTTTTACAAATTCCGGTAATCTCTAGATAATTTAATAAAAATAAAATCCACGAAGCCTCAAATGGAGTTATCAAAAGAAGAAAGAGCGAAAAATTTAAACGATGCTTTTAAAATAAAAAATCCGGCTGAACTGGGCGGCAAAAAAATATTTTTAGTTGATGACGTTTACACAACAGGCTCTACGATGGAAGAATGCGCCAAAATTTTAAAAGAATCTGGTATTAAAACCGTTTGGGGAATTTGCATAGCCCGAGAGGAGTAAAAAAATTCGGGAGTGCATGCACGCCCGAATTGCTGAGGAGATTTATTGTTACGATACTGCAACTTGTTCGCAATATTGCGATATGTGTTTTTTAAAACTCATAACTGCTAAACCGAATGAAACCACAAAAATTAAAGACAGAAGATGGGTTACAAAAAACGGGACGCTCATCCCGCGCTCTTTTGCGATAATAATCGCCGGACACACCAGAATTCCAGTCAATACTAAAAACATCTTAGCTTTTCCCCAAATACCGGCCGACACATCCAGCCCCCTTCTCACCCCTAGATACCATATCGTCAGCAAAAGTATTTCCGCGGCTATCAATAAAAAACAGACTGGACCCTTCAACCAAATAATAACTCTTGGCTCTAAAAGACAAAACGAAAACATTGTAAGTTGAAAAATTTTATCCCTCAAACGGTCCATCGCAGAACCAAGCTTGCTTATGCTGTTGAAGTATCGCGCTACTTTGCCGTCTAAAAAATCTGTCATAAGTACGCCAGATACTAAAATAAAAATCGCAATTGTCCATTCTCTGTGGAAAAAAACAACCCACGAGAGAATCAAAGATAAACTGACTCCCAACAAAGTTATAGCATTCGCGAGATTACGAAAGCACCAATCACTGGTTATTCTGCATTTCATATAAACCTCCTTATTTAGTTATCAATGGGCTAATAAGTATTATTGAATTCTATTTTAATTTAAGGCATTAGTCAACTCTTCACCCTGGCGCACGCAATAACTAAATAAAACCTAAAAACTTCGAAGTTTGATACTATTTTTTAAAAAAATATTAATGAAAGGATGAAGAGTCAATAAAAAAGCCTTGACACAATAAGGTCAAAGCTGAACTGAAAAAATTTTGCGCCGAGGCGCTTACTTAGGAATAAACTTGCCGCCTTTAATTTTCCAATCCTTTCTGATTTTGGGAGACATAAGCACCCCCAGGCACTGCACCTGCTTGTCAATATTAATAAATTCTCCGGTTTCCTGGTCTCGTGGAAGAAAAAACTCACGTTCGCACACAAGATGAATCTCGAACTTTACAATTTTTGCTCCGGGAAAATCATGGACACTCACAACCGAGAATTGATCCATTAACTCAAAAATTTCCGGCACATCATGGAAAGATATCTCCTGATAAACCGTCTCAAATGGAAGTTTTAACAAAGCCTCATCCAGTTTGGCCTTAACGTCCTTTTTCATTTCTCCTGGTAATTTAGTGGTAAAAATAATTGGGTGAACTACGTCTGATTTTCGTCCAGGCCACTGGTCTTTCCCGCAAATAATTACAGCAAGTCCTATTTCCTTGTTTTTCATTTTATTCTCCTTCTAAAAATTGTTAACGAGCATCATTATAATATGTTATTTACAAAACCTTGTCAATCTATAAAAATCCGGACAATTAAAAACACGAGACACATGGTCTCGTGTTTTCTCAGTCATTATCTTAAATTTTCTCTACTGTCTGCCAATCACCATCAACCCATAAAAGAACAACTTCCACGGGGAAAGAAAATGATTCAACTGTTTTTTTAGCTTCTTGTAAATGCTTAATCTGTTCTTCTTTTTCTGTAGGGTTTCCTGCGCATCCAAAATGACCTACAATTGCCACAACTTTTGACCCATGATGATGAACCGAAATTTCAACCCTTTTTTTAATATTTTCAATTATTGCAGCATCTGAATTTTCAGCCAAAATTTTATTCGGTCCGGGCTCGGTAACCATATCCACATAATCAACACCGTAATTATTTTTCATATAATCTTTAACGGCATCTTGGACCCTCCCGTCCATACAATTTATTGCGCATGCAAATTTGCTTGTGCCCCGAGGGGTATTATCTGTTGTCATATTTTTTGAGTGGCGGAATATATTTACATTACCGCCGCGAAACCCCTTCACCAATTTTACTTATAGCCTATATTACCTAAACGACATCCGTAGGCGCTTCGCGTATAGTTTTACTACTAAATTAAGCTCGGATGAAATTGGTGCGGGGTTATTGGAATAATAAGTTTGGCTCTAGACTAGCAAGACTAGTCAAAGTAGCCGATTAATTTAATAATATTTTTTAATAATTTTCCACAATTCTTTTTTCATTGTATCATTTGTTTTTCCGTAGCGCCACTCTGACTCTTTAAGATGCAGTTCGAAATTCTTTTTTACACCATTAAATTTAGCCAGTCAACGTTTGGTGAAGCTCCAGAAATTTTCAATGCCGTTGATGTGAATACCTGTACCTTTCCTTGCAAATTCATTGTCTCCGTGATTAACCCTGAAATGTTTGTCGTATCCTACATCAACAAGTCCGTCATAGCTACGCCAGCTGTCCGAATAAATTACTGCTGATTTATCTACTTTCCCTCTGATAATGCTTTGCAGAATGTCTTTTTTACAGTTAGGAACAATTTCCGTGTAAACATGTCCGTTGCGTTTCAGTATTCCGAACACCGGTTGCTTCTGCGTGCCTCGTCCGCGTTTCAGCTTGCCGTGAAATCCGCGTTTGCGCCTTGCTCCAAAATATGATTCGTCCACTTCCGCTTCACCGAAAATCTTTTCAAATTCTTTGTGCTGATGAGCATAAATTGCCACACGAAATCTGTTGTACCAGTAATTTATCGTGTTGCGATTTACGCCCACCAGAGGAGCTGCTTTGGAGGCGTTAATATCCAAACAAAAGTGTTCAATAATTTTTTTAATTTTAAATGTCGATAATTTAGATTTTTTGAGACTATTTACTAACATTTTGTCATTATACCATGACAGACTGCTAGTCTAGAGCCTAAGTTTTTATATTTTAACCTTTATGAAAACCTAGGTCTGCGGGATTGTTTCCGCCCGATATTAAAATCACTCTACCTCCCTGCTTTTCAAACTCCTTTCTTAAAATTTTAACTTCGCAAGCAAGATTAACGGTTTCCTCTCCAACTTCATATTTAACGTGACCCTTAGACCAATACTCAACAATAAGCTTGCTGTCTCCAAAAACCTTACCAACACCATCTTTTATGGCAAGTTGTAGGGCATATTTGCAGGCTAGCAATTCTCCAAAATTATTTGTTGCACCTTCGTTTGCAAAATGATGCCCTTTTTCATTTAATTCTTTTTTGTCCAAAACTTTCCGCAATAATTTTTTTCCCATTTTATCTGTCACGTTTATTTCAACACCATTTCCTGCACCAGTTCCCGAGTCAAAATAAATTCCGTCTTCAGTCGCTACATTTTTTAAATTATAATCAGCTCCAGCGCTTAACCAAACTTCAGCCAACTCCTCCGACTCAAAACCTTTAAATTTCGCGCCAGGTTTTCCAGCGACAATCTCCTGGCATTCGGGCCAATTATCAACAATGCCACTTTCTCCCTCTACCAAATATGCATAAAACTTTTTCTTTGGCATAGTATTTTTTAAAATATATGAACACCAAGCGGAACGTCGCTTTCGGTTGTTAAATAAATTGTTTCACCTTTTTCGTTTTGAACACCAAGAACTAAAAATTCTGAAATTTCCGGGCCCATTTTCTTAGCCTCAAAATTTATAACACCAATAATTATTTTTCCAATAAGTTCCTCTTTAGAATAATTCCTATAAGCTCCGCAGGAAACTTTTGTTCCAATTTCTGATCCAAAATCAACCGTAATTCTATACGTCGGTTTTTTAGATTGCGAATCTTCAACTTTTATAATTTTCCCAACTCGGATATCGAGCGCCTCAAAATTTTTATAATCAGCTATTGTTTTCACTTTTCAAAAAAATATTAATATTATATTAAAAGTTTACCGTAACTGGGCTTCCAAGTCCAGTGATATAATCATAATGATTTCTCGCCTGACAATAATATTTACAATCACCATTTGAGCCAGAAACAATGTCACGAAAATAATTAGAGTATGAGCTTAATGTTTTATCTGAATAAAGTTTTTTATTCGTTGCTGAAAGTCCTAGTGATTGAATCGCCGCCCATTGTGGAGCTGCGTCAGATGTTCCTCCAACAACATACCATTTTCCATTAGAATAAGTTGAAAACCCAGATTGCGGATCGGCGTCATAGGAAACATCGGGAATTGCTCTCATGCCATTAGCTTTTGGAATAGAATAATTTTTTTGAAAATCCGGCTGAGTTTCATAAGCGCTCACTCCTCCGCCACTACCCGACCACGCTATTTCTTTATTCAATGATCCATCGCTTTTAAGTGACAGAGATGTTCCTCCAACAGAAACCACATTCGGCGAAGCCGCCGGCCACGATGCGCCCCATCCATCATCTCCGGATGAAGCAAAAAATACAGCTCCCGATTTGCTGATAAAATGCGAATCCAAGCTTTTTTCTTCAACCGTTTCTTCTCCTCCCCAGCTCATAGAAGCCGCAACAACATCAGATCTGCTGGCAGCATAATCAATTGCGCCCAAAAGATTTGCTCCACTTGGAGTTTTTGCTTCAACCAATAAAATTTTTGCGTTTGGAGCAATTGCATGAGCCCATTCAACATCAAGCGCGGTTTCTCCAGCCCACCCGGAATTGGTTAAAGTACCAGAAGCCATTAAATGTTGTTCAAAACATCCATTTTTTGTTGTACAGTCTGGCAAATTAAAAATTTTATCAAAAATAGCCAAATCACTTTCCATTGTTTTGTCGTCATAAGCGTCAATAATTGCAATCGTTCCGTGGCCGCCGGTTTTTGGCAGATTATAAATATTTTTTATTTGGTCGGGCGAAATTCCTTTAGGAATTTTAGTATTTGATTTAAAAATATGAATTGGGTTTTTGCCTTTATAATTTGAAAAATGATAGGCTGCTAAAACATTTTGTGCAGAAAATAAAAATAAAATAATTATAAATAAAATAAATGGCTCTAGACTAGCAGTCTGTCATGGTATAATGACAAAATGTTAGTAAATAGTCTCAAAAAATCTAAATTATCAACATTTAAAATTAAAAAAATTATTGAACACTTTTGTTTGGATATTAACGCCTCCAAAGCAGCTCCTCTGGTGGGCGTAAATCGCAACACGATAAATTACTGGTACAACAGATTTCGTGTGGCAATTTATGCTCATCAGCACAAAGAATTTGAAAAGATTTTCGGTGAAGCGGAAGTGGACGAATCATATTTCGGAGCAAGACGCAAACGCGGATTCCATGGCAAGCTGAAACGCGGACGAGGCACGCAGAAGCAACCGGTGTTCGGAATACTGAAACGCAACGGACATGTTTACACGGAAATTGTTCCTAACTGTAAAAAAGACATTCTGCAAAGCATTATCAGAGGGAAAGTAGATAAATCAGCAGTAATTTATTCGGACAGCTGGCGTAGCTATGACGGACTTGTTGATGTAGGATACGACAAACATTTCAGGGTTAATCACGGAGACAATGAATTTGCAAGGAAAGGTACAGGTATTCACATCAACGGCATTGAAAATTTCTGGAGCTTCACCAAACGTCGACTGGCTAAATTTAATGGTGTAAAAAAGAATTTCGAACTGCATCTTAAAGAGTCAGAGTGGCGCTACGGAAAAACAAATGATACAATGAAAAAAGAATTGTGGAAAATTATTAAAAAATATTATTAAATTAATCGGCTACTTTGACTAGTCTTGCTAGTCTAGAGCCAATAAATTTATTTTTCATGATTAAAAATTAATTATCATAATTTATTTTAATGAAGCCGTAATAACCTTATCCAGTTGGTCTCTACGATCCCTGGCTACGCCCTGAATTGAACGAAAAAAATAAATAGTTTTGCGATTTATTAAATATGGTAAAAAGTGAATTAATAAGTGAGCCAACAAACTACTCAAACATAAAAATATTAAAATTGGCAGCTGGGCATAAAGCCCGGAGGTGAAAATTGCTATCATAAAAAATAAATGTATGGACGTTAAACAAGAAAACGATAAAATGTCGAAATTTTTAAGATATTTTTTTCGATATTTAACCAACGACCAGACAACAATATTTAACTAGCTCGGTAAAAATAATCGTAAATAAAATTAACTTCCACAACTCAACCTGTGGATTAAATAATATTCTTAAGCTTGGATCATATTGAAAAGAGACCAAAGTAGTCCAATTGTTTATCTGATACGGCAAGATAGCTATTATACTGAAAATTAAAAGCCCAAACATTAAACCGATATATGATAATACCGGCGAAAAAATCATCAGAACTTTAGTTAAAACCCGATGATAGTTTAAGGTTCTTATAAAACGCATGATAAAAGAAAAAGACAGAACTACCAAAATCCAGCCGACAAGATTTTCAAAGGGCACACCGTACCATTCTTTATCCAAAGGAATTGTCCAAGACCAAAAACCAAGCCGAATTGCAACGACATCCATGGCCAAATCAACCATTATCGCGGTTAAAGCATCCATAAACGGCCTAAGGTGCCAAGGAATATTATATTGGTCGCTTAAAAGCATTGCGCAATAAATAATAACCGCCCAGCCCAAGCCTACAGCAATCGGCACATGAATCAAATTAATCAAAAAATTTTGGTTATAAGAATAAGTATGAGCCAAATAAGTATTTCCGACTTCCAAGATTAATCCAAAAACCGCGCAACTTATAATTTCAAACAATCTGCGAAAATTTTTCTGATAAATCTCTCTGGCAGTAATTAAAATAAAAGCGAAAAAGACAATACTTTCAAAAATTAAAAAATAATTGAAATAAATCATTTTATAATTATACTACAAAACAAAAATCACTTAAAATTTCAGTTTTAAAATTGATCAGATAAATTATTCACATGCTCGCGGATAACCTGCATGAATTGTTTGCCGAATTGTTCAAGTTTGCGGTCAGCCACACCGTAAATTTCCAGAAAATCCTCCGGCGTTTCGGGCATGTCCTTGGCCATTTGAATCAAGGCCTTATCTCCGAACACCACATAGGGAGGCACGTGCAGATGCTGCGCCTCTTGAGTTCTCAATATTTTTAATTTCTCAAACAATACTTTATCGTAAACATCATTTTCAATATCGGGTTGCTGCGACATTCTAATTTTTACTCCATCCATAAAAGAAGACAGTCCGGAGCTAGCCTTAAAAGAGGGTTTTTCTACGCACCTGTCGCAATTTCCGCAATTTTCTTTTTGATAATCTTCATTAAAATAGTTAAGTAAAAATTTACGACGGCAACTGTTTAAATTTCCGTAATTTAATACCTGATTAAGATTTTCTTGCGCCTTTCCACGCTCGTCGTCGTCTCTTATGTTATTAATAAAATAGTCTTGCTTGAATTTGTCGGCATATGAAAAAAATAACACGCACCTTGAGGGTAATCCGTCCCTTCCCGCGCGCCCGGTTTCCTGGTAATACCCCTCAATGGATTTTGGCAAACTATGATGTATAACTAGCCGTACATCGGGTTTATCAATTCCCATGCCAAAAGCAATAGTGGCAACTATAATATTAACCTCATCTTTAATAAATTTTTCCTGATTTTCTTTTCTAGTTTTAGCATTTAAACCGGCGTGATACGCGACTGCGCTTAAGCCATGCCTCTTTAATTTATCAACCATCGTTTCAGTATCATTTCGTGAAAAGCAATAAATAATTACGCTGGAATTTTCATGGTTGCCGACAAGATCAAGGATTGAAGCAAAAGAATCTTTTTTAGGCAATACTTCGTAACTTAAATTCGGCCGGTTAAAACTGGAAATAAACATTTTGTGGTTTTCTAAAGAAAGCTGTTTTACAATATCTTCCCTTACTTCTTCAGTGGCGGTGGCTGTTAGTGCAATAATTGGAATGTCTGGAAAGTTTTTGCGTAACATCGTTAAATTGCGGTAGTGCGGCCTAAAATCATGTCCCCACTGGGAGATACAGTGCGCCTCGTCAATGGCAATAACGTTTATAGAAAGCGTATGCAAAAAATCTTCAAATCCAGGGACACTAAGTCTTTCAGGGGCTATATAAATAATTTTTAATTCCCCTGCACTGGCCCTATCCATCACTTCAGCAATTTTTTTCGGAGTAAGGCTACTATTAATAAAATCTGCGGAAATGCCGTTTGCAGACAATGAATCTACTTGGTCTTTCATTAACGAAATAAGCGGAGAAATAACAATTGCAACTCCTTCAAGAATCAGGGCCGGCAGTTGTAAGCACAACGATTTACCTCCACCCGTAGGCATTAAAACCACAGAATCCTCTCCGCCTAGCACCCGCTCAATAATTTCTTTTTGAAGAGGACGAAAAGCATCATATCCAAAATATTTTTTTAGTAAATTCTCCATGCGCTTATTGTAACCGTTATTATACAAAAAATACAAATCTTATCGTAATAAAAAAATCGCCAAAAAAAGGTGACTTACAAGCGGAGGAGGCAAGACAAATAATTTAAAAAATAACTAACTTCTGATTATCATAACTTCGGTTAATGCAACTAATTTATGATAAACGTTCTTTCCGATTGCAATCTTAGCTGGCGCTTTAATTTTTTTAGTTTTATTTCCAACTGTTAATTTAGCCCCACCTTGAACCAAATAAAGAGTTTCTGCTTTTTTATGAGCATGATCGGCGCTTATGGTTCCCTTTTTTCTGATAATAAAACCCACCTTATCGCAATTATATATAGTTCCTCTTTTGTCTTTTTTAGTTATTTTTATTTTTTCAACTTTCATAAATTTATTTTATAAGATATTTTATATCGGGCACAATTGAATTACGCCCCGAAAGACATTCCCTAATTAAATACTCCTCGCCACTATCTTTAAAGATATAAAGCCAGTCATAAGCATTAGGTCTCGTTTTCTTTACTACATATCCTTTTGAGTTAGAATGAATCCTTCTCAATGGGATTTCTCTTACGCTGCTATATCTTACCTGGACTCTGTTTAATTTTTTACTAATGTCAACTATTAAATCGTACGAAGCGGATTCGGTAATTGGCAGAGAGACATCATATCCCATTTTTGTAAATCTTGCGATTGCTTGGGAGACGGCGACGTCTCCTTTTCGTTGTGTAGTTCTCATTATTCAATTATAAACGGTATGCCATACTGGCGTCAATATCTTTTTAGTAAAATTGACTTTGTTAATTTTTTATTATAAAATATCGGATGGAGGAGTCGCATAGTGGCTATTGCAATAGTCTTGAAAACTATAACCCTTTACGGGGTTCGTGGGTTCAAGTCCCACCTCCTCCGCCAACACAATTTGTTATCGGTGTCAACCCAAGTGCCTTGGGTTTGATGGAATAAAGGCATTTTAAGTTTTTAATTATATGCCTTCTCATTCTACAACTGTAAAAATTAAACCTGCCTCAAAGTTCCTTGATAAAAAGGATGGTTTTTGTGTATATGAAACTTTTAAAAAACCAAAAAAAACTATCTATTATCTTCGAGGTGGACAGGCAAAACATCTTAGTAAGATTACTTTATTGGGCTACGATGGTCTGCCTTCCGGCCTCTACTTAAATAGAAGTGGCTGGGGATTTGGAAAGAAGGGTGTATTTTTGTTATCCGCATTAAATCAGTATTTGTCTGATGGAAAAATTTTAGATCTGTGTATTTCTGTGAACGGAACAAAGTCTGTTACAAAAAAGATGCATATTACTACGGTCATTTTACCACAGGAAGATATAAAAAGTTTATTAGCTCGTCTTGGTAGGATTAATGAGGATAATAACAGTGAATTGCGGGAAGCGGTCGCATCTTTTCTTAGTACGAAATTCCCCAAAAAAGTTAAGGTTTCCACAAGTGATTTTGACCAATATCAGGGTGGAGAAGTTGCTTCCATGCTACGTTAAAGTAAGGTTGTTGAAAAGTTGGATGAAGAAGATCTCCAATCGTTGAAGGTCTTTTTTCCTAAAATATTTCAAGGTTCATTTAAAGGAGTTAAGGGTATAGCAAGGGATTCTCTTATTCAGAGTGCAAAAAATACGACTGATAAAATTTTTCTTGATCACGTAATTAAAGAATTTGAAACTAACTTATCTAAAAGTACTTTAAAAGAAGAAAGGTGGCAGAAGTTTCTTAAGGAGAAGGTCTTTCGCTTTATAGCTAATTATATAACTTCTATAGAAAAACAGAATGTAAGTATTAGCGTGAGCTATCCCGACTTTGTGATGGTGGATGTATATGGATTCATAGACATTTTTGAAATAAAAAAGCACGATGCAAAACTTTTGGCGTTTGATAAAAGCCATGAAAACTATTATTGGAAACCTGAAGCCGCTCAGGCAATCTCCCAAATAGAAAATTACATTGATGAAGTTTTCCGTAATTCAGATGAATATGTAAAAGCGGTTAAAAGGAAAAAGCATATTAATATTAGAGTCGTGCGACCAAGGGGATATATTATTGCGGGTACAAGTAAGCAATTTAATGGGGAAAAGGAATCAGAAGATTTTAGAAAACTTAGTAATTCTTTGAAAAATATCAATTTCATTCTATATGACGAACTTTTAGAAAGGTTAAAAAACCTTCGTTCGAAAGTTATAAAGTTTCTAAACAAAAATACCTTTAAGCCACAGTAGAAAAATAAAAACACTTTTTAAAGTGCTTTTATTTTGTCCAAAAAATATCGTATTTAAACCTTACGTGTTTTTCTGATTCCTTTCTTTCTTTTTCTGGAACAGATATAACAACTCTTTTTTCGCCAGCGAATGGTTTGGCATGTTGATTACAAAGATAGGCCATCAGTAGCTCAAAAATTGTTAAAAGATTAGCGGTTGTTAATTCCATGAAAGCAACGATACTCATTTTGGGAAGGTTATATTCCTTGCCTTTAAATGAAATAGACGGAACGTCAAGAACGTTTGCAGGGGTTAGTTTATAGTTTTCGATTAAAAGAATGTCGTCTTTTAATTTACCATATGGATGTTCTATTTTATTTCTTATCGTCCTCATTTTTTCTGTGAACTCTTTGAATTCAAATATGAAAGTGGCAAACGGGGTGTCTTCACCCAATTCTGACTTTATTATTTTGTACAACTGTTCTTCCCATGTTTGGTGCTTATCTGCTGGTTTAATTGTTGGATAAAATAGGAGTGCGAGTTCCATAATCCGCCCGGTCGCATGGTCGGCGTTTGAAATAAAACCTTTTAATTTTTGCTCTAAATTTGGAAGTGCTGGTATCGGAGGATTTTTCCCCTGTGAAGAAAGATCAGAGTTTATACTTTTTTCTTCGGTTGTATATTCATTCTTTAGTTTATCTAGCGCGGTAATTTCTTTTAAGAAAGAGAATGAAATACTTATTCCCTTATTATAATCTATGTTGCTGCGTAGAGAGTGTTCCTCAAATAGGATACTGGCTTGTTGAAATGTTCTGCCGACAAATTCATTATCAGAACCGTATGGAAGTATATGTTGTACATTGTGATCTATGTTAGGATTTGTTCTCTGTGGATCAACCGAGTCAGCCATTAAAACCATGCGTATATTTTTTCTTGTAATGCACAACAGCTGATTATCTACTTTTACAAGAGCGGACATATTATCTCCTTCTTCTGAGCCAACGCTAAAAGCACCTCCTTGGGAGCGGTATTTAAATGGATCATTGTCACTTGGATTCATAAACCCATTATAGCAAATTTTTTCTTAATCTATTAGAGTCAATACTTTATCCTTATACATAATTCTCAACCTGAGGTTGCCGAGCAACTCGCGTTTTTCAATCATCAACCCTTCCTTGAGAAGGTATTTCGCGTAGTTGCGAATGTCCGTGTCCGGATCAGTTTTTACTTTTTCTTTGTCGGTAGAGCCAAGCACCGACCTCTGAAAAATATTGAATCTCTTTATCTCATCCTCAAGCTTAGCGCGCATACCTAGCTCGTTGATATTTAGCTGGTCGAGGATTTTCAGAAGCTCGGTTATCAATTCCTCCTCTCTAATATATTTATTCTTACAGTTGCGATCCTTAGCCCGTCCGCAGCCATAATAAATATAATGAGCTGATGTCCCATCTTTTAGCACTTTCCATTTTTCTTCGGCACATATGGTTGACCCGCAATATCCGCAAGTAAAGAGTTTCGTGAATGAAAATTCTTTATTCTGCCTAACTATCTGATCTCTTTTTAATTGGGCTTTGGCTTTTTCAAATAACTCCTGTGAAATCAGCGGCTGGTGTTTTCCCTGATACCAATTACCACTGGCTTTTGGAAATTCAAATATTCCATAATAGAAGGGGTTATCCAGTATCCTATATATGCCCGACAACGTCAGGGGTTTGTTGCCCCTTGTATAGAAGTTCAGCTCAAACTTCAACCAGTTGTATATTTTTCTGCCAGAGTATGCTTCATGAGCTACCCGTTCAAACATTCTTTTGACGATTGGAGCCCTGGCGGATCAACGATCAGCTGGCACTTTTTATCCATTAATCTTTGGTTCAAATATCCCAGCGGAGCCATGGTTGGCCAGAAACCCATCTCAACTCTTGCTCTAAGCCCGCGTTTAACATTGACGCCTCGATTATCGTTTTCCAGTTTTGCCTGTGATCCCAAAATCATCAGCAGAAATTTCTCGCTTGGTGAGTTGGTGAATCGTTGACCGTAGGTTCGGATTTCCGAGAGTTGCCCTGCATCCATTAAATCCACGATTTTTCCAAGGTCGCCAGCGTTACGAGAAATCCTATCTGGAGCCCAGGTTAAAATCCCGTTGAATTTTCCTTGCCGGATTTCATCGATAATCTCATTGAACACCGGCCTCTGTCCGGTTTCTTTGGCCGAGTGACTTTCACGTTTCATCTCAACCACATTCAGGTTTTCTTTTTCAGCCAGCAAAAGCATTTCTTTTATCTGACTGTCTATGGAAAGAACCTGACGCTCCTCAGACTCCGTGCTTTTTCTTGCATAGAGGCAGTATTTAACGGGCGGAGCGATGACCGCCACACCGCTTTTTGTTTGCATTGTTCCTTGTTGCATAGTTTTGTTTTTAATTGTTTATATGCCATATTCGACCTTTGTAAGGACAAGGATGACGCAACGGCGCTAAGGAGTCCAGACCCCATCAGTTGGTAACTTCTTAGCGGTGCTAACTTCCAAAAGATTGAAAATATGAGTTAATATCAAAGAAAAAGATAATTATTTTATTATGAGTAAAGAACAAAAATTTTATAATATTCTGCAGGATTTATTTGTTGGCGCAAAACTTGAGGGAGATAGCGGTTATGTAAACCTAATGAATATTAAGACAGATTATTTCAATCTAATAAAGAAAAAAATTGAAGATGAAATAAAGCAGAAATTCGGGGAGGATAAACCAGAGGATTTATATGATAAGCTTTATACCTTTTTTGACTCTTATTTTTCGGATGGTGGAGCAATCTTCTTTTCTTCTACGCCAAGTTACAAAAATATTTATGCAAAAGTGTATTCGGATCGCGAGGATGTATCCTTGTTTTGGAAAACTTCAAAGCTTTATTACGTAAAATCAGAGGCCAATTATCGTACAATTGAAAACATGCAACTCAACTCTGATCCGGAGATTGCATTTGACTTTCATTTTGATGCTTCGCTTTTAAAGCATAAACAAGCCAATGAGAAGAAAGAGTTGCAATTTTATTTTATTGGGACACAAAAGCGCGCCGGCAAGAAGGTCATTAAATTTAGGGTTATTTATAAGAATGATAATAAATATGACAAACTCAAGGAAATAGTGGATATAAAAGATAACGCCAAACTTATTAAGTATATTTTAGAAAATTCAGAAAAACCTAATAAGAAGATTATTTTTATAAATGATGGATTGGATATAAAAATATTAAACCGAAAGGGGCGGAAAAGATTTGGTCGGGACTGAACTCCTGATTCAAGACAATCAAGGGTTGCTTGGCGGAGTAACAGTTGAACCTGCAATTTCAGATACGAGCGACATTGAAAAATATCTACGTCTAAAAAGTATTGTTTTAAATTCCGAAGATATTGTAAAAGCTTTTAAAGTTTATAAAAAACAGAACGAAATAGATTATTTTATTCATAAGGATGCTAAAGGATTCTTACGCGAACAGTTTGATTTGTATATGTATCAGTATTTGGCTGGTAATATGGAAACAGTTTTTGAACAAAAAGATCTTGATCGAATAAAGAAGATAAAAGAGGTTGCTTATTTAGCGATTGGCTATATTGGCAATTTTGAAGATGAATTAAAAAAGATTTGGCTTAAACCGAAATTTGCGCGTAAATCTAATTATGTAATAACTTTAGATAGACTGGCGAATAAAAAAGATGGAATAAAAATTATTAGCGAGGTTGTTAAACACACTGGCATAAAAGATCAGATTAATGAGTGGCAAGAGCTAAGTATTGTTAAAAAAGGATTTAATCAGAAGGTTATAATTGAAGAAGGAAAATTAAATAAAGAATTTCAAACACTTCCAATCGATACAAAATATTTCAAAGATATAGAGATTAAGATTATAGATTTATTTGATAATTTAGACGAAGCATTAGATGGGCGATTGATAAAATCTGATAATTTCCAAGCGCTAAATACGCTTCTACCAAAATACAAAGAACAAGTACAAACAATTTATATTGATCCGCCCTTCAACACGGGTGAAGATTTTGAGTATATTGATAAGTTCCAAGACAGTACTTGGCTGTCCTTAATTGATAATCGTTTGGACATTGCAAAATCTTTTCTAAAAGACAGTGGTAGTTTTTTTATAAATTTAGATGAAAACGCGGATTTTTTGGGAAGAATTCTATTGGACAAGTTTGGTCTAGAAGAAATTAAGAAAATTACTTTTGATACAAATGCTACAAAAGATGTAGAAGCCGACTTATTCGGATATAAAAGTTTCGGAAATAATTTTTCTTTAAAGTCTTCAACGATATATTTTTGTAAAAACAAAAGTAGTAAATTTTTTAAACTTTGGAAACCAAATAGAAACGCTACGAATCTAAACATAGGGTGGTTGGATTTAATTGCTCTACCGAAGGAAGACAGAACAAAACACAACAAAATAGAAGACTTCGATTATTTTATTGAAAAATACGATAAAAACGCGCTTGAAAGGACAAAGATAACTATAAATGAAAAAATTTATCCGATTGGTGATATATGGAATGATATCTACTCATTTACGCAGTCAGAAATGAGAATTAGTGAAAATCTGTCATTTAATACACAAAAGCCGGAGAACTTTATCAGAAGAACTATTCAGGCCACTACTGAACAAAAAGATACTGTTTTAGATTTTTTCGGTGGTAGTGGAACTACGTTTGCAGTATCGCAAAAATTAAATAGAAAATGGATAGGCGTTGAAATGGGCAACTATTTTCATGAATTATATCTTGATTTTGATGGCAGTGAGACTGTCAAAAAAATTGGGATTCTTGGCAGATTAAAAAATGTATTATTTGGCGATCAATCGTTTATTGCCGTTGATAAGGATAGAAGAAGCCATTTATCAAAAGATATCGATTGGAAAGGTGGTGGTTTTTTCAAATATTATGAATTAGAGCAATATGAAGATTCACTAAAGAGGGCTGTTTACAATCCGAACGAGAAGGAAATAGAAAACATAGATTTTTCGTTATCTGAAAAACAGGCGAAAATTGCTCTGAGTATTGATCTAAAAAAAGAAAAGGCAAAGTTTGTATTCGAAAAACTTTATCCGGACGTTGATTTGCCAGAAACCATTTCTAATCTTTTCGGTAAAAAAATCAAGAAAATAACTAAAGACAAGGTTGTTTTTGAAGATGAATCAGAAGTTGATTTGAACGATATTGATTTCGATAAATATGAACCGCTTAAAAAACTTATTTATTGGTAGATTATGGCCTCAAAGATAATGTTGCAAAAATTAATTGAAAAGGATCGCGAAAGCAGAGAAATTCCTTCTGATTGGCAATATCGTGAACCTAAAAAGTTCGGCTTAGACTGGGAGCTTTTTGCATACCAGCAAAAGGCGATAGAAAATATTACGACTTTTTTGTATTTACTTTATCACGATTGGAGAGGTGGAATGATTAATAGGAACAAACAGGATATTGTACAAATGTATCGGAATAACGGGTTGGATCAAGAAATAGAAACTAGTTTAGCAATAACGGAGGAAAGTGGGAATTTTAAATTTCTTTCTCAATTTTTTCCGACTGAAACACAAATTCCTTTCGAGACCTTCATCAACCGCGCGGCTTTTTGGATGGCGACGGGAAGTGGCAAAACTTTAGTGATGATTAAGCTTTTAGCTCTTTTGGCTGATTTGATAGATAAAAAACTTATTCCACAAAAAGATATTTTGATTTTGGCTCCCAAAGACGATATTTTGAATCAGATAAAAGCGCACGTTGATAAATTTAATAAGGGCTCTGAAATAACGATTAATCTAAAGAATCTTAAAGAATACGAGAGGACAAAAAACCAGCAAAGCATTTTTGATAAGAATGAGATTACCGTCTTTTATTATCGCGCTGATAATATCGCCGGCAAGGACATGGTCGCCAAAAAGAAAGACGGTCAAAGGTTAAATTATGAAAGTATTTATAATGATGGTAATTGGTATTTAATTTTAGACGAAGCGCACAAGGGAGAAAAAGAAACATCATTAAGACAGCAATATTTCATGGCGCTGACACAGAACGGGTTTTTGTTTAATTTTTCTGCCACCTTCACGGATGATTTAGATATTGCCACTACGGTTTTTGACTATAAGTTGAACACCTTCCTGAAGGATGGGTACGGAAAAAAACTTTATGTAGCCGACTCAAATTTTCAAAAATTTAATCGTAGCGATGAAGACGATTTCTCTGATAAAGATAAAAAAAATATCATTGCACAGAGTTTAATAGTTTTTGCATTGGCAAAAATGCATTTTCATAAATTACGAGAAGTGAATAAAAATCTTTATCATGCCCCTCTTTTGATTACTTTAGCGCATAGCGTTAACACCGAAGAAGCAGATCTCAAAATATTTTATAAATTACTAGCCGAAATTTCTGTTGGCAATTTTGAATTTGAAAGGGCAAAAACTAACTTGGTCTCAAAGCTCGAAGAAAACAAAAAATACTTATTTAGTTTGGGCGAAATTGACCTGCATCTTATAGCAGAGTTGAGAGAGCTAAAAGAAAAAGATTTTCGTGAGGCGGTTTTTAATACTAAAAACAAGGGTAATATCGAGGTGGTAAAATTTCGCGATAATCAAGGTGAATTAGCTTTTAAATTAGTGAATAGTGATAGGTACTTCATGCTTATACGTGCAAGCGATGTTGTACAATGGGAAAATAATACCTTGAGCGGGTATGAAGTTGGAAGAGTTATCGAGGAAAGCTTTTTTGAGGATATAAATAAGAAAAATGACATAAATATACTGCTTGGCAGCAGGGTCTTTACGGAAGGTTGGGATTCTAATCGTCCGAATATTATTAATTATATTAATATTGGCGTAAGCGATGAAGCTAAAAAATATGTTTTGCAATCAATCGGGCGCGGGATAAGAATTGAGCCGATGCCAAATCAAAGAAAAAGATTCGAGAGTTTAGATGTGTCTTTTTTTTCAGATTCTGAAAGACAAAAGATTTTGAAAAACAATCAGATTTTAGAAAGTTTATTTATTTTTGCCACTAATAAAGAAGTTGTAAAGAACATTCTAGAAGAACTAGAAAAGCAATCAAATCCTGAATGGATAAAAATAAACGGAATAAAAAAGAACGAAAAAATAAAGGAAAATGAATTTCCGATTTTCATTCCATCTTTCGGAAATACAGTCTTGAATGAAAAGCCATTTTGGATTGGTAAAAATGAGTTTACGGAAGTATCCGAATTCGTGGAAAAGACGGGCGCCAAAGTGCTACTTCTAAAAAATAATATACGGCTGAGGACTTATAAAAAGGTAATAGATAGGAAAAATTTCATAATTAACGAAAGACGCAGACGCAGAACCGCTGAAAACATTCTTTTTATTGCAGATCATTATTTCAATGAGCCAATTAACAAATTATCTGAAATAAAAATTTTGGATGGAGAGATTTCTCATTATCATGAAGTTAAAACAAATATTGGCCAAGCGGATGCGGAAAAATTAGAAAGGGACATTTTAAAGATAATTAAGCCTAGATTATCTGAAGAGCAGGTTGATAAGTTGCTTGAACAAAAAAAGATAACCCTAAAAGAATATAAAGAAAAAATAAAAGATATTGCAACGAAGGACAACTTCGAGGTGTTGAAGGACTATTTAGATTTCAAAGTTCTACAAGAACATTATTATTCGCCAATCTTATTTAAACAAGGATCTGAAAATTTTCAACACATAATTAAAGAACAGAGCGAGATTGATTTTCTCGAAGCTTTAAAGAATTATATTGATCAAAAAGATAGCAGTCTCAAAATATATGATTGGTGGTATTTTTCTAAGATCGATCAAGTGATCGATAAAGTTGGTATCCCATATTTTGACTCAGAGGCGGGAGAATACAGAACCTTCTTTCCGGACTTCATTTTTTGGCTAAAAAAGGGTGCTAATTATTATCTAAAATTTATCGATCCACACGGTACTCAATATATCGAAAATTCAGCAGAAAAAATTGATGGGTTTAATGATTTTATTGCGGACTTAGATAGCTTAAAAAAGAAGAGAGTTACCAGTGCGGAGATGTATTTTTATAATAATGACCAGCCAGGCGCTGGAGTAGATGAAAAATACAGAAAATATTGGACAAATGACTTTAATAAGATTTTTTTCGATAAAAAAATGAAATATTAAAAATGTTATCTAAAACACAATTTACATATTATCTCCAGTGCCCAAAGTATCTCTGGTTGTATAAGAATAAGAAAGAATTATACAAAGGCGAGGAGGATTTAGACTATAAACAACTCCAGGGCGAAAGCGTGGAGTTTTGGGTTTATAGCCAATATAAGGATGGCGTTGATTGCGAAGCAGAAGGAGGAGGTGATATTTTTAAGTCGATAGATAAAACTAAAGAGTTAATATCCTCCGGGAAGAAGGCGTTGATCCAGCCGAGTTTTCATGATGGAGATTTATTTTGTAGAAATGATTTGTTGGTTTTTGATAAGAAGATCAATAAGTGGGATATAATTGAAGTAAAATCAACCACGCACGTTGATGAAGATTTACATATAACAGATGTTGCTTTTCAAAAAATATGTTTGGAAAATTGTGGCTTGAAAATAAATAAAGCCTATGTTTATTTTGTAAATAATGAGTATGTCAGAAAAGGCAAAGTAGATCCTAAAAAGTTAATTAAAAAAGAGGATGTGACAGAAAGGGTTTCGCTAATAGAATCGGCAGTAAAGATAAAAATAGGGGAGGCATTAGAATTTACTAAAAAAACAAAGAAAGAGCCGGCTGTAAAAATATTAAAACAGTGCAGCGATCCGTATGACTGTGGTTTTATTGATTATTGTTGGAAGAATATCCCAAAGCATTCTGTTTATGATTTATCTTTGAAGGCAAATTGTTTAGCAGAAATGGTGGAGGAAGATAAGATTAAAGTGGAGGATGTGCCAGAAGAGATGGTTACAAGAGAAAACAAAAAAAGATACTATATAGCGGAAACAACCGACAAGGTATTTATTGATAAGGCAGGAATAGCTGGCGAGCTGTCTAGTTTGGTTTATCCATTGTATTTCCTAGACTACGAGACGTATAACCCTGCAGTGCCTCTTTTTGACGGGTTTAAGCCATATCAGCAAATGGTTTTCCAATATTCATTGCACGTTAGGGAAACTCCGGGTACAAAAGTTGAGCACTATGAATTTCTGGCTGATAAATGGGAAGATCCTTGCCCTGAGCTTCTAAAGAATATGACAAGCCAGATTGGGGATACCGGAACAATACTTGTTTGGAATGAGGGCTTTGAGAAAGGTAGAAATGAGGAAATGGCAAAAATGTATCCTAAATTTAAAGAAAAATTATTATCTGTAAACAGCAGAGTTTACGATTTAGCAACCTCCTTTAAAAAGAACTATTATGTGCATAAGGATTTCAAAGGTAGTTGGTCAATTAAATCTATCCTTCCGGTTTTAATTCCATCTCTTTCTCACAAAGACTTAAATATTCAGGAGGGTGGAACGGCATCAGAATCTTACAGAAAACTTATTGATAAAAAAATAGGTAAGAAAGAAAAAGAGGTTTTGGGAAAAGATATGCTTGAGTACTGTAAACTGGATACCCTAGCTATGGTGGAAATATTGGATAAAGTGGCGAAGGATATAAAATAAAAAGTATAATTTAATGGAAGACTATTACGAGATGAAAACAGAAAAGCCACCTTTAAATTGAGGCGTTTTTTAATCGGTGATATAATAAATAAAGCAATTAAATAAAAAATATGGATACAATTATAGGATTAGGGCTACTTGTTATTTTTCTGTTTATATATTTTCTCCCAGCGTACATCGCCAATAAAAAGAAAAAGAAAAATACAGGAGCAATTTTTGTATTAAACCTCTTTCTGGGCTGGACATTCATCGGGTGGATAATCGCACTTGTGTGGGCCGTTGCTTACGAAGAAAAAGATAATAAATAAAATTTAACATGGATGAAGAACTAAAAAACTCTTTAATTTTTGGAGCTGTAGTCGGAGGTCTTTTTGCTTTGGGGCGACATGCGGGCGACAAGCAAAAGTTAACGGGCGAACAGCATCAGAGTATTAACGAACTTAACGAAAGTTTTATAAAATTGCATAATTCAATAATTGGAAGTCTGTCTCTTGTTCCAATCTATGCAAGTATAAAGGAGCTTGAGCCCAGCAAGCAGTATAAAGAAATTGTTGCTCACATTGAAAAAGACATTCAAAAAGATGCTGGAAATCTTGGATTGGTTAAAAGCTTTAAAAGTAAACTCCAGTATGTTTTGAGCGTGGGATTCACTGCACAAAAAAATAATGCAAAAGCCCATAAGTCTCAATCATTATTTTCTCAACTTCAAGAATTACCAGATATTCTCACATTACTACTTGAAAAAAGAACTCAAATACTCCGCTTGATGCAAAAGGTATTTGGCTATATTGAAGCTGAAGAATCTACAGACTTTAAGCCAGATGATGCGGTACTTCTAAAAACATATGTAAGCGAGTTTAATGCTTTGGAAAAACAGGCAGAGAGCCTTCTGAATGAACTTAAACCATAAAAAGGGGATACCCTGCTCAACCGAGAAGCCACCTTTTAATTGAGGTGGTTTTTTGATAAAGTGAAGTAAAGGAAAAATATTATTAACATCATAATTCTATGCCAAGAGTAAAAATGAACTGTCCCAAGTGTGGACAATTATCTGAGTCAAATATGCCTGAGACCAATATGACCTGCTTGAAGTGTGGTCAAAGATTCAACCTCATGGAAGGCACCTGCGAACACGGCAAGCGAAACGGACAGTGCGATGATTCACGATGTCCGTTTAAAAAGTAAGCCATCGGCCACATTTTGCATGAGAAAAAATAAGCAAAAAGCTCAGCAATGGGCTTTTTGCGTGTAATTAATTGAAAAGGTAGAAAAGTTAAAGAATTAGTGATAATATAAATTAACAATTTAATATGATTGCCTAACCCCTACGGGAGACTGTAGGGTATGGTAATAAGTCGTATGAGGCACAAAGAACCCATCATGGGGTCGCCTCATACGCCGTACATGGAAACGTGTGCGAGAGATTTCGGTCTCTACCTGTGGTGGGCTTTTTGTTGTTTGTCACATAAAAATCATTAAATTATTAAATTTATGAGCGAAATAATCTACATTTTAACTAACGAAGCTATGCCGGGTTTCGTGAAAATTGGAATGACAAACAATTCTGTTTTAGAAAGGATAAGGCAATTAGATAGAACAAATATCCCGATGCCTTTTGAATGTTATTACGCCTGCGAAGTAGGTAATGCTAAGGATGAAGAAAAATGGTTGCATTCAATATTTTCAGACCGCAGAGTTCGCGACGAGCGAGAGTTTTTTAAGATAGACCCTGAACGTGTAGTAGCCGCTGTCCGTAGGATTCAAAAACAGGATGTTACTCCAAAAGATTTTATAAACATTACAAAAGAGGAAGAAAGCGCGCTTGAAGAAGTAAAAACAGTCAGGGCAAGATTTGATTTTGCTAAATATAAGATACCGGTTGGCTCAACTATTGTTTTTTCAAGAGATAATTCCATAAAAGCAAAAGTCCTTGACGGCAACCAAATTGAATTTAAGGGTGAAACAACGAGCTTATCCAGTTCTGCAAAAAAGCTGTTGGGTTACAAAAAAGATGTCGCAGGCACTTTGTATTGGATGTATGAAGACGAAACGCTTGATGAAAGGCGTCGCAGGTTGGACGCTGAATAATAAAATTTTATGGAGCAACAAAAAGATAATCAAATTTTACACTATTGCCTCTACGCCAGAAAATCCAGCGAGGATGAGGAGCGCCAGGCTATGTCAATTGATTCTCAAGTAAAGGAGATGAGCAAGCTGGCTGAAAGTGATCATCTTTCTGTGGTTGCGGTAAAAACAGAGGCTCATTCAGCTAAAAACTCTGGAGAGAGGGAAGTTTTCAATAAAATAATAGATGAAATAAAAGCAGGGAAATACAATGCTATTTTAACTTGGCACCCGGATCGGCTTAGCAGGAACGCCGGCGATCTTGGCAGATTAGTTGATCTTATGGACAGCAAGCAGCTCTTGGAGATAAAAACATTCAATCAGACATTTACTAATTCGCCTAACGAAAAATTTTTACTTATGATTCTTGGCGGCGAAGCTAAACTCGAGAATGATAACAGGAGCCTTAATGTGAGGAGAGGATTGCGCACTATGGTGGAGAAAGGTTTATGGCCGGGAGTCCCACCAATGGGATATAAGGCATATGCGGAAAAAGGTAAAAACGGCCAGCTTAAAATCGATCCCTCGCGTGGATATGTTATAAAAATGATGTTTGAAAAAGCGGCAGAGGGCTGGAGCCAGCACCATATAACAAAATGGCTCAGAGAAGAATTGGATTTTCTTTCTCCTAACGGAAAACATATAGTCTTATCTTCGGTCCAACTTATACTCAGAAGGCCGTTTTATTACGGCGAGTTTGAATATCCGCTAAAAAGCGGGAACTGGTATAAAGGTGCATACCCGCCTATTATTACTAAAGAGCTTTATGATAAGGCGCACATTGAACTTCAAAAACATAATAGGGCAACACGGATTTTTAAAAAAGATTTTGCATTCACTCATCTTTTGAAATGCGGACGCTGTGGATCAAGCATTACAGCTCAGGAGCACTTTAAGGCCTTGAAAGACGGAACGATTAACCGGCATGTCTATTATGGTTGCGATAGAGCGAAGGATCCTAATTGTGTGCGGGAATATATCTCGGAAGAAAATTTGGTAGATCAGCTCTGCAGCACAGTAGACCAGCTGACTATTGATGAGCTTGGCGTTCGTGGTCAGATGGATTTAGATGTAGATAAAATGTACCGATTTTATAGAGATGTTATGGGCAATCCAGGTGGCTTCGGGAACAAGGAGCTTGGAGATATTGATACTAAAAAATATATGAAATTTCTTTTGAAAAACGGCAATATTTATGAACAGCGGAAAATTATGCAAAATATTAAGAGCAAACTCATTCTGAAAGATGGGAAAATATATATCGATAAAGCTTCGTCCGATGAATTATTAAAAGACCAACCAAATCTGACTCAACCAACCAGAAAGCAACCATAATTTTTTAATGTTTATGAGAAACAATAAAAGCACAAAGCTCAAAGTAGCGACAATTAAAAAGTTTCAAAAAATAATTAAAAAAGATTATGGCATGGCTATTTCGAAAGAAGTGGCGGATGAACTTGGCTATAGCTTACTAAAACTTACGCGGCTCGCCATAAAGGTGAGCGCAAGAGAGATGAAAAAGAAAAAATAATTTTAGCTTTACTTTTGTCCTGAACTAAGCTAAGGAATGGGACAAAGGTCGAGATAATCGATATTATTAATATATAAAACATGGAAAAGAAAAAAATTTATATAATAGTCGCGCTTGTAGTGGGTTTCATACTTCTATTTATCCAGTTACCCATCGGCTTGCTTATATTCATCGGTTTAGGAATATATGGGGTAGTACAAATTGTAAAAAATAGAAAGAAAAAACCAGAGGAAAAAAAAGCTGAAATTAAAGAAAGCAAAAGTCCTAAAACTAAAACTATTCAGGAGACTAAATGCACATGCAACGCCTGTGGCAAAGTATGGCATTATGGAAAGCAGGACAAGCTTCAAAACTTCGGCGCTGCCATGGGAAATTGTGGCAAGGCAAGCATGTGTTGCGGAGGTTGCGTTCCAGCCCTTCTTATACCGGACAAAAAAGTAGTGGATCTTACTAAATGCCCGGAATGCGGATCTAAAAACATTAAAAGCGAAATAGTAGAATATGAAGTTAATAGATAGGTTTGCCCTGCTATTAATAAGAGGATATCAAATATTTATTTCTCCGATATTATTCAAGTTTGGAGTTCGGTGCCGGTTCCATCCAAGCTGTTCCCAGTATGCCGTATTAGCAATAAAAAAGAATGGTTTTCCAAAGGGATACGTTCAGATTTTTAACAGACTTAGGCGGTGCAACAAATATAATCTTGATAGCTGTATTGACTATCCGAATTGATATGAAAGTTTGGCATATTTTTCTAAAAATATATACAATAAAATATGGAAGATAAATCTAAAAAGGAAATTTACAAAAAATGGTGGTTCTGGGTTCTGATTGTTGTTGTGCTTTTTATAATAATAGGATTGTCTTCCAGCTTTAATTCTAATCAATCGCAATCAACAAATACTGCTCCAGTTTCGACTAAGGCTAATACTACAAACAGCTCGTCAACAAAAATAGCTACTCCGGCTAAAACTACTTCAACTGCTTCCAGTAAAAATGACATAGTTAATAATCAATCTGATACTCATATACCGGTTAAAGCTATAACAGTTTCCGCGCCAGCTGGTTCTGATTCTCTTATCACCGAGCCATCTGCCGGAATAACTCCATTTATCACAGCCATCTCCGGGGCTACAAAAAGCATCGACCTTGTAATGTACGAGCTTCAGGATCCGCAAATAGAATCCGTGCTTCTTGCGGCTCAGAATCGAGGCGTAAGCGTCCGCGTTCTTTTGAACCAAGGATACAACGGAGCGCAATCTACGGCCAATCAAGCCGCATACCAATATTTTCAAACAAATAATGTTCCTGTTCATTGGACGCCTTCGTATTTTGCTTTAACCCATCAGAAGACAATGGTTATTGATAACAGCGAAGCAATAGTCATGACTCTCAATTTTACCCCAAAGTATTATTCAAGCGACCGTGATTTCGCAGTTGTTGATAGTGACAAAAACGACGTTTCCGCCATTGAATCTGCTTTTGGTGATGATTGGAATTCTAAAAAAGACACGGCATCAAATGGGGATGATCTTGTCTGGAGCCCGGGCTCTGCAACCGCATTGGTTAATTTAATTAACAATGCTCAAAATACTTTATATGTTGAAAATGAAGAAATGTCTGACACATATATCGTCAACGCTCTTGCCTCAGCTGCCCAGCGCGGAGTTGCGGTTGAAGTTGTAATGACTTATTCAAGCGAATACGCTAGCGAATTCCAAGCACTTTCATCTGCCGGCGTTAAGATAAACACCTATGCCACAAGTGCTCCTTTCTACATTCACGCAAAAATTATTGTCGCAGACGGAACATCTGCGTTTGTTGGTTCTGAAAACTTTTCATCTTCATCTTTAAATGATAACCGAGAGCTCGGACTAATTGTTTCTGATCAATCTGTAATTAATTCTATATCAAAATCATTCCAAAGCGATTTCAACGGCGGCACGCCATTTACGTCATCGGGAACTGCAATAAGTACGTCGTCTGCCACCGGAATTGTTAAACTTAGTACAACCGGAATCTGTCATGCTCCGGGTGATCCGTATTACACACAAACAACCCACTACACTTCATATGCCACATTACAGGATTGTTTGAACGCAGGAGGAAGACTGCCGAAGAATTGATTCTATTAAAAAATATTACCTCAAAAATCTCCCTTGTCTGAAGTCGTCAAAAAAATTATCTATATCCCTTTCTTTGTTGTGCCAAGGATTATCCAGCCATACAACCGTGGGTAGATAAGGAGGCTCTTTCAAGAAGTCAAAAAGTATCATCGTAGTCGCATCAACCAAATCGTCAAATCTCTCCACGCCAAAGCCAGTGATCTGCTGAATTTGAATTTCAGATCCCAATCTTGGGAAATATTGCCTGCCCATTTTTAATCAGACCGCTTACCGTAATTAATCTTGCTCTTTTGTCATCGTTTACTTTGAATCCTTCAACTGGCAACCCCTCGCCCGAAAGAGCTTGTATAGCAGCACGTTGGTAGCCCACGTCCTCCACCAGAATTTTTACATTCTGACATATATTCAGATTCGCCTGAAAAACATTTTTAACTTTTTCAATCATAGTGGCAAAATCCATTCTTTTATTTATCGGGTGCGGTAAGAAATATATTTTGGCTTCTTTTCCCCAGCCGGTTATGGCAGCTGACACAATAGCGGTTTTATCCGCCGTATCTTTTTCGCTGATAGCCAAATCCACAGCCATTATTATTTTAGACATTGTCACATTTTTTGGAATGTCATCATAAGTTTTAATCCACTCAAAAGGGATAACCTGGTCGTCGTCTGAAATTATACGGAGGTTAAATTCTCTTTCAAAGGCAATATTCCCGTGCCTCAGTTTTTCTTCTTCCACGGCTGCCATATTAGGATATTTGCCCAGCCAAGCTATTCTGTCTTTATTGTCGAGCAAAGGAATAATTTTGAATACTCCGCTTCTGCCTTTTTCAATTTCTTGCCTTATTCTCATCATCAAAGAATCTTGGTGCAGCAAATTGCCGACCGCCACAATTCTTGTTTTCCCGGGCTCACCCAATGGTATTACATCCTGATGGAACCACTGGCTAAGATTCTGTCTGCTTTCTAAAGTCTTAACGCTGTTTACGTCCTGCACGTCGTCTAAAATTATCAAATCCGGCCTCCACTGCCTGTGCCTTATGCCTCTTATGCTTTGCTCGGTAGAAGCAGCAATAATTCTTGCCCCGGATTTTTTAAATACCAAAGACCATATGCCCCATTCGTCGGCGTCTTCGGAAAAAGGGCCAAGGTCGTTTTTTAGCAGCTCATTAGTCTCAAGTTCACTTTTGATATTCCCTAGTTGCTGCCTTGCCTGATTCCTGGTTTGGCAAATCAGGACGACAAACTTTTTTTGTTGCCTGCCCAATATTGCCCATATCGGGTAAGCGGTAGTTACGATGGTGCTTTTCCCGGACCCTCTAAAAGCGATTATGAATAAATCTTCGGTCTCGCTTTTTTCAATTGAGTGGAATATCTGTTTTTGAAATCCGGCAGTGGGATAAGTTATATAGTGGGGGAAATAAAAGTGAAAGAACAAGTACATGCTTTTTGTCACAGAAGCTGTTCTTACTTTTACATCATTTATCATTTTTTCCACAAGGTCATCGGGAAGAATGCCCGAGCCATAATTCGGTTGCTCACCGTCTTTTATGTTATTGTTTTCCGGTGGAATCTGTTGCGTTTTCTCCATCTCCAGATTCTGTTCCGGTTGTTGATTGTTGTTTTGAGTTTCCATTGTTTTGATTGTTGTTAATAATATTTTGGTTATTTTCCGGCTCCGCAGATCCCTCTATGAGTCCTGCAAATTTAAGAGCTCTTTTTACGGCTTCATCTTGTTCCGGGGTAAGCTCGTTATTCTGAGTTCGTATTGTAGTATCAATTTCAATTTTATCCTTAAATTTAGGATGCCTGTGACGTAACCAGAAAGAAACTGCCTGCCAGTTTTTTTCCTTGATCATGGACACCAGCTGGACCTCACTCATTTCATTGATATTTTCTTCGCCCTCAGATAAAGCATCCTCGAGTTTCTTTTTAAAATCTTTATCTTTAGCTTTCCAACTATATACAGTCGTGCGTCCAATTCTCAATTTATCGCAAGCCAAAAGTATGATTGGTATTTTGCGAACTTGTTCAAGGAACAGTTCTTTCATTTTATCTTTTTTCATAGAATTTTTGATTTGATTCCGGTTAGGGATTCAAATCTCTTAATTGTTGTTAAACAATATTCTAAATCAAGTTCTACAGCCAAGCATCGGCGTTTTGTCTGCTCGCAAGCCAAGAGGCAGGTTCCCGATCCAAGGAAGCCATCGTAAACTGTTTCACCGATGTTGCTGGAATTCAGAATCAATCTTCTTATAAGGCCAATAGGTTTTGTTGTCGGGTGCCAAATGTTTTTGGCTGGCCGTGGATAAAACAAAACCGACTTGTCTTTTGACCTTCTGAATTTGTGCGTTCCACGCCAGCTATACAGTATTAGCTCGTGCTGTGGAGCGTAATCCAAGCGTCCAACTACCGATTGCGATTTAACCCAGATTAACAGTTGTGAAATTTTAAATCCGCAATCAATTAGCGCGTCGCGCAACGAAAATAACATCTTATCCGCATTGAAAATGTAAGCAGAATTTTTATTGGCCAAATAGGGAATTATTGTTTCAAGCCATTCTATGTTGAATTTTTTGTACTCCTCATGCGTTTGTAAATGGTCATTCGCAATTTCCTTATTCTTGTGCAAAGTTTTAAAATTCTGCTTGGACTCGACTGCGGCAACGGAATACGGAATATCGCAGCAGATAAGATGTATTTTATTGCCGTCCGTTAATCTTTTGATCAAATCCTTGTCACGTGAGTCGCCATACGCTAATCTGTGTTGTCCTAGTTGCCAGATGGTTCCTGGCTTAATTGAGTTTTTTGATTTTGTCATTTGATATTTGTTTAGGCTCTAGACTAGCAGTCTGTCATGGTATAATGACAAAATGTTAGTAAATAGTCTCAAAAACTCTAAATTATCGACATTTAAAATTAAAAAAATTATTGAACACTTTTGTTTGGATATTAACGCCTCCAAAGCAGCTCCTCTGGTGGGCGTAAATCGCAACACGATAAATTACTGGTACAACAGATTTCGTGTGGCAATTTATGCTCATCAGCACAAAGAATTCGAAAAGATTTTCGGTGAAGCGGAAGTGGACGAATCATATTTCGGAGCAAGACGCAAACGCGGATTTCACGGCAAGCTGAAACGCGGACGAGGCACGCAGAAGCAACCGGTGTTCGGAATACTGAAACGCAACGGACATGTTTACACGGAAATTGTTCCTAACTGTAAAAAAGACATTCTGCAAAGCATTATCAGAGGGAAAGTAGATAAATCAGCAGTAATTTATTCGGACAGCTGGCGTAGCTATGACGGACTTGTTGATGTAGGATACGACAAACATTTCAGGGTTAATCACGGAGACAATGAATTTGCAAGGAAAGGTACAGGTATTCACATCAACGGCATTGAAAATTTCTGGAGCTTCACCAAACGTTGACTGGCTAAATTTAATGGTGTAAAAAAGAATTTCGAACTGCATCTTAAAGAGTCAGAGTGGCGCTACGGAAAAACAAATGATACAATGAAAAAAGAATTGTGGAAAATTATTAAAAAATATTATTAAATTAATCGGCTACTTTGACTAGTCTTGCTAGTCTAGAGCCTTGTTTAAATCTATTAATTGTTAATTGGCAAAATATTGGCTCGCAATCAGAAACGTAGGCGGTGCGTTTTAGCTGATGGCAAGCCGATAATATGCTTCCTGATCCGCACGTCAAATCCAGCACAACGTCGCCCGGTCTTGTGCATCTACGTAATGCTTTTTCATGAACTTGTGGATTTTTCTGAGTAGGGTGATCGTACTGATTCCCGGGAAGCCTTTTGACCAGCCAAATATTCAAAAGATCCAAAATATCCTCGGATAATCTGTTTCCGGTACTCAGTTCCTTATTCATCACTTCATTCAGATTTTTTATTTTGTCAGACAGAAATGGCTTGCCCCTCACCCCATAGGCACAAAATTCTGTTATTTTATTAAACGCTAACTGAGGTGTCGGCGAGGCATTGTCCTTTATCCAAATGCAAAGGCGTTTTGAATCAATGCCAAGTTCGCGGTACAACTCTTGGAACAACCAAACATACCTTTCATCGCACCAAAAAAACAGATGAGCATCGGGCTTTGTGACTGAAAGTCCGTTTTGCATTATTGTTTTTACAAAATTCCTATATTCCATATCAGTTTTATTATCATTAGTAGTTCCGCCGTAGTGTCCTTTGTTTCCCACGCCCTTTTCGTATGAGAGCCCTATATTATATGGCAAATCATCGTTGATCATATCCGCTTTTGCTCCAGCCATAAGTTTCTTAGCAGTATTCGGGTCAAGAGCGTCCCCACATAAAAGTCTGTGTCGACCTAGAGCAAAATAGTCCCCGGGCTTTATGTCGGTTTTTTTAATTTTTTCCAATTCGGCTTCTTCGTCAAACTTATCATCCTCAACTTCAAGGTTGTCGTCATATATCAAGCTCAAGTCCGCACTATCAAAACCGGTTTCTAAAAGAGTATCAATATCAAAATCAACTTTTAGTGCGTCAAAATCCCAAAGTCCGCTTATTCGGTTGCTTGCCAGCAGATAAAATTTGAATTCTGCTTCTGTGAGTTTTCTGTTGGGAACCCTGACATCTATTTCTTCCTCGCCTCGGCCAAGAAGCAAAAGTGCCCGGACCCTTTGGTTCCCGGCAACCAATGTTCCGTCTATATTTATTGCCGGTATTTCTGCCAGCTCGATTTTTTTAATGCTATTCATTAAGTCATGCATATTCTTATCTGGCATCAGTCGAGGATTTTTTTCGTAAAATTTTAGGCTATCAACCCTGCGCTTCTCCGTATGCCATTGCAATTTTTCTTTTGCCATATGTTTTTTATTATTTATTTAGTATTGCCCCCTTCATTTGATACATAATGTGAACGAGGGTCGGAGCAACAAAAAAAACTGCTATTTAAGCAGTTTAGAAAGTATTTTTGGATTAGGAATCCTGCTTCCTGCCACGAATCATCCTGTTTTTCATATTTTCTGCGACAACCCGAGCTTTTTTAATGTCTTCATGTTTGTAAGCCCTATACATTATTTTTTTCCTGTGGATGCGGGAATATATCCCATATCTTTCAGGCACTAAAAATCCTTTTCTATCCCAATCGCGAAGCGTTTTCATACTTTTACCGGCAAACCCTGCAAATGTTTCTATCGTCCATCCTACCTTGTTTCCGTTTGAATCTTTGGCATCATAACCCGATGCGACTTTTGAAATAGGAAGATCGGCTTCGTCTATTATATCCTCAAGCTTATCTTTACCGTCGCCGCCTCCATACGATTCTACTCCTACTTCTTCATCAAATGAGTTATAGCTTTCATTTAAAATTTCTTTAGGAAAGTATTTTTTTGTTTTTTGTCTGAATTTTTCGGCAACATAATCGGTGAATGGATATTCCTTGCCTGAAAAAATGTGCCCGAGCCTTACCAGCACGCCCCTTATCGGCAAGAAAAAGTTATCGAATGAAGATATCTTTTCCTTATCTAAGTTTTTGGTGCTTGCATAGAAAAAATCAAATTCGTTTGTTATTTTCTCCAAATCTTTTTTGAGTTCCAATTTGAGTTCATTGATGTCATTTGGAGAATATCCGGATTGCTTATTTTCTTGAACTCGTTTAATATCACTATCTACTAGCGGCTCAAATAATTTAACTAGTTCATCCTTAAAATATTTTTAACTCCTGCATCCGGCAACGGCTTGAAGGTTGCCATTGTGGCAATATAGTTCATCGTCTCGCGGTATATTTTTCCCTTCTTTAATTTTTGAAATATCCTGTTTCCAAATGGAAGGCCCAAGTACCTGAACATGTCGTCAGGAGAGGGAACTGGTATGACTTCAAATCCGTACAGGGCGTCTGAATACGGATAAAGCTTTTGCCACTCTTTTTCAAAGGCAGCAGCGAACAGTTCGTCTTTTTTGGGAAGCTTTTTATACTTAACCCCGATCTCTCCGGGAAGGCAGGTTTTAAAAACATCGCAGAACGCAGGAATAAAACTTGGATATCCTAATCTTGCCACATCCTCCGGCCTGCAGAACGTCGCAGTGATTGCGGTTGTGCTAATAATAGCCTTGGATTTTATGTCCTCAACTTTGTAATACACAGAAGCTCTGTTAAGCATTCCACTGATAAATGGATTTAAAATATCCATCAATAAAAACAAAACCGCCTTCTTTATTTTTATTTCCGTACCGTCTTTATTTATCTCGACAATAATATTTTTTGTTAAAAAATATAAGTTTTCATCTTTCGGCATCGCATATGGAGCTTGGCTTAAAACCCATTTTTTGTATATCTCAAAATATTCCGGCTTTTTTAAAATGTATTTATAATATTTGTCTTCAAAAATTGGCTTGGCGGTGAAGCCACTAAAAACCACAGCACGATCCCGTTCGCTTTTTATATTCTTTACCGCTTGCCGTCTGATTTTTTCGTAAGGTTTTCCTGGCTTTTTAGACTTCTTATTCATTATTTACATTATATACCATTTAATGTATGTTAAAATATATAAAGAAATTATCGTTTAAATAAGATGAAGCCGTTAAGTAAAATAGAAAAACTCAGGGAGATGCAGTATTTCTGCGATGGACTGATTGCCAACAAAAATTATGAGGCTTGTGCCAACGCCTTTGTTTTTTTAGTCAGAGAATTTTTGCAAGAATTATCCAAGGAGCGTGAAGCCAAAATAGGGAACTCGATTAGTTTTAATGCCATGCTCCAGCAGAATAAAAACATCGCTTTCTTTTCTGGCACTAATGTTATATGGATCTGTAATCCTGAGAGTTTTAATGACGGCCGGGGAAGCTTTTCTTACACTATTATTCCCGACCTGGACTACCTGAAAAAAACATGCAGAAAAACTTTAAAGTCCAAAAAGGTCAACATGCCGGTTGTGAACCCTCCGTTGATAAAAATTCATAGTATTTCTCGTGATAGTCCGCCGGACATTCGTGTTTTTCCTTACTGCTGTCAGTTGTGTATTAACGAACTTGAAGTTGTAGTTAAAAATTGGGGTTAGTTTGCAAAAACGGTACACGTTGGTGTTCCGAAATATAATATAGCAAAAATCATCAAAACGGGACACGTGTTTCGTGTTCCGTTTGTTCCGTTTTCCGACTAAACCCTAAAAAAACGGAACACGCCAAAAAACGCATTCACGTGTTCCATTTTATTATAAAATTGGTAAATTTGACTAGCGACCCACGAGCTTAAAATTGCATCTGGAAAATTCATCTCTAAAATGCTATACTGCCCTTAGGGAATACATAACTCTCGGGCACTTAACCCGAGTTGCCCGCAGGAAAATTAAAATAAAAATGGAGAGGTGGCTGAGCGGTTCAAAGCAGCAGGTTGCTAACCTGCGCCCATTATGTGGGCTCGTGGGTTCAAATCCCACCCTCTCCGCAGATAAGTACTGCGCCCATAGTTCAATGGATAGAATGAAAGCTTGCGGAGCTTTTGATAGAGGTTCGAATCCTCTTGGGCGCGCACGACCGTACAAACAGACGCCAAAGCGTCTGTTTTGTTCCTAAAATCGCCTATTTTTGGCGGTTCGAAAAGTGGAATTGAGCTTTGGCATCCATTTTAGTAGAAATTCGAATCCCAACGAGTAATTCTCCTCTATTTTTCCCTCATTTAGCTTAAAGTTCGTAAATGCGTGCTTCAAAAGCAATCTTCTATCCTCGGTAGTAGCCTTTTCGCTATAATAGATTTCTTTTGCATGCAGGGCCAGTTCATGTATAGAATACCCTGCTTCGTAATAAGCAGCTCTGCTCTCAGAGAGCTTTCCAAGAGAATTTATGGCTTCCTCTTTGTTTCTATTTGATTCTGTAATTATTTTTTCGCATAGCGCAGCCGGCATTCTCCCATCAAGCTTATCCCTGTAAGCCCCCTCTATCCTTTGGTCAGCAATTCTTACAACTTCGTTTAGTTCCTCCCGTTTTTTAGTGTTGTAATCAACCTCGTTAAGATGGCCTTCTCTTAAGGCATCTTCAAGCCACCCTAACACAGTTTTATTTTTAGGCGCCGCTTTAATGAGCAGTGGGAGAATTTGATCCTCAACTTCTTTCTGTTTAACCCATTTTTTCTGGGAACAATTTTTATAATGGTTGCAATGACCATACCAATGTCCTTTTTGGCACTCCCATGCCACCATCCCTCCGCACTCTTCACATATAATTTTGGCCTTAAATACTGACAGGTGTTTTCTGTATTTTATTTTACCCCCAAACTTGTGACTCAATTTTTCCTGAACCAGATTAAACATTTCTTTACTTATAAGCGGTTCTTGCTTCCCAGCATAAAATTGTCCATTCCAAACATTAATGCCGCAGTAAAATGGATCAGATAGTAGTTCGTGTATTCTGGTCCTTGAAACCGGCTGATTATTCTTACCCCTCATTCCTTCTTTTTTCATTGCTTCACATATTGTGTTCAAGGAATAATTGCCACTGTAATATAATTCAAACATTTTCTTTACCAAAGGAGCTTTGTCCTCATCGCGAATATGTATTTTATGTCCTTTTTCTCCGGCGGTTTTGTATCCTAATGGTGGCTCTCCTTTAGGTGACCATCCTTGCGCAAGTTTTTCTTTCTGGCCCTTTTTGACCTCCTCTGAAAGATTGTTAGTGTAAAATCTCGCCATTGCGACTTTCATATCCCAGACAAAGTTTTCATGGGCTTTGGTTTGCCTACTTAAGATAAAGTTCTCTTTTATGAAGTGGACTGATCTGCTTGAGTGCTCCTTGACCCAATCATCTACAATCGCTGCATCTTTGAGATTGCGGGTAAGTCTATCTATTTTTTCACATAAGATTACCTCCACCTTATTCTTTGTGGCGAATTGCAATGTCTCGTTGAAAGCTTTACGAAGCAGTTTTCCGCTCGCGGATTCCGAGATGCGATATATTTTTAACACCCTGAAGCTATTTTTATTTGCATAATCGGTTAATAGTTTTTCTTGCGCGTCCAACGAATATCCTGTTTCTTGCTGCTCCCTTGAGCTTACTCTGCATAATATTATTGCTTTGGTTAATTTATCTGTTGTCATAATTTTTATTCTTATTTTAATATTTTTTTATTTTTACTATCTTGTGTATGAACCTATGGATCGGCCCCCTTACTACGACGATGGCTCTTTTTTTCCAATAAGTCCACATATGCTTTGTGCTTTGCTATATCTGCCTCCATTATGCCAACAATTTTTTCCCACCGTTCTGCGTCTTTTTTTTCTAACGCGAGTAACCTTCTGTATTTCCTTGTTGGTTTGTCTTTGTAGTAATATACCGTGATTTTATCCCTGAGTTCGTCTATGTATTGCTGGCTGACACCCGTGGTGCCCTTGGCTCCTTTCCCGCGTCTTAACTGAGAATCATAAAACAATTCTCCGCACTTTCTGCAGCCGAAATATTTACCCATTAAGTAAAGCACTCCGACTCGCTGGCCACACGGATGCCCGTCTTTTTTTAATAATGGGCATATGAACCAATATCTGGCGCCTCCATAATTACATTTGGTGGTAACGAGATATATTGGATATGAAATCGTTTGTTCCTTTTTATTTTTGGAGTTGCTTTCTTTGTAGTGATATGCCGGTATAAAATAATCATCCTCCTGCTCTGTCTGCCATTTGTCTTTGAATATTAAGATACCTACTTCAAATAATTTTTTGCCTGTTTCTGGATCAGTCCATGCGATGCTACCAGTTTTAATTTTGACATTTGGGTCTAAGTAGCCGTGTTGTTTCAGCCAAAAAATACTTAAACTTTTGTATGAACTTGTTCTACTTTTCATAAAATATTTTGTCATAATTTGAGGAAATCATTAAAGATATCACGCCATTTTACGACTATTCATGGCGTTATTAATTTTGCGGTTTTTAAGCAGTTTTTTATTTGATAACACACAGCGTCAGATTTGCTTTATTAAAGCAAATCTGCCAGTGTGCATATCAAATCTTATTTCTTATGTCCTTGCACTCGTCGCTTAAAAACCAGCCGAACTCTTTGTTAAGGTTTATTGTTTTTTCCGCGGCTCCTACGCCGCCATCTTTCTCATAATTGATATGGCAAATGTCTAAAATTTCCAGAGCCATCATTTCCTTTGCCGCAGTAGGCGAAGTGCATTTTAGGGCAGTAACTACTTCGCTTGTTTTCATAACGCCATTATTTTCTAGGAGTCTTCTGAAAAACTTGGCTCGCGTCGGAGGACAGCTATCAATTGCCAATTCCAGTATTAGTTTTAGATCGGCCCTATCAATTTGCGTTCTGCCGCTTACAAGTGCATGGCCCCTGCAAAGGTTGTAGAACAGCTGCGTTATGCGGTCTGGTTTTTCAATAACCGGAGGATTGTGGCTGTATTCATTACCTTCGCCATCTAACTCTTTCCATACGACTATAGTTCCGCGTAATTTTGCCAGAAGTTTTGCGCACCGAGTTATTATTTTAATATATTCCCGGTTGTCTTGCTGCCTATCCCAATTTACGCCATCCGGGTACTTATGCCAGAGTGTATGAAGGAAGTTTTTTGTCGCCGAACGGCAAATTTCCTCTTTTTCTTTATGGGACAGGGTAGTTATCTGATCTGCCAATTCATCCTCGCTTTTGTCCCTTGCTCCCATATTCAAGAAAAACAATCTTGAGCCGAGGCTGCCCATCATTTTCCATACGCGGGGATGTATCGGTGTTGAGCCGGCTAAAATCATAAAAAGGTATTCGCCAACATAGTGCCTTTTACCATGCACTCCAGTATCGGCATTAAACCCTTCGCCATCTAACACTCGAGTTAATATGCCCAAGCATTCGTTTAGATCATCATCTCTTTTGGAAAATATCGTAGACAAATCTCTTATCAAAAACATTTTATATTTCAGCTTTGGCAACAGGTCTATCTCTGCTAACTCGTCCTGTTTGATATTTGTGGCATTAGATACAAATGAAGCAGGCGTAAATTTATCCGTTGCATAGGTCAATCCTTCTATCTCTGAGAAAAAATTGATTGCAATTGTTTTGCCCGCGGATGGGACATCAACGAATACCAAGGAGAATGGATTTGTGATATCCCTGATTAAAATTTGAGCCATAATAGCCAGCCCATATTCGGCAGGGAACACAAGCTCCGGAAAATTATTTTTAATGATCCTTTGCCATTCCTCGAAGCTAATCTCTTTATCAACTTTTTCAAACCTTTTTATGCGCTCTGCTTTTTCTATGTCTGACCATCGTCTTGCGTATTTTGTGAACAAATCTTCAACATTGCCGTTAAGCTTTGTAAAATAGTCTGTAACATCTCCGCCGTCTCCCACTTCCACTGGAAGAGTAATAAGGTATGTCTCATTGTCAAAATTTGTCAGCATCCTTAAAACTCTTGTTGCGCCGTTCCTGCCAGCCTCATCTCTATCAAAACAAACATAAATTTGTTTACAATTTTTAATTTTATCGGCCCAGCTTTGTTTGAACGTTCCGGCGCCATTCGTGCCGGTAATAGCAGGGATACCTTTTGACATTAAAAGTAATCTGTCTAACTCTCCTTCACAAATGAAGATTTTTTCTGTATTTTTTTGTAGTGTTTCCCAATCATAAATTTGGGCCTCTACTTTGTGAGCTGCTGCGCTTTTGGGGAATGTCATTTTTTCCTTTCCACAATCTGGATCCTGTCTTAGCTTAAAGAATGAAAAGCTACCATCAGCATCTTTTATCGGGATGGTAATCCAGAATTTCCCATAAAACTCTCCCCAGCCGAGTTTATATTTATTTATGATTTCGCCTGTTATACCTCTGTCGTTTAGGTATTGTCGTATATGATCGGGCAGGGAATTGTGGCAGGATTCAACAAGCTCTTCATTAAATTGTGGTCTTTTTAAGGTTTTAACCGGTTGTTTTTGCGTATTCGGAAAGATGTCTTTTATATTATCTCCAAGATGTTTAGCGAGAGTTATTAAGTTGCCCTTAGCTCCGCATTTTTTGCAGTCGTATTGTCCGGTCTCGGCATTAAAATACAGATGCGCTTCTCCCTCGGCGCTGTCCTTGTCGCAGTTGTTAAATACGCAACGGGTTATTAACTCATTGCCGTATTCCTTAAAAATTATTCCTTTGTTGTTTAGATATTCCTTTATTGTTATTGTCATAGTTATTTTTTTTATTAATTATTAATTATTATTTTCTTTATCCTCATGATAAATTTTTGCCAACAAATCAAAGTATCCTACAAGATCGTTAGCAATTTCGGTTGCTTCTTTAACATTTACATCCCGGCCATATTCCTCTCGGATAATTTCCTGTAATTTTTTAATAAGAGCGTCGCTAACCATTTCAGTATTGATAGATCTTTTCCTTAAGACTTTTTATCGCGCCTGCAAATAGACGAGGGTTAACCAGTGCCTCAGAAGCATTGTTTTCAGAAAAATTAAAAACTTCCACAAGTTTTTTTAACTGCGGAGAATCGATGAATATAAATTGATATCTTTTGGGATCAGAGGTTTTGTCAATATCTGCCAAAATAAGCCCTTTTGCTAAAAGGAATGCTGTGAGATAAAACTGGGTTGTCTTAAACTGATTTTTATTTTTCATTTTTATATTCTTGTCTCTCTTAAAATAATGCTGAAATTTCAGCGTTTTTAATTTTTAAGGTTCTTTTGGCCTTATTTTTTTTACTATTCAAAAAATTTGTAACAAAAAACCCCGCTGAAAATTCAGCGAGGTTCTTATGTTTTAATGCTAATCTACTGTAAACCCTTCTATATCATCATCCGTATTTCTTTCATCGTCTGCATGATCTTTGTCGTCTATGGACTTCCAATCGTCATTTTTGTCTTTTTTATTTATGTCTTCAATATATTCTTTATGCTTTTCTTCCGCTTTCCCCCCATAATCAAAATTTTCATCAAACTTATTCCTTTTGGTTAAATAGGGATCCTCTGTTCGCATCAATGGCACCGGTTTTAATGTAAATTTTGTTTTATAGCACCTATATTTTTCATATTCCCAAAACGGATCATCAACAACATCAAAAACTTCTCGTAACTTTTTGGATAATTTTAGTTTAATTTGTTGACAATTATCTTTCGTAATTTTTTTGCCGCCCTTTTTTGAAGTTAAATGAAAGATCATATCATCAACCGTTGCTCCTTTTTCATCTTTGGACTGGGCTATAGCAAGCGATGATAAGAATAACCATGGCATATCTGGTTTGCTATTTTTTTTGCCGCTATAAAATCCCAGATCTTTGTAGCTCACCGTGCAATGTTTTTCTTTGTTGTTAAAAACCTCTATGGAATCAGCATCCTTAAATTTTATTTCTACCCGTTCCCATTCTGTGCCGTAAGGAAGTTTATAAGGAGACTCAATTTTGTTGCCCGCCTTTTTATTAAGTTTAGTTTTTTGTTTATATTTTCTATAGTAACTATCAAAACCTTCTTTGATTTCCAAAAAAATGTCATCTCTTTCTATATTAAAAAAACTTATTTTATTGATTGGATTTTCCTTAATTGAATCCTCAAAAAACTTAGCGCCCTCTGGATCAGCGGGGGGCTTAAATAAATTGAGAAAATTGTATTTCGAATCAAAGGATATTATATTTTCTTTTTCCAATTCCTTTATTACAGAAACAATATTATCTAAAATAATAAATCTTATATCAAATGAAATGGCTTCTTCTTTGGGGGTGTCATGGAACAAAATTTTATGCATGAATGGATCGTGGCTTAGTGCATCGGCGATTTCTCGTTCGGTATAAATAGAAACTCCATTTTGGCCCAAAGCGTAGGCAACCTCTTTTAATGCTAAAAGGATGCGCTCTTTACCAGATGTTTTTTTCTTACTTTTTATTAGGTCTAAAAAGGATTCTAAATAAGTCATTTTAATTTTTATTGTAATTTTACTTAATCCTGATACATTTTTAATCAATTTTCAAGTTTTAGGGTGTTCTTTTTTGCAAAATCGTTATATCATAAAGTAATTTAATAATGACGCCTAACCCCATCGGTTTACCGCTGGATATGGCATAAAAACGCTATGAACATAAAGATCCCATCATCAGGGACGTTCATAGCGTCATGCGTGGAAACGCGCATGTGGGCCGAAAGGTTCTAACTGGTGGTGGGCTTTTTGTTTCCGCCACTTAAAAATTTATGAGTGAAATAATTTACGTCTTAACTAACGAGGCCATGCCCGGGTATGTAAAAATTGGTATGACCAATAACTCTGTTTTAGAAAGATTGAGGCAACTGGACAGGACAAATATCCCAATGCCTTTTGAATGCTATTATGCATGCGAGGTAGGGAATGCTCATGAGGAAGAAAGGTGGCTTCATTCTATATTTTCAGATCGTAGAGTTCGTGACGAACGAGAGTTTTTTAAGATAGACCCGGAGCGCGTTGTTGCTGCTGTCCGCAGAATCCAAAAAAAGGATGTTACTCCAAAGGATTTTATAAACGTAACGAAGGAAGAAGAAAATGCGCTCGAGGAGGTTAAGGTGATTAGAGCAAAATTTGATTTTGCTAAATATAAAATACCTGTTGGGTCTACCATCGTTTTTTCAAGAGACGATTCTGTAAAAGCTAAAGTATTAGAAAATAATAAAATTGAATTCAAGGGCAAAACAACAAGTTTGTCAGAATCTGCGCAGAAGTTGCTTGGGTATAAAAGGGGAGTGGCTGGAACGTTGTATTGGATGTACGAAGACGAAACTCTTGATGAGCGTCGTCAAAGAATGGATACCGGAGAGTAGCTTTACTTTTTCTTTGGATGAAGCTAAGAGATAACAAAGTCGAGAACTAATTAATTATTATTAACTTAATAAAAAATATGGAAACAGACACAAAAATATCGCCGAAGTTGAGACTGCCTACATTCCTGTTCGCCTTTTTCTTGGGCATGTTGGGCGTACATAGGTTTTATGTGGGGAAAGTCGGTTCTGGTCTTGCCCAGCTCCTTTTATCATTAAGCGTCATCGGTATAGCGGTAACCAGTATTTGGGTTTTTATAGATTGGGTAACAATTCTTTCCGGTGCGTTCCGTGATGGCGATGGATTAAAAATAATAAAATGGACTAATTGAATTTGTCTAAGGTGTCTCAAATAAGCCGGAAGACGAGCAATTGCTCGTCTTTTGATTAAGGATTGCACAAAACCCCCGAATAATTGCTCAGGTGCTTCAAAGAATCCTTGATCTTCCGGTTCTTTATTTGGAAGGGATAGTAATTTTGTTGAAGTTGTGATATTTTGAATGTAGTTATAATTCATTCAATTTGTTGTTATGTATTTAACAAAATTCACTAAATTTTTAGAGTCAGTTGATCTCGCCACTTATCGTGATAAATATAGACCCATTAAAATTGTGGAAATGGACATGCCGAAAGAGGTTCAAGCGATAGGATTACTTTATAAGGTTTATTGGGCAGAGAAAAGATTTATAGATTTTGAGAGTTTTTATAAAGAGTATTTGAATACTTATAAAGCAGAAATTGAAAGGTTTAGAGTTAGAACAACAATGTGCGAAGATTGTTTTTATAGGGGTCTACCAGCAAGGATTTATCGCACATGGGCGAGCCTTATTACTCAAATTCATGCCGGATATGTTGCCGAATCAGTTTTCGGAGATAGTTCTGTGGCGATGTCAGCCGATCTTGACCACGCAGGAGCTGATTTTCAGGTTAAATATCGTGGTAAAATCTTAAATTATCAGGTCAAAAAAACCTCTTTCAGCGGAGAGGTAAGACGGGGTAAGGGCGGAGTTAAAAATAAAATAGAAGGTAAATTTATAGATATTAAATACGAAGTTCCCACAGTGATTATTTTGAGAACCCGAAGAAAAAAGATGGGGAATATAGGTTGCCCTATTTAAGATTTATTCAAAACAAAGAATTAGAAAGACTCCCTAACGGCTTTGTGGTATTTACTCCCCACGCTTTTGAAGAAACAAAAAAAGAGATAGATAAATCTTCAAAGTAATTTTGGAATAAATCTTGTATTTTCCAATGTCTTTTCAGCAATCCTAATATAGTCGGGGTTTATTTCAAATCCGATAAAAGATTGCCCCAATTCTTTCGCCGCTATACACTCTGAACCTGTGCCAACAAATGGCACCAACACAACGCCATCCTTTTTAGGCATGGCAGATTTAATTAATCTTCTGGAAAGTTCAAGGGGTTTTTGTGTCGGATGTTTCATTATTTCATGCTCAAGATGCTTGTTCAGTTTCCTAGGTTCAAAAACATCGCCACAAGTTTTACATAAAAACCATCTTTCATTCATTCCTGCCCCGCCCGCGAGAGCGGGGATTTTTATTACATCTCTTGGCAACGCGCCATTCTCATGGGCATTATAAACCGTTTCTTTTCCATCGCGACCATATCTTCCTATGGTCCCTTTTCTCTTTTTCCCAGCCGCACCATTCAAAAACCCTTCGGTGTATGGCTCTCTAATTTCATCCTTGTTAAAAATTGGATTTTCTTTCCATGCACAAATAATGGCTTCGTGGCTTCTTTGCCAAAAATTTAACGAGGCGACATTCTTATTTGTATAATGCCAAATAATCCATCTTTTGTTAATAGGAATTTCTACCGATAGATAAGCTAAAATTTCACTAAATCCATAAATAAACATTGTTCCTGTTGGCTTCATAACTCTTATGCATTCGTTAATCCATTCTTTGCACCATTTTACATATTCAGTCAGCTCTCTTTTGTCGCTGTCATTACCAAAGTCTTTTCCTATGTTATAAGGCGGATCTGCAATAATTATATCGCAACTACCATCTGATATTTTTTTCAGTTCTTTTAACGCATCTCCCAGAATTATTTCGTCTCTAATTAGTTTCGGACTTCGTTTTTTCTTTATTTTTTTTACCATATTTAGTTTATTTTGCCTTTTTTACGACAAAAATGCAAACAAGTGGCTATCTTTTATTGTCATTTTCGTTCGGCTTTTTGTTGTGTTGAATTTTTATAGGATTGGAGTAAAGTTAATAATATAAATTTGTCCCATAAAAACGCTTTTTTATGAAACACCATCTTGTAGCAATAGGGATTTCAAAACACAAAAACGAGGAAGCAAATTTGAATTATGCCGAAAAAGATGCTTCTGAATTTTTTACTCTTTTTAAGCAGAACGTGTCCGATATCGGTTACTGCCGGCTTTTGGTAGACCAAGAGGCAACACTTTCTGAAATTAAAACCGCCCTTGGCAAAGAACTGAAAGAAAATGTTAAAGAAGGAGATGCTTTTTTCTTTTTTTACTCCGGTCATGGGGCAGTTGTTAATGACCCAAAAGACCCAAATATCGCTATCGGGTTTTTGATTCCATACGATGCCACCCATGATATTTTTAACAGCTGTTTATCTGTTGATTATTTGAAAGAAGTTTTTGAGTCGCTCCCATCAAAAGCTAATTTAATTTTTATCGATTCTTGTTTCAGTGGAGTGATTGCGGAAAACGGGAAGGCATATCCTGTCCCCGGTATGAAGGTCTATAAAACATTAAAATCATTTACAAATACCGTTGTTGGAAATGGGAGCGTCGTTTTTACTGCAAGCAAGGATGACGAGATGTCTATCGAAGACCCGGAATATAAAAATGGTCTTTTCACGCATTTTGTAATAGAGGAATTACAGAAAGCTCGTCAAAAAGAATCATATCCCGTCGCTGAAATTTTTGATCCCATTGCTACGGGCGTGGTTGCGCGCGCAAAAGACAAATGGCATCACGACCAAACGCCCACTTTTTCTGGAAAAATAGTCGGAGGCCTTACGTTACCTGTTTTCAAGAAAAGGTTGGAGGTAAGGCCGGACATTATAGAGATTCCAAAGACTCCCGAACTACAAAAGGAGACATTTTCCATACCAGTAATAAATCTCAACGAAAAGGAAAAGGTTAAAATACTACAAGACACAATCGATTTCGTAGCCGCCACCGCAAACAATCCATCAGCTGTTGTTTTGGATATTAAGTTTGAAGCATTATGTCATAAGTTGAGCCGAAAAATAAAAGTTGATTGGGAGAAAACATTTCAAGCCGTTGGGTCGGATATTAGCAAGATACCGGGAGCCGTCTCCGAAGTTGAAAGCAATAGTTATCAATTTATGATATTTGGTGTGGCGACCGCTGTTTATGGTTCGGAAAAACAAATGAAAATTTTTTCCCAACACCTTGTTTCTTTGCTTGAACTGGCGAAAAACAGGTCTGGCTTAATCGCGCTTATTGCTGTTCCTGAAGTGGTTGTAGTTGAAATGTTATATATTGTAGCCGTTCTTTGCATTGCCAGAAATAATTTTATTGCCTTGAAAATTTTATTGGAAACGGAGTTCGATGATCCAAATTATCCGGATGCACCACCGATGACTTTACTGCAAGACACTCACATCCATTACACGCGCGCCCTAACCGGTTATTCAACAAAAGTTAATGAGCATATAAGAGAATTTATTAAACATCAGGAATGGCTTATAGAATTTGCGCCAGCATTGGAAGGCAAGACAGATGAGTTTCAACTACAGGCAAATTTTTTATTAGTGATGTTAACTTTTCATATTGGCGATGGGCTATATGCTGATTTTGGGAGACATTATTGGCATAGAATTGTTCCATTCACGCGCAAAATTGTGCACGATAAAAGCACCCGGGAGCAGATTGCAAAAATTATGAATGTTAAAGAGGACGAAGTTAGAAAAAAATTTATAGCATATCTTGTGGAGGTGAAAAAAAGAGGGTTGGAAGGTCATCTTTGGAGTTCGATCAACCCGACGCATTTAATGACCGAGCAGGAAAAAGAGGAATTAAAGAAAAACCAATAGCTTGAAACAATCGTGACGGCGGGGCGGGGTAATTATTAAATTAAATTTGACACTGTGTGTCAGACCAGGGCCAATAGCTGATTGATCTCCTTAATAGCTATTTCTGGCACCGGAAACGCTTTCTCCCATGCAAAAGTTCGGAAATCGTCCCCCCATTCGCACACTTCGTCATTTTATTCCTCAGTGTAAACTATATGAAAACAAAAAATTTAACAATTTTAATTATAGCCATAGTAATAATAGCAGCCCTTGCTGTTTTTTTATTTTTAAACAAAAATTCTGCTACAAAAATTTTGACGCCCTCGCAAAATACCTCCACATCAGTACAAGACAAACAGATAACAGATAACACAAAGCCTTTTGTAATTAAAATTACTTATCCATACATTGCCGGCCTTGATGATTTTAATGCAAAATCAAAAGCTATTGTTGACAAAGAGCTAAGCGATTTTAAAACAAACTCACTGGCTAATGACGAGGCCGTAAAAAAAGTAGACCCAACCGATTACGCAAAATATCCAAGAGAATATGATTTAACAATTGGATATGACAAGGGGGAAATAGACAATAATATTGTAAGCACAATTTTTAATGTTTATAATTTTGAGGGCGGAGCTCATGGAGCAAGTTATTTCATAACTTTAAATTATAATCCAAAAACAAAACAAGAAATAACTTTGGCCGAGTTATTCCCTGGCGATAAAAATTATCTTCAAACAATTTCTACCTACTGCACAGCTGATTTAACGAAACAACTGACAAAAGCACTAGGAAGTTTAGACGGCACCTTCTTAACAGACGGCGCAGGACCTAACGCAGATAATTTCCAATTTTTCTTAATAAACAAAAATAATATTATTTTCTATTTCCCCCAATATCAGGTAGCCTACGGCGCCGCCGGAAGTTTTACGGTCACGATGCCGAGATAAATTTATTTCTTAACCGCCTTTTAGCCGAGGCGGTTTTTAATTGACAAAACAGACGAAAATGTTAATATGAAACTGCACATTTACAAAGGAGGGCATATTATGCCTAAAAAAATGCTGCCAAGCGTAGCTGATTTTGAACAATTTAGCAGAGATATGCAGAAATATGGATTCAGGGCAATTACAAAGCCGGAATTTTTCAAATCATTTCAGAGACTTGGGCTGCGAGCTCCAAGGAGGAGATTAGGAAGAGAAGCCGGGTTTATTTTTTCAGCCAACGGTCTTAATGTTTATGTTTGGACCACTTTTTTAATGGCCGAACAATCCGCCAGAGACGAGGATGCAGGCTGGGTTTTAATAACCAAAGGAGATAAGGCCGAATATTTTCTCATCCAATAATGCGTACGTCCGGGTTTTTAAATAAATTGTTAAAATATGCGATTGTTGCCAAAAGAAGGGTTCTAAATCGCCCGATATGTCCTGTTTGCAAAAGATATATGAATATAGTGTGGGGCAGAGGATTAAAAGGAAGATACTGGCAATGCTCATACAATAACGACCACTACGAGACGGTTACTTTTGACCACGGATTGACCAAAAAGATGATCACATTCTTGCAGTCTGAACGAAGGGCAAGAAGAAGATATAAAGCAAAACTACGCAAAGAAGGAAAACCCGTCGGCCAAGCAATGCTTCACCGCAAAACCTGGGAAATCAGAAACCCGCAAAACGTATTTTTCAGCTAACCCCAAAGGAGGGATTTATGCCCTTGTTATACGGTAGCATATTCGTAAAAGAGATTGACAGGATTGCAGAACATATTAGAAAAGTAGCGACACCAGAAGAGGTTGAAAAACTAAAAAATCAATTCATCAAAAACTGTTTTATAATTAGAGGCATAGGAGGATGTCTTTGCGGGCTAAATCTTAAAGGCCCATATTCTTTGCACCTTGGAGTAAAAAACGAGGCATACGATATTTTGACCACAATGATGCACGAACTTTTTCATATTCCTTTTCTTCTCTCAAAAATATTACCTGGCACACAATGGGATCTTGATGAGAGCCACAAAGAATTCCTTGAACATACAATTCAGATGTTGGCAGAAGAATTTGTACAAAAAAATGCAGATTGGACAGCAGCGAAATTCAAAGAATGGCTTGGACAAGACCATACGGAGTTTCCCTGTTCCATCCAGCCACAGGCGGTTACTTGATGTAACTGCTTTTTTATTGTTTTAATTCCGACGCTTTGATAAGATGAATATATTATTTATATGATAACGCTTTCGACAAAAGTTGAAGAGGTTCCCAAAATTGGAGTTACTTACGCAAAAAGATTAAAAAAATTCGGCATAAAAACAGTGCAGGATCTGCTTTTTTATTTTCCGGCAAGATACGATGATTTTTCAGAAATAGTTTCAATCAGAGAGGCGAAACAAAGATTGGGAGAAATTGTTTGCGTACAAGGAAGAATTATAGAAATAGAAAGCACTCATACTTTTAAGAAATTTATGAGTTTGACGAAAATTGTTGTTCAAGATGCTTCTGGAGAAATTGATGTTACTTGGTTTAATCAACCATATTTGGCAAAGTCTTTAAAAGAAGACGATTTTATTTGTTTAGCAGGAAAGATAAGTTTAGGCAAAGACGGTGTTTATCTTAACAGTCCGGCCTACGAAAGAATAAATGGATTTGGAGAAAATGAAGAGCTAACTCATACAGGAAGAATTGTGCCAGTTTATTCTGAAACTAGGGGCGTTACCTCGCGCTGGCTAAGATATGTAATAAAACCCCTGCTTTATAGGTTCGTTGACCAAATCCCAGAAACGCTGCCAAAAGAAATTATAAAAAAATATAAATTTTTACCAATACAGGAAGCTGTTTGGCAATTACATTTCCCAGATTCATTTGAACATGCCGACGCCGCTAAAGCGCGATTTTCTTTTGAAGAGCTTTTTTTAATACAGCTCAACGTTTTAAAAGAAAAAATAAAACTAATGGTAAAAAAGGCTTCGGCTTGCCCAATGGATGCTGATTTGATGAAAAAATTTACCGATTCTTTACCATTTCAGCTAACCGATTCGCAAAAAAAATGCGCCTTTGCAATTTTAAAAGATTTAGAAAAAACAGTTCCTATGTCGAGACTTCTAGAAGGTGACGTGGGATCAGGCAAAACAGTTGTAGCGGCCATGGCCGCATTGAATGTAGCTAAAAATAGACACCAGGTTGCTTTTATGGCGCCCACAGAAATTTTGGCAAAACAACATTTTAAATCGGTTTCAGAATTGTTAAAAAATTTTAACGTTACAATAGGAATGTTGACGGGCAAAGACGCAAGAATTTTTAAAGATGGAGAAACTTATGAAGTTTCTAAAAAAAGTTTTAACGGAGACCTGGAAAATGGGCAGATAGATATTGCCATTGGCACGCACTCTTTAATCCAAAAAGGAGTTGATTTTAAAGATTTAGCTTTGGTTATTTTAGACGAACAACACAGATTTGGAGTTGAGCAAAGAGACCATTTAATAAAAAATAAAAAACTAGTCCCCCATTTGCTTTCTATGACCGCAACTCCAATCCCAAGAACTTTAGCCTTAACCGCTTATGGAGATTTGGATTTATCCTTAATTGATGAAATGCCAAAGGACAGAAAAAAAATAAAAACAATTATTGTAGAACCAACTCAAAGAAAAGAAGCTTATGAATTTATAAAAAAAGAAGTTGCGGGAGGAAAAGGAGTTTTCGTTATTTATCCAAAAATTGATTCAACCGCCAGTAAATTAAAAGAAGCAATAGAAAAGCATGGCCCCATAGTGGGATCACCTGCGCTAAAACAGGATTTGTCCCACAAAATTATAATTTTAACTCTTTAGCATCACTGGCAATAAACGAAGTAAAAGCTCTAAAAGAAGAATACGAAAGATTATCAAAAGAAATTTTTCCGGATTTAAGAATTACAATGTTGCATGGAAAAATGAAAGCTCCGGAAAAAGAAAGAATCATGCTGGATTTTAAAAAAGGAGAAATTGATATTTTGCTTTCAACTTCGGTTGTTGAGGTTGGGGTTGATGTTCCGAGGGCTACAATTATGATGATTGAAGGAGCAGAACGTTTTGGGCTTTCACAGCTTCACCAATTTCGCGGCAGAGTTGGCAGATCGATATGCAGTCGTATTGCTTTTTATTCACCACTGATCCAAGCATGCTAAATAGAAAAAGATTAAAAGCATTAGTAGAATCAAATAACGGCTTTGAATTGGCTGAAAAAGATTTAGAAATTCGCGGGCCTGGCGTCTCTTTATGGCACTCAGCAATGGGGCATACCGGATATGGCAATGCAAGGATTATCAAATATATTTTTAGTTGAAAAAACGCGCGCAGCCGCCAAAGAAATTTTAGAAAAAGACCCGGAATTAAAAAATTATCCGGAACTTAAAGAGAGATTGAAACAATTTCAAACCAGAATTCATTTTGAGTAAATAAAAAAGGTGTTCTTAAAAACACCTATTTTTTTGTTTAAAAAATAACAGTCGCGCAACAGCTCAATCCCCAATATTTCTGTAAGAATCTGAAAAGCCTGTTTCTCGGCATCGGGTTCGTCAGCATCAATAATGATATCGGCATATTTTTCGTAAAGCACCCTCCGTTGCCTCAATATTTCTTCCATTTCCTCTTTTCTTGTGCCTTTATCTGTCAAAGCCGGCCTGTTAGGATCTTCCCCAACTCTTTGCAAAAGCACATCAACCGAGCAGCGAAGATACACGACGATTCCATTATCTTTAAGTGCCTCCATATTTTTCGGCCTCAACACAACTCCGCCTCCGGTTGAAATAATCTTATCCTGCATTATGGCAACCGTTAGGGCTATTTCCGATTCAAAATTTCTAAAATAGTCCCAACCATACCTCGAAACAATTTCTGGTATTTTCATGCCGCTACGTTCAACCAAAATTTCGTCAAGTTCCAAGCATTCTCTTTTAGTCTCCCGCGAAATAATTCCCGCAACAGTAGTTTTCCCGCAACCGCGCATTCCAATAAGCACAATATTGCTATCAAATTTTTCCGTTGTCATTTCGGTTCCTCCCTGTTATCGAATATTGAAATTTTAAAGTTCTGATTGATTATTAATAGATTTTTAGGGTTTTGTCAACTTACTTACGCACTTTCTCAGTTACCCAAAAACCCATATACTTGCCACACATTAAACGGATTTGAGCATCAAGCGCCGGAATAGATCCGAATACAATTAAAGTTACCGGCAAAAATACCCACTGTAAAAAAACCGTGGATTTTTTATACCATCTTGTGTACCATTTCATATCTTTCGGCACCGGGGGCAAAAGAGTTGTACTTAAAACTGCCGATATAAACATTCCGATCATTGCAACTGTCATAATCTGCCCAGTCAAAATTGGCAGATTAAAAGATAAAACAGAGAAATTAAATTTCTTTCCACCTAAAAGTATCGGCAACCATCCCAATAAAAATAGTAGAAGAGCTGACGTTGCCCATGACCAAAATCCGTCTAAAATTGTATAAAGGTGCTCAATTTTTTGCCACAAGGATATTTTTTTATTTTGCAAAAAGCCAAACATTATATATGGAATTTCAGCACATCCCCATGCCCAACGTTTCTGCTGTTTATATTGGTTTAAGGCTGTACGCCATAAACTATTTGCCATCACCGCGTCCATAGAAGCCAAATAATACATAGGAACCACCCTGTAATTTCCATCGTAGTTTAAATATGCACGCCAGAAAATTCGCGAATCATCCGAAACCACATTTGACGGATATCCAACCTCAAAAAAAACTTTCGCAGGAGTAGAGTGCGAAGAATAAGTTGTAAGTTTTTCTGACCTCTCTTGTTGAATCATCTGCCAAAAAGTATTTGAGGTTGAAACAACTCTGGCAAAGGCCGAAGCCTCCCAAATATTATTGTTGTAAACTGGGATTGGTTGATAGCTGGCATTTTCTGGATTCTCTTTCTGTTAGATAAAGATATGTTAAACAAGCAAAATATTGCGGAAAAACTTTTGTATCAATATCAAAAGTTGAAATCAAAATATTTTCATAAGGGATGCCAAGCTTATCAATAACTTTTTCTTTAACCTCTCTACCCGCAAACGCTGTATTAGATCCTTTGCCGCTAATCTCTCCTGCAACTGAATCTGGGTGAACCGCAACTAAAAATTTATAAAACTTGTGCGAATATTTTTCTACAATACTATTTGCCTGTTCTTCAAAAAACTGCCCGGCTCTTTTTTCAGCAGCCAAAACTACAATCATTTTTTCTTTCGGGTAATCAGATTTTATTAAAGTTTCTATACTCTCTTCAATAATTTCTCTGCTTTCTTTATAAGTCGGCAAAATAATTATGTGATAAATATCCTTCCAATCTCTGCACAAACCAACCGATGAACTTTTTAATTTCTTCAATTCTTTCAACCAATCCTTCTTCATGTTAACCTTAACTTTGAAATATCCCACCATCTGGTGCAGAGAAAAATAAAATACCCTAAAAAGATAATAAAAACAAAAACATATAACAAAAATTGCGACCCAAGAAGGAAGCAACCAAGAAAAAATAAACACACCTAAAAGCGTGCCTAAACTTATAAACCCCGGAATCATTTCAAAAAATCTATACAACTTTCTATCTCTTGAATTTTTGATATCCGAGGCTCTAGAAATATCCAAATAATCTTTTTTATCCATATGCATGAGTGCCTGCTTCAAAGTTTACACCGAGAAGCAAGCAACGAAGTGTGGCCCAGGGCCACAAAATAGAATTAGAATTAAATTTTAGAACCCAAAAAATGAGATGAATTAAAGTTACGACGAGGAGGCTGTATCCTCTGGATACGCCGACGAAGCCTGCCTACCGGCGGGCAGGTCGCAACGCAGAAGTCAGCCATTTTTTAGATTCCCTTCGGGCGGACGAATTAAGGCAATCTTCTTCGTTAATCGTCGCTCGCGATGCACAAGGCATCGAATTCGCTCCTCGCGCCTCGAAGCTTGCCTTAATTCGTTTCCGCTAAAATAATTTTGATTCTTTTTTGTGGCCCTACCGGGATTTGAACCCGGGTTTTATGCTTGAAAAGCACGCGTCCTAGACCAGGCTAGACGATAGGGCCATGAAAACATATATTATTTTTAACCTAAAAGTTGAAAAAAAGCAAGATTTATTATATAAGTAATGGATAATTATTATTCACCCCCACACCATAACGAACCATTTTGTGGGGGGAAAATTAATATAAAATAGTTAAATTTAAGCAATCTAGTAAAAATTTAATTAAGGGTTCGTTTGGTGTGGGGGTAAAAATATTAGCCATAGAAACATCTTGTGACGATACCGGAATTGCGATTTTAGAGGCGTCAAAAACTGACGAATTTAAAGTTTTATCGAATATCGTCTCCTCGCAAATTAAAGTCCATAAAAAATATGGTGGAGTTTATCCTGCTTGGCAAAACGTGAACATCAAAAAAACTTGGTGCCAACTTTTACCAAATCCCTGAAAGAAGCAAAAATATTATCGCCAAGAAATAAAATCAAAATAAATACAGAAAAAATAAAAGAAATTTTATCACGCGAACCAGAACTTTATAAAAAATTAATTCCATTTTTAGAAAAATACGAAAAACCAGATATTGATTTAATTTCTGTCACAAACGGACCAGGATTAGAGCCATGTTTATGGGTTGGAGTTAATTTTGCAAAAGTCTTTCTTTTTTTTGGAATATTCCAGTTGTTCCAGTAAATCATATTGAGTCTCATATTTTAGTAAACTTTTTACAAAACCTAGACATAAAATTTCCGGCGATTGCTTTAGTTGTATCCGGTGGCCATACTCAAATTATTTTAGTTGAAAAAATAGGAAAATATAAAATTTTAGGAGAAACAAGAGATGACGCGGCCGGTGAATGTTTTGATAAATGTGCAAAAATTTTAGGCTTAGGTTATCCCGGGCGGCCCGATTATCTCGAAACTAGCCGAAGGCATAAAAACCCAAAGAGCTCTTCCGCGCCCAATGATTGGCACAAAAGATTATGATTTTAGTTTTTCTGGTTTAAAAACAGCTGTTTTATATGCCGATAGAAAAATTAAAAATAAAACTTAAAATATAAAAAAGAAATGGCTGCTGAAGTCCAGCAGGCAATAATTGATGTTTTGATAAAAAAAACAATCAAGGCTGTAAAAGATTTTAATGCAAAATCATTAATTTTAGGCGGAGGAGTTTCTGCAAACCAAGAACTAAGAAAACAATTCCAAAGTAAACTAGAGAAGGAATCCCCAAAGACAAAATTTTTGTGCCAAAACCGGACCTATCAACAGACAACGCTTTAATGGCTGCGGTAAATGGATTTTATCATCAAAAAAAGCATAAAAAAATGGCAAAAAATTGAAGCAGATGGCAATTTACGAATAAATAAAAAATGCTAAAATAAATAAATTAAAATAAATGGAATTGCCAACAACCTACAACGCAAAAGAAGTTGAAGATAAAATTTACCAGCTTTGGGAAAAAAGCGGTTTTTTTAATCCCGACAATCTTCCGTCCCGTCATAAAAAACCATTTACCATAATAATGCCCCCCACAAACGCCAATGGAAACTTACATGCCGGCCATGCCTTAGTTATGACAGTTGAAGATATTATGACGAGATATAAAAGAATGCGCGGATTTAAAGCTTTATGGCTTCCTGGACTAGATCATGCCGGCTTTGAAACGCAGGTAGTTTATGAAAAAAAACTGGAGAAAGAAGGTAAATCAAGGTTTAAAATGACTCCCGAAGAACTATATAAAGAAATTTGGAACTTTACAGAAGAAAATAAAAAAAATATTAATTCCCAGGTAAAAAAAATGGGGTCCTCTTGCGACTGGTCAAGAGAAAAATTTACATTAGACCCGGACATAATAAAAATTGTTTATAATACTTTTGAAAAACTCTATAAAGATAATTTGATTTATAAAGGGAAAAAAATAATCAACTGGTGCCCAAAACACCAAACGTCACTTTCTGATTTAGAAACAACAGACAAAGAACAGCCTGACAAATTTTACTATTTAAAATATGGCCCATTTACCATCGCAACGGCAAGACCAGAAACAAAATTCGGCGACAAGTATGTTGTCATGCATCCAAAAGATAAAAGATACAAAGACTATAAAGATGGACAAAAAATAGAACTAGAATGGATAAATGGCCCAATAACAGCAACTGTAATAAAAGACGAAGCCATTGATATGGATTTTGGAACCGGAGTTATGACAATAACCCCGTGGCACGACGCAATCGATTTTGGAATTGCAGAAAGACACAATTTAGAAAAAGAACAAATTATAGATTTTTATGGAAAACTTCTGCCTATTGCTGGAGAATTTTCTGGTATGAAAATTTTAGAAGCACGACCTTTAATTATAGAGAAATTAAAATCCAAAGGATTGGTTGAAAAAATTGAAGAAAATTATAAACACGTTGTAAAAACCTGCTACAAGTGCGGCTCGATGATAGAACCTCAAATAAAAGAGCAATGGTTTTTAAAAATGGAGCCCCTAGCAAAACCTGCTATAAAAGCAATAAAGAATAATGAAATAAAAATTATTCCCGAGCATTATAAAAAAATTGCGTTACACTGGTTAAACAATATTATAGATTGGAATATATCTCGTCAAATTGTTTGGGGAATACCGATACCAGCAAAAACATGTGAAAAATGCGGAGAAATAGTCATCGATATCGATGACAAAATAAACTCCTGTAAAAAATGCGGCGGCAACCTTAAAAAAGAGACTGACACCTTTGACACATGGTTTTCTTCTGGACAATGGCCGTATGCTGCTTTGGGGTTTCCAAAGTCAAAAGATTTTAAGACTTTTTTCCCGACAGATGTTATGGAAACGGGCGGCGATCTTATTTTCTTCTGGGTAAGCAGAATGATTATGTTTTCGCTCTATAACACAAAAAAAATACCATTTAAAAATGTTTATCTTCACGGATTAGTTATGGATGCAAAGGGTCAAAAAATGTCTAAGTCAAAAGGGAATGTGATTAACCCGCTGGACTTAACAGAAAAATTTGGGACAGATGCCCTAAGAATGGCTTTAGTTGTAGGCAACACTCCTGGCACTTCTCTGCCCTTAGACGAAAACAGGATAAAAGGTTATAGAAACTTTGCCACAAAAATTTGGAATGCTTCCCGATTCGTTTTAATGAATCTAGACGACTATAATCCAAACAGTAAAATTCAACTAAATGCCAAAGATAAAAAAATATTAAAGGATTTCCAAAAAATTGCAAAAGGGATAACAAAAGAAATGGACAATTTTAAATTTTACGTGGCTTCTGAAAAAATATATCATTATTTTTGGCACACATTATGCGATAAAATTATCGAAGATCAAAAACCGCATCTTTACGGAGAAAATAAAAAAGACAAGGCAGCCAGCCAACATCTTTTGCTAGCCCTGCTTTCTGAGTCACTAAAACTTCTGCATCCTTTTATGCCTTTTATAACCGAAGAAATTTACCAACAGTTACCCATTAAGAATAAAAAGCATTGCATAATGATAGAAAACTGGCCTATGTCTAAATAATAGTTATAAACTTGCATATATTCTGTGATTTTTCTATAATTACATTAAACAATTATAAAGCTAAAAAAGAACCGCTTATTACATACCTGTAATTCTGCGGAATTAAAAAAATATGCCAAGAAAAATAAAAGCGGCAACCTCGGTTGCAACAACACAACCGGCGGCACCAGAAGAAATCAAAAAAGAAGAGGGTCCCATAGAAGAACCGGCTGCTCCACAAAATGTTTCATCAGATAAAATATTCGACCAAGATGGAGAACTCGTAGTAGATGTTTATGAAACAAACTCAGATTTTGTGGTTTTAGCCACAATCGCCGGCGTGCAAATAAAAGACCTGGACATATCTTTAGAAAAAGACATGATGGTAATAAAGGGAAACAGATGTGATCCGCACAATCATCCCGACAAAAAATATTTTTATCAGGAATGCTACTGGGGTCCATTTTCCAGAAAAGTTGTCTTGCCAGAAAATATTGATATAGACAGCGCAGATGCACAAATTGATAAGGGAATTTTAACCATAAAAATACCTAAAAATGAACCTGGCACAGGAAAAATAGGAGTGAAGGTTTCATAATTATAAAATAAAAAACCGCCCCAAGGCGGTTTTTTTTGTGCCGGCGGTGGGACTCCGTCCGCCTGTGGGCGGACTAGAACCCGTCGTTCGCAAGGCTCGCTCCTTCAAAACCCCCGGTTTTGAATAATTTCCTACACGGGGAAAATCCTTTTCCCCGACCCCCTTTTTGGGTTCGAGTCCCAAATACAAATTTAAAAACCCGCAAAAATGCGGGCCTTTAAATTTGTGCCCCACCCCCGTCTGGAACCTGACACCCGTAAGGTCGTTTCGGAGCTTTCGGAAAATTCTGAGCTGACGTTGCTCAGTCGGGGCTGATTTATGGATTATATCTCAATTAGCCAAATCTGACAAATCTGACACTACTCGATGATATATTTTCTACTGCTTTTGTGTATCAGATTTGTCCAAAAAGTCGTGTCCCACTTTTTTCAAAAATAGTCATAAAATGGGACAAATGGGACACAAAACACGTGTTCCAAAAGTGTCCCATTTTAACTGTCAGATTTGGTCATTCCAGACAGAGCCAGATTTGAGGTAAAAAATACCCATAATGAGACACGAAAAGGCCATATTTTGGAGTGTCTTATTTTGGGACACGAGTGTGTCTTAAAATTTTATTCATAAATAGTGACAAAAGTGACAGTGGTCAATAGAAGTTGTAGGAGCTTGCATCTTTAGCTCTAACAACCTGCCCAGTTTCTGGATCCTTAGTTAAAGTATCAATCATTGATAAAGTTGTGCCGGGGATATAGCTATCTAAAGAATACGCTTGGAAGTTTCTTAAACCAAATGCTGAATATTCCAATGTTTTAAAAAGATATCCTAGGAACGATCCCGTAAAACGATAATAATAAATACAATGCCTTATTTTATTATCCAATTCTTCCCTTTGTCCGGCCCAGCGGTAAAGGCACGGATATTTTTCAATCCAGATTTGGATTATTTGATCCATAAAAAATAACAGTTTTTCTTCTGCTCTTTTGTTTCCTTTTTGAGCGATTCTGACTAGTGATATGCTTATTGTGTTTCTCAAAAGATGGTCATCTTTATCCAGGGCTTCGGCAAAAACATAAAGCTTGGGTTGGTAACTTTTCAAAGCTAAGCTGACTTCCTTTTTACTGCTATAAAACTTTATTATTTTATTCTTTGGATTATGGCTTTTAGGAAACCATAGTTTTTGGTATTTTCTGTTAAGATACGAAATTATCTTATCCCAATCTATATATCCTGTTTGGGTTCTTACGTTTTTGAAGATGAATCTATAAATTGACGGGTCACGGTTTAATATCCATGAGCTGCTAAACCTGCTTGGTTTTTCTTTTTTTAATAATTTATTTAAACGAGTTATCGCCTGATCAAATTTCATATGAACCATTATATATTTTACAATTTAAAAATACAAATAAAAAAACCACCTCAATTAAAAGGTGGCTGAGGCAATCATTATTCTTTAACAATTTCTGTGGGCGTGATAGATATTTCAATCCCAGTATCCATCGATTGAGTGACTAGTACAAGAGTTTTATCAAGTGAAATATCATACTTTAATCCATGGCTGTCTTTCATTAGGTTAACACCTCTTGAGCCGCTCTCACTAGGAGGATTATATTCAACTAATCCATCTGTCACAATATGAACCATATCTTTTGTTATGCTTATTATTTCCAAATTAACGCCCGCTACAATGAATCCTGAGCCGGAAAAACCTCCAAAATCTTTGTCTGTAAGTTTATCGCCTTCTGATAGGATTAATTCTTTTTCTGACGAAGAACTCGTTTTCTCTAATCTGGCCCACGATTGTATATTAAATTTTATTTTTACTTTCATTGTTTTTATAATTAATTATATTTTATTTATTATAACACAAAAATAAAGATGGATAATTATTCTAAAAATTTCATTTTAAGAAATTCTGTGAAATCACTCATCTCTTTTCGGTAGATTAAAAGTTTTTTTGCTCGTTCTTGCTTTCTAGCATCTGAAACTTCTTCGGGATGCTCGCTCAGGTCATCGTAGTCTTTCTCTCCATTGTGAATTCTGAAGGCCGACACTCCTTTATCAATTTTTAATTTAATATCTGATTTAACTTTTCTATCTTTATAGAACTCATTTAACAACTTTCGAGCTTTAGCTTGTAATCTCTTATTCTCTTCTTCCCATTTTTTATATTTTTCTGTTTCTCCATTTTTAGCACATTCATTAATAGCCTCCCAATAAGCATCGTTATTCTTTGCATGTTTTACTTGCTCGACAGTGATATTATATTTTTTAGCCATCTTTTTAAAAGATTCGTTTTGTCCGATAAACCTTTCGTCTGGCTCGTTGGGCGCTTGGATTTCTACCCAAGGAATTGGCAATCCTCGGTCAACATGACCCTCACAAGAAGAGCTTGTAGGAAGTCCATTGACCTTAAAAGCAACAACTGTTTCTTTAATCCCTTCGTCAATTCCAAATCCGAGCCTATCTCCCATTTTATCTATCTCTTCTCTTGCCTTTCCCCAAATTATTTCTCTTTCAGATTTCTTCTCTGCCCCATGAGTTTCTGGCACAGTTTCCATGAGAGTTTTATCTGATTCTCGCGTGCAATCTGATATTTGCTGTTGGGCCTGTATATTTCGAGAGGCTTCTTTCCATTCGGCTGACATCGCTTCTTCATCTGGAGTTTCTTGCGGTTTATCTCCATTAACATCTAAATTTTCTTGTTCTCCCATAATTATTATGGCTCTAGACTAGCAAGACTAGTCAAAGTAGCCGATTAATTTAATAATATTTTTTAATAATTTTCCACAATTCTTTTTTCATTGTATCATTTGTTTTTCCGTAGCGCCACTCTGACTCTTTAAGATGCAGTTCGAAAATTCTTTTTTACACCATTAAATTTAGCCAGTCGAACGTTTGGTGAAGCTCCAGAAATTTTCAATGCCGTTGATGTGAATACCTGTACCTTTCCTTGCAAATTCATTGTCTCCGTGATTAACCCTGAAATGTTTGTCGTATCCTACATCAACAAGTCCGTCATAGCTACGCCAGCTGTCCGAATAAATTACTGCTGATTTATCTACTTTCCCTCTGATAATGCTTTGCAGAATGTCTTTTTTACAGTTAGGGACGATTTCTGTGTAAACATGTCCGTTGCGTTTCAGTATTCCGAACACGGTTGCTTCTGCGTGCCTCGTCCGCGTTTCAGCTTGCCGTGAAATCCGCGTTTGCGCCTTGCTCCAAAATATGATTCGTCCACTTCCGCTTCACCGAAAATCTTTTCAAATTCTTTGTGCTGATGAGCATAAATTGCCACACGAAATCTGTTGTACCAGTAATTTATCGTGTTGCGATTTACGCCCACCAGAGGAGCTGCTTTGGAGGCGTTAATATCCAAACAAAAGTGTTCAATAATTTTTTTAATTTTAAATGTTGATAATTTAGATTTTTTGAGACTATTTACTAACATTTTGTCATTATACCATGACAGACTGCTAGTCTAGAGCCTTATTATTTAGTTATAAAACCAATAAAATCACCAAATTGTTGTCCCGCTGATATATGGAACTCATGCCAACCCATTTTTTTACTATTAACAACCATAAATTGCTCTAATGCTTGTTTTTCATCCGGTTTTAATTGTTCGAAAATTTGATTGTCTGCAAAACGCTTATAGGCATCTTCTGATTTCCCTGGATTAGACTTTTTCGCGCGTTCGATAGTTGCTTGAAACTCAGCCTTTAGTTTTTCTATTTTTCCGAATAATTGTTCGGCGTCCGGATTTAATTGTTTTAAAACCTCAAACGTTGAAGCGGCACCTATCCTCGGACCATAACCCCTATCACCAAATTCTAATTCTGGTATACCAAATTTATTTCTTACATCTTCTGCTGATAATTTTTCACCTTTTTTTTCATCTAAACCAAGTTCCCCTCTAAGTCTGGCCAATTCTCTTTCATCTTGTTCTTGAATTCTCTTTTTTTCTGCTTCGTTTATTACTGGTCTATGGTTTGCTTGTCTTTGTTCTTCCAACCTTTCAATGCGTCTTTGTTTTTCTAAAAATAGAGCATCCCTAACCGCACGTTTTTCTTCTAAATCTTTTTTTATTTCTGGATTGATTTTTGGATTTTCTGATACCCTGGTAAATAATGTTCCTTCAACATATTTAAGAGCGTCATCAAGTCCCTCTGTGCCCGGCCTGTCTGCACCTAAGGCGATATCTCCTATTTCAAGGCCAATTTTTCTATTTATTTTATCGCCAGAATCGATTAATTGTTCTCCCCAACGATTGATAGTACCCTTTGCTTCTCCGAAACTTAATGGAATAATACCTCTTTTTTCTTGTTCAACTGAATTTGCTTCAACGACTACGCCCCTAATATTATCCTGCCAGGAATTATGCTCTTCTAAAATTCTCTGACCCTTATCATAGTTTTCGTTTCCAAATTCACGTGCCGCACCAGCTAAAATTTCTTGATCTTTGGGTCGCTCTGCTCTATCTGAAATGTCGAACATTTTAGATGCTATTTGTTCACCCCTATTTTGCTCTGATAAATTTATTTCTGGATTTTTCATAGTTTTATAATTTAATTACTTTATCCTATCAAAAAACCACCTCAATTAAAAGATGGGTAGGTCGGGTGCAAATTAATTAGGACTGTTTTTAATAAAAAATAAAATTTATTTACCTTCAACCCATCCCCAATCGTTAAATGCCCGAGGGACAAGTTTTCCATCAGAATCACGGACAATTCTGTAGAAAGCCAATACTGGAGTTCCATCCTTTTTCCTTGTTGAAATTCCAAAAACGAAAGGCTTATCGCTTGGCATTATGCCAGCCTCATAATTTTTAGTTATTGATTCTATATCTTTTACAGATGGCAACCATGGGTCTCTGCCACCTAAATCTTCCCATTTTTCATAGGGGTGAGTGTGCACTTCTCCTAATATGCTCGCATTAGATACTTCTGGGTGCTGAAGTTTTCCTTCTTCAAGGAATTTTTGAATTTCTGCAATGTCTACCTGAAATCCGTGGCCTTCGGGTTTATGAAATATATAGGGCGGCTCATCGCAGTTTATAGTGCCTTCTATTCTTAAATCAGCTTTTTCTCCATTACTATCCCATGTGCCAATCAATGCAACATACTTTTCTTTACCAGTGGCTATATCCTCCTCAGTAACTTGCGGAAAATCATCAAGATTTATTAAATCTATTTCCATATGATACTTTAATTCTTCCGAAACAAGATCTCTTGATTCTGACTTTTCGCCCCCAAATTCGTTCATAAAATTAATAAATAAAAATAATTACTTCATCCTATCAAAAAACCACCTCAATTAAAAGGTGGATGAAAAAAGCTCCCGCGTAAGGATTTGAACTAGAAGAATTTCTAACAAAAACTTACCAACAGCTTACCAACTGATGCAGTCTGGACTCCCTAGCGGGTTTGCGTCATCCCTTGATATACAGGGTCGACATCAATACAAACTAAAAAATAAAAAATATGCAACAAACAACAAAAACAAAAGACCGTGCCCCAATCGTTTTAGCTCCGGTAAAATATTGCCTATACGCCCGTAAAAGCATGGAGGCTGAAGATCAGCAAGCATTATCAATTGAATCGCAGGTAAAAGAAATGCTGGCTTTGGCAGAACGCGAACACCTGCAAATAGTTGATATAAAACGCGAAGCGCACTCGTCTAAAGAAGTTGGTCAGCGAGCCGTGTTCAACCAGATGCTTACTGAAGTCCGTGATAAAAAATACAATGGCATCTTAACATGGGCTCCCGACAGATTAAGTAGAAATGCCGGTGACCTCGGATCAATTGTAGATTTAATGGACCAGAAACTACTGTTGGATATCCGAACATACGGCCAAAGATTCACCAACAATCCGAATGAAAAGTTCTTACTTATGATCTTAGGGTCGCAGGCCAAACTTGAAAATGATAATAAGGCGGTCAACGTAAAGCGTGGATTGAAATCCAGATGCGAAATGGGCTATCGTCCGAGCATGGCTCCGACCGGTTATCTGAATGAGAAAAACATTGATAAAAAGTGCCAAGTTCTACTTGATCCCAAACGAGCTCCAGTTATCAAACAGATTTTTGAGAAAGTCGGAAACCAGCAATGGTCTGGCAGAAAAATATACCGCTGGTTGAAAAAAATTAACTTCAGAACCAAGAACGATATGCCGTTGGCTCTCGGCAATATTTATCTCCTGCTTCGTAACACTTTTTACTATGGCGAGTTCGAATACCCTGTCGGTAGCGGAAATTGGTATCAGGGCAAACATATTCCAATTATTACCAAAGAATTGTTTGATAAAGTTCAAACTCATTTAAATGATAATTTTATTCCAAAAACCGATAGTAAGGAATTCGCTTTCACTAAATTAATTCGTTGCGGATACTGCGGTTCATCTATTACGGCAGATGAAAAATTCAAAAAATTAAAAGACGGCGGAGTCAACCGCCATGTCTACTATTTCTGCACCCGTGGTAAAAATATCGACTGCAAAAACCCACCAATTAATGAACAAGGATTGATAACTGAATTAATAAATTTAATGGATAAAATAGACATAGACGACATCGGAGTAAAAGGCGCGATAGAAAAAGAGATTGCCAGGTTTAACAAATTTAGAATCGGGGTACTCGGACATAAAAAGGAATCTAGTAATTCTGAGATAGACATTAAGAACTATGCGAAATACCTTTTAGCTGAAGGAACGATATATGAAAAGCGAGAGTTACTCTCATATCTTAAAAGTCAACTTACGCTTAAAGACAAAAAGATAATTTTAGAATAACCGACAAACCAAAAAATCGCCTAAAATTTGGTGATTTTTGTTTGCGATTTTTTGGTCATGCCGTCAGGTCACCTGACTTAGCATGTGTTTGTGCCGGCGGTGGGACTCGAACCCACAACTCTTGCGAGATTAGTTCCTAAGACTAACGCGTATTCCAATTCCGCCACGCCGGCAATTTCATTATCTAGATTATACTTTTTAAGTATATGTTCTGAAGGTAAAAAAGTCAAAATTAAAATTTACTATCCGCGCATCGCGCGTCACGGTTTAAATTATAATTTGCGAAAATTACTATAATTATTATATAATAATATTATATAATTTTACCCATAAGCACCCTCTCTGCGCAAGGCAATAATCTAAATGAAAAACATAAAAAAATTTTTACCTATAGAATTCTACTTCATTCTGGTCCCTTCGGTTATTATTTTTTTATTCTCGGCCATTTATCTTAGAGGTTTTGTTATAACTACATTTGGCACCGGAAAATTCTTTAGCGATTTTTTTACTGCTATATATCTTTTCCCAATACCTCTTTTAACAATATCGGCTATTTTATTCTTGGGATTTTGTTATGAACTATTTTTTTCTGTTGTCGCTATTTTAGAATTATTGCCATTTTTTAAAGTAAAAGGGAATAGAAAAAAAATACATTCAACAAAAAACTGGAGAAACATCCTAAGTATACTTTTAATAATTCTGATATTCTCTTTCGCCACCTATTCTTTTACCCTTTTTACCGGTTTACTTTTTAAAATTGCCAACCCCATAAAAACGGCTGGCTTCGGTAATATCGCCATGTCCTGGGATAGGGCAATATTTAAAACTGATCCCGGAATATGGATGATAAATAAGTTTGGCGGTACATTTTTAGAAAAAATTTTCTTATGGACTTATGACAGCTTATTCCCAATTATTTCTGCTCTTCTTATTATTTCATTTTTATTCAAAAAAGACGCATTCAGAAAATTCGTGTTATCTTTTTTTATATCTTGGATTATAGCCTATCCAATTTGGTTTTTATTCCCCACCCTTTCTCCGGACTTAATGTTCCGCCTGAATAGTTTAAATATGTCCGCACCAAGGCAAACCTTGGCATTTAACGATTTTAAACCAAGCCCGCAATTTACAAGCGCATTAACGCTATATGAAGGAGAACATATTATTAATATTAAACCTAATAAGGAAAGAATTTTGCCTACGAGCACCTTTCCTAGCATGCATGCTGCTTGGGGGCTTATAGTGGCCTACGCCGGAATCATTATTTCACCGTGGATAGGACTAATTTTAGTACCATGGGCTATTCTTAACGGCATTAGCGCCGTTTACGTCTTAGAACACTTTTCTATTGATATATTTTTAGGATCTATTGTGGCTATGGTAGCTATAATTATCACCGAGTTATTATTTCGATTCGAGAAAAGGTATTTTGAAGATAAATTTGAACTATTATCCGGATTTGATTACATCAAAAGTTTTTTTAAAAAATTCCTCAAATAAATTAGGCTTTGTGTATCTTTAAAAATAAAATGCACCCATAAAAAGGATGCATTTTTTTACATTAAATAAATGCTCCATCCTATTGACACAGTTTATATTATATGCCATAATTAGAGTACGATCGTTGATAATTTAACTGTCTGGCGCACTTACGTCAGACAAACAATCCACTAAACCAGAAAGCACCAAACATCGGAAAGGACCAATTATGAGATACGTAAGAATAACCGTCGGTATAATAATAGTAATTGCAATAGTGTTTTTCGGGGCCCGCAGTTGCACCAGAAGCAAGCAGGCGGCACCCACAGCACCCACTTCAACGCCGACAGCAGAACCTGTGGCGCCCGCAAAAGGAAGCGATGAGCAAATCCAGCTCGCGGTCAAAATGGCGGAGCGCGACCAGCTCGTTGCGATAGCTGCTCTACAAAAGCAACTCAACTCCATCATCGCGGCAACGCAAAGTGGACATCGCATCGAACAGGCACCAGCAGTGGCAATGCCGGCGCCCACTACGCAAGCACCCACAGAAATAGCACTCCCAGACAAGAGCGCGCGGCCAATCGAACAGATCCAGGATGACATCGACGACATGACACGCCAGATTCGTTCTAGCCAAAGCGAATTAGGTCTGCTCAGAATAGATCTCCGTAACCAAACGAACCCGGGATACAAAATTATCACCAGGTCGAATATAGACCTGGTGCAGGGAATACTCGAAAAAAGGTTAAAAGAGATGGAGGGCTTCCAAGCAGAGCTGCAGAAAGCTCAATCTCAGCCGACCAGCGTCGCCACACGGTAGAAGGCCGTCCCGCAAGGACAGCAGGCGCCTAATTGTCCAGAGACAATTAGGCGCTTTTTATTTATATTTTAAATAAAAAATGGCCAAAATATTAAGCCATTTTTTATATATTTATTTAATAACTCTTTATTAGCTGCCGAACAAGCCACTTACAAAACTCTGTGCGCTAGGAGCTAAAATAAGGATAACAATACCTATAATAGCTGCTATTAAAGCGCCTTTTGCTACTGACATCATGGAAGGATTAGCCGTTGAGGCAATATACATGATACCAGCCACTACAAATCCGATAACCGCCAAGCTGGCGCCTAGGCCGCCAAGACTAGACGCTAATCCATCAACAAGCCCCTGTAGGGTTGATGGCAAAGCAAAAGTTACTACGGGTAGCGTCAATACGACCAATGAAAATAAACTAAATAATAAAAATGCATTTAATACTTTTTTATTCACTTTTAATTTAGTTGCCTTTCATAACAAAATTATTATTTAATTTTGATTAGTTCGGCAATCTATTTTTATGATTCCCACAACTTGATGCTTGTGAGATAAGATATTTTTTAAATTTAAATATTAAAAATATGCCCGACAAAATCTGTGGCATAATAAGCTATAATTACTAAAATTGTTCCGATAACGGCGGTCAATAAAGCCATTTTTGCTGTATTAAGTTTCAATGGGTCACCCATAGCACTAAGGAATAAAATTCCAGTAACAATCCAAAAAATAACTACAATAAATCCTACAGCAGTCAAGATGGTATTCATTGCACCTTGGGCCATACTCGCAAGAGTTGGCGCCTGAGCAAATGCTAAAACCGGGAAGACCGATACTAATAAAATTAAAAATAATACTTTTTTGTTCATCATGAATTTTTAAATATTTTTCTACTAACTATGGAATAAAAGTTTCGCCACTATGGACGTTATCGAATAAGCCAAAATACCCACTACGACGCCCACTAGTCCCCATATAAAAGACATCCTTGCCGCCTGAATTTTTTCTGGATTACCCATACCTGTCAAAAATAAAATTCCGGCTATAACAAAACAAACTACAACAAATGCGCAAAATATAATCCCAATCACATCTTCAATCGTATTTGATATACTATTTAATTGTAACCCGCTTGGTTCTGAGGGGCGAAACAACAAGCTGTTTTGCGCTGAAATTTGACCAAATGGGCATAAAGCTAAAACTAAAATTCCCAAAATAATCAAAGGTAATATTTTTTTATTCACCTTTTAGCCAACGATTTTGTTATTTTTTTTCAAAATTTTAACTCGTTGGTATTTACTATTTATTTTTAAACTGTCACCGTTATTGGGACAGAGATTCATTTTTAAACTAATTGGTTTTTGGCCCCGCTTACGCGGGGCCAAAAACTGAAAAATCTATTTAATAACGCTTGCTACTATTCCCACTATTGAATATGCAATAATACCAACTACCACTCCGGCTATTCCCCACAAAAAAGCCGCTCTTGCTGTTTGCACCTTTTCTGGCTCTCCTCCTGCGGTCAAGAATAAAATACCTGCTACAACGAACATAACGACTGCAATGCCTCCAAATATTGCTCCCATTGCATTCTCAACAGCACCGATCACTCCATTAAGGCTAGTGATGCGACCGCTAAGTCCCCCTGTGGTGCTTGTTGTTAATTGGGCGAATGCCAAAACTGGTAAAGCCAAAACAACGATTGAAACTACCGCTAATGTTAATTTAGTTTTATTCATTTTTAACTTTTAAGATATTTAATTTTTATAATTGAAATCGACCTTTAGAAATTTATTGCTAACTTACTACTGATTTTACCCAGGCAACTATTGCAGTTGCCGATAATCCTATAATCATGCCGATTATTGCATACACCAAAGCCTTTTTACCTGCTTCCATCCTTTGCGGACTACCAAATGAAAATATATATATTATTCCCGCGACTATGAACATTACCGTACCCAAAGTCCCTATAATCTGCAGAACCTGCGTCACTATGTTCATAAGCATAGAACTAAAATCAGTATAACTTGAAGTCATCGGTACATCTCCTAGTGCCGGCAACGCCACGCAGAATAAGCTAACAAATATAACGCTAAAAACAGATTCTCTTTTCATAGTTATTAACAGATTAAGATATTATACTACTTTATGAAAAATATATGCAATGTTTGGGCTGTGGATAAGTACTGATCGGCCGATTCAGACAAAATTAATCCTTCAAGCACGCTCCTGAAGCAACCTTATCTCCTTCTTCTAGTCTCATTATTCTAACTCCTTGCGTAGCGCGGCCTAATAAAGATATTGATTTAACGCTTGTTCTTATAACTTGCCCTTTTCTAGAAATAACGATTAAATCCTCCTCATCTGCCACGTCTTCTAAAATAGACGACATCACAACCGGACCAGTTTTACTTGTAATTTTAGCTGTTTTAATTCCTGAGCCGCCCCTGCCCTGAGTTTTATACTGTGAAATATCAGTCCTCTTTCCATAACCGTTTTCCATTACTATCAAAAAATATTGCTTAGCGGGTTTGGGGTGCCCTCCGGGCCCTTTTTCATCAACCGGAGGATTTTTTTCTATTACGTCCATCCCAACAACTTCGTCGCCCTTTTTTAAATTAATACCCTTAACTCCTGCGGCTCCTCTTCCCATCGGTCTTATATCTTTCTCTTTAAATCTTATTGAAATTCCATTTTTTGTAGCCAAAATTATATCATCCTCGCCGGTGGTTTTAACAACCTTTTTCAAGGCATCCCCTTTCTCAAGTTTTATGGCAATAATTCCTGACTTTCTAACATTTTCAAATTCCGATAAATCAGTTTTCTTTATTCTGCCATTTTTTGTAATCATCACCAGATATTTACCTTTATTTGTTGATTCTTTTCCCGGAGTCTGTTTCTCCATAGGGACTAATGACAAAACTTTTTCTTCTGTTGATAACTCTAAAAAGTTTAGCAGACCCCTGCCTCGTGCGACTCTATTTCCTTCCGGAATTTCATAAACTTGCGTTTGAAAAACCTTGCCAGAATCAGTGAAAAACATTAGATTATCGTGCGTTGAAGCAGTTAAAAAGTGCTCTACAATATCGTCTTGCATTGTTTTCATGCCCATAATGCCCTTACCTCCGCGTTTTTGAATTTTATATGTAGTTGGATTTATCCTCTTTATATATCCGCCGGTAGTTAAGGTGACGATTGTTTCTTCTAAGGGAACCAAATCAACCTCCGTGATTTCTCCTAATTTTCCTTTTATAACTTTTGTTCTCCTTTTGTCTCCAAATTTTTCTTTTAATTCTAAAAACTCCTTTTTGATTATAGATTTTAGCCTTTCAGGACTTTTTAATATTGCCATTAAATCTTTAATTCTTTCTAAAATTTCTTCCAACTCATCTTCAATTTTCTTTCTCTCTAAACCAGCCAATGTCTGCAACCTCATTTCCAAAATTGCCACTGCCTGTTTTTCAGTTAATTTAAACTTTTTTATTAAATTTACTCTGGCCTCTTCCTTATCTGCTGATTTTTTAATTGTTTGAATTACGGCATCTATATTCTTCAGAGCTATCATTAATCCCTCCAATATATGGGCCCTTTCTTTTGCTTTTTCTAAATCAAACTTTGTTCTTCGGGTAATAACTTCTTCTCTGTGTTTAATAAAATATTTTAAAACGTCAGACAAAGATAAAATTTCTGGCTGAATGCCGTCAACTAAGGCCAATAAATTTAAATGGAAAGTTTTTTGAAGACTGGTAAATTTATAAAGTCTATTTAAAATTCTTTGAGGTTGAAATCCTCTTTTAACATCAATAACAATTCTCATGCCCTCCCTGTCAGACAAATCTCTAATGTCTTTTATTCCTTCAACCTTTTTTTCGGTTACCAACTCTGCCATTTGTTCTACTAACGTAGATTTTAAAACCTGGTATGGAATTTCTGTAATAATAATTTGTTCTGCTCCGTCTTTTTTCTCTACAACATCTGCTTTTCCGCGCATTAAAATAGCGCCTTTGCCTTGAGAATAGGCAGTAATTATTTCTTTTTGGTCATAAATTATGCCACCGGTCGGGAAATCTGGACCTTGCACAAATTCAAATAAATCTTCTGTTTCTGCTTTAGGATGATCTAGCATATAGACAGAAGCGTCTAAAACTTCTGTTAAATTATGCGGAGGAATATTTGTTGCCATTCCAACAGCAATACCCAAAGATCCATTTAATAAAAGTTGAGGCAACGGACTAGGTAAAACAGTCGGCTCTTTTGTCATGCCGTCGTAGTTATCAACAAAATTAACTGTATCCTTTTCAATATCTTTTAACATTTCGTCTCCAATCTTTGATAATCTACATTCTGTATACCTTGCAGCTGCGGCGCCATCTCCGTCAATAGAACCAAAGTTTCCCTGACCATCAACCAAGGTATAGCGCATGTTAAAATCTTGTGCCATACGTACCAAACTCTCATAAACAGCGGTATCTCCGTGTGGATGGTACGACTTTAACACTTCTCCAACTACAGCCATAGATTTTCTATGTTTTGTGTTAGACCTTAATCCAGATTCAGCCATCGCATACAAAATTCTTCTATGAACCGGCTTTAATCCGTCTCTAACATCAGGAAGCGCGCGAGCCACAATAACCGACATCGCATAATCAATGTATGACTCTTTAAGCTCTGTCACCATTTCTCTTTGGCTCACATTTCCCCTATTGCTGTCCCCCGGCTTTCCGTCTTCTTGAGCCTTAGATTTTGGTTTTTTATCTTCTTCTTCTGCCATTTTTTTATTTAGTAAATTTAAAAGTTAAAATTATATTATTATAGATATCTGAATAATTATTGTCATTTAAAAATGCCTCTATGTCTCCGCAAAGTTCTGGCTTTGTCTCAAAATAAGCAATCGGCAACGATATTTTCCCTGCGCCCTGCATGTCTATATAATTCCATGTTACTTGATATGTGTCCAATCCACTATCAGTGGCGCCTTCGTTTATCGTATTCACGCTTTCATAATTTTGGATTTCAGAAGGTCCAGCAATTTTTACATAATCGGCAAAAGGAATCTTACAATAAGAAACTCCCCTTTTTAAAAATTCTATATTTATAGCACCATCTTGTGTTGGTTTATTTTTTGGTGAAAGCGCGACGCCAGAACCATATTCTCTAGCACTCCATTCAGAAGGATATTCTATTTGAAAATTATAATCGTTATTTGTATAAATTTTCCAGTCAGCGGTTTGGCTTGCCGTTACTCCTGCCGAAAGTGTTCCGTCGCTAGGCGTTGTTGTTTGCAGAATATTTAAAGCTGGCATCTGCGGCGCGCCAATAGACGGAATTTTTACAGGCTCTCCCATTTTAGAAAAACTTTTTACGGTTGAGTTTATCCAAAAATATCCCATCGTTAAACCTAAAATTATAACGACTGTCCATAGGATAATTCTTTTTTTCGCATCAGACAAATTTCGTAATTTTTCTAAAAAAATCCTATTTTTTTCTGCAATAGACATGTTATGGTTGTAGAACTACAATCTCCATTCCATCTTTTGGCAAAGTAGATGATTTGACGATAAGTTTATCCTGAGGGGTAACAGAATTTTTACCCATGGTCTTTAAAAATTTTGCGATATCGTCAATCTCAAGTTTTATTTTTGGCAAAGCATAATGCATAGGAATTACAATTTTAGGCTCAATCTCTGCAATTATTTTTTGCGCTTCAGAAGAATCAATCGTATATTTACCTCCGACTGGAATCATCAACACATCAATGCCATCAATTTTTTCTAACTGTTCATCACTTAACTGTTTTTGGCCTAAGTCTCCTAAATGACAAAACTTCATATCTTCTGCTTCAATTACATAAATTGTATTTTGTCCTCTTTCTTTGCCTTCTTTATCGTCGTGAAAAGAAGAAATACCCTTTATAAAAATTCCCTTAACTTCATACTCTCCCGGTCCCTGTATAACAAACGGATCGCCCTTCACACCTTTTATATTATTATGATCATGATGATCATGGGTAACCAATATGATATCTGCCGAAAGATTAGGGAGTTTTAAGCCTATTTTTTCGTCGTATGGGTCGATAACAATATCTGCCGAGTGATCCCTTGAGTTAGAAACTGAAATTTGAAAGCAGGATTGTCCTGCCCAATAAATTTTTGCCATGGTTTTAAATTATTTTATAATTTTATCATAAACATATTTTAACTTCAACTCTTGTGCGATACCCTTGCATATTTATATAAATGATGTATATTTATTGTATTAGTAATTAACACTGCTGGCCTGCAGCAGAACCCTTTGAAAGAAGGGAAGAAAAATAAACAGGTGTTTTTTATTCCAAAAGAATGAGGCGTTGAAAAAATTTATTTTGGCAACATAAAAAACATAAGAACATATGACAAAAGATATAATAATAAAAAAAGAAGAATCAACTGCCCCACTTTCAATCGGGTCAACCGTTGAGGGAAAAGTTGTAGCTAGAGACAGATCATCTTTATATATAGATTTAGGGATCAATGGAACCGGCATAATATACGGAAGAGAATTTTATAACGTAAAAGATATTATAAAAAATCTCGAAACCGGCGACAAAGTCTTTGCAAAGATTGTTGATTTAGAAAACGATGAAGGATATAAAGAGCTTTCATTAAGAGATGCAACAAAAGAAATCGGCTGGCAGAGATTAAAAGAGCTTAGGGATTCCGGACAAATTTTAAGCGTAAGAATAACTGGTGTAAACAAGGGCGGACTTCTAACAAGCCTAGATGGTATTCAAGCCTTTTTGCCAGTTTCGCAATTAGCCGCCGAGCATTATCCTCGTGTGATAGATGCAGATAAACAAAAAATCTTAAAAGAATTACAAAAGTTTATTGGTAAAACCCTAGAAGTAAAAATTTTAGATTTATTGGCCGAAGAAAATAAATTAATTTTGTCTGAAAAGGCAAAGTCTGAGGAAAAAACAAAAGAAACCCTAAAGAATTATAAAAAGGGCGACATTGTTGAGGGAGAAATAACCGGCATTGCAGATTTTGGAGCTTTTATAAAATTCCCATTCCCCGTGGAAAATGAAAATGAACAAATTGAAGGATTAATCCACATTTCAGAACTTGATTGGCAATTAGTTGAAAATCCTGTTGAAGTTGTAAAAGTTGGAGAAACAGTGAAGGCCCAAATCATCAACATAAACAACAATCAGGTTTTCCTTTCTTTAAAAGCATTAAAAACAAACCCTTGGGAAGAAATTGAAAAGCAATACAAAAAAGGTGATGTAATAAAAGGAAAGGTAACTAAATTTTCAACTTTTGGCGCTTTTGTAGAAATAATGCCAAAAATAAGAGGGCTTTGCCATATATCTGAATTTGAATCAAAAGAAAAAATGGAAGAACAATTAAAAATCGGTGAAAGCTATGACTTCCAGGTTATATTAATAGAACCAAAAGAGCACAGAATGAGCTTAAAGTTAATTAAGTAAAGATTAAAAAACAAAAAACAGGCGGTTCTTCAAAGAAAGCCTGTTTTTTGTTGCATAAGCCTTGAGTCTTCACCCCAACGAAAATATTCTCCACAAACAAATAAAAATCGCTCGCTGATATTACATTTGTGAGAAAACGTATTGCAGAAGGGATGAAGACTTGACAATTTTTATCTTCAGTGATAAAATTCAAAAACATCAGTTGGGCCCAGCAAATTGACAACAAAAGCAGAAATTACGAAGGGAGGTGTCATGGAAACTCACGAGGTTTTAGCGCCAGCACAGCAGACAGCACCACTAATATTAACACCACAGCAGGCAGGTCGAGTTCTTCTGGCTTTCGATACCGAAAACTTCTTTAACGGGCTGACGAGCAGATTCGAGGCAGGAGAAAGAAATATTGAAAAAAGGATTAAAGCATTGATGAGTTGGGTGGAATCTATGGGAGGATTATTGGGTGGCCACGGATTTATATTCTCTCCAGAACATCTGACGTCACCTCAACATGAAATGTTTAACCGGAACGGATCGTGGTTTTTCATCACGTGCTATAAGAAAATTCTGGGACAGGCGGAGTTAAACCCAAAAACACAGAAAATGGAAACCGTGGTTGACACCGTCAACCAAACTATCGCCGATTACGCAATGACGATGACTCGTCACAAAGATTTTCAGACTTTCTGCTTGGTATCGGGCGATGGAGATTTTATCCCTTTAATGGAAGAACTCCGCCGATGTGGAATTAAAACAGCCATAGCGGCACCCTCAATTAATTGTTTGTCGAGAAATCTAATCAATCATATCAACTTCAACCCCGAAACCGGAAAAAAACTAATCCTAATGCTGGATGAAGTTTAATATTTTTAGACATGCAGTGTCTTGCGAAAGCATCCGCTGCTTTTTTTTGCATAGGCATCCTGGCAAATAAAATTTTTTGACACAAAAAATTTTAGTATTTGTCAGGATTTTTAATATTTCACAAAGACAACAAGGGAAACCAAAACACTTGACAACTATTTGTTATTGTGTATAATATAGATAGTTCTTTGAATAAGGTGAAATGGGTCAAAGACATCGGAAAAACAACATCAACAAACGACAGAAAGCAGAACGCATGAAAACGCAACAGAAAAAACCAGCACAGAAGCGCAACGACGGTGAAAAGGTCACCCTGACCAACGGCCTCGCCAGCCTGAGCGCAGACATCAGTAAGCTCAAGCTCGCGATACCCCGGCTGCAGAAAGCTGCCGGCTTGGAGAACCCCGAGGATCGGGTCGCCGCCATTTTGGAGGCGGCCGCAGAAATCGAAACCGACGTACCAACGGCGGTGGAGAGCCTGCTGAAGATTGACCGCCAAATCGCGGAAGCACGGGCGGAAGGAAACGATCGCAAGATCCAGGCACTCGAGCAAGTCAGCGCGGAGCAAACGGCTGTCTGCGAGGCCTACCTCTCGGAAATCCTCCATCAGGACGGACTCCTCGGCAAGGTCGCCGGCATCGCCTACATTAAGACGGCGCTGACGGTTTCCTACCAGAACCCTGACGAGATGATGCGCGGCATCTACAAACTCGTTGACAGGGGTCTCCTGGTCGCGGGCATGAAGGTCAAACTGGGCTACAACAAGTACTACGACTTGCCCAAGAGCCTGGGGCTGAACGCCAAAGAGGCGCAGGAGGTCATCAGCACCATCGAGCAAGCGCAGAAGGTGTACGTCGGCATGGAGAGCCAGCGGCGCGAGGCCGCCAAGAAGCGCATGGAGAACGAAGCCAGCATCACCGTCGACGAACTCGTCGCCGGCAAAGAGGGCCGCTGTGTAGCGTACCTCCCGGCCGAAAAGCGGAAGGGGTACAAGCACGAGTGGCGCGGTGGCGGACACATCACGTTCGAAACTGCAAAGGGCCGGGGCATCAAGCTCGTCGAAGCGGCCGGATCGGTCTATAAGATCGTCAACGACATCGCCGCGCTCGGCATCGTCATCCTCTATGAATTCCTGAATTGGGGCCGCGAGGCGACTCGCGAAGCCAAGGAGTTCAAGCTCGTCGGTAACGAGTTCAAGGTGGTGCGCACGTATGAGAAGAAGTACCTCGTCGAGGTGCCGAAGCTCTACGCGATCATCAACCTGGTAGTCGCCCGAAAGCTGGCCACGGAGGAAAACGCCGAGGAATACGCCGACAAGCTCCTGACGGCCTGGCACATGCTGGACAAAGCGCGTCGCCACCTGGAGGAGAACAGGGCCAACGAACAGGTCCGCGTTGATATGGAGAAGCAGGCGGAGATCACGGTCTCCGAATACTTCGGCCTCAACGGCGCCAACGGAATCCCGGTGGAAGGCAAAGTCGCCTTCTTGCAGTTCGAACGGAATCGTGAAGCTGTCAGACCGGGCGTTGTATAGCCCGTTCTTCTTGGCCAAGCGGTCCACCGACGGCGAGGAACCGATGGTCGAACTGGTGGGAATTTCCCCCAGCCTCGAGTCGTCCCTCGGACAGTTCGTCGGCAAGCAATTGCCACTTCGGAACGATACGGTCTGCCCGGAGCTGCTCGCGGACTTGGTCTATGACATCCGCGTCCAGCAGGAAAAGAAAGCGGAGGCACACGCCGCCGCCGACCCCGAAGCGACTCCGATCGCAGACCCCGAACCGGCGGACGCTACTGCGGCCGCCTAAGCAGCCGGTGATCCCATCACCGAATAGTCAACCAATCGGTTGATCTATAAGTTATGGGCGTTGGTACATTCCAACGCCCTCTTTTTTTGAGCGGCGCCTGCCTGCCGCCAGGCAGGGAATATATTTTCATTACCGCCGCGAAATCCCTTCACCATTTTAACTGGTGATTTTTTATTACCACATAGACAGCCGAAGGCGCTTCGCAGATAAGCTCACTTTCACTAATTGCTCGGCTGAAAATGGTGCGGGGTAAATAGTGATTAAATGCGATTGAATTAATTTAAAAAATATGTTAAATTGATACATATACATGAACCCCGTTAGAAGCTAACTATGTTTTATGTTTATGTTTTACATAATAAATATGGAAGGTGGTATACTGGTGCGACTAACGATATGCAAAAAAGAATTTTAGAACATAATTCTGGTAGAAATCCATCTACTAAATACGGGGTTCCGTGGAAACTTATTTACTGCGAAATTTGTATTAATAAATCGGACGCTTTTGCACGCGAAAAATATTTAAAGTCGGGCATGGGAAAAAGATATCTCAAAAATCGACTAAAATTCTTTTTTGCCAAAAGCTTCTAACGGGGTGAAAACAAATCCACTTTTAAAAAACTTTATTTTTGTTATTTTAATTATTCTTGTTATTGGAGGAATTTTTAGTTTGCTCTATTTCCCAGCGACAACTCCAAACACAATATCCGTTACTCAATTAGTTTCGGATATAAACAGTGGGACCGTCAAAAAAATTACGGTTTCAGGAGATTCGTTGGATATTGCCTACAATAACAATAATAAAGAGGCGACTTCAATGAAAGAGACTGGCACGGGACTAACGGATTTATTAATAAATTTAGGCGTAAACAAAGATAATTTAGCAAAAGTTAATATTTCAAATCAAGTGGCCCAACAAGATTTGTGGTCTTGGTTAACTCCCCTTTTGGTTTTTGGAATATTGCCTTTAATATTTTTTGGATTTATTTTCTGGATGATGTTCAAACAGGCAAAAACAGGAGCTATGCAGGCATTTGATTTTACGAAAGCTAAGGCCCGTCTTTTTGGAGCCGAAGGACATGGCAAAGAAAAAATAACCTTTAAAGATGTTGCCGGATTAAAAGAAGCAAAAGAAGAACTTGTTGAAATTGTAGATTTCCTTAAATTTCCAAAAAAATATTTAGCTATGGGAGCTAAAATACCAAGAGGAGTTTTGCTTGTTGGATCAGCTGGAGTTGGAAAAACCTTGTTGGCAAGAGCCGTAGCAGGAGAGGCCAATGTTCCATTTTTATCCGTTTCAGGGTCTGAATTTGTGGAAATGTTTGTTGGGGTGGGTTCTGCCCGCGTAAGAGATTTATTTGCAACAGCAAAAAAATCTGCTCCATCAATAGTGTTTATTGATGAATTAGACGCAATAGGCCGACACAGAGGATCTGGTATCGGAGGAGGACACGACGAGAGAGAACAAACATTAAACCAAATTTTAGTTGAAATGGATGGTTTTCGAAAAAGAAACCGGAGTTATAATTTTAGCTGCAACAAACAGGCCTGACATTTTAGACCCTGCCCTTTTAAGACCGGGCAGATTCGACAGAAAAATTGTTTTAGATCCGCCGGATGTTCACGATAGAGAAGAAATTTTAAAAATTCACTCAAGAGGAAAGCCATTGGCAAAAGATATTGATTTTAAAGAAACCGCAGAAAGGACTCCCGGATTTTCCGGAGCCGACTTGGCCAACGTTGCCAATGAAGCTGCCCTTTTGGCTGCCAGACAAAATAAAACACAAATTGATCAGATAGAATTTTTAGAAGCAATTGAAAAAGTTTTATTAGGACCGGAAAGAAAATCACACATTTTATCTAAGAAAGAAAAAGAGATTGCCGCTTATCATGAAGCAGGACACGCCCTAGTTTCCACCTTCTTGCCAGACACTGAACCTGTAAGAAAAATATCTATAATTGCTAGAGGCATGGCTGCAGGATATACTTTACAGGTTCCATCAGAAGAAAGAAAAATGAAAACAAAAACTGGGTTTGTTTCTGAAATTGCGACTTTATTGGGTGGATGCACAGCTGAAAAAATAAAATTTGGCGAAATGACAACCGGAGCCTCTAATGATTTGCAAAGAGCTTCAGAAATGGCTAGGCGCCTAGTCAAAGATTACGGGATGTCTTCATTGGGCTTAATTGCTTTTGGCGACAAAGAAGAAATGGTATTTTTGGGAAGAGAGATTTCCGAACAAAGAAATTATTCTGAAAAAATTGCTGAAAGGATTGACGAAGAAGTGGATATGGTTATAAAAGAAGCACAAAAGAAAGCAGAAGTAATTTTGATAAAACATAAAAATCTTTTAGAAAAAGTGTCAAAAGCTTTAATTGAAAAAGAAATTATAGAAAGAGAAGAATTTGAAAAACTTATAAAATCGAAATAGCATAAATGGGATTTCCCATTTATGGACGCGTAGCTCAGTTGGTAGAGCGGTCGTCTTATACACGACTGGTCCCAGGTTCGAGTCCTGGCGCGTCCACAAATAAAATTTAAGGGCGGTTAGCTCAGTTGGTAGAGCATCTACTTGACGTGTAGAGGGTCATAGGTTTGAGTCCTATACCGCCCACATAAAAATTTAGAAGCGATGCAATCGCTTATCAATTTTTACTGAGAGTTGGTATGTGGCGAGAACCTATCCCCCGAATCGCGACGAGCGAAAGCGAGGAGGCGATGCCTTCGGGCAACTTTTCGAGTCCTATACCGCCCACTATCTAATATTAGAGATGATTGATTTAAAAAAAGTTCAAGAAGAAATTTGGGAGAATAAGATATCTAAAAAATTCAACACCACCGATGTAAATTTGGAATTTTGCCTTACCTTTGACGAATTAGCAGAAGCCTTTAGGGCTTACCGTAAAAAATTACCGGATTTAGGTGAAGAAATTGCAGATATTCTTATTTATCTTTTGTCTCTCTCAAAAATGCTGAACATTGATTTAGAAAAAGAAATATTGGGCAAGCTCGAAAAAAACAAAAACCGAGAATACAATAAGGTAAAAGGAATTAATATTAGAACAAAAGGATAAATGGACATAAAGATAATTTATGAAGACGACAATGTTATGGTTGTGGACAAACCAGCAGGAATTGTAGTCTTCCCAGAAGGACAAACCACAGAGAATACTCTAATAGATGCGTTAATTGAGAAGTATCCAACCTTAAAAAATGTTGGAGAAGCGCCAAGATACGGAATTGTGCACAGACTAGATAAAGACACTTCTGGAGTTTTATTAGTGGCAAAAAGCAACGAAGGCTTGATTTTTTTGCAAAAACAGTTTAAAAATAGAGAGGTAGAAAAGAAATACGTTTGTTTGGTCGAAGGAGAGATAAAAACAGATAAAGGCAAAATTGAAACTCTAATAGGCAGAGCGCCAGGCGACGGAAGGAAACAAAAGGTATATTCATTAGGAGATCCAGATTCTGCCGGCAAAAGAGAAGCAATCACAGAATATAAAGTTATAGAACGGTTTAAAGATTATACGCTTTTGGAAGTTGAGATAAAAACAGGTAGACGCCACCAAATACGGTGTCATTTTTCTTATTTACAGCACCCTATCGCGGGAGACAAACTATACGGTTTTAAAAATTCAAAAGTTCCGGAAGGCCTTACAAGGCAATTCTTGCATTCGGCATATTTAAAAATCCAATTGCCGGGGGGAGAAATTAAAGAATTCAAATCTGAATTACCGGAAGAATTAAATAATATATTAAAAAATTTACAACCTTCTGAATAAGAAGAAAAAACAACATGCCAACACTATTAGAAAAATTTAATAAGGATCAAGAAAAAAAATTGCCCGATTTAAGACCTGGCGATACAATTAAAGTGCACCAAAAAATAAAAGAGGGCGAAAAAGAGAGAATTCAAATCTTTGAAGGAATAATTATCGCCAAAAAACATGGGGTGGGAATTTCCGCCACAATAACTGTCAGAAAGGTTGTCGATGGAATTGGGGTTGAAAGAATTTTCCCAATGAATTCACCGTCGCTCGATAAAATAGAAATTGTTCGCCGTGGCAAAGTGCGAAGGTCAAAACTTTATTATCTAAGAACAGCAAAAGGCAAAAAAGCTAAACTAAAAAGGAAAGACTTCGCAGCGGCTATCGCAGACGAGCCGGCAGAAGTGGCAGTAAGCGAGGAAGCCCCAACTCAAACAGAAAAGACAGAAGAAACGCCATCGTAATTTGGCGTATGCGCGGGTGGCGAAATGGCAGACGCACTACCTTGAGGTGGTAGCGCCGCAAGGCATGCAGGTTCGACTCCTGTCCCGCGCACTTAAAAGCCGCGGACGATTAGCTCAGTTGGTAGAGCATCTCATTTACACTGAGAGGGTCGCAGGTTCGAGTCCTGCATCGTCCACAAAATAAAACGATATACCGTAGGTATTTATGATTTTATTTTTTAGAAAATGTGTGGCGAGAACCTAAAGGAGGGGTCGGGAGGAAGGATTCCTCCCGTGTAGGAAATTATTCAAAACCGAGGGTTTTGAAAGAGCGAGCTTGCGAGCGACGTTTGATTCCTGGCGCGTCCACATAAATTTAATAATGCCTGGATAGCTCAGGTAGTTAGAGCACAGCTCTGAAAAAGCTGGGGTGGCCAGTGCAAGTCTGGCTCCAGGCACACAAATGAACAATGTCGCCTTCGCGAACTTTTGCGGGCTTTGCCTCGCCGAAGGTTTGCTTCGGCGAACCGTAGGCGGGTGTGGTATAGTGGCTATTATGTAACCTTGCCAAGGTTAAGACGGCAGTTCGATTCTGCTCACCCGCTCAATTTTAAAAACGCTTCTTAATGGAGCGTTTTTAAATTGAGCGGCAAAATCAAACTGCAGAAAGGGGTCGGGAGGAAGGATTCCTCCCGTGTAGGAAATTATTCAAAACCGAGGGTTTTGAAAGAGCGAGCTTGCGAGCGATAAGTTCCACTTCTGCTCACCCGCTCAACGTAAAGAAACTTTAACAAAAACCACCCATAATTATGGGTGGTTTTTGTTTATATTTATCTTCGGACGTTGTAATTGTTACTTCGATTATTATAATTTCTAATATTATAATTATACTTGTTATTGTAATTGTTATTATAATTGTAGTTATTATAACCGTTACTGCCCCTATTATTATAATTTATGTTATTATTGTATCCTACATTACCATTATTATAAACAGGGTTGTAACTCAAACTCAATGAGCTGGCACTTGCGCTGGCACTGGCAGAACTTGAGCCATATCCAGAACTCGAACTTGAACTAGCGGCGCTAGAGCTTGAACTTGAGCCATATCCAGAGCTAGATGAGCTTGCACTTGCGCTTGCACTTGCGCTGGCACTAGAACCATTATTGTAGCCGTAATAATCAGCTTTAATTACTCCGGCCGAAAATAACACTCCCACACCCAAACAAACGCTTAAAACGCTCACCCTTGTTAATATTTTATATTTTGAATTCATATATTCTTATTCGCTAATTATATGTATAAACAATTTATTAGTGAATCTATTAAACCTATTATTATTTATATAAATTTTGTCCAAGACTATTCAACTCTGCCCAGCATGAGATAAAGCCGTCGTCGAGATAGATATATTACACTTCCCACTATAATAAATATCACATTAAAAGACAACAGAAATCTTAAATTTAATATTTAAGGCGTGTCGCTTAGACCACTATTTTTTGATATAATGGCTTAATAAATCGAAACGCCGCCGAAGACAATCAATGAATAATAATATAAATCAAAATTTTCTAAAAAAAATACCCAAATGGTTGTTTGCCATAATTCTGTTTTTTGTAATGGGCGTAGTTATTTTTATCACAGCCCGTCTTATTTTTTCCGACAAGGCTTTTTATTTCTATCTGTCTTATTATTGTAATACATATTTTCTTATTACTATTTTTTCTATTATATTTTTTTGTTTATTCATAAAAATGTTTTCCCTTATATACGACTCACTCATAATAGAGAAAAATAAAATTAAAACAATAAACATCCTACTGAAAGACGCATTTTATTTCTTATGCATTATATTTATTGGTGCTATTTTTTCTAGTATAATATTGAATCGTCTACCCCATAGCGTTACCTCAGAAAAAATTATCTGGACAAGCAATCAGCTCATTGGTTATGATCACTTTATTTTTGGTAAAGATATTTTATTTTGGATGAATAATTTAGTTAATAATAATGGTAATATATTATTAAGCTGGACGCTACTGCAATTCTATAATTCGCTCCAATTTGTCTTTATCGCTTTTATATTGCTTTTGTTTTTATATAATAAAATATTAGCTAAAAAATTTACACTTTTCTTTTTCATTTTTCTATTCGTGAGCTTCCCTTTGTGGTATCTCCTTCCGGGACTTAACCCAATGAATTTTTATGTAAACAATCTTTTAAAGGTTAACGCCCAAACCAGGATATCTTTGGAATTGAAAGATTATAAGCCAAACCTGATTTTATCAAATTATCAAAAAAAATTCTCTGATTATTCTCCTCCAAATGATTTCTTAGACATGACCACCTTCCCTAGCGCACATGCAGGATTTAGCGCCGGAATTATTATATATGCATTTCTACTTTACCCACCATCACTATTCATAACTCTGCCATGGTTCGCCTTAGAGATGATAGGAGCCCTCTATCTTGGCCAGCATTATGCTATAGATTTACTTCTAGGAACAACACTGGCTATTTTAGTATATTATTTAGTAGAATTATTTTTTAACGCCAAAAACCATCTAAAATAATACTTCTAAAAAAATGCGCCTACTTCTAATAATTCGGAAAGTATACGAATATCTTATAATACTTTAAAGCTTATTGAAAAAATGTCATAAACCAAAATAAAACACTCCCAAGGGGAATGTTTTATTTTTAATAATATTGCGTTATTCTTTCTCTTCTGGAATTTTTTTAATAATTTCTTTAAGCTGACTTATAAATTCCAGTTCTGCCTTCAATATCTTCTCTTTTTTGTCCAATTTAGCCAATTTAAACTGTTTTATCATGGGTCCATGCATGTGATGGCTCCCGCAATCACATTCTCCGTGCTCTTCGTGTTCTCCGTGCATCATATATTTTTTTATTTAAATATTAGTTTAGCGACCTTTCAGTACATACTAATACGCACAAAAAGATAAAAAGATTCGAACTGATAAACATATTAGCTTTTCGATAAAAATTCTGATAAAATAAAAAATTAAAAGAGTGATAAATTATGAACAAAATAAAAACTTTTGCATCTTTAAAAATAAGGAACTATAGGATGTACTTTATAGGACAAGCGATTTCTTTGTGCGGAACGTGGATGCAGACAATCGGGCAGGATTGGCTAGTTTTACAAATTACTAAATCTGGGACTCAGCTTGGTATAGTTTCGGCTTTTCAATTTTTACCAGTACTTTTTTTAGCTCCTTATGGCGGAGTAATCGCCGATCGCTTCTCAAAAAGAAAGATCCTTATTTTTACGCAATCAATTGCGGCTTTTTTGGCTTTAATCTTAGGAGTGTTAGTTGTAACCGGCGGAGTAAAAATATGGATGATCTATATTTTGGCAACCTGCTTGGGGCTTGTGAACTCAGTAGATAACCCAACCAGGCAAACATTTGTATCTGAAATGGTTGATAAAAACCACCTGGCCAATGCCGTTGCCCTGAACTCAACTGAAGTGAATCTAGCAAGAGCCGTAGGCCCTGTAATTGCAGGAGTTGTAATCGCTGTTTTCGGTATAGGGCCATGCTTTTTAATAAACGCTGCATCTTATATAGCCGTTATAGTTATGTTAGCCATGATGCGCCACAGTGAACTCTACATAGCTCATAAAATTCAGAAGGCAAAAGGTCAAATAAGAGAAGGCATAAAGTATATCATGTCTACTCCGATTCTCTTTCATACGATCATTATGATGGTTATTATTGGCACACTATCTTACGAGTTTTCAGTAAGCCTTCCCCTTTTGGCCCAGTTCGTTTTTCACGGAAATGCACAAAGCTACTCATATCTTGTAGCAGCTATGGGGGCCGGCTCTATTGTCGGCGGATTTATAGCGATAAAAAGAAGGGCTGTAGCTCCACATCTTTTGATATTCTCCGCTCTATTTTTCGGCATAAGCTTGAGCATTGCCGCATGGACACCCACAATTATTTTAGCTATAATATTCTTGTTTTTCGCAGGAGTATCATCAATCAATTTCATATCATTAGGAAATACAATCTTGCAACTTCAAAGCGCGCCCGAAATGCGTGGCAGGGTCATGTCTTTTTGGACAGTTGCATTTTTAGGATCAACTCCCATAGGCGGACCAATCATAGGTTGGATAGGAGAAAAATTTGGAGCCCGATGGGGCCTTAGCATTGGTGGACTGGCTGCAATAGCCGCGGCAATCTATGGCGCACTAATTATGTTGAAGCAAAATGAAAAAACAAAACTCATTTCCGCAGATATAAGAATGAGAGATGAAGAGAATAAAACGAGCGAAAATACACGCATTTAGGCGCTCTCTCGACATAACAAAATGACGCTAAAAACGTCATTTTTTTATACAAATTAGCTCATTTTAGCAAACCCATTTCTGGCATCATTACCATTGACATAGACCCTCTTTTTATGCTAATATAGGTGCATACTTCCGAAAGGGAGTTTTTGTTATTTGTGAAGCGAACGATGGTAGATAAATACCTATATTTATATACCGAGCGAGCAAACAAATATACAAAGCTTATTATATGAATACATCAAGAACCATAAAAAACGACGCTATTTTAAGCCAGAAAAATCGCTTAACTAGCTCTATATTTGCAGGTATTATAGTTTGCATCTGCCTTTTGGGAATAATCGTCCCACAAGCAACCAGTGCCGATTTCGCCAATAATACTAACGACTCTTACGTGGCTAAGGCCACTAATGTGGCCATAAAGGCCGTCAAAACGATCAAGGTTAAAGTTACAGCTTACTCAAGCAACTTAGACCAAACCGACAGCACCCCCTTTATAACGGCTTCTGGAGAATATGTTAAAAACGGCATAGTTGCGAACAATATGTTGCCATTCGGGACAAAAATAAAAATTCCTGGATTATATGGCAACCAGATATTTACCGTTGAAGACAGAATGAGCAAAAATAAAAGCGATTATCATATTGATATATGGATGCCAACCCAACCCCTCGCATTAGATTTCGGGGTTAAAACAGCAGAAATAGAGGTTTTAGAGAATTAAACATTTTAAAAAAAAGCCGCGCTATCAGCGTGGCTTTTTTCTTAGTGCCCAAGGCGGGAGTCCGCTTCGCTAGAACCCGTCGCTCGTGCAACTCGCTCCTTCAAACCCCTCGGTTTGAATAATTCCGCCACGGGAAAAATACTTTTTCCCGACCCCTTTTTGGGTTCGAACTCCCGTTCTAGACATATAACAAAAAAGCCGCGCTATCAGCGTGGCTTTTTTCTTAGTGCCCAAGGCGGGAGTCGAACCCGCATGACCTTTCGATCAAAGGATTTTAAGTCCTTCGTGTATACCATTCCACCACTTGGGCATGAAGATTATGGCGCCCACAATCTTTTTTTGAGGCACGGGTGGGAATTGAACCCACGTATAAGGGTTTTGCAGACCCTTGCCTTACCACTTGGCTACCGTGCCACGTAACGCGGCCATTAAACCTGCCGCTAAGTCTAATTTATCAATTTTTCTCTTCTTTTTCAATATTATCTTCCTCGTGGGCCCTAACCAAAAGCTCTTCTATTTTGGCTGCATTGCTGATTTCGGTTTCTTTTACGAATTTTATCTTAGGAATCGGTCGCATTCTAAGCGTTCTATTAATTTTGTATTGTATGTCGTAAACTGATTTCTGCAATGCGTTTAAAATGCCACCAGATTTTTCTTCTGGAAAAACAGAAATAAAGGCCTTAGCCTCAATCATATTTCCGGTTGTTTCAACTCTCGTTAGGGTGACCAAAATTTCCGGAGAGAAAGCAAAATCTCTTCGGATAATCTTACCTATCTCGTGCTCTAATAATGAATTAACTTTTTCAAGTCTATTGCTCATTTGTATTAATCTTTAAAGTTCTCCCTTTTTTCTTTCTTCAATATAAGCAACTAAGATATCTCCCTTTTCAATTTTCACGTTACCTTCAAAAAGTATACCGGCTTCATCGCCTTTTGTTAATTTATCAATATCTTTTTTATCGCGTTGTAAATTTATTATCCTCCCTGAACCAACTTTTTTATCGTCTCTGAAAATTTCTAATTTCAAACCTTTTTTTAACTCGCCTTCTGTTATTTTGCCGCCAACAATCTGTCTATTTTTTTCTCCCCAAAAAACTAATATTGTTCTTAGTTTGCCGATATCACTTCTTACAACTTCCGGTTCTAAAGTTTTTTCTAGACTGTGCCTTACGTCCTGTATTAACTCGTAAATTATATCAAATGTTTTAATCCTTAATCTTTTTTCCGTATCGTTTCTCATAAACTGAACAACCGTTGGACTAATCTTCACCCTAAATCCGATTATTATTGATTTTGACATTTCTGCTAATTTTGCATCAGACTCAGATATATCTCCAACTTCCGACTTTAAAATACGCAAAATAACCTTATCCTGAGGAAGATTTTTCAGCATAGCCTCAATTGCCTCTAATGAACCGAAAACATCTCCTTTTATTATTATATTTAAAACTTTTTTGGTTGGATCTGATTCAATAACGGTTGAACCAATTTCTCTTTTTGATTCTTCTTTTTTTACCTTTGCAGCCGCCTCTTCTGCAGTTTTATAACTTTTAAATTTTTCGCCAACGGCCGGCACCTTTTCAAAACCTAAAATAATAACTGGTTGCGAAGGATGGGCTTCTACGATAGGAAACCCCTTAAAATCTTCAATACTTTTTATTTTAGCTAAAGCCAAATCCGTTGCAATTATATCTTTATTTCTTAAAATACCCTTTTTTACAATGGCAGTTGCAACGGGCCCTTTAGAACCATCCATGTATGATTCAATAATCAAGCCTTCTACCGGCACGTCTATTTCCGATTTTAAATCCTGCAAGTCGGCAACTAATAATATGACCTCTAACAATTCATCAATTCCAGTTTTTTCTTTTGCCGAAACTTCTACTGAAGGAATCGTGCCACCAAATGACTCCACTAAAACATCTATTTTAGAAAGTTCTCCTTTTATCTTTTCCGGATTGGCATTTGGCAAATCAATTTTGTTTAAAACAACAATCATCGGAATTTCAGCCCTCTTAATTGCCGTTACAGCCTCTTTTGTTTGCGGTTGCACAGATTGGGCGGCATCAACGACTAATAAAGCAATGTCGGCCACCTCAGCGCCCCTAGCCCTCATCGCAGAGAAGGCTTCGTGCCCCGGAGTATCAATAAATGTTATCTTTTTGCCCTTATCCTCAACTTCGTATGCGCCTATGTGCTGCGTAATTCCGCCAGACTCTTTTGAAGTAATTTTAAAATCCCTAATAGCCTCTAAAAGAGAACTTTTCCCGTGATCAACGTGACCTAAAACAACCACTACGGGTGGTCTGCTTAAAAGTTTCTCTTTTTTTATTATTTTTTTAGCCATGATAATTTATTGCCCTATTTATTGCTTCAACCTCTTCGTCAGATAGTACGTAATCTGACTTTCCCTGTTTCACTGTTTTTGAATAAACCCTACTGCTGTCTTTTACAAACAGGCTAGAAATTATGAACCCATTATTTTTGTCATCTAGCATTGCAATAACAAAACTCTGGTTTCCTCCCACGTCGTTAAAAGGGTTATATCTAACGACGCCTATCTTGCGAATAGTTGTTTCACAAATATCCTCTATATTTTTAATTTTTAAAAAGGCTTCATTAATTTTTTCTTCTAAGCCTTCTGCTTTTTCTTTTTGTGATAAAAAAATATCCTTAAATTCCTTTATTTTTCCTTTTTCTAATAATTTATCTAATTTTTCGTTTGTCTGCCGGAAAGTCCTAAGCAAAAAAAGATTGACCGCAACCAAAACTAGAACAACTACTACTGCTACGATTAAAGAGATAAAAATTATATCCATAACTAACGACTATTATCTAATAATTATATACTTAAAACTTCTTAATTTTGTAAATAGAAAATGCTAGATAATAGTCTCATATTACCTTAAAATTGACGAAACTGCAACTATGTATCACGGTCCTTAAATTTTATTTTTTAGAACTACTTATTGTACTCCAAATTCCAGGGTCTTCAATCCCTAAAACCCATGCCGAAAAACCCCTATAATTATTTTTTTTTATAATGTCTAATTTGTCTTGAAAACTTTTATCGTCTTGATACCAAACTTGGTATTGTTTGTTGTGCCAAGAATATGACAGCCAAGATGATCCCAAAATATTATTAAAACCGGAGCTATAACTAAAATTAGACATTATGTATAAAAGTCCGGCATATGTTCCGCTATCTCCTACTTTTTTGAAAGGACTTGCGAGCCAACCCCAATTATAAAGAGGAATTCCTAAAGATAATTTTGCAGGTGGAATTTTATTTTCCACATAACTTAAAACGCTGTTAACAAATGGTAAAGATGCAACCGGACCAACCGAATTAGGATCGTCATAGGCCATTAGACTCACAAAATCTGCCGCCTTGGCGATTCTGGCATAATCGAAGACTCCACTCCAATTTTTGAAAGCATTAGTATTTTCATAATCAACGCTTCTGGCCGATACGGCTACGCTTAAAATTAAACCGTTTGCCTGAAGAGACTTAGCCGCCCTTTCAACAAAGGCCGAATATAAATCTTTATCTAAATAGCTTATATTTTCAAAATCAAACTGCCAACCAATATATCCGTTGGCTTTTGCCGTATCAACCAAAGATTTTATCACTGCATCCTGAGCTATTGTTGAAAGCAATAAGTTATGGATTACACTTTGTTTAAAACCCGCTTGTGTCACCAACGGCATTACTTTAACTTTACTTTGAACTATTGCAGCTTTTAATTTGTCGTCGAGACTGCCAGTAAGCTGAAATTTAGCGGAAACGCCATAAAATTGCGGAGCTATAATGTCAATTTTATCTGCATTATTTTCTAAACTGACAATACCTTGTTTTTCACTACCTTGCGACATATAAAATATTTTCTCTATGCTGTAATCAGCCGCAGATGATTTTTGCGGTAACAAAAAAACAAAAAGGGTTATAGGCAAAATCAATAAAAATGACAGTATTTTTTTCATAATTCATAATAACAAAAAATCGCCAGAAAAGCGATTTTATTAACGAATATATTTATTTTAAAAAATCTTCTATCGCTCTTTTTACTTCCACCGTATTTTTAACTTTCATTAATTTATCTCTTAGGTCTTTAGCGCCTTTAAATCCTTTCGTATATGCATGAAAATGTTTTTTTAGACTTTCAAATTGTTTATAATGGCCATTTTTTTTGATATCTTCTTTATAGAAACTATCAAAAATTTCGGCATGCTCGATAATAGCATTTAATCTTTCTGAAACCCCGGGCACCCTGCCAGAAAAAAACCACGGATCTCCCAGAACACCCCTCCCTATCATGACGCCATCTAATCCCGACTTTTTTACTATTTTTTTAGCTTCTGCAATTGATTTTATGTCACCATTACCAATAAGCATTGTTTCTGGCGCATAACGGTCTCGAAGTTTTACAATTTTAGGCGCTAATTCCCAATGAGCAGGAGGCATGGATAATTCTTTTCTAGTACGAAAATGGACAGTTAGTGCGGCAATATTTTCTTTAAGAAGCGCCAGAATCCACTCGTCAATTTGCTCTTTATTATATCCAATGCGCGTTTTCACTGAAACTGGCAACCCCTTTGCACCTTTTTTGGCCGCACGAATAGCTGCTTTTGCCAAATCAAAATCCTTGATTAAAGCAGAACCAGCTCCCTGTTTTTCAATGTCTCTGTCAGGACAACCCATATTAATATCAATTCCATCAAAACCAAGTTCTGCCACAGCTTCGCAGGCTTTCTCAATTTGAACCGGGTCAGCTCCAAAAATTTGCGCAACAATGGGCCGCTCTTTTGGAGAAAATTTTAAAGTATCTAAACAGTATTTTCTCCCTTTTGGAGACAACAAAGCGGCAGCCGAAATAAACTCTGTCCAAAAAACATCCGGCTTTCCATATTTTAAAAACATAAGCCGAAATGCTTCATCGGTCACGCCAGACATAGGAGCTACAACCATAATCGGCCGTTTTAAATTTTTCCAAAAATTAGACTCCATATATTTTTGTTCTCTTAATAGAAAGTGCTAAGGCGGGAATTTTCATATTTTCTCCTAAAAAATTTGCCAGAGCACGCACATATGTGCCACTGCTACATTTTATTTTAAAATCTGCTATATAGAATAGTTGTGGTTTTCCTTTGCTTGATAACTTCTTTTGCCAAATTTTTATTATCTCTTTTTGCCTGAAATCACCCTTAACTTTTGTAACTCTTTTCTCGATATTTTTTAATAAATTGGCATTATTAATTTTTTTAATTCTTTCCATTTTTATTCTTTTAATAAAAACGTCTTTTTCTGGAATTTCAACCTTCTTGCCCTCTCTCGCATAACGAAAAAGAGGTTTGCCGTTTACTGTTTTTGAAGAATAAATTGGATATTTTTGCTTTAAACTCCCCTTAAAGTATTCTAAAATTTTTTGTATTTCTTTTGCAAGAGCCTGCAAGGAGACACCATGCTCAAAGATATGCGGCCCATCAACCACTTTTCCTAAAATATCGTAAGTGTCTGTGCTAAATCCGAAAAGAACGCTGAAATAATACTCTTTATCTAAGGCCAAATATTTTTCCTTATTTTTTGTTTCTTGTCCGACCAATATAACTAAAACTCCGCTAGCCATTGGATCTAACCTGCCCGCATAAGTCATGGGCAAGCTCAAATATTCAGGATTATGCTTCCTAAAATTTTCCAATGCAAAAAGGGGCGTTTCCCCTTCTTTTTTGTTCAATACAATCAATTTTTTCATGCCGTTGCCAATTTATATTTATAATCTACCTCTAAAATTCTTCCCGAACTGCGGAGGGTACAGGACTTCAAACCTGTAAGGGGATTTCTCCCTCTGGTTTTCGAAACCAGTGCCTTACCATTAGACTAACCCTCCATAAAATTATATTAACACACTTTTACTAAAAATGCGGCCGAAGCCGCATTTATTATATACACTTTTAATTCCTACTTATCGTTCTTTACAAAAACTTTGTGCCAATCGTTAAAATCATAAATATCGTGCGCGATAACTCCACACATAACTCCTACAAAAAATCTTGGCAAATAGAAGTAATCAATAAACCAAGCTAATATCAATAACAACGCTCCTAAAATCCAGTGATGCAAATGAATTTTATATTTACCGCAATCTATATAAATAGAATCAACTTTTCCGCTTTCAAGCAGATACTTAGAAAAAATTTTAGAACCGATATATCCTAAAGCTAATCCAAGAGCCAAAAGAAAAGAATAATAAAATGAGGCCACCATTATAACGGCCGGTAAATATTTCTTAACTCTTGTATTTTTATTGTCACTTTTTGCGAGCTCTAAGTCTATTAATTTATCGTTTATATTACTGTTTAATCCTACGTTATTTTCCATAAAATAGTGCCGGTTTCCTGATAGAAACCGTTAATTTCTATTACTAACGTTAATTCAACTATTCAACTATTTTATCATCTACAAGCACCCATGTCCAGCCCTAGAGCCACAAAACAGCCCCATCTTAAATGTAGCGGAAGCGAATTAAAATAGGCTCTAGACTAGCAAGACTAGTCAAAGTAGCCGATTAATTTAATAATATTTTTTAATAATTTTCCACAATTCTTTTTTCATTGTATCATTTGTTTTTCCGTAGCGCCACTCTGACTCTTTAAGATGCAGTTCGAAATTCTTTTTTACACCATTAAATTTAGCCAGTTGACGTTTGGTGAAGCTCCAGAAATTTTCAATGCCGTTGATGTGAATACCTGTACCTTTCCTTGCAAATTCATTGTCTCCGTGATTAACCCTGAAATGTTTGTCGTATCCTACATCAACAAGTCCGTCATAGCTACGCCAGCTGTCCGAATAAATTACTGCTGATTTATCTACTTTCCCTCTGATAATGCTTTGCAGAATGTCTTTTTTGCAGTTAGGGACGATTTCTGTGTAAACATGTCCGTTGCGTTTCAGTATTCCGAACACCGGTTGCTTCTGCGTGCCTCGTCCGCGTTTCAGCTTGCCATGGAATCCGCGTTTGCGTCTTGCTCCGAAATATGATTCGTCCACTTCCGCTTCACCGAAAATCTTTTCAAATTCTTTGTGCTGATGAGCATAAATTGCCACACGAAATCTGTTGTACCAGTAATTTATCGTGTTGCGATTTACGCCCACCAGAGGAGCTGCTTTGGAGGCGTTAATATCCAAACAAAAGTGTTCAATAATTTTTTTAATTTTAAATGTTGATAATTTAGATTTTTTGAGACTATTTACTAACATTTTGTCATTATACCATGACAGACTGCTAGTCTAGAGCCTAAAATAATATTCAAGGCGCGAGGTCGGGAGTTCAGCTTTTGCCGGAGGCAAAGCTGCCTCCTAGCGAGCCCAATGCCGCAGTGCATTGCGAGCGATGATTAACGAAGAAGATTGCCTTAATTCGCCCGCCCAAAGGGAAGTCAAAAAATAGCCGACTTCTGCGTTGCGCCTTCGTCGGCGTATCCTGCGAATACAACCTCCTCGTCGCAACTTGAATTCATCTCATTTTTTAGCTTCTACATTTAAGATGAGGCTGTTTTGTGGCTCTTAACACCCTTTTTATCCCCAGCTCAAAAATGCTATTTTAGGGCAAAAAAAGAGCGGCGAGATTGTCTTCTGCCGCCTATACCCCATAGCGGGGTCAACTACTTAGGAACCAGAGAAAGAACTTTTTCCTCAATATCAACTATCCTGGCAAAACCGGCCGCCTGGTCACAAAGATGCTGCTGACGACCCGCCCAATTTTTTATCTCTTTGCCAAGCTCCACCCATATTTTCTGCGGCACTTCCCTTGTTTGTGCCACAATTGTGGGAAGGTCGGCCACGATAATTTCAACGGATTTAGCCCGCTGATAACCGCGGTCTTGATAGCGACGCTCTCCGACGAAATGCACGGTTACAAAGAGCCAAAATCCAAAGTTACGCTCAATGCCCCAAGCACGCACGATCCCATTTGGAAAACTTGTGCAGCCAGGAGGAGCTTGATAGCCGGTGCCACCAAATTTTTCAACGGCATCCCACGGCTGCATACGGAATATACCCTGAGTTAAAAGCGAGAACCTTTTATCTCCCGTCAACTCAGGATTATCTATACGAAGCTCGTGGAGATGAACGCTTTCGCTAGATAGACACTGCAATGAACCCAAGGCTGAAGTCATAAATGAGCCGAGATGAACCTGCATTAGTCCACGACGAGCCTCAACCAAGTCAAACCATTCTTCTTGCGTAGGCTGATTCTTGCGAACCAACATTTCTAATCCTTTAGTAGAGGTCATAGTCCCCTCCTTTTTTATTAGCAAGAGACAATCCCTTGCAACGTGATTATTGCATAAAATATTATATTATGTCAAATAAAAATGCACTTTTAAAATAAAGGAATTTATGATATTGTTGTATTAAACGTTGCGCCCTCGTCGTTCAACGGATAGGACGGAGGTTTCCTAAACCTTAAATGGAGGTTCAATTCCTCCCGAGGGCACAAAAAAAATTAAAGGAATATCCTGCCAAATGGTAGCATTTTTTCCGTGAAAAAACGCTATTTACCAGGATGCCTATGCAAAAATATGATACCAAAATCTCCAATTATAGGAATCGCTAAAAAAGTATGCCCGGCGGTTATTACCGTTATAGTATCAAGAGACCTACCACGCGCTGAAAATTTTTATTCTTTTCCATATGCAGGCAAAGAATATGTTATGCCAAAGCTTGGAAAAGGACAAAAAAATAAAATAGAAAAAACCCAAATAGGTGGCGGATCAGGTTTTATCGTTTCAGAAAACGGCTATGTTTTTACCTCAAATCACGTGGTTTCTGATACAACGGCTGATTACACCGTAATTTTAGATCCAAAACACAAATATCCAGTAAAAGTTTTATCAAGAAATCCAATAAACGATACTGCTGTACTAAAAATTGAAGGCGAAAGGTTCCCCTATTTAGAATTGGCAGATTCAGGAAAAATTGAATTGGGCGAAGATGTTTTGGCAGTAGGAAATGCTTTAGGAGAATTTACAGACACATTGTCGGCTGGAATTGTTTCTGGCTTATCAAGATTTATAAACGCTTATGGGGGCATTGAAAATCAAATGCAAAATTTAAGAGGGTTGATACAAACCGATGCAGCGATTAATCCTGGAAACTCGGGCGGACCGTTAATTAATATGGACGGTCAAGTTATTGGAATCAACACAGCCATGATAGCTGGAGCTCAAAATATAGGTTTTGCAATTCCCATAAATTACGCCAAAAAAGATTTAGAAGAAGTCAAAAAATACGGGAAGATAATGATGCCATTTTTGGGAGTGAAATATGTTTTAATTTCAAAAGAAATGGCTGAAACCAATAAATTACCGGTAAACGATGGCGCCTTGGTGGTGCGCGAACAATTAGGCGAATCTCCTGTAATAAAAGGCTCTTCAGCAGATTTAGCCGGAATCAAAGAATGGGACATAATTTTAGACTGCAATAATGAAAAAATTACTACAAAAAATCCATTGGCAAATATTCTGCAGAAATGTAAAATTGGAGGCCAAACGCCAATGACCATCCTACGAGACGGTAAAAAATTAAATCTGAAAGTAAAACTAGAAGAAAAAATTTAATAAAAAAATGGCCACATAAAAGCCCGAACCGTCGGGCTTTTTAATTGACTTTATGCACAAACAACGTCAAAATAATATAATATCATGAAATCAAATTATATAGAAAATTTTTTAAAGCATAAGCATTCTAAAATAATTATTGTGGTAATGGTGCTGATTATTGCAATAATTGTCGGATATTTTCTTGTTATTATCCAACTGCAATATCAAGGAAAAACAAACTATGCTAATTTACAGAATAAGTGTTCAGTTCAGGCAGAAAAAATTGCCGACGGAATACAAAATGGGGTTACAGAAATGAAATATACTCATACAAGTCACTACAGCTTATCTCTTAATAGGTGCTATCTTTTAATTCATGGTGTCGGAATTACCGGCATCGGAACAAGCGATAAATTAATAGATATTTACACAAATTCAAATTTGGCTGACTGCGAATCTTATGGAATGGCTCCTAATCTAAATTCCTGTTCATATAATGGCGCGAGCAGTATATATAGTATTAATAATTTCAATGATTTTATTAAGCAATACATGGAAACAGAATAGATTGCAGGTCTAAAATAAAAAAACAGTTCCGTTTTCGGAACTGTTTTTTTATATATTAATTTATTTTTTATTTTTATTAATTTGGCTTTAAAACTGCGCCCTCCGTATATTTGTTTGCTGCATTCCAAAGCATAAATCCGCTATAATTATCTCCCAAAGAATCTTGCGTCGCTTTTATTTCCTGATCCACCATATCAGCCGTATAATCAGCTCCCATATTAAAATCCTGAAGCCATGGTCTAAATTTAGACAAAGGAACCGTTATCGGAGCAGGCTGCGGCTGAGACGAAGCTGTCAAAGCTCCGTTAACCGCGCTAGTATCTTGTTTTGGACTAGCAAAAGAATTTTCTCTTGTTAAGGCAGTCCCCATTTCATATTTTATAATGTCGTATGGATGCTCTGCCGGGTTAGAGAAACCCATAAACCCATTTATATAATGCGAAGGGTAAACCATTGGCGCAACATAGTCAAAATTTTCAAAAGCATTTTCAATTATTTGACCAATGCCCATATCATCAGTATTTGTTGTTGTTTGCCCAAACAAGTCAGCTGATATTTTTTCACCGGCAAGCTGGATCTTATATATTGAAAATAGCTTTTTATCGTGTCTGCCATTGAAATTTTTTGATTCCAAGCGGGAAATCCCATATCGGCCGACTTGCCGTCAGATGGGAATCTTACATAATCAAAATTTACCTCATCAAACCCGTGATAAAATGCGTCTTTTGCCAAAGAAATGTTGTAATCCCAGGCATCTTTTGACGCAGGATCTAGCCAAGACAATCCATTATTATCTTCCCATAAAACTGGATGCGCTAAATCCGTAGTTTTTATCTCATTATAAATTGCCAATTCTGGCCTGGCTTTCGAATACATAGGATCTTCAAAATCAGCTATTCTGCCTATTACATAAATATTTTGACTATGAAAAAATTCTACCAAGGCGTCAATGTCTGGTATAGCAGAATCAGATAAATTATATTTTTTAACATCAGGCGCACCCGAAGCATATGTCACATATCCGTCGCTGCCCTTAATATCAACCACCACAGCATTTATCTCGGTAGTTTTAAAAAGATTTGTTAAATAATTTAAATAAGATTTTGTTCCCGCTGAATATCCCGTGACATATATTGCTTTTATAATTTCTGGTGGATTACTTAATTTCTGTGGGGGCACATAAACAGACTGAGTATTTTCTACCACGGGAGAGACGTTAGATACCGTTGCTGATTTTACAACAAAATAATTTTTATTCTGCAATATAAAAAAAGCCCCCGCTGCTATAACAACAACACCAAGTGAAGCAATAAGAATTTTTTCTCGTTTAGATAACTGCATAAGATTATTCAGTATACCAAATTTATTACAAAACAAAAGCGAGGCTTCCGCCCCGCTTTTTAATTAGGCTCTAGACTAGCAAGACTAGTCAAAGTAGCCGATTAATTTAATAATATTTTTTAATAATTTTCCACAATTCTTTTTTCATTGTATCATTTGTTTTTCCGTAGCGCCACTCTGACTCTTTAAGATGCAGTTCGAAATTCTTTTTTACACCATTAAATTTAGCCAGTCGACGTTTGGTGAAGCTCCAGAAATTTTCAATGCCGTTGATGTGAATACCTGTACCTTTCCTTGCAAATTCATTGTCTCCGTGATTAACCCTGAAATGTTTGTCGTATCCTACATCAACAAGTCCGTCATAGCTACGCCAGCTGTCCGAATAAATTACTGCTGATTTATCTACTTTCCCTCTGATAATGCTTTGCAGAATGTCTTTTTTGCAGTTAGGAACAATTTCCGTGTAAACATGTCCGTTGCGTTTCAGTATTCCGAACACCGGTTGCTTCTGCGTGCCTCGTCCGCGTTTCAGCTTGCCGTGAAATCCGCGTTTGCGCCTTGCTCCAAAATATGATTCGTCCACTTCCGCTTCACCGAAAATCTTTTCGAATTCTTTGTGCTGATGAGCATAAATTGCCACACGAAATCTGTTGTACCAGTAATTTATCGTGTTGCGATTTACGCCCACCAGAGGAGCTGCTTTGGAGGCGTTAATATCCAAACAAAAGTGTTCAATAATTTTTTTAATTTTAAATGTCAATAATTTAGAGTTTTTGAGACTATTTACTAACATTTTGTCATTATACCATGACAGACTGCTAGTCTAGAGCCTTAATTATTATTAACTATAATGGATAACAAATTCGTGCCAACATCGGACAGGCAATATTCACATTCGATAAAGGAAGACCGCACATATTAGAGTCTATGGCAGTTTGTGATTGGCTACCGTTTAAACATGGCCCCCAACCGCATTGCCAATTCGGAGTACAAGCGGTTTGACCCACAACAACCGTCATTCTTGTTTTTGCCCAATCTTGGCTAGTAGGCATTTTTTGTTGGTCACTAACAGTGAAGGTGGCTGTATATGTTCCCGCTTGACTATAAGAGTGCGTAAAGCCGGAATTTTGGCTTATCAACGGGGCTTGATTAGCCATCGGAACATTAGGATTAAGAACAGTGTTATCTCCCCAATTAACAGAATATGTTAAAATTGTACCAGCCGGAGCACTTGCATTTATATTCCAAGTTCCATTTTGCCCAACCACTAAGGAATTTGGACCAGAAACAGAATTAATTGTTATACTTTGTGTTATTGTGCCGCATCCATACAAATTATTTAATTTTGCTCGTGTAACTGGACCAACCCAACCGCTAGTCCTGATTCCATATTTTTGTTGGAATTGGAAAACCGCAGCAGCCTCCCCTTCACTGAACTCTAATGGTTGCCCGACGCCCGCCGTAACATTCAGATTGTCTTTACCCAAAGCGGTCCACAAATCATTTATTTCTTGACCGGTACTACCTACTCCCAAATTAGTATTAAAAGTATGGCACCAAGCTGTTGTGCCGCCCTGCTGATTTTGTAGCACTTGTACCTGTTGCGTAAGTTGGACTATTAAATTTGTGAGACACGCAATTGTAGGCGAAGCTAAACAATCTGTTGCAGTGTCGGCTTTAACTTGAGTTATGCCGCCAAAGCACAAAATAGCTATAGCTAAAACGGCCGTAACGACGAGAGATTTTATTTTCATATTAATATTTTAATTATTAATAATATTTATAAAAATTATTCTGTGGTTTTACCGTCAAATTCTTCGGCGTTGGCAGCGTCTTCGGCTTCAGCTTTTGTAGCCCTTACAATTCCATCTACATGATGAGCTGGAGAATAAATTGTATAAAGTTTTAATTCGTCTGTTGCAGAAACATTAATTACGTTGTGCTGGGCTCCGGCTGGTACAATAACTGCAAAACCATCGGAAACTTGATATTCGTTTCCATCAATAACAACTTTACCTTGGCCTTTTTCAAAACGAAAAAACTGGTCGTTGTCTGCATGAACCTCCAAACCAATTTCTTCATTCGGCTTAAGTGTCATTAAAACCAATTGGCTGTGTTTGCCAGTATATAAAACTTTTCTAAAATTTTCATTATCTAGAGTATCCTTTTCTATGTTTGAACAAAATCCTTTCATAATTATGAGCGACGGAGGAATAATAATAAGAATGAGATAAAATTAAAATAAATTTTAATTTTATCGAGTGATTAATTATTATTCCGACCGAGCGATTAATTATATAAATAGCGAAGCCATTTATATAATTTTATTTTTTTAATAATATTTTATTATATTTCATTCTAACAAAAAACTGCTCACAATGAAAGAATTTTTTAAAAAACCCGACCTTAAAATTCTTATCATTACTGCGCTGCCTTCCATCCAGCTTTTCGTAATTCCTCAACAAGGCCTCCATCAAAAGCGGTGCTTTCTTTTCTTAATGCAGCGTCCCGATCTAAGAAATTTTGCATTAGTCTTGCATCTTCTTTAATGATGCCTTCTTCTTGCGGTGATAAAACTTCGGATGGCGGATTTTCAATAGCTGTTTGCGCTCTTTGCAAGGTACCCATTTCTTCGGACACTGATTATACAGATAAGCTCAACCTTTCGTAATGATTTCTCGCAAATTCCGCAGGCGGCATTTTCAGCGATGTCTGGATTCTGGTGTTGTTGTAATTATGGATTGTTTTGTATATCGCCCACACTAATTCTCCTAAATGGTTGAATCTGTTTGGATCTCCTAAATCAACTTTGAATTGGGAATAAAATGATTCTTGGTATCCGTTTTCCCACGGGCAGCCTTTCTCGCTCATCAATGGATTGATTCCCAGATTGTTTTGCAATGCGACGTAATCTTTTGAAGCGTATTCTGAACCTTGGTCTGAATGGGCGATTTCCGGAACCGGATGGTTTGATACAGCCGATAAAAGAGCGTTCATTACGAGACTGCTGGAATGGTTCAGCAAGACGGAAAATCCGACAATTTCCTTCGTGAATAAATCAAGCACAGTTGCAAGGTACACTGTTCGCTTTTTGAATTGGATGTAAGTGAAGTCGGAAACCCAGATGTGATTCGGATAACTCGGACAATTTGTTAAAAGCAAATTTGGGAATTGCTCTGAAATATTCTTTTTTGACTTTTTTCCATTTTTTCCCTCTGCGTCAATACGGCTTGATGCCGAAATATTTTCATTACTCGCAATGTTCTCTTTTTGTTGATTTTTAAATGCATCGCCAATCTTTTGTGTCCGTAGCTGGGAAATTCTCTGAGCGTTAATTCAATCTGCTGTTTTAGTATCCAATCTTTGTCCGGCTGTTTGTGATGGTAGTAAAGCATTGAACGGGACATCCTTGCCGCTTTGCTAAACTGTGTTTTATCTAATGAACAATCTTTACTCAATCCTTTTTTTGGGCTTGGGATAGCTTTATGGTCAGCGAACCTACCAGTTCCAGCAGTCCTTTATTTTCTTTTTTCACTCTGGCGAACTCGGCCCACGATGGATTTCCCGATACTCCCTTGGTCAGCCACTTGTAAATCGTGGCTTCGGACACGCCGTGATCCTGGCTGGCTTGGGCGACACTCACGCCTTCGTCCCTTACTCGCTTTAATATCTGGTCTTTTACTTCTTTGGCTACGTGGTAGCCTTTTTTAGTTGTAGTTGTCATATTATCTTTTACCCCTATTATACATTTACATTGTTAATATTCAAACCCGTAGAAAGAGTGTCTGAATTTTGGGGTACCTGCCATATAGGTTGTATAATTTTGATAAACACTTTTACTTTTGCACGTCGGACTGCCAACAAATCCACTTATCCCGCAATCCGTATTCGAATCGCATACTGCCGCCGCTTGCGAAACTTCTGCGGCACTTATTGCATAATTCCAAATTTTAACTTCATCAATTGAACCGTTAAACCCAGCATCTGATTGATATTCATTGCCTATTGTAACCGCGCTTCCTATTTTCCAACCAACTCCATTATCCATACTGGCAGGAGTAAAATTATCTAATTTCCCATTAATATAAATTTTCATTGTTTTCTCGTCATAGGTACCAACTACATGTGTCCATTGGTTAGCCGGCACTTGGGTTTTGCTCCAAACTGATTTTTCACTTCCTAATATATTATTATAGACTAAAAATCCAACCTGATTGCTACCAACCTTGCCCATTTGTAAAGAGAAATCTTTGTTCGGAGGTTCCGCACCCTTATCTGCTATTTTGGCGTAATCATATGTTTGAACGCTCGGATTTATCCAAGCAGAGACCGATATTGTATTTGATGAAAGAGTCCCCAGCGGAGAAAGCATCGGATAAACATTAATTTGGGCATTGTTTTGAAAATTATAAGCTCCGCCTATCTTTCCTGCTATTGGCGTAGCTCCCTGGTTCATGCCAATGTTATTGCCCGGTACCGCTGTAATCATTTATGTCTTTATCGAAAAGGGTAATATGCGACTAAGGCACATGATTGTTTTAAAGGCGGCTCATTGTCTTTTACTCCACATTTATTAGAGTCTGTGCAAGTCCTGGTTTGTTGAGATTTGGTACAAGCACTCCAATCTCCGCAGGTCCACATTGGCACACAACTTTTTGAACAGCTCGCTCCAACTTTCGCATTCGCATCATCACAATCTTCAATTACTTGTTTAGCGCAAGAAGAAGGACAGCCCGTAGCTGGCTTCAACCCCAACCCCCAGTTGCAATATCCGTCTTTATCTTTATCTTCACAAATTGTTTTCTGCGGCTTCGGCGGATTTGGAGAAGTTATGGCCATAATCTCTTGCCCTATATTAGAAACACCAGCATAGATCCTAAAAAATCCCGACTCACCCCAATCCGAACCCCATGAATTTTTACATATCCAATAAGTTTTATTATTTGTACTATCAACTCCATATCCAATTATTGCCACCGCATGGGCTCCGGCAACGTCTGTGCTTGTCGGCTGATAAATCCCTCCCTCATAAGAAAAAAAGTCGTCATAAACTGTAAAATATGTGGCAACTGGACCCTGCTGAACGATCTTGGCTTCTGTTGTGTTTATAGTATTGCTAGACGGGGCCGGATCATCGTCATAATTGCTTATTTTCCAAGCATTAGATTGCCACGTCAAACACTTATTAGAACAACTGTTATTTGTTGACGTATAGGGAAAACAAGACTCACTTGTCACCCCCGTTGACATGGCGTAAGAAAGGGCATAGCTGGAGAGCCCCCCACTGCAATCTCCTGCATTAGCGCAAGAAACAATATCCTGTTCTGATAAATCTAAATTAATTGAAGGATTATTATAATATGCGTTTGCTTCGCCCTCCATGGCGCTAGTCGTTGCAAAAGCCCAGCAACTTCCGCAAAATTCCTGATCTTTAACCGGCGTTATATAAGTTTTTCCGTTAGCATTTCTCCAATCCCCAGCTCAAAGGCAACGAAGAACGTTGTACAACGCATTGTCCGGCTGAAGTGCAAAATGTTCCAGCAGGACAGAATCCGCACTCTCCGCCGCACCCGTCAGATCCACAAGTTTTTCCGGAACAATTTGGCGTACAACAATTGCCTGTACTACCGCAAACTTGATTTGTCGCACACATACCGCATGATCCGCTACATCCATCCCACCCACAAGTTTTTCCATCACACTTAGGAGTCCGGAACACCCGTTATACTGGCAAACTTGTCCGCTTGGGCAAGCTGCATTCTGACAAGTGCCTCCGCACCCGTCAGACGCCCCGCATGCTTTTCCAGAACAATCGGGCGTACAACAATTATTTGTGCCATCACAAACTTGGTTTTCTGCACAATTACCGCAAGTTATTCCCGCGCAACAACCATCGTCGCCACAAGTTTTTCCAGAACAATCAGGAGTGCAACAATCTCCCGTATAAGGATTTAATTCTTGTCCACTTGGACATGCAGCCCCGGCAAGTGCATTGGACGCAAAATTTGATCCAACGCCCAAGCCGCAACCACCCGCCGTTGGCTGATTGCTTTTTATCGCCTGACTGTCTTTTTCAGAAATTGCGCGCGACTCATCAGCAGACAGAATACTGCCGACTAAATTCATCCTGTCTTGGTCGGTCATTATTTCTGGTAAAGTATAACCCGCCGTCCAACTAAGATGCTGATTAACTATATTCTGGTTTATTGTATTAACTTCATTTTCAATTTTTTGCTCTAATCCCGGTTCAGATACTCTGGCGTATTCCACATTAGAGTCTTTTTTAAAATCCTGAACAGTTGAGCCGATATTTGATGCGCTAACCGTTAACTCATATGTATTGGGAAGGCCTTGTACCTGCGCAAACATTTTCCTGGAACTCTGTGTTTTATATTTCCTATTTAAACTATTTATTGAATTAAATGCAGTATTTACCTTCGGTCCTCCTGCTATTTGGCTGACCATAGAACTAGCTTGAATGTTAGGATCATTTTTGAATTTAACTAATATTAAAGAACTGCTTGTTGAAGGCGCACCAATAAGTGCCGAAAGGAAATATCCGCTGCTTGGAGTAAAAATGAAAAAAGAAAAAGAAATGATTGCAATCAAAACAACCGCTGAAGTTATTATAAATATTTTATTATCCTTAAACCATTTAAAACTTAACTCCTTATTTAAAAAATCTAAACTAAATTTCATAAATTTTGCATAGGCATCCTGGCAAATAGCATTTGGCAGGATATTCCTTTTAATTATAAATTTTAACTTTTTGTTTCGAAATAATCTGTTAAATCAATCTTGCTAAATTCAAATATAATTGGAGTACATGTTCCTTTTGTTATTACAAGTTCTTGGCAATTAAATATGCTATTATTTTTTATATTATATTTTTTTAAATAAAGCGCCCCCGGGTACCAAGAATTAACTAACTGCAAAGAATGCAAAGGTTTTTGGGATATCAATATTCCATTCAAATTTTTCGGTATTGCTGAAGATGATGCGGGAGAGAACGTAAACTCAACATCAAAACCCTCGTATCCGGCAGATGACTTTTGGCTTATAGATTCTGACGTTTGAATTATAGAAGTTATCGTACAATTGCCATCTATATAAAAGTACGCACAATCCCCGCCCACAACTTCTCTTGACTGGTAAACCGGCGCAGTATTATTTTTTTGCGCCGCAAAATATTTATAAACGAAAAATCCGACTAAACAAACAACCACTACAATAATAATTGCAATAACGAATAAGGTTGAAAACCCCTTTTTCATATTATTTTTTTACTAAATTAAAAATTAGAGATGATAATATATTATCTAATAATACGCCCGCCAAAAAAATAGTTAATTAAAAACTGCTTACATTAAAAGCAGTTTTTAAAAATGGGCGACTAACGGGATTCGAACCCGTACTGAGACTGCCACAGAGTCTTGTGCTGCCATTACACCATAGCCGCCATAAAACAATCAATTGGTCGGGGTGTCGAGATTCGAACTCGAACTAAACGCTCCCAAAGCGTTCGTGCTACCGTTACACAACACCCCGATATTATAGATAATATAGCAAAATCAGCTTATTGTCAAAGGTAAATTTATATGATAAGATATTGATGAATACTTGAAAATAATCATTATTAGGGTTAGAATTAAGTTAATTAACCCTAATATGCCCTACAATAGCAGAGAAAAATTATATGCGGCGCAAAAAAGATACCGCATAAAAGTACGAAAGCAACTTTTTGACTTTTTGTCACAAAATAAGTGTGTTGATTGCGGAGAAAAAGACCCAGTAGTGCTTGATTTTGATCATATTAATAAAAACAAAAAGTTTAAAACTATTTCGCAAATGCTATGTGGCCATTATTCCTTTAAAACAATTTTAAAAGAAATTAATAAATGCGAAATCAGATGCGCCAATTGCCACAGACGTAGAACATATTTGCAATTTAATTATTTCGGAAAAAGTAAGCCCTCGTAGTTCAATGGACAGAACAAGATCCTTCTAAGATTTAGATGTTGGTTCGATTCCAACCGAGGGCACCACGCAGGTATCGTATATCGGTATTACCTTAGCTTTCCAAGCTAATGAGAGGGGTTCGACTCCCCTTACCTGCTCCATCTTAAATTTACCATAAATTGCTTTTGAACAAATTATAAAATTTAGTCTAAAAAGTCGAACCCCAAAAGGGGGTCGGTATGGTCGCGAGAATTATCTGCGAAGCAGAAATTCCCGACCTGGAAAAAGTATTTTTCCCCGTATAGGAAAATATTAAAAACCGAGAGGTTTTTAAAGAGCCTCGCTGAGCGGGCGATGGGTTCTAATGAAGTGGACTCCCCTTACCTGCTCATATTATTTACACGATCTCTTTTATAGGGCGTGTTTATTTTTTATAACCCCATGATTACAAATAAAAAAACGAAAATTGTAGCAACAATAGGTCCTTCGTCTGATAATGAAAAAACTTTAGAGAAATTTATTTCTCTTGGCGTTGATGGCATGCGGCTTAATTTCTCTCACGGCAGCCATCAAGAACACGGACGCACAATAAATCTAATAAGAAAAACTGAGAAAAAGTTAAACAGACATATAGCGATCATTGTTGACGTTCAGGGTCCTAAAATTAGAGTGGGCAACTTGCCAGAGATCGGGATTGAGTTAAAAACCAATCAAGAAATCACCATAGATACCGGCACTAGAGAATTTTATAATGACAGAATTCCGCTGCCCTCTTTAATGTTTCGCGACGGAACAAAAGTGGGACATACGGTTTTTATAGATGATGGATCCTTACAAATTAAAATTACTAATAAATATGGCGGGATTTTTAAAGCCATCGTTGTAAGGGGGGGAATTTTATTTTCTAAAAAAGGAATTAATGTTCCAGACCTAGAAAATAATTCTTCTATTTTAAATGCTAAAGACAAAGCCGATATAGAATTTGCAGTTAAATCAAAAGCAGATTATATAGCAATATCCTTCATAAGAAGCGAAAAAGACATCAAGGGGGTTAAAAAATTTCTTGGAAAGGCAAAAATAAAAATAATCGCTAAAATAGAAAGACCCGAAGCATTGTTGAATATAGAAAAAATTATCGACGAAGCTGACGCAATAATGATAGCAAGAGGAGATTTGGGTATTGAAACCCCGCTCTGGGAATTGCCCGTCAGACAGAAAGAAATAATCGAAGTTGCCAGAAAAAAAATGAAGCCGGTTATAGTTGCCACTCAAATGCTAGACTCTATGATAAGAAACCCTACGCCAACCAGGGCAGAGGTATCTGATGTAGCAAATGCCGTATTTGACTCTGCGGACGCCGTTATGCTTTCCGGAGAAAGCGCCCTAGGCAAATACCCCATTGAAGCGGTCGATATGATGAGAAAAATTTTAGAGGCAACCGACAATAGCCCGAATTACTTATGTGATAATTTAAATATATCAAATCCCAATCCCATAACAACTGTGGCAAAATCAGCTTTGAATATGGCCCATGAAACGGGGGCCAAGGCGATCATAATTGAAACAATAGATGAAACCCTACCAGAAGCCTTTTCTTATTTTAGAGAGAATATATGCATAGTTGGAGTGACTAAAAAACCTGGCATTGCGCAACTGCTCGCCCTGGTATGGGGAATTACTCCATTGGCTACAGAAAACAATAAGTCGCTCAAACCTGTCATAAAAAATCTAACAGATAATGAAATCACAAAAAAAGGAGATAAGGTAGTAATCGTTAATTGCTCAAATAAAATTACCCTAGAAACTGCATAAATAAAAAATCGTCCATAACTCAAGGGCGATTTTTTATTACATCTTATCTATCTAGCTATTATCTTTTTGTGTATTTCTATCCATCTTATTTTCTATCTTGATAAAGATTGCCAACTATAATAGAATAAATTTATTATTATATTTAAAATTATATATGAACCCCGTTAGAGACAGGGGGTTCCATGTAATCAAGCTTGTCTTAAATTGATTTTTCTCCAAATCATATAAAGATAGGTCTCTAACGGGGTGAATAAATTTAAAGATTTATACGAATTTATAGATTTTGCAAAAGGCAACAGGAAGTATCCCGAGAATACAGCAAACGGCCTTAAGTCGGCCTTAAAAATCTTCGAGAAAGAATTAAATTTAGACGAACTCGGCTCAGTAGATTTAGTTGAAGACAATATAGAAGAGATATTTATAAATGTAGTCGGCAAACACAAAGACAAAAGCATTGGATCGTTAAATACATATAAAGCTCGACTTCTTAAAGTTATAAATGATTATCAAAAATACGGCATAAACCCAAGTAAGATACAGGGCTGGAGCACAAAGATGTATAAGGCTACAAACAACAAACCAATAAAGAAAACCAATCTAGATAAAGAAAAAGATAGAATCCAGATAGACTTATCTGACCATACTAACACCCCTGTGCATAAGATAGAGCTATCTTTAAGAGACAATTTAAAATCTATAATATCAATACCAAAGGACATAAGCGCCAAAGAGGTTAAAATGATAAAAAATATATTAGACTCTCTGATTGTTGAAGATTAATAAAAGATCGCCGTTAGGGCTATCCCCTTCGGCGATTTTTTGGTATATATAATATATGAAAAAAATTATATTATTACTCGCTATTATTTTTGTGATTGCCTTTCCTTTTCAGATTAATGCCCAAGGCGCATATCAACAAGTTATTACGACAGTTAAGGCAAGAGTTACCGAAATAGTAAGCACAGGAACGGAAAGCTCTGGGGATTTAAATGGTAGCGCCACCTCGCCGACTCAAGATATTAAAGCATTAATCGAAGAAGGAAAAGATGCCGGCAAGACAATAGAAATGACAAATGATTATGTTATGTTGAATGTCGGTGATTTATTTTATTTAAATGAAACATCCCAACCAGATGGCACGATTCAATATAATGTAAATGCACCATATCGGCTCGGCGCATTATTTTTCTTTTTGGTTGTATTTTTAATTTTAGTATTTTTATTTGGAGGAGCTCAAGGCATGAGGGGATTGTTAAGTTTAGGTGGCAGTTTAGTTTTAATTATATTTGTACTGGTCCCGAGTATTTTACATGGATTTTCTCCAATCATCGCAAGTTTAGGGATAGCATCTTTAATTATTATAGTCGGCTCATATATCACTCATGGATTCAATAAAACAACTACGGCGGCCGTTCTTGGCATGATTATAACCGTAATTATAACCGGCGCCATCGCATATTACGCGATAAACCTTACCCGTCTCACTGGAGCCGACGAAAATGCAATTTATTTAAGCACAAACAGTAATATCACCATAAACCTTGTCGGCCTTTTATTCGGTGGTATTTTAATAGGTCTTTTGGGCGTTTTGTATGACGTAGCAATTAGCCAAGCGATTTCCGTTGAGGAACTAAACAAGGTGGCTCCGCATTTAAACAGATGGCATGTGTATAAGCGCGCGATAAGAATTGGCAAAGAACACATAGGAGCCCTAGTCGGCACTCTTGCAATAGCCTATGTAGGAGTTTCTCTTCCCTTAATCCTTCTTTATTCAGAAAGTAGCACATCTTTCGCGATTACCATAAACCAAGAAATATTTTCTACTGAGATTATCAGGATACTTATAAGCAGTATTGGGCTAATTCTTGCCGTTCCTATTACTACAATGCTTGCAGCCTATATTGTAATTAAGAAAAGAGGCGGACAGGTTAGCGGGAAAACAATCGAAGAGGAGGAAGAAGAGATAGAGCATCTGAATCGCAAACATTAAAAAATATCATAAAATAAAACAGAGCAATTGAACCTCTGCTTTTTCCTGCTATTGACAAACGCAACTGAGTTGCATTAATATAAAGACGTATGAAAAAAGCGCATAGTGATCTATTGAAACTAAAAAGCAAAAGGCGCAGATTTAGCGCATCGCGTAATTTTATTTTAGATATGATGGCCAAAAACAATAAACCATTATCTGTTTTTGAGATACAAAAAACATTAAAAAAGAACAACCTGCCCGTAAACAAAACCACCATATACAGAGAAATCGACCTGCTTAAAAAAGAGGGGCTAATTTTGGAGATACAGCTTAAAGAAAAGAATAAAAGATACGAGCTCTCCTCCAGAGAGCACCATCACCATATGGTCTGCATTAAGTGTAATAAAATCAGGGATTTTATCAGCGAAGATTATGAAAAAATAATAAATAAGGTTATAAAAAATGAGCCGGATTTTGCAAAAATAACAAACCATTCGCTTGAATTGTTCGGTTTATGCAAATCATGCGCTAGAAGATAGCATGGCAAAACAAAATATAATTATTTTATCTGTTGGAGCAATAATAGCTATAATTTTAATTTTCTTCGGAATTACCAGCCATCCCGTCCATACTAATACAGTATCTTCTGGAAATAAGATACAAGTAGTTGCTGCCGAAAATTTTTGGGGAAGCCTTATTTCCCAGCTCGGCGGGGATCGCGTCAACGTGACAAGCATTGTTTCTGACCCAAATGCCGACCCTCATGAATATGAAACCAACGCCAATACAGCTAAAATTTTTGCTACAGCAAACTATGTAATTTTAAATGGGGCGGGCTACGACAGCTGGGCTGACAAACTTTTAAGCGCAGCTTCAAATCCAGATACCAAAGTTTTAGATGTTGCCGACCTCCTCGGCAAAAAGGATGGCGACAATCCTCATTTTTGGTATAACCCAGCTTATGTAAACCAAGTAATTGCTCAAATGGAAAACGATTTAATTTCTATAGATCCGTCTAACGCGAGTTATTATAAAGAGCAATATGTCGCCCTCCAAGAGACGCTCGCGCCATATCAAAATAGAGTCGCTTCAATCAAACAGCAATTCGGCGGAACACCAGTAGCCTGCACCGAAAGTATTTTTGTTTATCCCGCCGCCGCTTTAGGGCTCAATCTTGTGTCCCCTGCCGATTTTATGGATGCAATCGATGAAGGCAATGATCCTTCAGCACAAAGTGTTGTTGAATTTGAACAACTGATTAAAGATAAAAAAATTCAGGTTTTACTATATAACGAACAAACCGTAACCCCAATCACCGAAACAATGAAAAAATTAGCCGGCAATGCAGGTATTTCTATTGTAGGGATAACAGAAACGATACAACCGCCGGATGCATCGTTTCAGGACTGGATGAACTCCGAACTCATATCTTTAGAAAACGCATTAAATGCTAAAGTTTTAGGACAGTAATATTGCTACGCCACGTAAACTTATGGGAAAAGAAAATATTATAACAGCAAAAAATTTATCAGCCGGATATCCTTCGGGAAATTATCAAAAAATTGTTTTTCGGGACACAAGTTTTTCGATTGCAAAAGGTGAGTTTGTCGGGATACTAGGACCAAATGGGGCAGGCAAGACAACCTTGTTTAAACTGCTTTTGGGACTTTTAAAGCCCTTGGGCGGTGAAATAAATATTAGAGACGAAAAATGTCAAAATAATAATTGCAACGTTAACTGTAAAATTGGCTATGTACCACAACACCATTCATTTGATTCAGAAATTATGATTGAAGCATTGGAGATTGTACGCCTTGGATTAAGCGGGAGACGATTAGGATTTAACCTGCCGAGAAAAAACAGAAAAGAAAGGCAAGAAGCTCTTGAAATGTTGCGCGTTGTGGGATCCGAAGAATTGGCACACCGTCCACTTAGCACTTTATCTGGCGGAGAGCTGCAAAGAATATTTTTAGCAGAGGCTCTTATCGGAAATCCAGATATTTTGCTTTTAGACGAGCCTCTTGCAAGCCTAGACATACGCAGAGAAGGCGAATTTGTAAAACTCATTAAAGAAATTGCCGATAAGCGCGATATTACAGTTTTATTAATCGCTCATAATATAAATCCCCTTTTGCCGGTTCTTGATCGGGTTATTTATGTTGCAAACGGAAAAATTGCTGTTGGGGATACCGGAAACGTTTTAAATTCAGAATCTTTAACAAAACTTTATAATTCTCCCATCGAAGTACTGCATGACTCACACGGACGCATAGCAATTATAGGAGCCGAAGAGGGCGCGCACCATCATGATCATGAATAATCTTAGTTTCACTTTTAATATCTTTAAAGATTTACAAACAATGTTCCAGTATGATTTTATGTTGCATGCATTTCAAGCCGGAACAATTGTCGCCATTGTCGCAGGATTTATAGGTTATTTTATCGTATTAAGACGCTCTTCTTTCGCCGCGCACGCATTGTCTCACGCCGGATTTACCGGAGCTGCTGCCGCTGTTCTAATGGGCATAAATCCTATATTCGGATTATTTTTATTCACGATGAGCGGAGGTTTCCTAATTGGAATTTTAGGGCGCAAAGCCGAAAGCCGAGACATACAAATCGGCACGGTGCTCGCCTTTATGCTCGGCCTTGGAGTTTTATTTATCAGCTTGTATACAGGATATGCCACGGAGGCGTACTCTCTTCTTTTTGGAGAAATTCTAGGAATAAGTAGTAGCGATGTATTAATAACATTAGTTGCCGGAGTTGTTATTCTTATTACGCTGGCTACCGTTTATCGTCCGCTTTTATTTACTTCCCTCAACGAAGATGTTGCAGAAGCAAAAGGGCTTCCAATTTTTTGGATAGGTATTCTATTTATGCTGTTAATTGCTGCTGCAACGTCAATTTCTGTGCAGGTTGTAGGAGTTTTACTTATTTTTTCTTTAATGGTAACTCCAGCGGCAATAGCAGAACGCCTCGCATCCAGACCATCACAAGGGATAATTATTTCTGTAACCGTTGCGGTTCTCGCCACATGGCTTGGATTATTTATATCTTTTTATTTACCCTACCCAGTTAGCTTTTTCATAACGGCTATTGTTTTTGCAATTTATGTTTTTGTGCGATTAATTCCTTACATTAAAAACATTTATTTTATAAGGCACTATCAAAAATAAATATTCATGCATTAAAAAACCGCCTATTCGGGCGGTTTTTTAATTTCTTTACCTGGCGTATTCAACTACTCTGTTTTCTCTTATAACCGTAACTTTAATTTCTCCAGGATATTTTAATTCTTCTTCGATCTCTGCAGCAATAGATTTAGCTATTTTAGCTGCCTGCAAATCGTCCACCCTGTCAGATTTTACGAATACGCGGATTTCTCTTCCTGCCTGAATGGCATAAGTTTTTTCAACACCTTCAAATTTATTGGCAATATCTTCTAGCTCTTTAAGTCTCTGCAAATAATTTTCCAGAGTATCTTTTCTAGCGCCAGGCCTTGAGCTTGAAATTGCATCAGACACGGTGACAATTGATGCCTCTAGCGTATCTGCCGGGTAATCGCCGTGATGAGCCCTCATAGCCTTTATAACCGCCTCAGATTCGCCAAATTTCTCTAAAATTTTAATACCAATTTCAATATGGGAGCCCTGCATCTGCTGATCTATAGCTTTTCCAATATCGTGCAAAAGACCGGCTCTTTTTGCAATTTGACTGTTAACGCCCAATTCTTCAGCAATTGTTTCTGCTATTAAGGCAACTTCCATTGAATGCAATAAAACATTTTGCCCATAACTGGTTCTGTAATATAACCTGCCTAAAATCTGAATGAGTTTTTCGTTTAATCCGATAACTCCAACATCGTACGCTGCTTTATCGCCGGCTTCTTTTATTTTAACCGCAATTTCAGATTTTGCTTCTTCATATTTTTCTTCAATTTTTGCCGGCTGAATTCTGCCGTCAGCAATTAGTTTATCTAAAGTAAGCTTGGCAATCTGTCGTCTGATAGGATTAAATCCGGAAATAACAACTGATTCCGGAGTTTCATCAACAATCAGCTCAACTCCGGTCAACTTCTCAAAAGTTCTTATATTCCTACCTTCTTTACCGATAATTCTGCCCTTTAAATCTTCGTTTGCTAAAATAACGCTTGTTGTTGTTAATTCCTGCGTTTGAGGAACTGCGCACTTTTGAATTGCCAAAGCAACAATATCTTTTGCCCTATTTTGTAATTTTTCCTGATTTCCATGCTCTAACTTGTTCATCCTGTCTAAAATTTCTTTTTCATTTTCTATTTCAACCAATGCCAATAGTTCTTTTTTGGCATCTTCTCTAGAAAGAGAGGCTACTTTCTCTAGCTTACCCTCAGCTTCAAACCTTAGCTGATCTAAACTTTCTTTTATAACTTTTAATTTTTCTACTTTATCCTGCAGCTCTTTTTCTTTAGTTTCAAAAGAAACAAGCCTTTCATTAAGCAAGGTTTCCCTATCTAATAAAAGTTGTTGGGCTTTTAAAAACTCTTTTCTTCTTTCATCAATATCTTTTTGAGTTTTCTCTAAAAGTTCTGACGATTTTTTTTCTGCATTTTTTACTAATGCAGCGGTTTCTTCTTTTACGTCAACTACTCTTTTCTGTAACTTTGCCTCTAAAGAACCCGCTCTTTTCTTCATCAGGCTCTGCCTGATGTAATAACCTATAACAGCGCCTAAAATAAGGGCTATTACGGCCACCACGACTGATAAAATTGTATCCATGATCTTTGAAATCCCAAATTCCAAAATTCAAATCCCAAAACGTTTTTGGTCATTGGGGTTTGGTAATTGGGGCTTATTTAAATAACAAATAAAACTCACCAACATGGTGAGCTGTTATACAACGATACATTTTCTAAACTTCTGGGTTCTACCTACTTGCCGCCTATTACTTCATCAATAAGTCCGTATTTTTTAGCTTCTTCTGCAGTTAAATAAAAATCCCTATCAGTATCTTTTTCCACCTTGGCTAAGGGCTGTCCTGTTTTTGAGGATAAAATTTTATTTAACTTCTGTTTCATATGAAGAATCTGCTTAGCAGTAATTTCTATGTCTGCTGCTTGACCCTGCATTCCTCCGGCAACCTGGTGCAAAAGTATTTCAGCGTTAGGCAAGGAATATCTTTTACCTTTTGTGCCTGCTGCTAAAATAACCGCTGCCATTGAGGCTGTAAGGCCTATGCAAATGGTCGAAACCGGGCATTGAATAAACTGCATTGTGTCGTAAATGGCTAAACCTGCTGTAACCGAACCTCCCGGGCTGTTTATGTAAAGCTTAATATCTCTTTTTGAGTCCTTTGATGCTAAATAAAGCATCTGGGCAATAACCACGTTTGCATTCATATCGGTAACCGGACCCGCAAGAAAAATTATGCGCTCTTCTAAAAGCCTTGAAAATATATCGTATGCGCGCTCACCGCGCTGTGTTCTTTCTACAATAGTTGGTACTATTGGCATTTATTATTTTTAATTTTAACTATTAATTTTGTGACATTTTTTCAAGAATTTGGAAAATTTTCTCGTTGTTTATCACGCCTTTAGTATACTCTCTTAACTCGCTAATGTCAATTTGGGCTAACTGCTCTTTAGAATAATTTTTAATAGATTTTGCAACCTCTTCAGCCACTTCTTCTTCCGAAACTTCAACACTCTCTTTCTTGCCAAGTTCTCTTAAAACCAAAAACCCTCTCAATCTCTTTTCTGCTTCTAATTGATAAGTGTCTAGTATCTCTTTTTCAGTCTTTTTTACAGAAGCCAAATATTCTTCAAACGTAATTTTAATGCTTTGTGTAATTCTATTTTTTAAATCGTCCAGTAATCTTTCTTTTTCATATTCAACCATAGCTTGTGGCATTTCAAACTTTGCTTTCTCGGATATTTTTTCTAAAATTTCACCTCTTACTCTTTGTTTTTCGGCCTCTTGTTTTTCCATTATTATTCCCTCTTTCATACTGCCATGCAAAGCAGTTAATGAATCAAATGCTCCCAATTGTTTTGCAAATTCGTCATTAATTTCTGGCAACTCCATTTTTTGTACAGAAATTACTTTTACCATAAAAGTTCCTTCTTTGCCTGCTAAATTTTTCTGTGGAGAATTTTCTGGAAAAGTTGCCTTAAATTCTTTTTCTTCGCCAGCTTTCATGCCTACGATGCTGTCTTCAAATCCTTTTAAAAATCCCCCTTCTCCTAAAATAAACCTGTCGTCAACCTCTTTGCCTGCATTAATATCTTTGCATGAATATTTAATTTCAACAAAATCCTTATTTTCTGCAGGGTTATTATGAGCTGTAAATTTTGCTCTGGTCTTTTGCATATAATTTATAGAATCTTGAATCTCTTCTTCGGTCACTTCAATTTCTTTTCCCTTAACTGTTTTTGCAATTTCTTTGTAATTTGGCAACTCAACATCGGGCAATACGGTTATTACTGCCTTAAAAATAAACGGGTTTCCCTGCGCAATTTTTACAATTGTAACTTCGGGCTGGCCAACCGGCTCTAATTTACTTTCTTTAATATAGTCTAAATAAACATGCTGCACGGCATGATCTCCTGCCTCCATTAAAAGAGCTTCGGGTTTTACTTTGTCTTCAACCATTGATGCTGGAGCTTTACCTTCCCTAAAACCGTCTACTTTCACATGCTTTTTCAAATGCTCTAAAGCATGGCCAACATGCTCTTTAAATTCGTCAGCTGTTAACTCAAATTCTAATTCTATTTGTGACTTTGGTAACTTTTTTTGTTTAACTTCCATGTTTTTATAATTCCGCAGAATTACAGCTATGCAATAAGCGGTTTTTTTATTAATTTTAATTTTATGATAAAAAATATTTTTCTAATGCTTTAAAATAATCACTGTCTTCGTAAACTTCTTTATAATTATTCTTATCAACCCACTTAAAATTATCGTGCTCGTCGCTTAATTTTACATCACCGGAAACATATTTACATTTAAATCCTACTAGATAAACTTTTTTTCCGTAATTTCTATGATTTTTAGGAGGCTCGTTATACCACACAGCAAATGGATTAAAAATTTCTATTTCAAGACTCGTTTCTTCTCTAACCTCTCTTTTTAAAGCATTCATCAAACTGCTATAATCTCCCTTCTTTGCCTCTCCTTCTTGCATTTTCCCACCAGGGAAATCAAGGCCACCTATTGGGTCATTAATAACCAATACTTTGCCATCCTTTTCAATAAAAGCTTTCTGCCCTACGCACAATAAAGCATCCTTCTTCATGTTTTAGATACTACTAATAATATTGTCTAATTTAACATTTTTTTTAGGACGAATCAAGTACTCAAAAAGTGCGCCTGCGCGCCTTCGTCCGAAACTTCGGCGAAGCAAAGCGGGCGCGCTTTTAACTTTCTATAATTTCAGGCGGATGCCTGCCCGTAACGAAGTGGAGGAAATTACATAAATCCAGTAATTTTTGAAATTCTGCGTAGAAGAATAAATTTTCAAAAGATTACGCTAGAGCAACGAAGTTGCGAGGATTTCTATTTCCATTTGTACAAATGCACTGCGATATACATTGCCAGCATTCCCAGCAAAAATCCTCCGGAAAAAACAGCTATGCTTGAAGACACAACTAATAAATTAACAATTCCTAAAACTACAATAACTCCAACAACATATACCCAAAGTGAAATTTGTTTCATAAATTTTTTTATTTTCCCAAAGCTTTTAATTGACTATTAAAATCTGTTACCATTTTATTATAAATTGCGTCATTCTTGCCTTCTAAGTCCTGCTTTTGATACCAATACTGTTGTTCCCTGGCGATTAAGGCTGCCGACATTTCTGAATTACATTCTGAATCAATAGGTTTTTGTTTCTCGGCTACAGAAAAACTGGTTGATTCTTTATCATATGCAGCAAGCCAACAATTTAAATTATTCAAATCATTAGTTTTATATATTAAATCCGTTTCAAAAAGCGTTACATTAATACAATCTTTTTCTATCGCCAAAAGCTGCATATTAAATGCCTTAGAAATATCCGACGAACTATTAGCGCTCATATACGAACCCCCACCTATAGAGGCGATTTTTGTTAAAGAATCGTGCGCTTGGCTGTCTGTTGCAAAACCTATAACGCCAAGGTCAATATTTGGAAATTCCAGCTTAATATCTCTAGCCGCAGCAATGGGGTCACCATTACAATCCTCTACTCCATCAGAAACTAAAATAAGATAATTTTTATCAGTTTTATCTTTTTCGCTAAATATATTTTTGGCAAATTCAAGCGAGCCGGCTATTGGAGTCCATCCTTTCGGGCTAAAAGAATCCATTGCAGATATAATATTATTACCATTATTTTTACCAAGCTTTACCACCTCTTGAATTCCTTGGCAGGATAAGTTTTTATCAGCCTCCGACCCAGAGCCCTCTTGCCCGTAAACTATAAGGCCGGTATTTACGCTTGCTGGCATTTCATTTAAAAAATCGGAGACTGCTTTTTTGGCAATATCCATTTTCGTATCTGGCCCAATTTTTTCAGCCATAGAGCCGGAAGCGTCTAAAATAACAATCACGCTTGCGTCAGACAGCGCTTGAGTGGTTGGATCAAATCCGCCGCAATATTCGCCGTTAGAACTAAAACCCACCAAACACTTAGAATAATCCTGGCCAGAGGTTTTTAAGAAGTCATTAAATTTTGCAAGGCATTTGTCTTGCATTTTAACTCCATAGGCAGTCGCCGGCTTAGCAATAACTTCTACGGGCGCAGAATTAACATTTGGACCAGTGCTTGCTCCTTGATTAGTTAAACCAGAAACAAATACTAAAACTGCAATCCCAATAGCAAACAAAAAAATCAGACACAGTGAAATTATTATTATAATAAGAGTTTTAGACATTTTTTTATTAATCATAACAAAAAACCACCTTTATAAAAAGTGGTTTTTCTATTTACAAAATTATTTATTATATTTTTCTACTACGATTGTACAATTTGTTACCAAGGCTGCAACGGCGCCGATGGCCGCAAAAGCGGGCAATAAAACAGCTCCGACAACTCCTACGGTTAAAGGAACTTCAATTAAGGTTTTGCCCTCTTCATTTTTAATTATAATCCGGCGGATGTTGCCCTCCTTCACTAATTTTTTTATGGTTTTTAAAACCTCCTCACCCGTTACTTTAAATTCTTCTTTTGTAAATTTTTCGGCCATGTGAGCGAGCGAACATGGTTGCTTCGGAAATTAGACCCTGTTATATTATTCACTTTGGGTGGTCTAATTTACGCTGAACTCATTATTCGCTATTTTTTAATGATAAAAGAAAATATGACCAATTGTAGAAATTATTGCCGCCATCCAGCCAATTGGTGTCCAAGAACACCCTACGCCTAGCAAAAATCCAAAGTCATAGAACCAACCCGTATTTGGTATTGCATACATCACTACATCACTTATAAACCATCTGGCGACCAATGAGTACGGCGCCAAAAGTCCATCCCATATACCAGAGAAAAACCCAGCAGGATTATCGGCAGAATACTGATATTCTTGAACGAACGCCAGAGAGGTTATCGGAAATATCACGATTCCTAAAATAACGAATGACAACAATATTCCTATGTTCTTTTTTGAATTTTTTCCCATAAATTTATTTTTTAATTTCTATTTCCATAAATTTTTTTAATATATAAATCTGCTTTTTCTTTTATTATATTAACCTCAATAAATAATTTCTCCAAGTTAAAATCTTCATTCACGAAAGTAAAAGTATTATTCGTAGGGTCATAATGGCTAACGAAAACCATGTTTGGAATTTGAATCATTGATTTTGGTCCAATATTATATGTCCCGATATTTGCGTCAATTCCTTTATCTCTAATCCACTCTTTAAGCCTCTCGTCATAATGTTCTAAATAATTTCTAAACCTACGATTATGGATATCTGAATTACTTGAGATTCCTAGGATATCACCAATTGTCGTCGGGGAATCTTCCCCATCATTGGCAATCAACATTTTAGAAACATTGGCGCAATGAGATAAAAATGAATGGATAGAAGAAAAAACTAAATCTGTACCTTTTATAACTTTTGGATCTATATTTTTATATGATAATTCAGCAAAATGGCTTTGCGTCCAGATCTCCCTAATGGACATTTCAACCCAAAAATCTTTTTCAGTTCTAATATTTGGCATGAAGTTATTTTTTAATTCTCAGGTATGGGCCCACAAATCCATCAATTTTTTTAACAGCTTTTTCAATTTCTTCATTAAAATTGTCGTCTGCACCCATAGAACCGTATATTATTTCTCTGTCAAACTTAATTTGCCGTTCTTTATAATTAAGATAGTTATCTATATTAATAAACAAAACTCTAACATAGTTTTTTAAATCTTTTTCTTTTTCAATTATATCTTTCCCCCACATGACTTCTGCCTCTAGGGTCGTTGCGTCTAATTCGGACATAGCCTCTACAACCTTTTGCCACCTGGCTGAATAGACTGTTTCAATTCGTTTGTTAGAACTATTCATAATCTCCTCAAAAGTTATATCTTTTTCCTTTTCTGCTTTTTCCTTCGCAGCAGCACTCTGCTCCGCAATACTTATCCATGGACTTCTGACATAAGCAACTGCATCCCTCACTTTATAAACTGCCTTTAAAATCTTTTTGGCTAATTCCCGGTCGTCTTTTGTAGCTTCTCGCTCTCTCCACCTATTTAAGCTAGGAATAGATATTATTGCAGCTACTGAAACTATTACGTCTCTTACTAGGCCCGAAATATTATTCCAGTTCCAATTATTTTGTTGAAAACAACTCAAAATATGATGATACATAATCTAAACTAATCGCCCCGCGCTGTTTAGGCGCGGGGCGAAATTATTATACTAGGAAAACTACGATTAGAAGCGCTACGATGTTCAGCACCTTAATCATCGGGTTGATTGCAGGGCCTGCTGTGTCTTTGTAGGGGTCGCCAACGGTGTCGCCGGTGACGGCTGCTTTGTGAGCTTCACCGCCTTTACCTCCATATGCGCCAGCTTCAATGTATTTTTTGGCGTTGTCCCAAGCGGCTCCGCCACTTGTCATTGAAATTCCAATAAATAATCCTGTGACAATTGCTCCTATTAACATTCCGCCCAAAGCCTGAACTCCCAAAATAAATCCGACTAAAATTGGAGCTACAATTGGAATTAAAGCAGGAATCATCATTTCTTTAATTGCCGCTTTTGTAACTATATCAACACATTTTCCGTATTCCGGCTTTCCGGTTCCTTCCATTAAACCAACAATATTTTTAAATTGCCTTCTTACTTCTTCAACAACTTTTCCGGCTGTTTTTCCAACAGCGCCCATTAAGAATGAAGCAAATAAATAAGGAAGAAGTCCTCCAATTAACAAACCTGCAATAACCTGAGGATTTGTTAAAGAAAATGTTGCTCCGCTTCCTGAAACTTTTTCAACATATGCAGAGAATAAAACCAAAGCTGCTAAACCGGCACTGGCAATTGCGTATCCTTTTGTAACTGCTTTTGTTGTATTTCCAACGGCGTCCAACTCATCTGTAATTTCTCTAACAGACTCTGGCATTCCAGACATTTCTGCAATTCCTCCAGCATTATCTGTAATTGGGCCGTAAGCATCAACTCCAACAACAATTCCGGAAATTGAAAGCATTGCCATAACCGCCAACGCAACTCCATAAATTCCAGCTAACCAGAAGCTTACAATTGTTCCAAATGCAATTAACAAAACTGGATAAGCGGTAGATTGCATTCCAAGCCCCAACCCTCTAATTATGTTTGTGGCGTGTCCTGTTTCTGAAGCTTTTGCAATTGATTTTACAGGATTATATTTTGTTGAAGTATAATATTCTGTGATGACAAACATTCCTACTGCAATTACCAAACCAACCAATGTTGAAAGGTATAAATTAATAGCTGATATTGCGTGGCCTGCCATTAATCTTGTAATTACAGGATAAAATGCGATCGCCGATAAAATAACTGTTGCGGCCACTCCCTTATACATGGCTCCCATAATTGATTTGCCTTTGCCAAGTTTTACAAAGAAGCTTCCAATTATAGAAGTCAAAATTGAAATGCTGCCCAAGATTAAAGGCAATAAAACAAATTGCGGTGCTGTTGGGAATAACAAGGATCCTAAAATCATTGTTGCAACTGTTGTTACTGCATAAGTTTCAAAAATATCAGCTGCCATGCCTGCGCAGTCGCCAACGTTGTCTCCAACCTGGTCGGCAATAACTGCTGGGTTTCTTGGATCGTCTTCAGGAATTCCTTTTTCAACTTTTCCAACTAAGTCAGCTCCCACGTCAGCAGCTTTTGTATAAATTCCTCCGCCAACTCTGGCGAAAACAGAAATTAACGAAGCTCCAAATCCTAATCCAATTAATCCGGCAATATCTTTTGTTAAATAATAATATCCTGATACGGCTAATAAACCCAAGCTTACAACCATTAAACCTGTAATTAAACCTCCTTTAAAAGAAATATCTAAAGCTTTAGCTAAACCCTTTTTTGCGGCTTCGGCAACTCTTGTGTTTGCTTGTGTAGAAACAATCATTCCTATAAATCCTGAAAGTCCCGACAAAAATGCACCGATTAAAAATCCAACTGCAATGTGCCAACCCATGAAGAAAAGAATAATAAATAAAATAATTCCTACAATGCTGATTGTTTTATATTGTCTTTTTAAATAAGACATTGCTCCCTCTTGAATTGCGGCTGTTATTGCTATTGCCTTATCTCCGGCAACCGGCGCTTTTCTGATTTGAGAAACCAGATACCACACAAACAGAATCGCGAAAATCGAAACTATAATCGGATAAAATATGAGACTCATGCTACTAATTTTCAATTTTCAATTTTCAATTTTCATTAATTTTTTAATGATAAATTAATTTTGAAACTTGAAACTAATTATTTTTTAATATTTTTTATTTAATTATTATCATCTTCTAACCCATCCTTAGATTTTGGTTCCGTTTTTTTCTCTGTCCATTTTTTTATTTTTTCACCGACTTCGTCTGGATCAAAAACATCATTATATAGCACAACTCCTTTGCCTTCAGGACGAATTACATACAACCTTCTATTTTCTGTATCTAAATAAATCTCATCTCCATCAAAATTTTTGGGTCCCGATATCACCGAAGGCTTAAAGCCCAACGCCTCTCTGGTAATTGTAGTCAGCATTTCCAAAGATTTCTGATATTCCTCACCATCTTCCCGAAGATTACCTCCGGCTATAACAACATCCACTGAACCTGGTTGGCATTCTACTTTAAGCCTAAGAAGCTGTCTTTCTAAATCTCTAAAAAAAGAGAATCTTCCCGACTTAAGAAATTTCCCTGGCCACTGGTGAGTTAAGAAAGATATTTCAGCGCCCGAGCTAGCGTCTCTCCCAACAGCGACCAAACTTGTGCAATTCCACACCATTTTAGTGGCTTTTGGCTTGCTATCAATGGGTGAGAACACATAGGTTTCTTCACCACCGTTATCGAAACCTTTTTCATTCAGCTCTTTCTCGTCTAATTTCCAGTCAATATCATGGCCGACCTCCTCAATACCTTCAATCGCAGAAAGTTCTTTCCCATATTCTTTTAGAGTACCGATACAAGCCATAATCGGACGGATTCCTTCAGCCAGGTGTTCTGATTTCAAAACATCCGGCTCTGAAGATATTTTATCTATTATATCTCAATTTGGTATTTCTCCCATAATTAAAATTATATTTTAATTACTTTACTCGGCCTTTTCCTCTGTTGGAATATCCATAGGTTTTTCTTCATCAGCCGCATCTGCTTCAATCGGTTCTTCTGCCCCCACCTCTTCTCCGTCTATAACGGGTTCTCCTTGCATTTCTTCGTCTTCTTCGGAAACTTCTTTAACTTTTTTAGGTTTTTTAACTGCTTTTGCTTTCTTTTCTTTTTTAGGCTTTTCCTCGCCTCCTTTCTTTTCAGCCTCTTCCTCGGTTGCTTCACCTTCGGCATCTTCAGCTGGAACTGCTGTCGGCTTGATGTCTATTTTCCATCCTGTTAAATTTGCAGCTAATCTTACATTTCTGCCATCTTTTCCAATAGCTAAAGAGAGCTGATCTTCTGGCACAAAAACAGTTGCGGTATTTTTATCTTCAACTTTTACTCCAATAATTTTTGCAGGAGACAAAGAGTTAGCAATAAATTTTTCTGGTTTCTCATCCCACGAGATAACATCAATTTTTTCTCCGCCCAATTCATTTATTACCGCCATAATTCTTGTTCCTCTTTGTCCGACACAAGCTCCAATCGGATCAACTCCTTCCTCATTAGAAGCAACAGCAATTTTTGTTCTAAATCCAGGCTCTCTTGCAATTGATTTTACTACAACGGTTCCGGCAGCAACTTCTGGCACTTCTAATTCAAACAGTCGTGAAACTAATTTTGGATAAGCTCTTGAAAGCATAACAACAGAACCTTTTGGAGTGTCTTCTACTTTCAAAATATAAAGTTTTAAGCGTTGACCGGGCATATAAAATTCTCCGGGAATTTGTTCTTCTCGGTTTAAAATACCCAATGTTTTTCCAATATCAATAAAAATTGTGTGGCCTTCAACCCTTTGCACAATTCCGGAAATAATTTCTCCCTCTTTAGATCTGTATTCTGTTGAAATTGTTTCTTTTTCTGCCTCCCTTATTTTTTGCAAAATAACCTGCTTTGCTGTTTGGGCTGCAATTCTGCCATAATCTTGCTTAGAAACTAAAGGAATTTCAATTTCTTCGCCAACTTTAATTTTTGGATAATCCTTTTTGGCGTCTTCTAACATTATGTGCTTTTCAGGATTGAAAACATATTTTTTAGGTGCCTCTTCACCCGCCCTTGCCTCGTCTTGAGGAATTATTTTGTTTTCCTTCATTTCTTCAATTTCCTCATCTGTGTAAAGCATCGAGTTGTCCACAACTAATTTTATCTGCCAAAACTTAACGTCGCCAGATGACTGGTTAAATTCCGCCTTAATTTTTTGTCCTTTTTCTCCGTAATCTTTTTTGTAAGCAGTGGCAATTGCAGCCTCAATTGTTTCTATCACCCTTTCAGGCGAAATTCCTCTTTCTTCTGCAATTTGAGCTAATGCTCCTTTGAATGATTTAATATCCATTTTCGTAAAATTTTAATTTTAAATTTTTAATTTATTAAAGAAAAAGCCCGTGGTCAGACGGACATATCTTCATTTCTTTGATTATTATATTAGTTTAGCAAAAATCAAAAGTTGTGTCAACCCCGTTAGAAGTTTGGATAAAATGGAAAAATTTCGAAAAGTAAACAATAGCTCTATATAAATTGTTAATGGGTATGCAAAAATATTTTATTAAAATATTTTTGTTCAAAACTTCTAACGGGGTCAATACAATAAAAAAGAGGGGGTTACCCTCTATAGCTTTCAACGATGTCTCCCAATTCTAAAATATTAGATATTAAATGGTGCGGCTGTGTCGCACGCAGCCTAGCTAAGCTGTATAACCCATCTGCTATGGAAACCCCTATTGCTCCAGTCGCTTTAGCTGTTGCAATATCGTCTGGCGCATCTCCCACGACTAAGGTCTCGCAAGGAAGAATATTCTTGCCATTTAAAAAAGATAACATCCTCTCGGGTTTAGGAGAGTATGTCTTCTGGGGTGGGTGCCCAATTACCTCAGAGAACGACTCAATAATCCCAAGTCTCGCAAGGTGTTTTTGGATTCTTGGAGTTGGGTGGTTGCTTAAAACAACGGCCGTTACTCCCTTATTTTTCAGCAGTTTCAAAACTGCTCTCGAAACCCCTTCTCGTCCGGCATCTTGCCGCCGCCTTTTCGTATTCTTCTTGAAAAAAATCTTTTAACTTTTCGTATTCTTCAGAAAACCTCTCAATGCGACATCCCCTACTCACGTAATAATCAAAAAAAGAAAGGCTCTAGACTAGCAAGACTAGTCAAAGTAGCCGATTAATTTAATAATATTTTTTAATAATTTTCCACAATTCTTTTTTCATTGTATCATTTGTTTTTCCGTAGCGCCACTCTGACTCTTTAAGATGCAGTTCGAAATTCTTTTTTACACCATTAAATTTAGCCAGTCGACGTTTGGTGAAGCTCCAGAAATTTTCAATGCCGTTGATGTGAATACCTGTACCTTTCCTTGCAAATTCATTGTCTCCGTGATTAACCCTGAAATGTTTGTCGTATCCTACATCAACAAGTCCGTCATAGCTACGCCAGCTGTCCGAATAAATTACTGCTGATTTATCTACTTTCCCTCTGATAATGCTTTGCAGAATGTCTTTTTTGCAGTTAGGGACGATTTCTGTGTAAACATGTCCGTTGCGTTTCAGTATTCCGAACACCGGTTGCTTCTGCGTGCCTCGTCCGCGTTTCAGCTTGCCATGGAATCCGCGTTTGCGTCTTGCTCCGAAATATGATTCGTCCACTTCCGCTTCTCCGAAAATCTTTTCAAATTCTTTGTGCTGATGAGCATAAATTGCCACACGAAATCTGTTGTACCAGTAATTTATCGTGTTGCGATTTACGCCCACCAGAGGAGCTGCTTTGGAGGCGTTAATATCCAAACAAAAGTGTTCAATAATTTTTTTAATTTTAAATGTCGATAATTTAGATTTTTTGAGACTATTTACTAACATTTTGTCATTATACCATGACAGACTGCTAGTCTAGAGCCAAAGAAATTATCATCGTATTTCTTAATTCATCAACCGATTCGGGTGGCCTCCCACCGTAACGCTCAATAGCTCGACAAGTAGCCACAAACTGAGCGCTTGTATCTGCAAACAAGGTTCCGTTCCAGTCAAAAAATACCATTTTTACCATTGTTACCTCCTTATCAATGTGCAAATTGAGCTTATCAAAATTTATAGAAATTTCAATAGGATCGTAAAATAAAAGCCCGCTAAAAAAGAGGGCATGCGATGCAGTTTTTTTTAAAGATCTTCGATTATTTGAATTAATTCTTTAATGTTGACAATAGGAATAAAAAACCAAGATATATCTGCAAGAGTAGCTCTGCTCCATTTATAGCTATAATATATAGCGGTCCTTGCTTCGTCTTTTTCCGTAAAAATATAGAAACCGAATAAGCGATTCGCCAAAATAATGATATCCATTCCATCCTTAATCTTTTCACAACATTCTTTCTCGCTGTGAGCGACATCAAAGGTCATACCGACCTCCCTTCTTTTTCAAATAGCTTAATTCGCATACTAGCATAAACTATAAAATCCTGCCAAGAAAAAAGCACTTCAGGTGAAGTGCATGGGGAGAGGAAATAAGGTTGCGGGGAGAGAGATTTATGGGTTAGCGGGTGAGAGTTGAAAGTTGGTAGGGTTGGTAGATTTTTGAGATGGTAACATGTTTATGTTACCGAGTGATGAAAGGGAGATTAAATTGTAAAGTTGCTTGGTTGAAGGGCGTCTAGTGCGATGTTGGCACTTCTGTATACTCTTTTGAGTAATACGGGTTTCCCTCCTTCCACCTTCATTATCCCATAACCAAAAACCCGCGTCAATAGGCAAATCATAAAACAACGTCAAGTCGGTTAAAACAAAAAGCCGCCTCAACAAAAGGCGGCTTTCTCATGGGCAAAACTTTATTTCAATTTTATTTATCCCTCCAGAACATTTTCGAAATAATCAATCTTGGGCTGGCTACCAATAATAGAAACTGCAACGATGTTGACTTGGCATGGATAATTTTGCGAAAATTTATTTTTTTCTAACCAAATTTGCACCAAGCCCCTATATTTATTTTGGGCTCTAGACTAGCAAGACTAGTCAAAGTAGCCGATTAATTTAATAATATTTTTAATAATTTTCCACAATTCTTTTTTCATTGTATCATTTGTTTTTCCGTAGCGCCACTCTGACTCTTTAAGATGCAGTTTGAAATTCTTTTTTACACCATTAAATTTAGCCAGTTGACGTTTGGTGAAGCTCCAGAAATTTTCAATGCCGTTGATGTGAATACCTGTACCTTTCCTTGCAAATTCATTGTCTCCGTGATTAACCCTGAAATGTTTGTCGTATCCTACATCAACAAGTCCGTCATAGCTACGCCAGCTGTCCGAATAAATTACTGCTGATTTATCTACTTTCCCTCTGATAATGCTTTGCAGAATGTCTTTTTTACAGTTAGGAACAATTTCCGTGTAAACATGTCCGTTGCGTTTCAGTATTCCGAACACCGGTTGCTTCTGCGTGCCTCGTCCGCGTTTCAGCTTGCCGTGAAATCCGCGTTTGCGCCTTGCTCCAAAATATGATTCGTCCACTTCCGCTTCACCGAAAATCTTTTCAAATTCTTTGTGCTGATGAGCATAAATTGCCACACGAAATCTGTTGTACCAGTAATTTATCGTGTTGCGATTTACGCCCACCAGAGGAGCTGCTTTGGAGGCGTTAATATCCAAACAAAAGTGTTCAATAATTTTTTTAATTTTAAATGTTGATAATTTAGATTTTTTGAGACTATTTACTAACATTTTGTCATTATACCATGACAGACTGCTAGTCTAGAGCCTATTTTGTTTTTTGTAGTTGACGTGCTCTTCGGGGTTAAAACCATTACTACCAGACAACGTCTTAACTTCAACAAAATGGATTGTTTTATTCGCAAAAAAACCGCGCTTTTTTACAATTACATCTATCTCTCCAAAGTTTATTCTATAGTTTCTTCCTATGATTTTATACCCGTTCTTAACAAGATATTCACAAGCTAATTCTTCCCCTAAATTGCCCAATTCCTTTGTGCCCATAAACTATTTTACAGGAGCTCCGGCTGAAACGGTTATTACCGGTGCAAGATTATTAACTAATGGATAAAGCTGTTTGTCGATACTCCTCTCAAAACAGACTCTCCCGGTTCCGTGATCCCAGTTTTGATTTATACCAGATCCAACGGGAATCACTGGATAATTATTGCTCAGCTTTTCTTCTGAGCTTGGCTTATTAAATGTCGCGCATAACTCAAAAGATAAACTTGCTGAGTCTTTCAAATTATATTCATAGCTGTTTTTTGTCTGCGGATCAGTCGGAACTACATACCCAGAAATAGAATCGTTCAAGTCAGATAGAGTATTAGGCAAAACAGCTTTCTTCTGATAATAATTTATAATCTGATTTTGAATAGCTTGTAAATCTGAAGTTTTTTGCTGGTCATATTGCATAAGCCTAGCTGAGTTTGGCGTACCAACAATAAAGAAGGCACCAATTATGGCTACTAAAACTACGACCCCAGAAACCCATGCAAAATATTTTGCTGATTTAGTGGGAGTATCGCGCCTTACGTCGTCCAAATAATACCAAAAGATAATACCCGCAACCAATAGTATAGAAATAGCTTTTAGAATAAAGCTTATCGTTGTCCCTCCGCCCAGGAAAGAGTTAATAATGTTTATTAAATCTCCGATGATAAATAATGCTGTGATAAAAAGTGTTAAATAAATTAACCATTTTCTTATTTTAGATTCTCTTACTTCCGCCTCTTTTGCATAAAGCTTATTTAAATACCAAGATACTAAAATAAATATTGGGAAAACAATTATTAATGACGAAACCGAAAATCTTATAAATCCCGCGGAAATATCATAATAATAGTTTAGATTGTCTGGGAAAAAATAATCTATAAACTGCCACAATAATGTTACAAAACTTATGGCTGACCAATAAAGGGTTACTACTGCCAAAAGATGCAAAAATAAATCTCTTGGCGTATTCTTTTTTGGCCCTACTACTGTATTTATATTTTCATCCATAATTTTTAGCGTTTCCCAAAAACGCCTGCTAGCTGTTATATATTTTTTTACCCAAAAAAGCTTTTATCATTTTAGCACTGGGAGGAAAAACTTTTTCCGGCAAACTATCTAAATTATACCACTTCCACTCGGTTATTTCTTCTGGCTCCACTATTTTTGCTTCGCCCTCAAAATCTTCGCACAAAAAACCTACCGTTATATAATGATTGTCGGGCACTATTTCATCTCCTACGCTTATTACCTTTAATTTATCTTTATTAATTTTAATGCCAGTTTCTTCTAAAACCTCTCTACATATCCCGTCTATTAAAGTTTCATGAAATTCTAACTTGCCGCCAGGCATTGTCCATGTGCCCTCACCATGTAAATCGCTTGAGGCTTTTAGGGCATCGTCATTTCTTTTGCCAAGCAAAATTTTATTATCCTTAAAAATCATTACGCCAACTCCAACTTTTGGTCTCTGTTTTTCTTCTTGCATAACATTTTAAACTTAATAATAAAGGCTCTAGACTAGCAGTCTGTCATGGTATAATGACAAAATGTTAGTAAATAGTCTCAAAAAATCTAAATTATCGACATTTAAAATTAAAAAAATTATTGAACACTTTTGTTTGGATATTAACGCCTCCAAAGCAGCTCCTCTGGTGGGCGTAAATCGCAACACGATAAATTACTGGTACAACAGATTTCGTGTGGCAATTTATGCTCATCAGCACAAAGAATTCGAAAAGATTTTCGGTGAAGCGGAAGTGGACGAATCATATTTTGGAGCAAGGCGCAAACGCGGATTTCACGGCAAGCTGAAACGCGGACGAGGCACGCAGAAGCAACCGGTGTTCGGAATACTGAAACGCAACGGACATGTTTACACGGAAATTGTTCCTAACTGTAAAAAAGACATTCTGCAAAGCATTATCAGAGGGAAAGTAGATAAATCAGCAGTAATTTATTCGGACAGCTGGCGTAGCTATGACGGACTTGTTGATGTAGGATACGACAAACATTTCAGGGTTAATCACGGAGACAATGAATTTGCAAGGAAAGGTACAGGTATTCACATCAACGGCATTGAAAATTTCTGGAGCTTCACCAAACGTCAACTGGCTAAATTTAATGGTGTAAAAAAGAATTTCGAACTGCATCTTAAAGAGTCAGAGTGGCGCTACGGAAAAACAAATGATACAATGAAAAAAGAATTGTGGAAAATTATTAAAAAATATTATTAAATTAATCGGCTACTTTGACTAGTCTTGCTAGTCTAGAGCCTAATAAATTAAAAACTAACCATACTTGCTTGGCCCCTTACCGAATCATCTTCGTCATCATCTTCTTCGTCTACTATTTCTTCTCCATCTTCTACGGAACTGCTGTCTAATTTATCTTCTTTTAAAAATCCCCCTGCCTGTAATTCCCAAAGCTTTTTATACAAACTATTATCGTTTTCTAATAATTCTGCATGATTTCCTTGTTCAATAATTTTTCCGCCCTCAACAACAATAATTCTATCCATTTTTTGAATTGTTGACAGCCTATGAGCAATTACAATAACTGTCTTATTAGCCATTAAATTATTTAACGCATCCTGAATTAACATTTCAGAGTTTGAATCCAAAGATGAGGTCGCCTCATCTAAAACTAAAATTGGCGCATTTTTTAAAATTGCTCTGGCTATTGCAACCCTCTGCCTTTCGCCACCAGATAATTTTATCCCACGCTCACCAACATAAGTTTCTAAACCATTAGGCAATTCTTTTATAAATTCTTCACAGTGAGCCAACCTAGCCGCATTTTCAATTTCCTCTTTTGTTGCACCGCGGCTTCCGTAGGCAATATTTTCTGAAAGCGTTCTATGAAATAGAATTGGGTCTTGCGGAACCATAGAAATATTTTTTCTTAAGCTTTCTTGTGTTGCTTTTGCAATATCCTGCCCATCGATTAAAATTTCTCCCGAAGTTGCAGAATATAACCTTAAAAGCAATCTTACAAAAGTTGTTTTGCCAGCTCCAGACGGACCAATAAGCGCAACTTTTTCTCCTGGTTTAATTACTAGGTTAATATCTTTTAAAACCTGACGCGCCTGATTAAAGCTGAAGGTTACATCTTTAAATTCTATTTCTCCTTTATCAACCAAAAGCTCTTTAGCATGCGGTGCATCTTTTATCTCGTGGGACAAAAGATTTATTTCAACCATTTCTTTTGAATCGGCATACCCTTGGTATAAATCCCTTACCAATCTGGTAAATCCCCATAATTGGTTTATTATATTTAGCACATAGGCTTGAAGTAAAACGAAAACTCCAATGGTTATTAGTCCTTGGTTCCAATATTTAATAGCGTAATAAAATAAAACAAATTCTATTAAAAAACTTAAAAATGCCTGACCGCCCTCTATTACCGCGTCTAAATTCCATGCGAATATCGTTATTTTTGCCTGCTCATTTGTAACTTTTTTATAACCCTTAGACTCAAAATTGAAACCGTTAAAAAGTTGTACGTTATTTTGGTTTGTTATTGTATCAGCCAAGTATCCCGTAGCCACAGAATCCATTTCAGCGGCCTTAATATCATATTTTAATTTCCATTGAGAAAATAGAATATTAAAAGACAAAAATATAAGTATCCAAAGCAGCAAAATTAAATCAATCCACTTATTTATAAAAAATACAACAATCACTATCGCAACAATCCTTACTGCCAGTGGGAGAAGATTCCAAATTAAGTCGTCTGTTATTCTTTCAAAAGATCTTGCAAACCTGTTAACCTTCTGCACCAATGAGCCGGCAAAGTTATTTACAAAAAAAGAATAAGAATGCCCCATCATATGGTCATATGACTGCTGCTTTAAATTCGCCATAACTTTCGGCTCGTAATAATTATTTGCCAACGTGCATATGCGATAAAAAAGCCAATATAAAGCATTAAAAAATAAAACCCAAAAAATTAACGTTACAAGTTGAGGAACAATTACTGATTTACCAAGATTAGACGAAATAACATCAAAAAATTGCTTATAGTAAATAGGAGTTATTATGGTTACAATGTTTGCTAAAACCATAAATGTAAGTAAAACAAACAACAGCCATTTCTGCGGTTTAACTCCGTTCCAAAAGGCCCTTACAATCTCTTTAAGTCCTACCTTTGGGTAAATAATAGTTTTTTGCGATTTTTTTTCTTTTTCTGGTGCCATAATTTTAAAGTAAAAACCAATTATTTTGTTTTGCTTTTTCGGCTAAAGAATTTTGCCGGTCAACAACAACTTTTATTTCAGAATATTCTATCATAGCCAAGTCGTTGTTACTGTCTCCGATGCCAAGCAAAGGCTTCTTACCGTCGCCTATATATTTTCTAATACAATCAACTTTTCCTTCAAACATTGGTATCGGTTCTTCAATCCCATCTGTGATTTTTCCATCAATAATAATATTTTTTACGCCAATTAAATTTGCTTTAATATTAAAATTTTTCATTGCCTGCCAGACTAAAATTTCCGGCGATGCGCTTATAATCCAAACATCGACGTCCTTACTTTTCAAAAAATTCACCAACTCAATAACCTCTACTCTAATTTTTATATCTTTACCAACAGATTCTAAAACTTCTTTCACGAGAGCCTCAATCTCATTTTCAAAAAAACCACTTAAAATTTTTATAGCAAGTCTATATGCTACTTTAATTTCTCCTGCATCCAGCAGCTCGTGATATTTTTTATAAACGGCCCTAGAATAACTCTCTAGACTTGCTTCTACTAAATTCTTATCTCTAAACAAATTATTTTCTGATAAATATAATAGGGTCGCTTCGGTAATATCATTAAAGATTACCGTGTTATCAAAGTCAAAAACAGCGAATGCCTGATCTTTTTTTAATTTAATAATTTCCCGATAAATCGGTTCTGACCTATTAACCATTTTATGTTTTTTGATTTTTACGCTGCTTGCTGAGAAAGCTCATCTCTTTCTATTTCTATCACCATTATTTCAGCCGCTTCTTTAAATTCTCTATTTAAAATAAGCTCCCTTACTCTGGCATTTTCTGAGTTATCAATATAATTCCTGATAACTTTGCTGTATTTCCTGATTGAATCAGGGTCTTTTGCATCAAGTAATCCGTCTACAATAAGCTTATTAAAAACCTCTATCTGAAAAGGATTGCGAACTTCCAAAGAAAGACGCTCTCCCTTTTCATCGTTTATTTTTTCTACAGGTTTTTCAAATTCTTCTGCCATATTTTTATTTTAATATTAGTTTATAAGTGTGGACCTGGGGAGAATCGAACTCCCGTCTCAGCAATGCGAATGCCGCGTATTACCACTATACTACAGGCCCAAATTTAAAATTACTTTCTAAACATAAAAATATTTTCATAATCCTTGTAACTACAAAAACTACAAGCACCTCGATTGTCGTATACGTGATATCAGATAAGGTGCTAACATGATATCCCTCTTTAGACAACCCAAAATAATTATTGCTGAAAAAATTAACGACATATAGTGCAGTAGTCAAAATTATCCAGGCATAAACAAAATACTCTCCTTGATGATTTTTCTTTTTCTCTCCAAGCCACCTTACAAACTCTTTATGCAAAGAATATACAAGCACAACTATTAAATAAAAAAATCCTATTGAGGTAGGCAAAAATTCACCTCTTGATAAAAAATTAACTATCATCAAAACCATCGTCGCCAATGTGACGACGGTACATACTAAGAAAAGATTTTTATTTATAGCTGACTCTATTTTTCTTACTTCTTTTACTTTTGTATCGTTAATATCCATGGCTCCTAAAAATTAACAATTTAATATTATTCTTTGTCGGGGTACTGAGAATCGAACTCAGGCCGCAGACTCCCGAAGTCTGCATACTACCACTATACGACACCCCGCGAATAAGCGTCCTGGCAAATAACATTTTTTGACACAAAAAATGTTACCATTTGGCAGGATGCTTCCTATTTTACCCAATATTTCGATTTTGTTATTTTATCCTGCTCTGTTTCAACTTCAAATTTTTCTTCTTTCGATTTTTCTGCTAATTGCTGTAATTCTTTGTCCTGTAATTTTACTAATTTCAGAGCCTCATTTTCTAAAGACTCCTTTGTATTTTTTTTAGGGTCATCTAAAACATGGCCCAAAAGAACATCTAAAATCTGCCCTATCTTTGGTCCTGGTTTTATTTCTAAGATTTTCATTAAATCATTTCCGTTAATTTTCAACATTTTAGCTGAAATCGGATCTTTTGAAACTTTTTCAACTAAATATTTTAAATGCCTTAATTTATAGGGTTCAGCTTTTGGAACACCGGATCCAATCCTGTCTGCCTGACGCACCTGTAATAATTCTTCCATATTTTCTGGACCGACATTTCTTACTAATCTTCTTACAGACGCCTCTTTCACTTCATCAACATTGTAGTAAAACAAATGGTATCTTACAAGTTTTGTTATTTTTTCAACTTCTTTTTTAGAAAATTTTAAATTATTTAAAATCTGAAAAGTCATTTTAGCTCCAATCATTTCATGGTTGTAAAAAGTAGCACCATCTCCCTCACCAGCTTTTGACCTTGGCTTTCCGACATCGTGGAGCAGGGCAGCTATCCTTACATACATATTAAGCTTTTTCTTGGCGGTAAACTCCAAAGCTTTTATAGCATGCATATAGCAATCGTAAATGTGGTGTTTATTTTGAGAGACTCCATAGTTTTCTAAAAGTTCAGGAATAACATATTTTAACAAGCCAAGTTCGCGCAATAATTCGACGCCTTCGGCGGCGCTATCAGCCATTATTATTTTTATAAACTCGTCCCTAATTCTCTCTTTCGAAATAGCGTCTAGCCAAATGCTATTTTTTCTAATTGCTTGGGCGGTTTTTTCTTCTATCTTAAAATTTAAATTTGTGGCAAACCTTACAGCTCTTAACATTCTTAAGGCATCTTCGTTAAACCTTTCTTCCGGGTTGCCAACCGTTCTGATAATTTTATTTTTCAAATCTTTTTGTCCATCAAACAAATCAATAACCTTTATTTTCGCCTGCCTACCGGCAGGCAGGTCCATGGCCATAGCATTTACCGTAAAATCTCTTCTGCTTAAATCATCTTCAAGTTTTTTTGCATATTTCACTTCGTCGGGATGCCTTTTATCAGAATATTTTGCATCAAGCCTATAAGTTGTAATTTCAATCTCGGCCAATTCCGGTTTTTTACTTTTTGTCCTAGCGGTGACAGTTAAAAAACTGTTCTCATAAAAGCTATCTGGGAAAACCTTTTGAATTTCTTCTGGCTTGGCATTAGTTGTAACGTCCCAGTCCTTAGGTTCTTTTTCCAATAAAAAATCGCGCACACATCCACCCACGATATACGCCTCAAAGCCCGATTTTTGCAAATCCTGGATTATTTTTTTTACTTCTTTCGGGATAATCATAGTTTATATATCTTAGACTAAAAATTGATTTTTTTCAATAAATTTGATATAATTTAGCCAATTTAATACGCTTATCTTCAATTAATAATGCAACCCAAAATAGACAAAAAAATAGTAGAGGCTTCGGGTATAAAATTTTTCGTTGAAAAAGATGGCAAAGAAGTTGCCAGAGCCTTTTTGTATGTGATGAAAAATGATTTAAAAGAAAAACCCTTTGGATTTTTAGAGGATTTATTCGTTGACGAAAGTCTTAGGGGGCAAGGAATTGGCACCAAACTTTTAAATAATGTTATTGCCGAAGCGAAAAAACTTGGCTGCTACAAGCTTGTAGGAACCAGCCGGCATGAGAGAGAAAACGTTCATAGAATGTATGAAAAGATAGGTTTTAAAAACTTTGGGCTTGAATTTAAGATGTATCTGGAGGATGAAAAAAACTAAAGATATAAAAAACAGACAAAAAATTGTAACTATCGGAGGAGGCTCTGGCAGTTTTATGGTTTTGTCGGGCTTAAAAAAATATCCCGTAGATTTATCAGCTATTGTTACAATGTCTGATGACGGCGGATCCACCGGCATTTTAAGAGACGAGCTTGGTGTTTTACCTCCGGGCGACGTAAGGCAATGCTTAGTAGCGCTTTCCCATTCCAGTAAAACCCTAAGGGAACTTTTTAATTACAGATACGGAAACGGCGGATTAAGCGGACATAGTTTTGGAAACATTTTTCTATCTACTTTAGAAAAAATTACAGGCGGTTTTGATACGGCAGTGATAGAGGCCAGTAGAATTTTAAGAATCCGCGGCTATGTTTTACCGGTCACCCTAAAAAGTACGAGACTGGTAGCTATTTTAAAAAATGGCAAAAAGATAGTTGGCGAAAAAAATATTTATTGCTATAAAGATGATTTTTCAAATATAAAAAAATTATACTTAACGCCACCGGCCAAATTAAACCCAAGAATATTTCAAGCGCTGAAAGAGGCCGATAAAATAGTAATCAACCCTGGTGATCTTTATTCTAGCTTAATACCTAATTTTTTAGTTAAAGATTTGTCAAAAGCTATTAGCAAGTCCAAAGCTGAAGTTATATATGTTGCCAACTTGATGACCAAAGCCGGTCAGACTGATAATTTTACCTTGAATGAATATATTTCTACTATAGAAAAATACCTGGGCAAAAAAATAATCAAATACGTTGTCTTTAACACGGAGACGCCTGACTCAAAATTATTAAAAAAATATTATAGATATGGCGAGAGATTGGTGATCCCGGGTGATTTTAAAAAATTTCCAAAAATAAAATTTTTGGGGTACAAACTATTGAGTCACAAAATTCATAAAGCCGATAAAAATGACGCGCTCTCGGGTGAGCGATCTTTTATCAGGCACGATTCTTGCAAGCTGGCAAAGATAATTTATGATTTGCCTTAACAAAGTTGTTTTTTGTTGATTTTTTAGGTAGAATAATATAAAATTGCTCTCGCGGTGGAATCCTCACCCCACACCAAAGTTCTGCCCCCGTGGTGAAATTGGATATCATATTTGGCTTCGAACCAAAAGTCTGCAGGTCCGAGTCCTGCCGGGGGCACAAAAAAATATTTAATAAATTTATTTAAATATGAATTCAAAAAAAATATTTATAACAGTCACTTTGGCTTGTTTATTATCAATAATTTTTATTCCTATCTTAGCTAAAGCCGCCCTGGTTAATTGCCAGGGTTCAGACTGCACCTTAGACATGCTTACTCAAGTAGGAACGCAAATCTACAGCCTTATTGTTAATGACATAGCTGCACCCCTGGGAACATTGGCAATTTTAATCGGCGCGGTTTTAATGATGACATCCGCTGGAAACCCTAGCATGATGGGTCTTGGGAAAAAAGTTTTTTGGATTGCAGTTATCGGATTGTTTTTAGCTCTTGGCACAAAAGCAATAATAAATACCATTATAAGCGCAACCGGATATACTGGATCGCCAGTTTAAAAAGAATATCAAAGCCAATGCCCGGTCAAACAAGCCAACAAAACGGTTGCCCCTAGTAATTACTTCAAAAATCGATTAGTATCACTTGCGGCCGCCCTCATAGCTCAGCTGGTAGAGCAGTTGCCTCTTAAGCAATTGGTCACAGGTTCGAATCCTGTTGAGGGCACACTTCGCCTCGCCTTGCTCGCTCGGTGCGAGTAAGGCTTTACAAAACAGAGAAAATAGAGTATATTAAAATATTAATTAACCTAAGGTGCCGGAAGCACCTTTATATATAGAAATGGCACTAAATACAAAAGAAAAGTCAAAAATCATAAAAGATGTCGGGACAAATGAAAAAGATACCGGATCTTCAGAGGTTCAAATCGGCTTATTATCTAAAGGAATAGACAAGCTTGTTTTGCATCTAAAGAAACACCCACAGGACGTTCACTCAAAAAAGGGTTTGATAACAATGGTTATAAAGAGGAAAAAATTGCTAGCCTATTTGAAAAAAATATCTGAAAAAAGATATTCTGTTATAATTAAAAAAATAGGACTTAAAAAGTAACATATTAAAGTAGATGCAGCCAAAACCAAAAGAGCAGAGAGTAGAGGCGCTGATAGATGTACAAAATTTATACTATTCGGCAAAAAACCTCTATCATTCTAAAGTAAATTATCAGGAAGTTTTAAAGCAGGCAGTCGCGGGCAGAAAGTTTATTAGAGCTTTTGGTTATGTTGTGCGCACAAAAACTGGCGAAGAAGCGCCATTTTTTGATGCATTAAGTAAAATTGGAATTGAAACAAGGGTAAGAGACTTGCAAGAATGGTACGGCGGAGCTAAAAAAGCAGACTGGGATGTTGGAATTGTAATTGACGCCATTAGAACCGCCCCCGGAGTTGACGTGGTTGTGTTGGTTTCCGGTGACGGAGATTTTATTCCACTAGTAGAATATTTAAAAAATATGGGCAAACGAGTTGAAGTTGTGGCTTTCGGCAGAACAACTTCTGGAAAGCTAAAAGAGGCCGCTGACGAATTTATTGATTTGGATGAAGGTGCTGCAAAATTCTTATTGAAAAAGTAGCTTTATGAAAAAACAAAAAAGAATTTCTACCCTAGTCGGCATAATGATTATTGTCGTCGCAGTGATTATTCTATTTGGTGGAACCTTCACATATCAATATTTTGCGATAAAAACTTTGCCTACGCAAAATAATCAAATTAACCAAATTGTGCAACCTGTTTCCGAAGGATGTAAATTACTGCCCTATACCGGGAAGGTGCCTCTTAACCAATTAGAATAGGCTCTAGACTAGCAAGACTAGTCAAAGTAGCCGATTAATTTAATAATATTTTTTAATAATTTTCCACAATTCCTTTTTCATTGTATCATTTGTTTTTCCGTAGCGCCACTCCGACTCTTTAAGATGCAGTTCGAAATTCTTTTTTACACCATTAAATTTAGCCAGTCGACGTTTGGTGAAGCTCCAGAAATTTTCAATGCCGTTGATGTGAATACCTGTACCTTTCCTTGCAAATTCATTGTCTCCGTGATTAACCCTGAAATGTTTGTCGTATCCTACATCAACAAGTCCGTCATAGCTACGCCAGCTGTCCGAATAAATTACTGCTGATTTATCTACTTTCCCTCTGATAATGCTTTGCAGAATGTCTTTTTTGCAGTTAGGGACGATTTCTGTGTAAACATGTCCGTTGCGTTTCAGTATTCCGAACACCGGTTGCTTCTGCGTGCCTCGTCCGCGTTTCAGCTTGCCGTGAAATCCGCGTTTGCGCCTTGCTCCAAAATATGATTCGTCCACTTCCGCTTCACCGAAAATCTTTTCGAATTCTTTGTGCTGATGAGCATAAATTGCCACACGAAATCTGTTGTACCAGTAATTTATCGTGTTGCGATTTACGCCCACCAGAGGAGCTGCTTTGGAGGCGTTAATATCCAAACAAAAGTGTTCAATAATTTTTTTAATTTTAAATGTCGATAATTTAGATTTTTTGAGACTATTTACTAACATTTTGTCATTATACCATGACAGACTGCTAGTCTAGAGCCTAGAATATTATGTTAAGGGCGACGAAGATTTTCGCGGAGGCATGATTTGTAGATTTATAGTTAATCCAAAGCTTCCAATTTTTACTTTTAAGTTTATTGGCCAAGAGGATAACACTTTCGGAGACTTACAAATTACTGAAGGGAATAACCCAAATATAATTCAAGCTATTGGCAGTGGCATTGATCCAAACGCTATTGCACCAGCTACTGCTCAAGATGTTCTCGGACTTCCTGATATGAACTTTGATGGGTATAATGATTTATCTATTTTAAATAACTGCGGAGCTACTGGTAACTGCAACTATGACATATGGTTGTATAATCCTCAAAAAAATATATTTGTTGAAAATGATGATTTATCTAATGTAACGAACCCAACGCCCGACCCGACTGCAAAAACAATCTCGTCGACTTATAATTGGGGCGCGAGCGGATACGAACAGGACACGTATAAATTTGACGCAAATGAAAAATTATTTTTAACGAATGCATACAGACAAGAGGCCGTAGGAGATGGCTCGTCCTGCAAAGAAACTACTAGCGATTTGGTTAATGGAAAAATGATGACAACAACAAAAATTGTTGATTGCACAAACTAATAATTTTAAAAAAATAAATAATCCGCAAAGCTAAGAATATACGGCTATACGAAAGCGCTGGAGAAATCCAACTTTTTGGCATATTCGTACTCATTCAAATCTCTGCGGACAAATAAATGGCAGTAAAAGATACGTTCGAGATAAAAGTGGGCGAAAAGCCCGTCATAATTAAAACTACAAACTGGACAGAGCAAGCATCTGGATCTTGTTTGGTTTCGCAAGGAGAAACGGAAGTTCTAGTAACAGCTGTTTTATCCCCTTTCACAAGAGAAGGAATCGATTATTTCCCGCTAACAGTTGAATATGAGGAAAGATTTTATGCAGCAGGAAAAATTTATGGCTCAAGATTTGTAAGAAGAGAAAGCAGGCCAACAGATGAAGCAATCTTAACTGCCAGAATGATTGACCGAGCGATAAGGCCGTTATTTCCAAAAGATTTTAAAAAAGAAGTTCAGGTTATTGTCACCTGCCTTTCTTGGGACGGAGAAAATGATCCTGATATTCTAGGAATGATTGGTGCGTCATTTGCTTTAGCGACTTCCAATATTCCTTGGAACGGACCTTTGGGGGCAATAAGAGTTACCAGAAATAATGGAGAGTGGGTTTTTAATTCTAATTATGCGCAAAGAAAAGAATGCGACATGGATTTAACTTTGTCGGCAATCGAAAGAGACGGAGATATTTTGGTTAACATGATTGAAATGGGAGCAAAAGAAGTTTCAGAAAAAGATGTTATGGACGCTTATGGGGCCGCTAAAAAAGAATTGAAAAAAATTATTGATGCACAACTTCACGCAGTTAAAAAAATAGGAAAAGAGAAAGATGTTTTTGAACCGGCCGTTGAATTGGATCTTGCAGGGGAGATTAAAGAATTTTTAGGTGATAGGTTGGAAAAAGCAATAAGTAATGCTCCAAAAGGAGAAAAAAATCTGGGGGCCACCGAATTATTAAAAATGGAATTAATTGGACATTTAACATTAAAGTATCCCGGAGAAGGAAAAGAAAAACAAGTTTTAGCTTTTTTTGAGAGAGAAATAGAAAAAATAATTGTCAAAAATATAATTGAAAGAGATTATAGGCCAGACGGCAGAAAATCTACCGAGATAAGACCTTTATCTTGCGAGGTTGGAGTCTTGCCGAGAGCTCACGGATCAGGAGTATTTTTTAGAGGGTTAACAAGAGTGCTTTCTGTTTTAACTTTGGGCGGACCAGCTGATTCGCAAATAATTGAAGGCATGGAAATTGTTGGCAAGAAAAGATTTATGCATCATTATAACTTCCCTCCGTTTTCTTCTGGGGAAACCTCTCCAATGAGAGGACCAAAAAGAAGAGAAATTGGACATGGAGCATTAGTTGAAAAAGCATTATTGCCAGTAATTCCTGAGCTAGAAAAATTTCCGTACACGATTAGAATTGTTTCTGAGGTTGTGTCTTCAAACGGATCTACCTCGCAAGCTTCTGTTTGCGCTTCATGCATTGCATTAATGGATGCTGGCGTACCAATAAAAGAACCCGTTGCTGGAATTTCAGTTGGCCTAGCAAAAGACGAAGAAACAAAAAAATATAAAGTACTAACAGATATTCAAGGACCCGAAGACCATTATGGCGATATGGATTTTAAAGTTGCAGGAACCCGCAATGGAATTACAGCAATTCAAATGGATATTAAGATAGACGGTATTGATTCTAAAATAATGGAAGAGGCAATGGACCGAGCAAAAGATGCAAGATTAAAAATACTTGATATAATAAAGAAACAGATAGCTGAACCAAGAAAAGAGTTGTCGCCCTATGCTCCTAAAATATCTACACTCAAAATTAGTCCCGCTAAAATTGGCGAAGTTATCGGTCCTAAGGGTTCTGTGATAAATAAAATAATTGAAGAGTGCGGGGTTACTATTGATGTTGAGGACGACGGATTTGTTTCTGTAACCGGAGTAGACGCCGAGGGCGTTGAAAAAGCGGTAAACTGGATTAAAGGAATTGTTAGAGAAGTTGAAGTTGGAGAAACATTTCAAGGCAAAGTTGTAAAAATTATGGATTTTGGAGCTTTCGTTGAAATATTACCAGGAACTGACGGCATGGTGCACATCTCAAAATTTGTGCCGTCTCGCATACAAAGCGTTTCTGAAGTTGTGAAAGAGGGAGATATAATCCCAGTTAAAGTTATGTCTGTAGACGAACTTGGCAGAATAAACTTATCAGCGCTAGATGCGGGTTTTAAACCAAAACCAAAAAACGAAAAAAGATAAAAAATATGAATTGCTGAAGCAATTCATATAATCACTTCGCTCGGTCGGAGTGAAAATAAATTTTCCCTCTTCCCTCGTTAATAATTATAAAAAATTATGAAACAGCAATCAACAAAATTATTTTTTGTTATTTTATTATTAGTTGTATTTATTGTTCCATCGGTGGCACTCGCAGCTTGGTGGAATCCCCTATCGTGGAATTGGAATATTTTTAATTGGTTTTCAGGGAATCAAATCTCCATGGTTCAAACAAATCAAAACATAACCCAACAAGCAAATGATAATAAACCCGCTTGCGTTCCAGAAAATGGGCGCTATGCAGCTCCCGAAACTAGCGCAGATTTATGCTGCGACGGGCTGGTTCAACAACCCGACCCTCAAAGCCAAAGTGGCACAACGGGCACCTGCGTAAAACCGGGCAACCAAACCACTGGTTGGAAAACGTATACAAATACTAAATATGGATTTTTATTTCAATATCCCAATAACTACGGACTTTATTCAAGGCTGAGTGACACCGATTTATCTGTGGCAAATATTTTATCTCCAATCGCTTCAGATTCTGAGTATATTTATTTAGCAAAATCAGGATCGACTGGTCAAAACTTTACTAATGCTATTTTACACATAGAGGTTGATCCAATAGATGATATATCTCATAGAAATATTGACAGCTTTGAAGCTTCGGTAAAACAAATTGATCAATCAAATTTAAGATTAGGACAAATATCGGTTCTTCCTCAATATAGTCGATTTAAAACAGACTCTGGTGAAGACGTGTTTTCGGCTGGAAATTTATCCGATGGAATTCAATACTATCTTGTGAAAAATGACAAATTAATTGTGATAGAACCAGCAGATCATTCACCACTCCAAAAGAATGACGAAATTGCTATTCAAAATTTAATTAAAACTATTAAATTTACGAAATAATTAGTATGATTACTAATCATGCCAACTGAAGACGAAGAAATACAAGCTAAAGAATTTCTAAAACGCGCCGAAATTAGAACAATGAAAAAGGACCTTCTGGCCCTTAGAGAGGTTGATGCCCTAAAAGAGAGAGACAAAATTGTTAAATTAAAAACACTAGAAGAACAATTAGAAGAAAAAAAGAAAGCCGACGAATCGGCCGTCGGACAAGCCGAGGCAGAAAAGGCCGGGAGAGAAGAGGTTTTATCAAAAAATGAAGGGCAGGAAACGATAGCTGAAAAAGATTTAAAAAAATATGCCAACGAGCAGGAGCGCCAGCAAATATTTTTATTTGAGTCTCAGCGTCTTGGTTTTGAAAAACAGGTTGATGCAATTGATAAAGAGAAGGATCCCGCATTAAAACTAGAAAAAAACAAACTACTATTACAGAAACGTGATTTGCAAATAAAATTAAACTCTGTCTTAACAGATGAGAAGAAACTTGAAGATGAACAAAAATTTATTGTTGATAAAGAAAAAACAACCACTATTCCCACCCAAAGAAAAGGCCTAGAACAATCAAGGTGGGATTTAGAAGAAAAAATAAAAGAGATAGAGAAAAAAAGATGGGCGGCAGAAAAGGCAATACAAGACTTAGATGATAGGGCGTCCCAAATAGATAAATCATCCGAGGGACTTGTAGTAGAAAAAAATATACTACGAGATAAAATTTTAGGCGCAGATAAATCATTACGAGAAATTTATTCGATTATCGTTAATAGAGAAGAAGAAAAGAGGAAGGGTTTGGCCGCAGAACAATTAGCCAAAAAAGCAACTGTGGCGAAAATAAGAGAAACAGAAAAAGAAAAAGTTCAAAGAGAACAATGGTCTCCGATAACTATCGCAAGGAAACAAGCGACCACCTTCAGTGGAGGAAATATAAATAATGTTCCAAAACCCGCAAGAGACAAATTTTTAACATCTTCTGGCAAAGAAGAGGAGGATAGAAAAAAATTCTTACGCGATGTAGAAAATTGGGACCAGAAAAAAGAAGGCCCACTCGTTAAAGAAGTGCCCGTGCCACCTAAAAAAATATAACAAAAAACATATGGATAAAAAAATAATCGACAAGTTAAAAGTAAAATTAGAAGAAGAAAAAAAATCAATTCAAGAAGAATTGAGAAGTTTTGCGACTGAAGATCCAAATTTAAAGCACAATTGGGATACAAAATATCCCAACAGAGAAGATGATGACAAAGACGAGGCAGCAGACGACCTCCAAGAATACGACAACAAGCTTGTCTTTGGAATATAGTTTTGAATTAAAACTTAAAGATATAAATATGGCTTTAGAGAAGATAGAAAAAGGAACGTATGGAATCTGTGAAAAATGCGGTAAAAAAATTGATGAAGAAAGGCTAGTTGCCTGCCCCGAAGCAAAGACTTGTCTAAAATGCAACTCTAAATAATAACCTACTTATTAATATTTTTTTAAAAACCGGACCTAGTTTCGGTTTTTTATTTTTCTATTGACAATAATAAAGCGATATTGTAATTTATAGTATCGCCTGCTATTTAACAATTTCGTGAACCAACAGCCAACAGAAAGCGAGGATAAGACTATGGAAACGACAGAAAGAAAGATTGCAGCCGCCGGAAATATCCCGAATAAGCCTTGCGTATATCTGTTCAGCGAACCAGACAAAGAAATCCTCCGAGGAGACGGCACGGGACTCGTGCGTAGCGGGACCTTGCGACTTCTTTTGGAGAAAAATTTTGGAAAGGACGTGTTAGATGGCGGAAACCGGTTCAGCGAACCAGACAAAGAAATCCTCCGAGGAGACGGCACGGGACTCGTGCGTAGCGGGACCTTGCGACTTCTTTTGGAGAAAAATTTTGGAAAGGACGTGTTAAAATGAACACAAAACTAATAAGACAGTTTTACGTAGACGTTATCTGTCCCATACCCGTAATTCCATTTATTTTTCTCAACTTCTTTTTACCCCCGCAAATTTATGCGCACAGAAACGACAATGCCCCAAGAGCATCTTGATAAAAAGGTCAACGAATTCGGTGCATATCTTGATGCCGAGCTGGCGGTACTAGATGCTGCAAAAAACTATCAGACCGCCCATCGACTCATCAACGAGTTACAAACGAGGGCAACGCGATTCATAGATGCGGAAATGCTCTCGCTCGATGGGCAAAGAGAGGACTACCTCAAGAGTATAGTATCTGTCGTACAGCGAGCGGATGAATATTCCGCGCGAGATGACTCCCTGCCACAGGAAATTGGTGCGAGATTACAAGGCCTATCAAGGCACATTCTCACATTAATGTAGGGATTTACGTTCGGGCCCGTGATACGTCGTGGGCCTTTTTTATTTACAAAAAAATTTGGTATAATAAATAAAATAAAGTATTATATGCCTTCAAAAGTTTTCTCTGGAGCTATAAATGGATTGGACGCGCAATTAGTAGAGGTGGAAATAGATGTATCGCAAGGATTGCGCTCATTTTCTATTGTAGGTTTGCCCGATAAGGCGGTAAAAGAATCAGAAGAGAGGGTTGATTCGGCAATAAAAAGCACAAAATTATTATCACCTCATAGCAGAACTTTTAAAGTTTTAGTAAATCTAGCCCCAGCTGACTTAAAAAAAGAAGGCTCTATTTATGATCTGCCAATTGCTTTGGCTTTTTTAATTGCATCAAAACAAACTATTTTTAATGTTTCTGATAAAATATTTATAGGCGAACTTTCTTTAGATGGGAAATTGCGCCCGATAAAAGGCGCGCTATCTTTTGCTCTAATGGCAAAAAAGCTAGGCGTTAAAGAAATTATTTTGCCAAAACAAAATGCAAAAGAGGCCAGCCTAATAAAAGAGGTAAAGGTTGTAGGCATAAATTCGCTATCAGAAGCTTTGGCTTATTTAGAACACAGAATACAAATTCAGGGAACAGAATTTAGAGAAGATACTATTTTAAACTCCTCCAATCAGGCATCAGAACAGATTGATATCAGTTGGGTGAAAGGGCAAGAATATGCAAAAAGAGCACTCGAGATTACAGCTGCTGGCAGCCATAATCTTTTTATGTTTGGACCTCCTGGCGGAGGAAAAAGCCTGTTAGCGAAAGCGTTGCCTTCTATCCTGCCAAAACTAAATTTTGCAGAATCTTTAGAGGTTACAAAAATTTACAGTATCGCTGGTCTTCTGCCAGAAAATACGGCTATTATAAATTTTAGACCATTTCGTTCTCCCCACCACATTTCTTCTGAAGTTGCTCTAATCGGTGGAGGAAGTCCGCCAAGACCCGGAGAAATAACATTAGCCCATCGTGGAGTTCTATTTTTAGATGAGTTCCCAGAATTTCATAGAGATGTTTTAGAATCTTTGCGTCAGCCGATTGAAGAGGGGAAAATAACTGTCTCGAGGGCAAAAAATACTTTTACCTTTCCTTCACGATTTATGCTTATAGCAGCGTCAAACCCATGTCCTTGCGGATATTTTAACGATCCAGAAAAAAACTGCACCTGCTCACCTTCTCAGGTTTCGATGTATAGAAGAAAAATGTCAGGACCCTTAATGGACAGAATTGATTTATTTATTGAAGTACCAGCAGTAAAATATGAAAAGCTAACTTCCGACTCTGTTGAAAACCAAAGTCAAAACGTTAGGGGAAAAATTGAAAAAGCCCGAGAAAAGCAAAAGGCCAGATTTATCAACGGCAATATTTTAACAAACTCTGAAATGAACATTCCTGAAATAAAAAAATACTGCGAACACGATGATAAATCACAAAACCTTTTGAAGAAATACGTTGACTCAGGGAAATTATCAGCCAGAGGATATCACAGAATTTTAAAAGTAGCCCGAACAATTGCCGACCTAGCCGATTCTGACAAAATTCAATATGAACATATTGCCGAAGCGCTGATGTATCGGGTTAGGGAGTAAAAAAATAAATAATAAAAAACAGCCCGAATTTTATCGAGGCTGTTTTTTATTTATATTAATAACTTATTTTTGTTCCTACGGGGAATCTTGCTAAAGGATTTACAGCTCCTATAACTTCGAAGTGAACATGGCATCCGGTTGCATCTCCAGTTCTGCCCATCAATCCTATAGTGTCTCCAACAGTAACTTTGTCTCCAGGTTTTACATAAACATACTCAAAGTGACCATAATAGGTGACGGTGCCATTTCCATGCAAAATTGTAACATAGTTTCCTTTGCCCAAATTCCAAGCATTATTAAATACGGCTCTTTGAACCACGCCGGAAGCTGCAGCATGAACTGGCGTGCCGCATTTATTGGCAAGGTCAATGGCATTATAATAATGAAGCCCCTGGGTGATATCTCCTTCTGCCGGGTAAATAAAATAATTATTAGCTAAAGGAATTTGGTTATTACTTATTGGCGCTGGTGCAGCATTTTTTGGCATTACTCCTCCAGGCACTATTAAAATATCGCCAATATAAATATCGTCTTGGTTTGCTAAATCATTAAAAGAAATTACGTCTTCTGCTTGCGCCTTATATTTTGCAGCAATGGCCGACATGGTGTCTCCAGATTTTACAAGATGCAAAACGCCATCTACCGGCAAGATCGTTAAACTCTGGCCGGCTTTTACCGCAGAAGAACTTGTTAGCTGGTTTGCCCAGGCTATGGTGTTAACGGATATATTATAAGAATCTGCAATTGATTTCAATGTATCTCCAGGCTGAACAATATAGTTAGTTATATCTTTTTGGGTCTGGTTGGTTCCGCCAAACACGTCTCCCAAGGTTTTAGCAGATATAGCGCATGGCGTTGATACTGCACAAAGCGTATTGTCCTGCATTGTTTTTAATTCTGGAGTTTCTAATTGAATCGCATTTGCTTGGCTAAAAAATAAACTGTCTCCACTAGGAGCACCAGACTTATCAAAAAAAGAATTAAAAAATACGATATGACTTGAAGCTAGGCCACCCATATTAGCCGGGCTGTCGCAAGACGCATACATTCCCCAAAACAAGATGACAGAAACTAACCCGAAAAAAAATAGGGGTTTTTTAAATAACCTCTTAAAATTAGCCCCCTTTGTTGCATTTTTAGCAGAGAGCCAAGCCATTTTTATCCCTATTAAAATTCTGTTAAATATTTTTAACAATGTAAGTCAAATTTACCATTTTAAAGACTGCCCGTCAAGCAGTTATTCACAATTAATTTTATATTAAAAAAAGACGCTTTTTTGAAAAGCGCCCTAACTTAGCTCAAAATTTCTGCCTATTTCCTAGTAAAGGACATCTTGGGAAGCGGCATAGAAAAAACCTGATTTTGTTGCGGCTCCACAATAGGCGCGGTTGATTCCAGGAATCTATTCTGCGAGACGGTGCGAGGCACAACTACATTAGGCGATGCTACTATGGGCGCTTCCTTGCGTTGCACCGCGATAAGCGCAAGCGCTGATTTTTTTAGCCCAACAAACTGAGCTCCATTCCACACCGATCCATTGTCTAACGACACCCAAGTGTCCGGTATCTTTTTGTCTCTAACGCAATATTTCATCGTAACGCGCCAAAGCGGGTTTGCGCTGTCTCTGTTTTGTATTTTAATTGCCACTATAAGGATGCCATCATATTCTTTGACGCTGTCAAAGGTCCACGGAGAGAATGACTCTGTTTCTCCCAGCCATTTCAAGTGAGCCGGAATTCCAAACACCCGATCCAAGGGATCCATAATGCAATAATTATATCTTTCACCAAATTCATCCCCCGAGTCGGAATAATTAAAATTCTCGATAACCGGATCTCCGGTAATGATAATCTGAAATGGCAAATTTGGATCTGCGTGCCTGTAACAACCACAACCAAACCAATGGGAAAAATAAACTCCGCTAAACGCGGCACCATTGGACAAAAATTTCCGCACACCTTGCATAATATCGTCTCTATAGGTGACAAGCTTGTCTTCCTGTTTCTGTTTTTCCAATTCTACGGCATGCTGTTCAACCTTCCTCTGCCAGCTGAACTGCACGTTGCCGAGCCTGTTCCGCTTCTTGAGCGGCGTGTTCTTTGTCGCGATATTCTTTCAACCGCTCGGGCAATAGATATACCTCCTTCGTATCAGACTGGCGTATGCCTTCTGGCAAAATATCGTAATAAGACACCGAGGTCTCCATGCCCCTCCTAACAATTCTCAGCCTATTATCATCCCTCGTATATTCCTCAAGGCGGATTTCGGAGTTCATCTTGAACTCACATTCAGTTTCTGATATCAATGTTATAGTAAATCCATATTTTGGGTTGGTAAAAACGACTTTCTGAAAAACGTTCTTTTTCTCGGGAATAGCCTGGAGGGCATTCTCTTTCTCTGAAATAGGGGGCACTGATCCGCTCCGACTACAAGAAACAAAAAAACAAACCGCGGCACCAAACATCAACAAGCATGCTTTTCTGCAATATCTCTTCATGTCTTGCTCCTTTCTTAGAAACAAATTTTCAATGCTGAAAATGGCCTGCTAGCTGCATGCCACATTATTCCCAGCGAACTAATTTAATTGTGCTACTCCGACACCATAATGTCAAGTCTTCGCCCCACAAATTTGAGTTTTTAATTAAAATTTAATGTAATCGAAGCTCTACTATAAAAAATTTACCGCTGGGTAAAGACTTGAACTTATTACCAAATTTTAAACTATGCTATAATATTCTAATGGATTTAACTTCTCCAACTACAATAAAAAATATTTCTTCGAAATATGACACCAAACCATCAAAAGGATTGGGACAAAATTTTTTAATAGACAAAAATGTTTTGAGAAAAATAATTGAGGCTTCGGATATAAAATCAAGCGACACTATTTTAGAAGTGGGGCCGGGCATTGGGACTTTAACTCAAGAATTGGCAGAAAAAGCAGAACGCATTATCGCGGTTGAAAAAAGTAAAACAATGATTGAGATATTAAAAGAAACTGTAAAAGATTATAAAAATATAGAAGTTATTGATGAAGATATATTAAAATTTGAATCGGAAATTACAAACTACAAATTAATTGCGAACATCCCTTATTATTTAACATCTCCTTTAATCAGAAAGTTTTTAGAGACAAACAATCCTCCAGAATTTATGGTTTTAATGCTCCAGAAAGAAGTGGCACAAAGAATATGCGCCAAGCCGTCGGACATGAGCTTATTGGCAGTATCTGTGCAATTTTATGCAGAAGCTAAAATTATAAGCTACGTCTCAAAAAATTGTTTTTGGCCAGCGCCAAAAATTGATTCTGCAATAATAAAAATTACGCCGCTAATTGATAAAAATAAAAAACAAATTGACATAGATTTATTTTTTAAAGTTGTGAAAGCCGGATTTTCGCAACCCAGAAAACAACTAGGCAATAATTTATCAAAAATATTAAAAATTGAAAGAAAAAAAATTGACGAATGGCTATTAAAAAATAACCTGAAGTCAAACCAGCGGGCCGAAACACTATCAACTGAAGATTGGAAAAAATTGTCAGAAAATTTTCCCTTTTTGGCATAATTTTAATTTCTTTAAAACGCTTGACAATATACTTACCAATATATCATAATAAATATAGCCGTTAGAAATAATCTGGCAAAGCAACGGGTAGCCTATCTCTAACATTGAAAATTTAGATCCATAAATCCAGAAAGGAACAAAAAATGAGCACTATATCGTCGCCGCATTTGTCTGAAATAGAAAGAAAGTCTTTGATTGCCGAAGAGATGGACAAGAAACGCGTCAGCAACAAAACGATCGCTATTGTGGTTATATCGTTGACTGTTCTAGTTATTTTTATTTTTGCCTTTGTTATACCGATAATTGAGAAACAGGCTGTTGAAGATGCCAATAAGGCAAAAGCACAAGAAGTAAACCAACTGTTAAATTCTTCGCAAGAAGGAGTCAACCAATTCATAAATCACAAAGCTACCTACAACCCACACAACAAATAATAAACACTATCGCTTAAGGCTAGGCAAAATGCTCTCAAATAATTTCTTGAGGGCTCTTTTTTTACAAAAAAAATTTTATGGGTGTTAATAACTTGACTAGCTTGAAATTTTTAAATGGTGTAAAATCAAGTAATTCAAAAGAACAAATCGTTGAATGGCTTTCAAAAAATAACTTAAATTCAAATCAACGGGCAGAAACCCTTAGTGTTTCTGATTGGATAAATTTAACAAAAAGCTTCTCAACTTTTAAAAAAATAAAAAAATGATAAAATTCTCTCAACCTTTAAAGAATAAAAAATTATTATTTTTTGTTTTTTTATTTATTTTTATCTTCGCGGTGAAAATAAACTTTGCGCAAGCCGCCGATTGCCCTAGTGGTGACAGTTGCTACTGCATGGAAAACACCTGTTTCCCATATTCAAACGCAGCAATAGCCATAGGAGGAAATCCTGTAGGAATCCCGTGTTTAAGAGACGTCGATTGTGCACCTTCTCCGACTGGCGATTGCCCTGGTGTCGATAACCTAAGCTACGGCAAGCAGGTTGCAGTGTCTCTCATAGACGCAGTAGCAGCATTTCCCAATTACATCGCCAAAACCGCCGGATCGCTTGCTTCTATTGGCATGGGCACCGTACTAACTTATCCAATAACAAATCCAAGCTCAGGATCCGGCCCTATTTCTACATCGGGAGCAACAGCTTTTGTGGCTGGCTGGAAATCAATGAGAGATTTGGCTAATATGCTTGTTGCTTTAGGTTTTGTTATTATTGGTATAGCAACCGCTCTAAGAATTAGAGAATACGAAGCCGGGAAAGCCCTTATGCCATTAATAATAGTAGCTATTTTAATCAATTTTTCTTTATTATTCTGCGGGTTAATTATTGACGCCTCAAACGTGACAATGAACGGATTATTGGGGGGCGGGAGCACAGTAACTACAAGCGGATTTACTGCGCCATCTATGGGTACGGCCCTATATCAGGCCACGTTGAGCGGAGAATATTCATGGAAATGCCAAGCAGTATCCGCCGAAAGCGTAAGCGGCTATGCTCTTGTAGTTGTTGCTTATTCGTTTTTATACATGGTAATAGCGTTTGCCTTTTTATATCTTTTTCTTGTGATTCTAGCTAGATATGCCGTTCTTGGAATTCTATTTATGCTTTCTCCACTTGGATTTATTTTTTGGGCATTTCCATTCCCGGGAGCAAAAGAACTGGGACAAAAATGGTGGAATCATTTCTTAAAATGGTCGTTTGTCGGCGTAAGCATGTGCCTTTTCCTTAACTTGGCCCTAGGGATATTAAACAACACCCCATCACTTAATGGCACCCAAACGCCAACCGTAGAAACGGTGATAGAACCCCTTTTCATTGTTATAATGGTAATTGTAGTGGGAATATACATTAGCGCCAAATCAAACGGAATAGCGTCAATGGCCAGTAAGGCAGTGATAGGGGTGGCGACTGGCGGAGCTGCACTTGCGGGGGGAGCAATCGTCGCAGGAGCCGCAGGGGGCTCAAAGATGTTAAATAAAATGACCGGAGGAAAAGTGGCCGATGCTGGCAGACGAATTAGTAACGCAACCGGACGAGTTTTAGCAAAAGTTGGCCTAGCGGATAGGGAGGCGGTTGATGCAAAAGCTTCAGCGCCACTTCAAGAAGCGAAAAAAGCAATGAGCGGCGCAAGCAAAGAAACGTTGACTTCACATGCCCAGGGCAAGGGAATTGGTGTCACCGAACAAAAAAGAGTAGCTTCAATAGAGGCCATGATTCAAAAAGGCGATATTGGCGACATAGGAGACACCGCGGCGCAACATGCTGCCGTTTCTCGGGTTGAAAATTATCACAAAACTATGGGAACGAGTGCCGATTTTAATGTCAGAAAAACCGCAGAAGATCAAAACTATAAGTTAGCTGGCTTCAACGAGGCGAACGTGACAAAATTAAGATCAAGTCAGCCCGGACTCACAGATGCTGCTGCCAAAGACAAACTAGTCCAAACAAAGCTTGATGAAACATTGCCAGCAATGACCCACACCCAACTTAGAAATATTGATGCACCACATCTTACCTCTGAACGAGTAAGCAGATTAACTCCAGAAAAACTTAGCGCATTTAGAACTGGCTCCAAAGACCAGATTGACCAGATCCAGGGACCAGATGTTAGGGGAAAAATGGATTCTGAACGCATAAATCTTGAGACAGATAAGCATGCTGGACAGAGGATAGATGAGGCCAAACTCTCAAAACTAAACAACCAAGTCAAAGAGATAGATAACCTAGCATAATTAATAGTTATTAATTACTATAAAATCATGGACGAACAAAATAATTTAAGAGTTATCTTCACAAAAAAAGCCGACGCAGTTCTTGCGGGCATTATGAATAAATATAATTTGGAAGAAAACGACGAGCAAACTAGCAAAAAAGTTTTAGAAAAAAAACCATTTAATGTAACGACATTAAATCATCTTGCAAAAAAATTTGTAAGAGAAAATATGTCTAAGATTGATTTATCTAATTCACTACAAAAGGAAATAGAGCTCCCGCAACAAACAGCAGATAAAGTATCTGACGAAATTATAACGACACTAATCCCATTATTAGAAAAAGCTCCTGAAGAAAAATTTAATGATCCGACCTTTAGAGAAGAAATATCTAAAAAAGTTACCGGAGAATCAGAGCCGCAAGAAAATAAAAATATTTTCTATAAGGTTGAACCCGCTACAAGCGTTGACGAAATAATTAAAAAAAATATTCTAGCCGCAACCGAAGAACCGAAAATTGCAGAACCTACAAAAATAGAGACTGCAACGCCTCCCAAAAAAAGAGAACGGATAAAAAAAATAATCACTCCAGCGGAAGCTAAAGAGTCTAACCAACAAACAAATCAGACTAAAGGCTCAGATAGATATAGGGAGCCTATTGAGTAAAAAATTTACAAAAAAAAGGGGGTGGCTTCAGCAAACGCCGAAGCCACCCTTTTACTTACATTGACTGATAACTAGGTGGACTCACCTTTATGTCTTTCCAACCAACTGGGTGAAGGTTGGCCTCCCGAAGCCTCTCCCTCCTGACCACCAACAGGTTTAGCGCCTGAGCCTTGCCCCCGACCGCCACGACCACCTTGTTTACCTCTGCCGCGCCCTAACGCGCCACCTATAACCTCGGCTCCGCCGAGAATGGCCGCATAATTAGGATCTATGGGCTTTCCACCGCTGCTGATGTCCAGTTCTTGTTTGGAGTAATTACCCCCAGCCAAGCCCTGAGCCCGCAGCAGTTCAAGCGACTGTTCTTTGCGATCGTAGGCGCCACTCTTTTTAAGAGCTTTAACGGCCACTTTTTCAGTTACCCCCAAACGCGCAGCCTCATCTTTAACCCATTGATCCATCATGATCTTGACTGGACCACCGAGCCGAGCAGCTTCAGCTTGAGCCAGCAAATCTGCTTCGCTTTTTGCTTTTAAGGCGGCCGTATATGCCGAGTCTTCGCTGATCTTTAGGATTACGATGGAGTTTGTCTGGATTTCCATTCCCCATCGCTCCGTGATGCCGTCGAATATAGGCGCTGCTGATGGCGTATCGTTTTCTTGGACAAGCTCGTTCCACAGCCTTACGCCGTCGCCCCTGGCTTCCTGGGCGTGTTGCCGAAAACCGCATTTTATCCATGCCCGCAAAACCGCATCCAGCCTGTCTATTGTTTGTCTTGCTACATCGCGAGGCGAGATATACAAGTAGTGAATCGGATTAACGACCCGTCTTGTCACCTTCGCCACAACATCCAGATTAACGTTCTCAGGATCCTTGGTTTGCGCCCCGGTACAAATTAAATCCGACGTTACATCGTTGAGCTGAACCAGTACCCCTCCACCGAATCCATCGGTCGGGTCATTGTGACTTTCATACTTAGCCGGACTAACCAATGGCCAAAGGTAAAAAATCCAGCCACCAATCCTCCAGATACACCAGCATCCACCGATATTAATCGGCCGATTTTCCTTAGGATTGATGGTGTCGTCACAGCAAATAAATCCGGACATGTCGGGCCTGAAGTGATAACCCGTGAATTCCAGGGCAGTGTAAACCCGTTTTCCCAAGTATTTAAACGATGCTGCCGTTGCCTCCTGCACAATCACAATCCGCAAGATGCCGAAAGCCCAAGCGATAATTGCGAGAACCGGTATGGCCACTACAATCCCAATCAACCAATACAACGTAAACATTTCAAAGTCGTTCATGGCGATTCCTTTCTTTTTGAATTATTTAATCAATTAACGGCCGGCACGGGAAACTTCCCACACCTATTAAGCTGTCTTTTTCAATGTTCTATAGTGCTTTAATTATATCATATTAAAATCATATTGTCAATATGTTGAGAACTTTTATTGCCTTTGATTTTTTATACATGATATAATGAACGAATCTTAAATTTATGGAACAATATCCTATACCACAATTTATTGAATCTGAGAGCAAGATTGCCTTCTTTATATCCTTTAGACAATTCTTTTATCTTGTGGGAGCTGGTGTTATTTGCTTTTTCATATATTGGATTATGCCTCGTTTTCTTTTTTATATAGTAGCTTTTATAATTTTCCTCATAGCAGTAATTCTTGCTTTCGGAACTATCGGTGGCACCCCTATATTAAACTGGCTTATGGGAGGCAATAGGCTTCTCCTTAGACGGCAAAGATTATACATGGAAAAAGAAAGAATCTCCCTATCCGTTTAAGCCAATAAAAAGAACCCAAATAAAAAAAATAGACCAAGGACCCGTCTTACAAGCACAAACAAGCCAATTAAAGAAAACAAGGACGCTCGTAGAATTAAAAACAAAATAATCTAAAATTATGGCAGAATCAGCTACACAAGCATTTTTAGAAGTACAAGATATAAGAGAGGGGGTTTTACTTTTAAAAAATAATTCTATAAGAGGAATTTTAATGACCTCTTCTATAAATTTTGCATTGAAATCGGAAGAAGAACAAACGGCTATAATTTATGCTTTTCAAAATTTTCTAAATTCTTTAGATTTTTTCTGCCAAATTGTTGTTCAGTCCAGGAATATAAACATAACCCCATATTTAGACAGTTTAAAAGATTTAGAAGACAAGCAAACTAATGAACTCTTAAAAAGACAGACTACGTCATACAGAGAGTTTATAAAAGAAATGGTTGTAGGAGATGTAGTTATGACAAAAAGTTTTTACATAGTTGTACCATATAACCTAATGGAAATTTTTGGACTGAAGGGTGCCCAAAAGAAAATAAACTTTGGAGAGGCCCCTGGAGTAAAAAACAACAAACCAATAACTGATGATGAATTCCAAAGATGTAAATCGCAATTATGGCAAAGAATGGAGTATGTATCAATGGGCCTAAGAAGATGCGGGCTGGAAGCAGTGCCGCTTAACAACGCCCGAACTTATAGAACTTTTTTGGTCCATACACCATCCAGATCAAGCAGAAATTGGATATTATCCAGAAATACTTCCCGAGTTATTAAAATAATTTTAAAACGTTATGGCATTTCTAGACAATCTTCTTGGTAAAAAAGAAGAAGATCTAACACAAAAAATTTTTCAAGAAGAGGCGTTTGACGTGAGAGATATTATAGCCCCTCCATATATTGGCGTACTGCAAGATCATATAAAATTAGGAGAAAGGCTTGCCAAGTCCTTCTTTGTTTTTTCTTATCCTAGATATTTAAATACGGGGTGGTTTTCACCCGTCATTGATTTAAATACTCCAATGGATATTTCATTTTTTATACATCCTGTCAGCAGCGAATTGATTTTAAAAAAATTAAGAAAAAAAGTTACAGAAGTTTCTTCCGAACTTTTAGAGAGAGAAGAAAAGGGATTAATTAGAGATCCTGCGCTAGAAACTGCATATAAAGATATTGAGAGCCTTAGAGATAATTTGATGACTGCTCAAGAAAAAATGTTTAGACTTGGTCTTTATATTACAATTTATGAAACTTCTGAAAAAGAATTAAAAGATACCGAACTTACATTAAGATCAATTTTTGAGTCTAGATTAATTTATATTAAAGCCGCTTTATTTAAACAAAAAGAAGGATTTATTTCTTGCAATCCTTATGGAATGGACTTAATAGAAGTCCACACTCCAATGGACACAGAGCCTTTGTCAACATGTTTTCCATTTATTTGTTTTGATTTAAGCTCTAACGAAGGAATTTTATATGGGATAAATAGACACAATAATTCTTTAGTTTTATTTGACAGATTTAGTTTGGAAAATGCAAATATGGTGGTTTTCGCAAAATCTGGCGCAGGAAAATCATATGCCATAAAACTGGAAATTTTAAGATATTTGATGCAGGGAGTTGATTGTATAATTGTTGACCCAGAAAACGAATATGAATTTTTAGCCGATGCAGTTGGCGGAGCATTCTTGAAAATTTCTTTAACTTCAGCAAACCATGTAAATCCTTTTGATTTGCCGCTGCCCGGCCCAGACGACAACCCAGAAGATATTTTAAGATCTAATGTTATAAACTTAGTTGGGCTTTTAAGAATTATGTTGGGAGGGTTAACTCCTGAAGAAGATAGCATTTTAGACGAAGCCCTAACAGAAACTTATGCAATAAGAGATATAACTGCGCAAACAGATCCCAAAACATGGGCGACCAACACTCCCTTAATGTCTGACTTTGAAGAAGTTTTAGAAAGTATGACGGGAACAGAGTCTCTGGGTAAACGTATTAAAAAATTTACCAAAGGAACTTTTTCTGATTTCTTCAACCAACAATCTAATATTTCAATGGATAAAAATCTAGTTGTTTTTGGGATAAGAGACATGGAAGAATCGCTAAGACCAATCGCACTATATATCATCATGAGATATATATGGAATATTGTTAGAGAGAAATTAAAAAAGAGAATTTTGGTTATTGATGAAGCCTGGTGGCTAATGCAATCTCCAGACGGAGCTTCCTTTCTTTACGGTATAGTTAAAAGGGGTAGAAAATATTGGCTGGGAGTTACAACTATTACCCAGGATGTAGCCGACTTTATGAAATCAGATTATGGCAAAGCAATTGTCACAAACTCTTCATTGCAACTTTTAATGAAACAGTCTACTGCCGACATCGATTCTGTGCAAAAAGTATTTCAACTAACCGAGCAAGAAAAATATTTATTACTGGGAGCGGCAGTTGGAGAGGGGTTATTTTTTGCCGGAAGAAAACACGTGTACCTATCGGTTGTTGGCAGCCAAACAGAGAACCAAATAATTACAACAAATCCTCAAGAAGTTCTGCAAAACAAAGCGGAAAAACAAAAACTAGAATCTGCCCAAAATTAATAAATATTTAACTTCTAAAAATAGAATAAGAAAATGGCCTTTTGGAAAAAACTTATTTTCTTTTTTCCTGCTTGCTGCGTCGCTTTTCTAAGCGCTAGTTTTGTTTTAGCCCTTGAAGTAAATCTTCCAGGCTTAGGAGGAAACCCCGACATTGGCACATATATTTGTTATCTTTTTAGCAAGGGAGTAAGTATAGCCGTTTCTATAGCTGTTGTAGCGGTAGCCGTTGGCGGAGTTTATTATCTGGTCTCCTATGGAAGTGGAAAAATTACGAACGAAGGGAAAGAATGGATAAAGGCAGGAATAACCGGGCTCTTAATAATTGTCTGCTCAACTTTGATTATGCAGACAATCAGTCCGAAGTTAGGTAGCTGCAAAATTGGCGTCCTACCACAACTTAATTTAAATCCTCTGCCCAGCAATACCCCATTGCCCTCATATGTAACCGTCAACACATATAAAGAAATCCCTATTGGCACATTAACTGAAACACTTTTAGCAAGAACAATAAATTGTTATGGTTTTGACCAAAGTGGGAACCCTATTAACGGCGACTTTTTAGAAACAGCTAAAAGTTGCTCGGTAGACACAGATTGTGGCATAGGCAGCGGCGAAACGTGCAATCATAAAACCAATAAATGCGATGATCCCTCGCCCACCTATATGAACCACGACAGGGCAGACTGCCTAACACAATTAGTTACGGGTGCCCAAGAAAAAGCTAATGTCATTTCTGCTCTATCGGACCAAATAGCCAGCCTGATGAATACGTGCGATTGCGCTACATATGGAGATTGCAAGCCTCATTGTAACCCTATTACGGGTTGCGTTCTTAATGGTACAAGTCCTGATGGCTCAGGAAAAACCTCTGGGCTAGGAACTGATTGCACCGGGTCATGCACTGGAGGCGGTGATTCAACGGGCTCGTGTGTTAATGGCTCATGTCTAGAGGCTCCAAATCAAACCCCGCCAGATTGTTGCCCCACAACCGCCAGTGACACAATAACAAACACCCCCATCTCCGGGCTAACAACAAAACAACAAATTGAGCATGGGCCAGTTAATGTTGCTGCTAATGTTGGCGCAAGCGGAGGCGGGACAGCGGAAGCTCCGTCGGCATGCAAATGCCCAGCATCATACGGTGGAGGATACAGTCCCGGATGCTGCTCGTTAACTGGAGTTTCAGGCTCAACCACAACCCCAACAGCATGCCCGTGTACTAGCGGCCCCTATGCGGGCGGCTATGATTCTAGCTGCTGCACAACCACAGATGATAGCTGTAAAACTACTGCCACTGAATATCACGGGCTAGATGAATTTAGGTGTAACCCAAACCCGATTAATGGTGATTTTCAACCTTGCGACGCTGCTTCAATAAAAAATTTTGTTGAAGAAAATGTACAAATAAATGGCGAGACAGTTGTCGCAATTAACCCAGACAATTGGAAAAAAATAAATTTATTACAGCAGTTAACCTATCTAAAACAAAAAATAGACGATGTTAAAGAAACAATGAGGGAGGATGAAACCAATCTAGATAAAGCAAGATATATGTTGGCATCTCCGCAATGCTATTTAGCGATACCCTATGTCGATCTCGTTGACACTTATGAGAATACAGACCAAACACATACAGTTGTTTTACCTGTAAAAGTTTTTAATGACCCTACCGTTACTACTACGCCCCCGCAGCCCGTAGATTCGTCAAAATATTGCAATGGATTTAATTATAATAATTCGAGTTGTTTAAAACAATGCGATGATGCATGCCCAGACTCAAGTCCTCTGGCCATGCAATCATACAATGCGTGCGGAGCTTGCGACACCACTATTTTAAGTGGAGCAGCGCTACAGACCTGTGAAGACACACAAGAAAAATGCATAGAGAAGGCTTACACCTCAAGACCATGCATATATGCTCAAGATACCAGCCAAACTTTTAAAGATTGTATTGGCTCTTGTCAGGATAACTGTGAATATGGTTGCAACCAAAAATATGCCGCGTGCTCTGATGCAAATAGTTTTTGCCAATCTCAGTGTGGCGATACAACTCAAGGTAATTCAAGTTGTGTTTTGGGTCACGCCGACGAGTGCCTGTTTGGAGCCAGTAATTTTGTAGACTGCACAAATGCAAATAAGGCCACCGACCAAGGCAATACCAATTATTGCATCCAAAATGCATATATGTGCAAGAATGGATCTAACGAATATTCTGGATATCCTGACTGTGTTATCCAAAATTCAAATTGTTCGAACTACACAGATCCGATAAGCTGCCAAAATGCCCCACAATCAGAGTGTATGTGGGATAATGCAGGATTTTGCACCCAAACCGATTATTCATCTTATCTGTATAATTACCCGAATTCACAAAAATGCGCATATCCGGATATTCCTGCTACAAGCGGCCCGTGCACAAGTAGTTCCAGCCCCGATGCCACTTGCCAGGCCGTATGCCCAGAAACAACAAAATGCACCTCAGATTCGAGTTGTCCTTTGTGCCCATGCGATATTTTAAATGCTTCTCTTAATTTCCCTGTACCAAATACGTCTGTGCCTTATAAAAGTAGCCCCGGCTTTAATGCCGGAGATGAGGGCGTTAATAATAACCAACAAAAAGTTTCGTCGGATTTAATGACCGGACCGCAATGTGACCAATATAATTATAATGATGACCCATTAACTTTTTATTGTGAAGATAATTGGTGGAATGCGCCAGACAAAGAGGAGAATGGGAGCACGCCTGGAGGGCCTGGGGGCCCCGGAAATGCCACTGGCCCAGCAGGAACGGGTACTGGATCGTTGATACCAATAGGACAAGAAAAAATTTGCCCCGCAGAAAACGAAATACCAATCGGACAAACAATTGACGATGCGAAAAAATGGGCTAATAATATAATAACTTCAATAGGCAGCATAGATCAAGATATACAGGTGATAATTAACCAAATAACTACAATGGGGAAAGCAAAGGACACAAGCCCCGTACAAAATTACTGTAAATGTGATGCGAAATATGAGAATACCAACCCAATTTGCCAAACTAATTGCAATTATAAACAATGGTACGTTTCAGATGGGAATGGAGGATATGAACCTGCTTGTAATTGCACCTTTGTCCCATGCCAAGGACAACCATGTCAACAGATGATTAACTATCATTCACAGCTTTGGAATGATTATCAAAGTTTTGAAAATGACTATATAAGTTTTTATACTGATGTGCTATATGACCAGAGGAGTGATATATTTAAAAAATTAACTTATTCGCGACAAACAACAAACAGCTGCAGCTCAACAAATACTATTTATGGAGGAGAGCAAGACAGGCTACTAAGCTGCACTAGGGCCGAAGACGAATTACTCACTCCTATTACCGGAGGTAAAATAAGTTTCGATAATAAAACTTGGCCCAATTATTGCTATGGGCAACAATTGGGCAACGTTGCTAATGCACCCCTAACAGATAATTGGTTTTGTTGCCAAGAGTACACCAAAACCCCAACGATAAATAATAATCCTATTTATAATATACAAAAAAATAATTTTTAACAATCACCACTTATGACAAAAAAATTATACAAAAAAAAATATTTCCTAGTTTTGTTATTTTTTATTGCTTTTCTTTTAGGAAGGGCTGGCATTGCTTCCGCGAGCGAAACATTGATATGTCCTTCGGGTTCGGGATCGAGTATTGGAGCTTGTGTTGTGGCTATTTTTAAAGAAGGCATAGCTATTGCCGGGGGCTTAGCCGCTGCCTCTTTTGCAGTGGGAGCAATTATGTATGCGATGTCGGGAGTTAGCCCCGAAATGGCAAACAGCGGGAAAGATAGGATGAGAGGTGCTGTTTTAGGGATAGTGCTTTTAGCTTGCTCTTGGACCATTATGGATACAATTAATCCTAAACTAGTGGGGACTTCTTTATCTCCTATAAGCCCCCAAACTCCGCCCGATACAACCCTCGGATCAGGTGTTTATCTTTTTTCAGATTCAGCTTGTCAAAGTCCTCCAGAAGTCATCGCAGATAGCCTAGCCACCATTGACTCAAACATTAAAGCATATTCAATTGTTAATGACGATTCAGACCCAACAGATAAAATTGACTATGGAGTTATTTTTCATCAAAACAATGGACTCCAAAGCGGTGGTCTCTGTAGCGACAATAGCGGCCAGCCGATAACCCAAGCAACCTGTAAGCCTGTTCCTTTTAATGGCGCCTTAAGTGTTTTCCAGTTAAACCCAGATCCAAAAACCTCCGGGTCTGGCGTAGAGTTTTATAGCGAACCTTATGGGTCAGACAGGGGAACCTCGGCTGGATATTACATAGTAAAGGGTAGCGACATAACACTTCCATCTCTCGAAAAAGATCCAACTGCGATGCAATTTCTTTGGACAAATATTAAACAAACAGATGCATACGAATCAACTTATAAATATTTCGCCGATCGTCCGGGGTCTATGGATTTAAATGGAGATTATTTGGTCGCCCTTTTCTCTCAAGGGACCTCTGGACTTTATGGAGCCGTGGGGAAATATTGTGAAACGTTTATTGATGATGCTAAAGACTTAAACGCAGAACCAATAATTGCATCTGGCACAGGGACCGGAAAATTAACTAATATTGAAATAATCCCAATTAAATAAAATCATTTAAAGTCCGCAATCTATTATAGTAGAGCGAATATGGCAACAAAAAACCGAAAAAAATTTTGTTTTTGCACTTTACTTTTTACTCTTTTATTTGTTAATTTTTTTTATATACAAATAAATAAAGTTGCTGCCCTAGAAGTACAGTACCCAACTATAACCGTACTTGGCCAGAGCAGTCCAAATGTCACGGATTTACCTAGCTATATAACATATTTATACTATGCGGGGTTGGTTGTCGGTCTTGGCTCTGTATTTATTTCTTTAGCTATGGCTGGAGTAATGTTTTTTTTATCCCCTATTAGTCCCGAGGCAAAAGCCGCTGCAAAAGACAGAACCTTTGGAGCCATATCGGGTTTACTTATTTTAGTGTTAACATATTTAATTTTATATACTATAAATCCCCAATTAAATGCGTTTAGTTTTAATAAAATTCAGCCATCTTCGTTGTCGGTAAAAACAACTACCGCTTCGGGTGTTTATTTATATACGTCTGGATGCACGGCTCAAGATATCCAGCCCAACACAACAAGTATTGCAGATTTAGGTAAATTAAAAAAGAAAATTGGTTCTGTGGGTATTGTCCAAGATACGGCTAATGGTATTTCTTATGTGTCTATCTTATATTCTAACCCTAATTTTTGGGGCAAATGCTTATATATAAACCCTGGTAGTAGCTGCGAGTCCGCAAACGATCCCGCCACTAATATGCCGCTCGCCTCATCTGTTTCTATTTATCAATACAATCCTAGCCCAAGTGGTGATGGGGTTTATTTTTTCCGTAAATCCTGTTTTAATAATGGATATTATAATGATATGAATAGCTTGCTCCAACATTGCAAAAAAGACAGTGGGGGATACTATGAGGTTAGCAATGGCAGCATTGCCGGTGGCGTTAGTGGGAACATGTATTATTCTAAATTGGGCGATTTAACTTTCACAAATGTTCCAGACGACGAAAAAGACTGCACAGAATATGATAAAAATGGAGACTGTTGTACTAAGGCTGATACCGCCTTAGGGTGCGATCAAGATGGTAGAGTAGCGCCGACACTTGGAGGAGAAAATATTTCTTCTATAATAGTAAATGGAGACTATGTTGTATTGCTTATTTATGTCGCCAAAAATGATAGTGGCTCGGGGCCATGGACGGCCTGCCAAGAATTCCCTACTAGCTATGACACAAATAAAGTGGGACCAAGACAAATAAAGTGGGAAAATATAAGAAACACAAACGGCATAGATGACGGTGGCACAAATTTAGGAAGCGTCATCCCTAATTATGTTGCCATCATACCAATACAAAGATAATATTTATATTTATATAATGACGTCCTCCCCGCACTCCGCTAATCGCTACGTGCGGGGTTTCCTTTGAATCTCATTCGAATTCTCCAGTTAAATCAATTCCACGGTCAAAGTTATTCTGCATTTCGATGTATTTTCTGATGTGCGCCTCATTGAGTCCGACTGTAGATACAAAGTATCCGGTGCTCCACACGCCGTCATCTCCATAAATTTTTGAAATAAATTTGAACTTCTTTTTCAAAACGAACGCGCTGTCAGCTTTCAATTTCTGCACCACCTCCGAGATGGAATACTTTGGTGGGACTTCAATCAGAATATGGACATGGTCACCTCCAGTATTGATTTTTATCAAATACCAATCAGGATATTTTTTCTGTGTTTTATACAAAACTTTCACGAGCTCTGCACGGACATACTCTTTCAAAAATTTACGTCAATAACGTGTGCCCCAAACAATATGATATTCTGTCTGATACACAGTGTGATTTAACTGACGAATTCTCATGATAACAGTTTAGCACGTCTTCGCGTGCTAAACCATTCCTCCCCGCCCTCCGGCGGACTTCCGTCCGCCTCAACGCCTACGGGCGGGGTTTCCTGTAAGGAAATAAAAACCGCCCAATTATAGGCGGTTTTATTTTTTTATTATTTAGGTCTTATTACAATATGTCTTTCAGGTCCGTCTCCCCGACTTTCTGTAATAACATCTGTCCTTTGCGATAATTCTGCATGCACTATCCTCCTCTCATAAGACGACATTGGCAATAGCCCTTTTTCTTCTTTGGTTAACGACACCTGGTCGGCAGAATCTTTTGCTAAATATTTTAAATATTCTACCTTCTTTTTTTTATAATCATTAATATCTAAATTAAGATAATAAACTTTTTGCAACTTCCTGCTTAAAATTGCTCTTAAGAGTCGCTGAATTTCAAAAAGAGTTTGCCCTTGCTGGCCGATTAAAATTTGCGGCTCTTCTATTTTTATATCTAAATCAATAACGTCAATATTTTCTTCAACTAAATCTTGTGAGTTTTTAGAATCCCTTTTTACAGAAGACAAATCAACCCCAGTGCTAGAGGCCCCTATTGTCATTTTTTCAAAAAATTCTTCTACTATCTCTTTTATTTTATTTAATTGATTTTGATCTGACATATTTAAATATTAACCGAGCTAACTTGTTCTGGTTTATTTTTTTCCTTAAAAATGAAATACTGTTGAATTATAGAAAATAATCCGCTCACTGTCCAGTATAGTCCTAGGGCAGATGGCAAGCCTATAAGTATTATTAGTGTGAAGACTGGCATAAAATATACCATTTGTTTTTGCATAGCTTGAGATATATCTGCTTCTTTGCTTTTCGCCGCCCCACCGAGATCGCTTTTCGGGAGTAACATTTTTGTTTGGAAATACTGAGTTAGCCCAGCCAATATAGCAAAAATTATATTTGGTTTTGAAAGATTTATTAAGTGTATAAATAATGGATTTATCAACCCCGGGTTTGAAACAAAACTATATAGAGCGACCAGTTTTTTTTGGTTTAATCCATCCCAGAAAACCCTGTAAAGCGCTATTAGTATGGGCACCTGTATTAATGCCAAAAGTAAGCTTGAAAATGGGTTTATTTTTTCTTTTTTATAAAGATCTAAAATTTCTCTAGCCTGCTTCTCTTTGTCGTTTTTATATTTTTTTTGTGCTTCTTGTATTTGAGGTTGTAATTTTTGGAGACTTTTTTGAGACCTGACCGCTTTAACTGAGGTGGGAAAAAGTATAATTCTTATAATTAAAGTTAAACAAATTATCGCTATACCAAAATCATGTCCCGGCACATAATTATATAGCCAAACAAGACAATTGAATAGTGGTTGGTATAATATAATATAAAAAAAATTTACTATAGATTCAAACATTTTTATTTTACAATAATTTTGATTTAGCTAGAGCAACTGTTACCGCCTCTTTAATTTCAGAAAAATCTTTTTTTTCTATACCCGATAAAGTTATAAAAACCAAGTCTGTCCCATTTTTTATTTTTCCCCCGGCGAATGTTTTTTTTGTTTCAAAACTTACCGCTTCCGCCAACCTTCTTTTAACTTTATTTCTTATTGTCGCTCTTTTTGATATCTTTTGACTTACAACAAATCCAAATCTATCCACTCCTAAATTATTTTTCATTATTTTAAAAATAAAGAGATTGTTTTTAAAACTCTTTGAATTTTTAAAAATAACTTCAAAATCTTTTTTTTTCTTTATTCTATTTATTGCTGGCAGCATTTTTATTAGACGGTTACCTTCGCCCTCCCTTTTCTTCTTCTTGCTTGTACCACCTGCCTGCCTGTTTTTGTTTTTTTTCTTCTTAAAAAGCCGTGGGTATTCGCTCTTTTCTTCTTTTTTGGTTGATATGTTTTACTCATGATGCTGGCTTAAAAAGAGAGCTGGCGTGCGAGCTTATTGCGAGCAATTCATCTCTCTGATTAAACGATGTAATTATACAAATATTTATTAAAAAATTCCTATTGCGTATTTTTTTAGTTAATATATAATATAGCCAGTATATCTTAAAAAGTTGGAAATTACAACATTTTTTATAGATTAATATTTTATAATATTTATTAGATAAATTTTGTAAAATACTTATTGTGCGTCTCTGTTTAAGCGCGTTACACAGGTTATACACAGCTTAATAACATCCCTCTTTGTTTTATATCTATTTGACAAAGCATTAATAAAAGGGAAAAATATAATATTAAAACAGTATTTAAATAATTTTTTAGAAATAAATATTTTTCTCACCCATAAGAGCATTCGGCCCACTTTAAAATACTCTTCCCGTGCCCTGGTCGGGTTATTTTATTAAAGCCCCGCGAAAAATCTCAAAATATATAATTATGAATAATTTAGAACTTTGGCAGTCAGTCTTAGCACAAATGCAGTTTCATATTTCTGGGGCGAATTTTGCTACATGGTTCCAAAATACTGAGATTGCTTCAAGGGATAATGAAAAAATTATAATTTCTGTCCCAAACGCTTTTTCTAAAGAATGGCTAAGTAATAAATATAATAAACTAATTTTAAAAACACTACACGACATAGACGACAGTATAAAAGAATTAGAATTTATTATAAAAGTACAACCAATAAAGAATACCCCCCTAAAAAATACAACCAGCACTTCCGAACAAGAAGAGGTGCAATTAAAATTTGAAGAGTTTAAAATAAACAAAGAAACAAACCTCAACCCACGATATACATTTAATAGTTTTGTGGTAGGATCTTTTAATGAATTAGCCCATGCAGCAGCCTTGGCCGTAGCTGATAATCCGGGCTTTACCTATAATCCTTTATTTATTTATGGTGGGACGGGATTAGGTAAAACACATTTAATACAATCTATTGGTAATAAAATAAGCGACGAACAAAAAAAGAAAAAAATAAAATATATTTCTTCAGAAAAATTTGTTTCAAGTATTGTTTCAGCTATTAGAACAAACACTATGGAGGCTTTTAAGGCAAGCCTAGCCCCAATAGATGTTTTAATTTTAGACGATATCCAATTTATAGCCGGCAAGAATAAAAGCCAAGAAGAATTTTTTCATATCTTTAATTCTTTATATGAGAAAAATAAACAAATAATTCTTTCATCAGATAGGCCGCCAAACGCGATTGCGGAACTAGAAGAAAGATTAAGATCTAGATTTGAAGGGGGTATGATCGCCGACGTTAGTTTGCCAGACTATGAAACAAGGTTGGTTATTTTAAAACAAAAACTCCAGGAAAAAAATATGGACCTCCCAGAAGATGTTTTAGATTATATCGCCACTAATGTTAAAAAAAATATTAGAGAATTAGAGGGAGCATTAAACAAAATTTTAATCCATAATAAAATCAACCAAGAATTAAATATAGAAACGGTTAAAAAATTGTTAAGAGGTTTTGTTTTCTCCCCTTTTGACGTAGCAAATTATAAAAAAATTATAGAGACCGTTGCTAAATTTTATAATTTAGAAGAAAAAAACCTCTTCGACCCAACAAGACGTAAAGAGATTGTGAAGCCAAGACAAATTGCTATGTTTTTATTAAGAAAAGAATTAAAATATTCCTTTCCCGGCAATAGCTAGAAAATTCGGGGGCAAAGATCATACAACCGCCATTTATGCTTACAAAAAAATCTTGCAGGAAAACGAAGAAAACAATAAATTAACAGAAGAATTAAATCTAATAAAACAGAGAATATATAGTGCATAACTTGGTTTAAAAAATATAATAAAATTTACACTAAAAATTCCGCCAACTAAATTACTAATTTTATTCTACTTATTTATCCACACAATTTGCACAGAAAAATTTAAGCTTAAAATAAAAATTTTATACTTAAACCTTCTAATAAAAATCGACAAAAATACAAACCCTAATAACAATAAGTTTAATATATTAAATTAATTAATAATTATTAGAAAAAATAATCACTCGGCTGGAAATTAAAAATATTTTATATTCCTCCGTCATTAAAACACATGAAAGTAGAAATATTAAAAGAAAATTTAAAAAATGGGATAAGCATTGTTGAAAAAATTGTAGGGAAAAACCCATCTTTGCCGATTTTAGATAACGTTTTAATAAGTACAGAGGATAATTTTTTAAGTTTAAGTTCAACAGATTTAGAAACTGCTATAAAATTATGGATATTAACCAAAATTGTGAAAAAGGGAAAAGCAGTTGTGCCTGCAAAATTTTTCTCTAATCTAGTGTCTTTATTGCCCAATGAAAAGATTGTATTAGAAGAAAAAAATCAAGCCCTACACATTGAGTGTAAGAACCTAAAAAACCAAATTCAAGGCTTTAATCCGGACGAGTTTCCCCTAATCCCAGAGTTTGAAAATCTAGAATTTATAGAAGTAGATAATAAGAAGTTTTGCCAAGGGTTGTCTCAAATTGTGGAAATATCTTCTCCTTCACAGTCTAGGCCGGAAATTTCGGGTATTTATTTTATTTTCTTCGAAAAACTTAATAAAAATAGTTGCTACGGACAGTTTTCGCTTAGCGGAGAAGAAATATTATTCTAGAAGAGCCAATAAAAAAAGAAACTTCTTTTATCTTGCCCCAAAAACCAGCTAGAGAAATAATTAATATTTTAGGAGAAAAAGAAGGTAAATTAAAAATATATTTTTCACCAAGTCAAATAATGTTTGAGTTCCCAATGAAAGACGCCCCTCGCCCACAAGTTCAGATTATTTCTAGACTGATTGAGGGGGAATATCCTAATTACGAAGAAATTATCCCTAAAAAATTTAAAACACATATTATTATAAAGAGAGATGAATTTTTAAATCAAATTAAAACAGCATCACTTTTCTCTGGTAAAATAAGCGAGATAAAAATTAAAATAGATCCAGAGAAAAAAGAGGTTGGAATTTCTGCTCAAGACCCAGATGTTGGCGAAAGCAATTCTAATATTGCGGCCAAAATTGAAGGAGAGCCCATAGAAACATCTTTTAATTATAAATTTTTAGCAGATGGGCTATTAAATATTAAAAGTTCAGAGGTTATATTTGATTTAAGCAAAGAGGACGGGCCATGTGTATTAAGGCCAGTGGGAGATGCCAGCTATATTTATGTGGTTATGCCAATTAAATCGACACAAAGGTAAGATTATTAAAACAAAAAAGCACCCTTCTTAAGTGCTTTTTTGTTTGTTTTAAGAGGCGCTTGAATCGGGTGCGGCCGTACTATTTGTTGACAACCAATCATTAATCCCCGCTTGCCATAAGAAGTATTGTGGGTCAGATGATGGGTTTTGAGGAGGAGGCCCTAAGGGATTATTTTTATCAACATAATATAAGATTGTATTTGTGTCTCCCGGCGGTAGTAGGCCCAATAATACGGGACTTCTGTTAGTAATTGGATCTGGCGGGGTAAAGTTTTCGGTGGGGCTCGCGGATACTATTTTTGTCATAACTTTATTCCACATTGGGGCGGCAATTCCTACTCCCTCGTCTTTTGTCGGGTGGTTATTATTATTCCCAGTCCACACCCCGATAACAACAAAAGGGGTGTATCCCATTGTCCAACCATCAACAAAATTTTGTGTGGTTCCGGTTTTTAGCTGCTACCTGATAGCCGGGCACATATAATGGGGAGCTATATCCGAAAATTGGACCTCTCGCGTTATTGTCAGACAAAACATTATTAATTTGTCTTGCAATTTGTGTATCTAAAACTTTTGTCGGCTGTTCTTTGTTTTGTTCAATAATATTCCCATTAGCATCTGTTATTTTTAGAATACTTACCGGGGGAATATAATTACCCTCTGTTGCGAAAACCCCATACGCAGACGTCATCTCTAATAAATTTACATCACCTCCCCCCAATACTAAAGACAATCCATAATCTTTAGTGTCTGTAAGTGTTGTAATCCCTAAATCTTTGGCTGTTTTTAAAGTATCTGGAATGCCAGCTAAATATAGCGTTTTTACGGACGGGATGTTTAAAGAACAATCTAGCGCTGTGCGCATAGTCACTGGTCCCCTATTTTTACCATCATAGTCTTGTGGGTTGTAACAGGCGCTGCCGTCTGTGCCGACCACGCCATTCCCGCTTGGGTCACAGCTCGGGTTAAATTCAGTTTTTACGTCCCATAATACTGTGCTTGGGGTATATCCCTTTTTCAAAGGCTGTTGCATAGGCGAAGGGCTTGAAAGAAGATCCTGGTTGTCTTTGTCCCATTGTGGCTACATCGTATTTGGGTTCAAATAAACAACTATTTGAGGTGCTATCATCACAACCAGCAGGATACGAAGGGGCGAAGTAATCTTTTGACCCCACTAGAGCTAAAATTCGGCCAGTTTTAGGGTCTAAAACAACCATGGCTGCATTATATGCCCCCTTACTTATATTTGTTTTTTCTGCGTCTTTAATAACCTGTTCTGCATACTGTTGGACATCCCAATTTAAAGAAGTGTAAACCCTTAACCCTTTTTCCTTTAAATAATCTTCTCCATATTTATCATCTAAATATTTTTTAACGTACATTACAAAATCTGGAGCCTTTATTGGTTCTGTGTTTTCGGCAAAAGTTATTTTTTCGGCCTTAGATTCAATTAATTGGGCGTTAGTTATATATCCCAACTTCTGCATTTTATCTAAAATAAGATCCTTTTTTTGTAGCAATTCTGCTTGTTGGGCCCATAAGGAGAATAATAACTTGGGGCTGGTATTAGGGCAGTTAGGGTGGCGGCCTGGGCTATTGTCAGGTCAGATGCTGGTTCGCTAAAATATGTTTGGCTGGCAGCTTCAGCTCCGTAGGCATTTTCTCCGAAAGGAATTTCATTTAAATACCAGTCAAAAATTTGGTCCTTAGAATATCTTTCTTCTAATTCTATGCTTAAAACAATTTCTTTAATTTTTCTAGATAAACTTTTTTGATTTGTTAAATATACGGCCCGTACAAGCTGTTGGGTTAAAGTAGATCCTCCCTGGCTTTTAGATCCAGAAGTGAAGTCAACCCATGCAGCCCTTATAATTCCTTCAAAATCAACCCCTCCATGTTGGTAAAACCTGGAATCCTCTGAAGATAAAACAGAATGTTTTAAATTATCTGAAATTTTATCAAATGAGACAATTTCCCTTTTTTCTTCGCCATAAATATCATATAAAAGAACCTTGCCCGTGCTGTCGTAAATTTTAGTAGATTGGATAAACGGGGTCTCGGTAAATTTTTCCGGTTGGGGCAAATCCCAGGTGTAATAAACAAAAACTAATAAAAGTAAAACGCACCCTCCTAAAAACAAAAAAGCCAAATATTTACCGGCCGTGATTAAAACGTCAAATTTTTTATTTTTCTTAAACATATTATATTGTGCAATTGGACGCTTTTATTAATATCGCAAGCGTTTTTCTATTATAACCTTAAGAACTATTTTATAAAAGAAGTTAATGATATAAATACGGCCTGCTAAATAAAAAACCCGCCTATCAAAGAACGGCGGATTATTTATTGATTATTTATTCTTCTTCCTCTTCTGGTGCGGCAGCATCATCTGTGTCATCATCGTCATCATCATCGTCTACGTCGTCATCTGCGTCCTTGTTTGTATCATCATCTGAGCCGTCATCCCAATTAGTATCTTCAAAATCATCGTCTTCGCTTATAAGTCTAGTTAAAAATTCCTCTTCCATTTTTTTATAACTGGAAAGAGCAAGAAGAAGAAAAAATATTTTTTATTCTTCGAGCGGTCAAACCGGCTATATTATTTTCTTTATTTAATAAATCTAGTTGTCCTGCCTTGGGTCGCCAAAGCCCTTGATCTATCAAAATAGTTAATAATTTTAATATATAGATACGTTTGTATCTCTATTGCTCTTTATTATATTTTTTAACAAACTATTGTCAATACCAAACTTTCCACAATTACTTTTATGAGGTTTAATAGCTTTTTAATGCCACGCAGATCGCCATTCCTAGTGCATCGAAAGCGTCATCTTTTTTTCTATTGTTTTTTGTTAAATCAAAATTATCTATATTAATAGTCTTTTTGATCATTTTTTGGACCTGTTTTTTTTCTGCCCTACCATACCCCGCAATAGACATTTTCATCTGCAGGGGGGTGAATTCTTGCACTGGGATTTTCCCCTCTTCGGCGGCAAGCAAAATCACGCCCCTTGTTTGGCTAACGGGCATTACGGTTTTAAGGTTTTTAAAGAAAAATAATTTTTCAATAGACATTATATTCGGTCTGTGTTTTTTTATTATTTTTGTTATCTCGCCGTGTATTTTTTTCAACCTTTCTCCCGTTGTAGCAAACTTATCGGTTATTATACACCCAAAATCAACAACCCTTAGGCACTCCTCTTTTGATCCAGACGGCAGGCCACGCCGTTCAATAATAGCGTATCCCGTTATAACAGATCCTGGGTCTATCCCTAAAATTATCATCTAGTTTTTAATATTTGAGTAAGTGTCGTTTACGGAGTCGTTTTCGTCTAGTGCCTCAAAAAGTCTTTGAGCCTGCTCTTTTTCTTTTTCTGAAATATTAATTTCTTCTTTTGCGATGTATTCTATAGAAGAGGATTCTATTTTTATTCCTTTTTCTTCAAGGGTTTTTTTAATGTTTTCTAAATCTTCCGGCTTTGTATAAATATCTATATTGTTTTCATCTGAGGAAACATCATCTGCTCCAAGCTCGATTGCTAACAGCTCTAACTCTTCTTTTGTTCTACCTTCTGCAGATATTGTTATTGTCCCCTTTTTTTCAAACATCCATCTTACGGCGCCCTCTCCGGCCATCTTCCCATTATTTTGGTTTAATATAGATCTCACTTCATTTAATGTCCTGTTTTTATTGTCGGTAATGCCATTAATTATTAAAGCAATTCCTCCTGGTCCGAACCCTTCTACGGAAATTTCTTCCAATGCCTCTCCTGCTAATTCTCCGGTGCCTCTCTTAATAGCCCTTTCGATATTCTCTTTAGGCATGTCCATTTGTTTCGCTTGTTCGATGGCTGCTTTAAGCTTGGAGTTTTTGGATGAATCTCCAGAACCACCACCGTCTTTAACTGCGATCGTAATTAGTCTGCCATATTTAGAAAATACTCTTCCTCTTTTTTCGGCATTGGCCATTTTTGTGGCCATAACTGTTTTTGCGTGACTATGTCCTGACATGATTTTTTAAAAATTTTAATTTTATAAATAATACAATTACGGCCAAGACTATAGTTGCCGCCAAAACTGTAAAAAATAAAAACCAAGGATTTTTTATATTATTATTCTCTTGGTTTCCATCTAAACTTTGGCTGACATCTGCTAGTCCTGGAGCTGATACGTCATTTTTAGCAGAATTTTTGCTTTTTGACAAGGCTTTATTATTGTTTGTCGTTCGGACTGCAGTAATAATATTAATAGCTCCCGGAGTTAATGTTGAGCTCCACTGCCAACTAGACCCGACTTTATTATAAGACTGATTCAGCGGGGCTGACGCGAAAGTCATAGAATCAACAGCCTTCCCGTCGGGTGTTAATAAATTTAAACCATCCTTATCATTATTTAGCATTATTTTTGTGTCAGGTCTTTTAAAAACTAAAAATCCATTCGCTAAAATATTTGTATTTTGTGGTATCGTATAGGTTGTTATTGTGCCCCGTATGTCTTGTAATTCCCATCCAAATAAATCAACATTAACATTATTAGAATTATATAATTCAATCCATTCTTGGGTTGTCGCTACAACCCGACAGTCGCTCCTGGCCACTTTCTCCTCTTAGGGGTATTAGGAACTCTATTTTCGAGCTTATCGTCAGTTTTAACCACTTTTTCTACTAAGTCCTGCAGAATCTCTCTCTTTAATTCATAAGTAGCATTTTCAAGCCCATTTTTCAATTGTCCATAAAGCTCCTTTATAGACATCAATTGAATTGCCTTTTCATTTTCAGATGTTGCGAACCGCCCCAGCTTTGCATCCTCTTCTTGTAGTTTTTCAATTTTATCATCACACTCTTTTATTTTTTTATCATAAAAGTTTTTGCTTACAGATTTTTCGGCATATAATTCAGCGTACCTTTCCTTTTTTTCTTCTTGGGACGCAAACTCTTTTTTAATGGTTTCTAACCGATCAGATACATTATTACCGCCACCTTGGTTTTTACAATCTTCAATTTCTTTCAACGCTACCTCCGGTTCAAGAAAAATTTCTTTTAGCTTGTCCCACACCGGCGGCATAATTCTTGATTCACTTATAGTTGGCACACAGCACCTCCTCGCAGTCATGTATGGCCTATTTCCCACACAGAAGTAGTATTTTGTTTTTCTTTTTTCACCCTCGTCTGTTTTATATTTTCTGTTGGCGCTTTGGTATTTATAGCCATCGTAGCCGCAGACTATTTTATGCTGGAGGGTGTAAATTTCTTTTGTATTTCTTATCGCCTGTTCTTTATTCTTTTTCAGTTGTTTTTGTCCTCTTTCAAATATTTCTTTGGAGATAATTTTTAGAGACTTGTCCTCAACTTTAATCCAGTCTTCTTTCGGCCTTAAATTGTTTTCATTTTTTGTCCTGCCGGGATGCAAATATTTTCTGTAGTAAAATGTTCCCGTGTAAACTTCGTTGCTCAGAATTCTGTCCACCGTTTTTCTATTCCACCAGCCTTTAGTTTCTGTTATTTTTTTTCTTCCTATTAAATCAAACTTTGTGGGAACTTTCATGTCGTTTAATCTTTGCTGTATTTTGTATTCGCTCAATCCTTCGTCCACAAGCCATCCATACATCATTTTTACTGTTTTTATTTCATTCTTTTCAATTTCCAGTTTTTGTTTTTCTTTATTGATTTTTAGTCCATAGGGAGCGGTACCACCCAAGTATTTTCCTTCCTTCATTGCCTTCACCATCCCTTCATTTCTTGATTCCAATCCAACCTCCCTCATCCACTCAGCGAACACGCCCGCGTTAGCGAACATAGCCCTCCCGGTAGGTGTTGAGGTGTCAAACGGCTCTGTCACTGACTTAAACTCTATCCCGATGTCCCTGAGTTCGGCCACGGTGTTTAGTAGTAGTCGTAGGTTTCTAAAGAACCGATCCATTCTATAAACAATTATTACATCAATCTTTTTATTCCGGGCATCTTTGAGCAATCTTTGCAGGTCCGGCCTTTTTTCTGTTCCGCCCGAGAATCCGATGTCTTTATATAGTGACCCTTCGTTTATTTCCCATCCTTCATTTTTTGCAAAGCTTTTTATTTTTTCTTCCTGCGTCTCCGGGCTGTATCCTTCCTTGCCCGCCTCATCTGACGAGCATCTAACATAAAAAGCCGCATTCTTTGTTTTAATGGTTGTTTCTCGGCCGATGTTATAATTTTGTATTGCTGTTTTCATGTTGTTTTTCTCCATATTTATCCCAAAGCTCGTTGAAACTTTTCATAATAAATATGCAGTTTTCTTTGGTTAATATTCCCTCGCTCAATTCGACCACTTTTCTTACGTCAAACATATTAGTTGCTCCGCTGTCCCGGATTTCCAAATAAGTTTGAAATCGTTTTTTTGTTATCATGTTTTTTCATTTTAATTATTCCGACCTCATCAAGGTAATGGATACTCCTATTAAAAGTTAAGTCAAGTTGTTTCCCTCGATCATGCCTTTATATCTTTGTTTCCTATATTCAAGCCCCAAACAGATCCGGCAGCCAATTTGCTGGTTTATTGGGTGGTAAAACAGCACCCCGGCTCGTTTATTGCATATGGGGCATAGGAACCATATGCGCGCGCCGTTGAAGCAGGTTTTGGAAGTAGTCAGCTCAATTTTAAGGCCCAAGGTCTCTAACTCTGAAGTTAAGAGCGATTCTTTTAATAACACCCTACTTTTTTTCAAAAAATTATTTATGCGTATTGCTTGGCACTCGTCCACCAAAATTGTTTTTCCTAAATCATTTGGGTTCAATGTTTTCATTTTTTTCTTTTGGATTAATATTTAGCTGTTGGTTCTGCGCAAGAAAGGTGTTTTTACTTTTTAGGTTTATTTCGATCGCCGGCGTCTTAAATTGTTTCAGCGTTGTAATGGTGGCTATAAAATGTCGATAGGCACGATCAATCTCTTTGCCGATCATTGAGTAGTAATCATTTGTCTGTTTTGTTGCTATTTCAGCGCCGGCAAAGGATATGCATCTATGCATCTGTGCTGAAAGCTCCATAATTCTTATATAGGCGTTAGCCACAGCCTGGGCCAATGCTTTTTCACCTGCCGATTTACAATCAAAATCCTCGCAAAGCTTACTTGCAAACTCTATTGCGAGCCCCTTATAAGACCGTCCGGTAACATAATAAAGGGGATAATGGTTATCTAATCCGTTCGCAATCAAAACTTCCTCTATCACTCCAAGATTTAAGCCATCTACTCCTTCATCTACAGCTTTTTTAATTTTTTCTTTTGTGTCCAATCTTTCATTCAATTTTCCTACCGACAAACGAGGGTCGTCAAAGAATGTAAACGATTTAATTATGAAGTCCCTTAATTCCTTAATGCTCATCTTTTCGATGACGGCTTTATTGGTTTCATCTAATTGCTTTATGTTTTCATTTTTTGAGCACCCATTTTCCATAAAATTTTTAAGCTTATTTTTATTAAATTTTATTGTAGAGTTGTTTCCACCCTGTGGAAATAATTAATGTTCTTTCCTTTGGGTAAGATTAGGAATGCTTCTTCCCAATCTATTCCCTTTACTGCAAGATTTGCAGTGATTTTGTAATTTGGGTACAAGTGACCGATGCCTTGTTCTTTTACTACCAGAACTACCAGAACTACCAAGATATAAAGTAAGGGCTACATATACAGACCCAACTCAAACCTCGGTAGTTTCGGTAGTTTCGGTAGTTTTTGTCTTAAATTTAATATTTAGAACGGCTGAAAACGAATCCTCGTTTTGCTTCCTTTTTCCAATTTCATATCCAAGATCCCGCAATTGTTTACCGGCCTGTCGTATATTTATAATTCTTAACCTTTTGGATTTTAACCAAAGATTAAATCTATTCCCGAATTCTTGGAGTTTTACATTTTCTCCTGCCACTTCTTCACAATTTTCTTCAATAAAAGTTGGTAGGGGATTTGATCTCTCTTCATATTTTTGCCCCCTTTCTTCGTAGCTACCTTCATTTGTGAATTTATGAGTTTCGTATAATCCCTTAAGTATATTCACACACTTAAAACAAAGTTTCTCGTATTCTTGTTCCGAAATTCCAGAAAGAACATCTGACTTAATGTTAAAAATGTTTGGAAAATCAGTGATAACCCACCTCCTATAAAATCCAAGTGATTTATCCGGGGTAGTTGGCAGACTATTGGTTGCAATGAAGAAAGTAGTAATGCAATCATCGGTAAAAGAAGTTTTGCCCTTGAACTCGTATTCTATTAAATCCTCTCCTGTTATTTTTTTTAAAACATTTGTACTGGACAGGTCGTTATATCCAACTTCTCCGGCAAACGCCACGAGTTTTTTGTAAATAGAACTCATGGCAAAATTATTTATTGATAATTTTTTTATATCTATGGAAATACAATTATTGCGACCAACCAACTGTTCTACAACTTTCAAAAAAGTTCCTTTTCCGTTGCTTCCTCCGCCAGTCAGGGCAATTATCCTTTGCATAAACAAATCATCTGTTAAGGCATACGATATATATTCGTATAAACTTTTTATATAACTCTCATCCTGAACGCCTTCTTTAACGGCCCACTCTCGTAAAAGCCTATCTATCTCCGGCGTTTCCTCCGATTCGCCGAGTTTATGTGGGATCGGGTTGGTTAAAAAGTATTTATGATCTGCTTTTGTTTGCTCCAATGTTTTTGGATTTATTAAAACATCTTTAAATTGTATCCACCCCTTCGGCTTTAACTGAGGCGCCTGTTCGCGCCCCACTTGTTTTAAAGCATTTAATATTTGCGTTCGGTTTCCGCTACCGACCGTATCAATATTCATCTCTTTGCGAATTCCGTTTAGCAAATCAGTTTCATCCTTTGGTTCGTAACAGCATCTATCAAAATTCCAGAACCATAATAATCCTTCGGGAGAAAAGTAAATTGGTTGTTTTTCTATAAATATCTTTGCTTGTCCTATTCTTGTAAAAACATCACCTGTATTTTTAGCTTCTTCCTTTTTCTTGTAGAAATTAAACTTATCCTTTAATTCCGCTTCTTCAATTGGTGGTTTGTTTTGCGTGTTCCACATTTTTGTAGCTTCCCATGCAACCTTAAAATCTTCTTCAGTTTTTGCTCCAGCTAAATAGTGTCCAATCACTCTGACTGATAAGTTGTTTCTGCCGCCGTCTTCTACTCCGTATATAGCCGAAGAATAATCAAAAGCTTCTTGAGGTTGTTCTGACTGATTCTTTCCTTCCACTTTTTGAAAAGGACACCTTTTTAAATAATCCAAATACCAATCAACGGGAAATTCTGCGAATGGCAAATCCTCAATAATTTCATAGCCAGCCCAAGTCCCGTCTAATAATTGATATTTTGTTGGTGGGGCGAATTTAGTCCTCCGTCTGAACGAATATCAACGTTTTTCGCTTGATTCTGGTTTTGTTTAACCTTGTCTGTGTATCTATACCACTTATGTATTCCCTTCCGAGTTGCAGTCGTAAAAGTTGGTGGAAGTTTATTTAATTCTGGGAAGTTTTTGCAGTCTATATCTATAACTGTTTTGTCGCTTATCTTTCCTGTTTTTATAGCTATGCCTTCAGCAAAACTAAAACTTCTTTCCAGTTCAAAATCGTTTTTCGGATTTTCAATAATCTCACCCCATGACGGTAAAAAAGGTTTTTTCTTTTCTTCTCCCTTTGCATCCAAATATGTATCTATATGAAAAATAGGTAAAATAATGATCCCTTTTTTGATATACTCTAACGCAAATTTTTTTATTTTTTCTTTATATTCATTTTTCATCAAATATTTTATTAATTTTTTTAATAACTTCTGTTTCAATTATCCCGCCAATTTCTTGGTTTATTGGGTGGAATGTGTTTATATTTTTTTCTCCAACTTTTTTACTGGGATAAACCAGCCTGTATCCCGAACCATCCAGTTTTGTATAGATCGCAACCGAACCAACATAATATTTTTCTTCTAAAATAAAAGAAACGAAGCCAATCAGCCCGTCTTTTGGTTTAACTGGTATTACTTGAATTTCACTTATTTTCAAATTTTGTGTTTCCATAGATTTTATGCTTGGGATGGTGCAAGGTACTACCTTGCTATGTCTGCCGTGCTTTATGTTTGCTGGCGGCTATGTTTTACTTTTTTTGTTAAGGGGATTCACCCTTTTCTTTATGGCCTCGTCTCTCGCCAATCTTATAGCATAATTTAAGACTTCATTTTTATCTTCCGGAGCGTAGTCGTCTTTTTCAACGAGTTTGTAAAACCATTTTTTAACCAAGCGAGGATGCAATGTTTTTCTATTTTTACTTACTTCGTGAAAGCAGATCAATGAGCTCCAGCAAGGGTTTAACCTTTGCGTTTCCGAAAATTCATATTTTGGAAACTGGCCTGAGTATTTAATGTTTTGTGGATTTTCAATTATTTGGTCTTGCATGTTGTTTTTGTTGTTTGATTATCGTGATTATTAAGTTCGTTAATATTTTTTTTATTGAATAAAATAATATCAATCCATTTTTGCATTTTTTTTCTTCTTTCCGCATAGGGTATATCCGAGGACTTTATTGTTATTTCAAAAGCTTGTTTCATAATACAAGCTCATTATAAATACCAAAAAAGACACTAATTTGCATAAATTAGTGTCTTAAATATACTTAATTGCGCCGACTTAAATTTTAACTCCGGTCTATTATTTTTTGTATTGCGGACGTAGTAATTTTAATTTTTTCTTGCCGCATATCTTGCTTAATTTTATCAACAATATGGTTTGCGCCAACCCTCTTTTCGTATTGAGCGTATAATTCCAAGACTGTTTTTCTAATCTTACTTCTTTCGTCTCTTCTCGGTCTACCTATCAGAACTTTTTTGTCCAAAGACCCATATTCTTTTTTATCTCTTTTAGCCATTTCAGCAATTTTTGTTGAAGCCATATCCCCATCCAGTCTCATAAATTTTTCGTATTTACCAGCTATAAAAGGGTGCGCTCTGTAGATAGTATACGGTCCGGGGTCGGCAGGGATTATCCGGTTAAAAAGTAAAAGTTCTTCCATGGCAGAGTAATATGATTCTGATAGTCCAAATTTTACTAATATTTCGTAAACCACCTTTTTAATTTTTTCTTGTATTTTATAGTCGTGTTTTTCATCGTGCATAAAGCCAATCCATTTATTGAATTCAGAACTTCTCGCAAACAATTCGGTCGAACATAATTCATATTTTTTGGGGTCAGTTCCTTCTTTTACCCCATTTATAATTGATATATCTATTTCTTTGTCTATTTTGAATCCGGATAATAAGTTGGGCATCCCTATTATTTTTCTCCCCTCAACAATATCTTTTTGTTTTTTTGGATGTTTAATTATTTCTTGGTGCCTAAGACTATTTTTATGAAATTCTTTGAGTTCGGGCAACTCTATGGGATGTATTGTGGGACTATTAATTATCCCATAAAAAATACTCATATCTCCCAGCTGATAAGATTCTTTTACAAATTCATATCCCGCCAAATATTCTGCTTAATATCAATATTTTTTTTCTTAAATATGGGGCTCTTTTTACACTCTATAATAAAATCTTCAGCATCCATTTTGTTTCAAATTTTGTGTTAATTATTTTTTTACTTAACTTAAACTTATTTATGCCTGCTTACGTTTTCTACTTTATCCTGCTACTTTTTCGGCTAATTTTCAAGCTTCGGGGTGTTCATTTCCAAAAATTTGTTATATGATAAATCAACAATTTAATATGAGTTACGGCCTAAACCTTTGAAAGAAATTTCAGTGGCATGGTCATTTATCACATAGAGCTTAAAGATCCCATCATCAGGATCGCTCAATGCGTCATACGTGGAAACGCGTATGTGACCGCAAGGTCAAACTGGTGGTGGGCTTTTTGTTTATGCCACCAGAATCATAAAATTAACTTGTAAAATTTATGAGTGAAATAATTTATGTTCTGATAAATGAAGCTATGCCCGGTTATGTAAAAATCGGCATGACCAATAACTCTGTTTTAGAGAGGCTTAAACAACTGGACAGGACTAATATCCCTATGCCTTTTGAGTGCTATTATGCCTGCGAAGTAGAGAATGCACACGAAGAAGAAAGGTGGCTGCATTCTATATTTTCAGATCGCAGAGTCCGCGATGAGCGCGAGTTTTTTAAGATTGATCCGGAGCGCGTCGTTGCTGCTGTTCGTAGGATCCAAAAAAAAGACGTCACACCTAAAGATTTTGTTAACGTTACAAAAGAAGAAGAAAGCGAGATTGAGGGCGCCAAAGAAAAAAGAGCGCGTTTTGATTTCGCTAATTACAAAATACCAGTCGGCTCAACCATTGTTTTTTCAAGAGATAATTCTGTCACGGCCAAAGTTCTTGAAAATAACAAGATTGAACTTGATGGCAAGTTAACGAGCTTATCAGAATCCGCACAAAATTTGCTCGGCTACAAAAGGGGAATCGCTGGCATTTTGTATTGGATGTATGAAGACGAGACATCGGATGAGCGCCGCCAAAGGATGGACTTGGAAAAATAACTTTACTTTTTTTCCGAACCAAGCTAAAGGATTACAAAGTCGAGAATAATCGAATACTTATTAATTTTTTTTAATTTATGTTAAGTATAATATTTTTAATCATCCACGGCACTTTATTCGTAGGGGCGGTTATCGGAGGGATAAAGCCAGAAATGATGAAGAACAAGAAAGGCATAGTCCCCAAAAAATCGCAAATCATAATAAGTTCCTCGGTCTTAATGGTAATATTCCTTGTTTTGGCAATCGTGTTTGTACCCCACAGGAGAATAATTGAGCGCAGCAGTCACGAGCCAGTATGAGTCTTACTGTGGGTCAGGTTACTTCAATGCAGGCGTTTCCTGACAGCCCTGATGCAAAAGTTGGTTGGTTGTTTTCTATCCAAAACCAAAACACTTTTGACTGGCAAGATTGCGACTTGAAATTGAACGATACCTATACCGCGCACTTGAATGAAATACCCGCCCCGAAAGCTAAAAATGCCTATGTCTATATTTATGAGAATAATTTTTACAAAACTGATGGAACGCGCTTCAATCCTGTCGCGCAGAAGCCACTTAAAATAATGGTCTGCTGCAATAAACCGACCGTAGACTGTTACGAAGGGGGTTGGCAATAAATTATGACTAATATGAAAAAGTTAATTTTAACAGTCGCTATTTTTGCGACAGCAGTTATCGCTCTACAGGCTTTCGCTACTTATGGAGTACAAACTAAAACGAGTGGTTGCTCTGCTAATCAAATTCTCCCGGACTCTGCTTGCACGCCAGGGGCGGTTTTAACAACCAGACAACCATTGTTTGCAAAAGTCGGATATACAAAAACCGTTAGAGATGTTTCCGAGGCTACAAAGAAAAAAGTGTTTGCCGAATATGGCATACCATACAGGGAGCACAGCAATTATGAGGTTGACCATTTAATTTCATTGGAAATCGGCGGCGGTAATGATATATCAAACCTTTCCGGAGAACTCAAAAATCACAGACGGCTCTTTGACGAAAGATAAGTTTGAGAATTATCTGCATGCGCAAGTCTGCACAGGCAAGATGACCATTCAAGAAGCTCAAAAAGAAATCTCGGCTGATTGGCTGAGCTATTATCAGTTAGACACAAACACTAAAACAAAAACCATTACTTACTGCAACGGCTTCCGTGCTGACACAACCGTCGCCAACCCAGAGTGCTGGTTTAGTTCCCAAAGGAGCTACTGGAAAATGCAATGATGGAACTTACACTTTTGCGATAAACCACAAGGGAGCATGCTCAAAGCATGGCGGCGTAGCAAGGTGGTACTAACTCCTTAATTCCTCCTCAGATAGGCCCCCAGACGAGCAAATGTCTATCTTTTGATTAAGGATCGCACAAAGCTTACCGAAACAATCGCTAAGGTGCATCAAAAAAGCCCGATACTCCGGGCTCTTTTGATTATGAAATTATTTTTTCCTATTTTTTACCATACTCGTTCGCCTTTGTTAGATCAACAAACAATCAATAAAACTATCGACGAATTGTATTTTTCAATGTATTTTTTTGTCTCATCTGATAAATCGGGCAGTTCCTTTCAATTCTAATTTTTTTCGGCTGAAAAATAAGAATTTCTTATTATTAGATATTACATATTTTCTTAGAAAAAGCAACTCCTAAGTAAAAACTCTGCCTAAAATTATCACTTTATTGGATTCTTATTTAAACAGGTTTTCAAACATTTTCCAGTTTTTATCCTCGTTTATTTTGCCTTTTTGGTATAAGTAATTTTCTGAATCGTTGTAATAGCAAACCCCATTGTCAAATACTACTATACCGCCGATAAATTTCTTACCCAGTTTTTTAATCTTCAAGGCTAAAAATTTGGCTTTGTCTATGGTTTCCTGTGTAATAGCAGTTTCGCCGTCTTTTGTATCAAAAATACCTATCTTGCCGTTCTTAAAACGGATGATCCAGTCTGGATAAAATAATTCTTCCTTGTTATCCGTATTGTTAAAATACTTTATCGCAAAATACTCTTTGCCTTGATTGCCATTTTTAAACCACCAGTCAATATGTTTGTTTTTCCCATCAATATAATTTACAAATTTCAATTCATTCTCTCTGCCCCGATAGTCTTTTAAAACATATAATTTATCCAATACACAAAGTTTTTGCGGAACTTCTGCATAATCATCGGTAAAATCATACCTTTCTTCAATTTTAAAAATGGGAGTTTCCTTTTCCTCCTGCTGTTTCTTTTTCTCTTTTAATATCTCTTGTGCTATGGGCTTAAAATCACTTAAAGCTTTTGTTATTGCTGGTCTAAATTTACTGCTTAATCCTTTCTCAATATCCTTAACAAAAACACGATAATAATAATCGCTGTCATCTCCCAAAACCGACTTAAACCAAATTCTGATAGCTGATTTTAAAACTCCCCAAGATCGGGCTATGTTTGTATATTTTGCCTTTTCGTCTGTCTGCTCTTTCAAAAGCTGATAACAAAAATAATTAAAAGTTTTTTCAACATCGTTGGTAGACATTTCTAAATCTAAATCAATACCATTCTTTTTAAAATCAAAAGCAAGCTGATCAAAGTCCTCAAATTCGGCATTGGCAATAACAGATTTGGTTAATTTTTCAGACAAATCAATTCCTGATTTTTCTAACTTCTTTTTCGCTTTGCCTAAAATATCATCTTTTGTTATACCAAAATATTTATTCATTGATTTTGCAAAACTGGTTTGAAACTGAAAAGACGCTGGGATGTCGCCGTAATCAATACGAGATATAAAAGCAGATTCTAACTCAACATTTTCAATGCCCTCCTTTCTGTATGCGTGTAAATCATACGGCTTATTACTGCCCGACTGGTCTGGGATTCTTACTTGATTTCTTTGGTAGTTAGTAAATAAATATCCAATTCTTAAATTAGGATTATTTTTATAATCTTCTTTCAGTTGTGGCTCTGGCATTCTTAAAATTCTGCCAACCGTTTGCGTGTAAAACTTATCAGATTTTATCTCTCTAAACATAACTAAAACGCAAGCACGGGGACAATCCCAGCCAGTCCCAGCCGTTTGCTTAAACAGTAAAAAATCAATATCATTATCGTTCTCCTTAACATAATCGCCATAATTCTCTCTTCTGCCATCAAACCATTTAGCTATTTGCGGATTTTTTATACCTTGCTCGGCTAAATATCTGCAAACCACCTCTTCTTTTGTTTTGTCGCCAGTAGCCATCAGCTCCCTGTCGTCGTTTGGCAATTGGATCATCATCAATGGGTTTATGTCTTTTCCCAATGATTTTAATTCTTTTTTTATTTCTTCTCGTTTTTCCATTCCCAACTGTAAAAGCACCTTATCTAAATCCTTATCCTTAAACTTTTTTAAATCTTCTTCCGTCTGCACTGATATTTTATCCTTAATAAGCCCCTGCTCAACAACTGGCTCTCTGGCAACTTCAATCCAGCTATTAGTTCTACGAGCCTCCAATTCATCTTCTTCGGACGGGGTCGCCGTAATATGAATAATGATTTTAGGATCAATTCTGTTGATTATATCTTGTGCCAATTCGGTTTCCCTGTGCGTGTGCGATTCGTCTATCACTAAAATAATTTCTCGCTTATCTTTTTTTGTTTCTTCAATAAAATCCTCAAAATAACTCCCGCTTTCTTTACGCATTGTTTTATCATCAGGTCTTCTTAATACCCTTGTTTCAGCAGATTTTGAAACAACCTTTTGCCAATTTAAAAATAAAATATCGTTTTCATAAAGCTTGCCCCTGTTTATGTCATTCACAGTTAAAAGACTATTTTCTAAATTATTTTCAAAATATTCCTTAAACTTATCTTTGCTTTGCATCGCTAAATCATCGCTAAAAGTAATCCAAATAAACGCCTTGTCTATTTTCCACTGTGGCAAATGATTAAGCCCACGAATAAAATGAGCGATGGTTAAAGTTTTACCGCTCCCAGTTGGCGACTTAAAGACAAGCGGGAGTTGCCTTTCTGTTTTTTTCCAAAGCATTAAAAAAGCTTCGCTTAAATCGTCAACTGCTTTCTTTTGAAATTTTAATAGATTAAAAGAGGGCATATTAGGCAAGATTATATATTTGTTTGTATATTTCTAAAATCGGCTGTGGTATTGTTTTTACGGTTATATTTTTATCATCTTCAAATCCATTGAAATCAAGCTCTTTTTCCCAGCTAAAAATATATGCTACCAGTGGTTTTTTCAACAACCTTACCTTCTCTTCAAAATTATCAAATTTATCAAATTCCTCCCTAAAATATACTGCCGTATATTGCTTTTCATTTTCAAATAATTGGTAATAACTATTTTCTTCTACTTTTTCAAGCGTGTTTTCTGCGATAGCAAGCATAGCTCCCGCATTATGAGCAAGCTCTATTTTATCTCTATCATCTGCGTCCAAAATATTATTTTTACCAACAAAAGCAGTTTTATAATATTTTATTGAATTACCTAATCCCTTTGTGTTGTTATATCCCTTAATAACTTTTTTTATTCTCGGATAACAAACATCATCCATTATTTTATGTTTTTTCCCGTTAGTAATTTCATCATTTGTTGTTATTAAAATAAATTGACGACTTCCCTCGTCTTCCTCATTTAAATCCATAACTGCGTGTCCCGTTGTGCCACTCCCAGCAAAAAAATCTAAAACAATAGCATTTTTTGGGACAGTGGCTCTTATTATTTCTTTTACTAATTTTGTTGGCTTCGGAGTATCAAAAGGCACTTCGGTTTCACTTACTTCAAAAATTTCCGCCAACTCTTTCTTTGCTGAATTAAGCGAACCTACACCCTCTAAAATGGTTTCAAAATAAAAATCTTTTTCTTCATTTTCAAAAATTTTTAACGCTGGCACGCCATCACCTCCTTTTGGAAAATAAATTCTGTTATCTTTCAAAAGTTTTTCAAATTCGTTTTTTAGAACGAAAAAATGTCTTGTAATTTTTCTTCCAGATGGAATTTCAATGGTATAATAGTAATCTGAATTTTTATCTTCTTGTTTGTGTCCCTCTTGAAAAGAAATAATGCCCTGTTTATACGCACCTCTCGGGTCGTTATCTGGGTTTGTATATTTATTTAACCAATTAGGTAATTTTTTAATTTTTTCAAAAATAGTTTCTTCTTTGTTTTTATAAACTACTAAAATAAACTCGTGTATTCTTTTAGTCCTTTTTGTAATTTTGGCATTTGCATTTCTGTCATATTTTGGGTCAATCTTTTTCCAAACAACAATATCAACATTTTTTTCATTAAATATCTCATCACATAATAATTTTAATTGAGCCACCTCGTTGTCATCAATATCAATAAACATTACCCCGTTTTTACTTAACAAAGATTCTGTAAGCTGTAATCGCTTTTTCATAAACGAAAGCCAATAACTATGTCGCAGTGGATGGTCAACTGGCACTTCTGTCCCATCGGGGTATTTATCTAAAATTCTCTTGTCTTTATATTTAAAATGGTCTGAACCAGTATTATACGGCGGGTCAAGGTATATGGCGTCTATTTTGCCCTTATGCGTGTAATTTAAACAGGTTAGAGCGTGATAATTGTCGCCCTCAATTAAAATATGAGTTGGCTTGTCATCTTTGCTTTTTATGGCTAATTTCTGCACTTCTTCCAAAATTGGGAGTTTATTTTCTACATCATCCTCAAAACCCTCTGGCACATCCAGCCAAAGCAAGCCAAAATGGTCTTTTGCATATTTTGTTAATTCCCTTTTTAACTTCTCGTTTTCTTTTTCCAGTTTAAATATTTTATTATCTTTTGGATCTGTATGGGACATATTTTTTAATTTTTGCCGTTTTTATTTATGATAGTAATATTACGGTATTTCCTTGAAATTAATCAATTCTTTTATCAACCCTTCGTTTTTAAGATAACCCCTGAAATCAACGTATGTAGAATTATGAATGAAGCTGTTGGGAGTAATAAACCCAAGTTTACCGCTATCTTTTTTTAAGGAATTAATGCCGATTTCAAAAAATACAAGGAATAAATCTATGATCCCATTCCTGCAGAAAACATATCTGTTTTTTATGTCTGAAATTTTGCTTTTGTCTATGTTATGAATTCTAACATATGGAGGATTACCAACAACGTAATCGAAACTCGGTAATTTTTTCTCCCAGAAATTCAGTATGTCGTCATTAAAAATTTTCCACTTAACGTCTGTTATCCCATATTTATTTGATAACTGATTAAGGCGGTTGATGCATTGCTTAAAAACACATTCGTCTATCTCGATTCCGTAAATATATTTTTCCAGTCCACTTTTTATTTCCTTTTTGCTAAGCCCATGTTTTAAGCCAGAACCAATATATCTATTGATAATCTGATACAAGAAATTACCATCACCACACCCCGGTTCAAAAACATATTTTTTTAGTATTGATTCTCCGTTATATTCTAAGCGATTCAAAATAACTCCAACAATCCAGTCTGGCGTGAATACCTGTCCCAGCTTCTTTTTTTATCAATCGCACTGCAGTATGGTATGGACAATTCAGATTTATATTTTTCTTGTAATATCGCCATTTGAAATGAATTATTTATTACCTTATTTTGTCCTTTTTACGACAAAAATGCAACCTTACAAATTTATTATCATTTGGTATAATCAATTTGGGGCTGGAAGTTGCAGTAGTTAAGCACAACTTAATAAACATCCAGCCCCGCCTATTTTTATTGACTTTTAATTAATATTATAGTATAATATTAATAAGTTTTATTTAACAAAAATTAGAAAAAATTATGGCTAGAAAAAATAAGAAGATTGGTTTCATAGGCCAAGGATGGATCGGTAAAAATTATGCTGATGATTTTGAAAAAAGAGGATATAACGTAGTTCGCTATTCTCTTGAGCAAAAATATATAAGAAATGCTAGTAAGATAAAAGACTGTGATATCGTTTTTATTGCTGTCCCAACTCCCACGGTTGGAAATGTTTTTGACGATAGCCTTGTGAGGTCATCAATAAAAAAAGTTGGCAAAGGGAAAGTTGCTGTAATAAAATCAACTATTTTGCCCGGGACAACAGAATCTATCCAGAAGGAAAATAACGGTGTCTATGTTATGCATTCACCAGAGTTTTTGCGTTCAGCTAGTGCGGCATATGACTCAGCTAATCCAGAAAGGAATATTATAGGTATTCCAGTAGATAATGGAGAATATAGGAAGCTTGCAAATGATGTACTTAAGACGTTGCCTAAGGCTAAATTTGAAACTGTATGTAATTCTAAAGAAGCGGAGATTATCAAATATGCAGGCAATGCTTTTCTCTATCTGAAGGTTGTGTATATCAACTTGCTTTTTGATTTAGCGACAAAAAATGGCTGTGACTGGAATATTGTAAAACAATCATTCGGAGCCGACTCAAGAATAGGTAACAGTCACCTTGACCCTATTTCTTCTAGTGGTAGGGGCGCTGGAGGGCATTGTTTTATTAAGGATTTTGCTGCATTAGAAAAATTTTACAAAAACAGCATAGGAGATGAATCTGGGTTAAGATTTTTAGAAAGCATATCAATAAAAAATATAGAATTATTAATAAAGAGTGGGAAAGATATAGACTTATTGGAAAATGTATATGGCAAAGATGTTATTAAAAAGATGCGAGGCCGAATCAGTAAGGATAATTAATTTTTATTGTTGATGACTATAAGCTATAAATTACCACATCAAATTATAAAATTCTTGATAATAGGTGTCTTAAACACCGCGATTGATTTTGCTATATTAAATGGGCTTGTTTTTGTATTCACACCCGGGCAAGAACACGTTGTTGTATATTTCATTCAAAGCAATTTCTTTTTTAGTTGCCGTAATAAATAGTTACTATTTTAATAAATATTGGGTATTCCATTCACAGACTAATTCTAAATCAAAGTTCAGTTATTTTTTTATCGTAAGCTTAGTTGGATTCTTTCTAAACGTGGCTGTTGCCTCAATAATATACAATATCCTTGTTAGTACATATCCGACCCACATTCAAATCATAGCTAACATAGGAGCATCAATGGGTACGTTTATCGTTCTAATTTGGAATTTCGTTGGGTATAAATTTTTAGTTTTTAAAACCTAAATAATATGGAAGATATTTTTTTATCAGTTATAATTCCTGCATACAATGAAGAAAAAAGAATAGGGAATACTCTTTCGAGCATCCAAGAGTATTTTAAGTTGAAAAATATTACTTATGAAATTATAGTTGTTAACGATGGATCTACGGATAGTACGGTGGGAGCCGTAGAGGCTTTTCAAAATAAAGATCCAAACCTCAAACTTATTAATAATCCAATTAATTTTGGTAAAGGATATGCTGTAAACTGCGGGATGAATGAAGCCAAGGGTAAATACAGGCTATTCATGGATGCTGATAATTCTGTTCACATTGATTCTGTTGAAAACTTTTTAACTGAGATACGCGAGGGGGCTGATATTGTGATAGGTTCAATCGCCATTAATAAAGCTGAGGTCACTGAGCACAATGCTTGGCATCGAAGGATATTTGGTACTATTTCAAAGTTTCTTATTAGAATGGTTGCTGTGCCAGGTATTTATGATACACAGAGGGGTTTTAAACTTTTTACCGCAGAATCTGCTACAAGAATATTCCCTCTTCAAACTATCTGGAGATTTGGTTTTGATATTGAGTTATTGGTGATTGCCGAAACTCAGAAAATGAAAATCAAAGAACTACCAGTTGTATGGGACAATCCCAGCGGTTCTAAGGTTAGGCTCAGAGATTATATTAAAACCTTCTATGAACTTTTTAGAATTGTTTTAAATAAAATTCGTGGAAAATATATTTTGAAAAGTAAAAACATTACTACGATGGAAAACAACATTGCATGTGAAGAGGATAAGGGGATAGATAAATCATATGTCGCTATTGGAGGTATGGATAGCTTTTTTGAGAAACTTGCAATGCACGCTTTATTTTTCGGTATTTTTTTGGTTTTTATTCTGAATGTAGGATTTTTTATGGGCGTTACAATCAATGGATTCATTTTACCGGTCGCATATATATTATATTTATTAGGTCTATTATTATTAAACCTCAAGCTACATAAGAAAATAAAATTAATAGGCATTATTACCGCGATAATTATAATACCAACGGTTTTATTTTTAGGATTCCTTTTGTTTGCTCACACATATGATTTTACAGTCGATGGGCAAGACTATCAACAAACGGCCGTGATCTCAATGGCCAATGGGTGGAACCCGATTAGAGGTTCTCAGCTAAAGATACCAGCCCCCGTCGGTTTGTATGGATTGGGTGGGGAATTTGGATTACCATTTGCCATAGGTTACCCAAAGACTCTTTGGATGATACAATCTTCTATTTACAAAACCACGGGCCATGTTAATTCTGCAGTTATTACCAACTTGCTGTCGGCCTTAATCGCTTTTGTATTTCTTTTTTATCTGCTTCTTAGGCTTAAAATTTCAAAGTTTTGGGCATCATTTATAGCACTGTTTTCCGTTTTAGAGCCACACTTTATCCAACAATTTTTCTCCTTTATGTCGGATGGTTTTGGTTACGAAATTTCTATAGTAGCAATAGTCGCATTAATAAGCTTGATTATTAGTAAAGAAAAAACCACACCCTTATTATTGTTTATATGTTCTTGGATTTTTCTTATAGGAACAAAATTCAGTAATGCATACCTCGGACTTATTTTAGCCGTTGTTTGTTTAATAATAATTATTAAATATGTTTTCTTTCGCCAGAAATTTTCAAAAAAATAAGTAGAAATATTACTATTAGGAATATTTTTATCAATATTTATTTTATCTAACCCATTTGTTGTAAATTTTTTTAGATATGGGTCTCCTATTTTTCCTGCTAATTTTTCTTGGGCGAAAGAACAGGTTAAAATACAAAATGTTCCACTTAATCTTTATAACGCCAATAGTCCAGAGCTACTTTTTTACGGAATATATTCACAAACACAAACTCCATCCGAATATTCAAATTCTCATAATGTTGCTGTATTAAAAATACCTTTTACTATAAGTCGTGGAGAGATTCCAAGTATGTCTACAAGCCAGCCGTCTATAAGGGTTGCTACGTGTGGATTACTTTTTAGTGGTCTTTTTACTATTAGTATTATCCTTTTGCTTTTAGTATTTATTTTTGTCCCATCATTGCTTAATGACGGGGTGATCTGGTCTGCCATTATATCCAGCGTGCTTATAATCTTTGCCGCTCTTGCTTTACCGACCCCCAACGTTTTGAGGTATACGCCCCTAATAACCTTTATTCCTTTTATTACACTTATAAGTTTGATTATGATTAATGGCGCTAGAAAAATTTTATGGTTGCGGATTGCAATATTTCTATTTGCTGTACTTTTAGCAATAAATACAATAAATTTTTTGTATATTTTCGCTGTCACTAACATGAACGAAACCCAGCAAGCCCGCCAACAGCTTCACTGTTGCACGATAGTGGATTAACTTACGATGTTTATGCTCCTAGCTTTTATTCCAATTATATCCGTTTTAAAGAGGCCGGTATTAAGTTCAATGAGACGAATAAACTTTCCTGTAAAAATCCTCAAACACTAGATTATACATATGGAGCATCTGCAACAAAATATTGTCCTGTTCAATAGATTGGACTTTCTTTATTGCAGTATAAAATAATTATATGATGGATCCAAATAAAATAAATAAATATCTTTATATTGATAAAACTCCGACTTGGTTGGTGAGGGCGACATACGCCATCGGTATTTGTGTTTGGTCTTTAGTGTTATATGAATATACAATTGCTGCAATGTATAATTCATTCTACTTTTGGGTTATATATCCATTCATTATAATTTTTACTGTTTATCTATTTTTAAGTTTCGGACTGAACCTTTTTTATCGCAGGTTCGATCTTAAAAAACATTTCCCGCTTGTTAGTCAATTTTGGTCAACCATCAATAATAATTATCCATCTGTCAATGTTTTTTTGCCGATATGCGGTGAAGATCAGAGAGATTCTAATACACACATGGGAAAACGTATCTCGGCTCAATTATAAAAACTTCAAAGTATACGTGTTAGATGATTCTAAAGAAGGGCAAGAAGAACATAGATTGATGGCTGAAAAATACGGATTTAATTATTTTGAGAGGCCGAATAAGGGTGAAGTGAAAAAAGCGGGCAATCTTAAATATGGATATGAAAGAACAAACGGAGATGTTATTGCTATTTTTGATGCCGACTTTGCGCCCCATCCAGATTTTTTGCATGACCTTCTGCCATATATGTCTAATCCTAAAATAGGAATAGTGCAATCTCCGCAATATTTTGAGACTTCAGAAGAAGCGAATAAGCATTCTCGCTTGGCATATGGTTCATCTTATGTACAGGAGTGTTTTTATAGATTTATAGAAGTTGTAAGAGATAGATTCAACGCCACTGTTTGTTGCGGGACTTGTGCTGTTTATAGGCGTGCCGCTTTAAAAGATATTGGTGGTTATGTGCAAGTCGGACACAGTGAAGATCAGAGGACTGGTTTTGCCCTTCAAAGCAAGGGATACATAGTAAAGTACATTCCTATTATCTTGACGGTTGGATTGTGTCCCGATGATATATATACCTATTTTCACCAGCGGACACAGATGGTGCGCTGGAAATATCCAGTTAATGTTGGATAAGAATTTTTGGAATTACCGGTATCCTGGCAGACAAAACTTTCTTATTTCACTGGCTTCCTTTTCTATATCTGGTATCCGCTTTCAATCATTTTTTCCTTTCAACTTTTCTATACGCTTTTTTACTACAACCAATATATATCCTTTTATTCCGGGCTGGCATTTTATCCATATCTACTTTTTTCAATAATGTTTATGGTATCTTTTTCAACACCAAGATTCCATGTGGGGGCCATATACGCATCTTTTGCTAGGATATACGCCTACAGCCATGCCGTTCTTTCCACCTTATTTGGGCAATCGGTTGGATGGATAGCTACTGGCGCGAAGCAGTCCACCGTTTCAAAAGCTTTCCGAAACACTGTTATTATTATTTGTATATATATTTTTGTTTATATAGCACTGATAGCCTTTTCTTCCGGGGAGGATTAATACATTTATTTAATTACAATTACTGGTCTGTTCAATTCTGGTTGTTTTATAACATAGCCCTTCCGGAATTATCTTATGGCAGATGTATGCAGCCATGGCAAGAAGGCAAAAAGAACAAATTCTACTTGAGAACAATCAATCTAAGTCTGATAATTCTTCTATTAATTTATGGATGTTAAAAACCACGGGTGTATATGTCTTATTGTTAATTTTTATGTTTGGCGTTATAGTATTTATATAGGTAGCTATTTTTGTTTTTGGCTATTGACAAATTATCATGTTTAATGATATACTGATTAATATTTATTAATAATTCATTAATAATTAATGAAAACCAATATGAATAAAATTATTTTAGTTTCCGCTACATTAATTGTGGCGTTGTTTGCAGTGGTCGTCCCATTAACTACTTACGCTCAATATGGAGGAGGCGGTGGCGCAATGATGATACCGCCCACAGTTTCATCTATTCCCGGTGATATAACTGGCAACGGAACAGTTGATGAATATGATTTAGCAATATTAATGTCGCAATGGGGACAGACAGGAACTAATCTTTCTGCTGATTTAAACCATGATGGCACAGTCAACGAATATGACTTGGCTATATTAATGGCTAATTGGGGCAAATAAAAATATAAATAAAAACTACTATGAAAAAAATAATCTTATTAGCATTATTAACCATTGTAGGAGTATTGGGAGTAAGCCAAATGGTTTTGGCAGATACCTTCAATATTATCTACATCACCAGCAACTCTTAATAGCGCTGTTGGTACACCATTTAATGTTTCAGTTAATTTGAATCCATTCGGCAATAGTGTTTGTGTCGTAATGGGTGCTGTAAATTTTAATGGATTGGCTTGTCAAAGCATTAACGTAGCGACAAGCGGCATTATAGCTACGACACCTCCGACTTGTGCTAACCCAAGCTTTGTTATAGCTATCCCAAAATGCACAACAGCTTCTCAAGATTTGTTTTCAATGTCTATTAAAGGTAATCAAGTTGGTCAAGCATATTTGTATTTTACAGGGTTAAAGGCTGTAGGAGTTAGCGGCAATACTGCAAGTAATGTCGCGTCTGTGTGGGAAGGCGGTTCATATAACATATTGGCTACAACAGCTCAACCAACACAACAGCCACAACACAAGTAGCGCAACCGACAATACAAACAACTCAGCCAGTCCCAACAAGGTTACTACCCCAGAGCAGCAAGCAGCACCAGTTAATAATATTCCAACAGGCCAAGGAGCAGCAGCCGGATTGCAAGCTTCTCTTGCAACCAGATCGCCCATAAATACTACAGTGGTAATTGTTATTGTCTTGTTGTTAATTATAATAATTGGAGGAGTGTGGTTGATGATTAGCAAGAGAAAAAAGAATAAATAATCTCAAGATTTTTTGAAAATAAAAAGCTCTGCAATAAAATGCGGGGCTTTTTAGTTTCCAAATCATTAAAAATTGTAATATAATTAAAAAATATGATTAACTATTTATATCTTTATTTAATATATTTGATTTTTGCGTTGACTCCGGTTTTGATCTGGCTTTTCTTTTATTTCAAAAAGGATGCGCACCCTGAGCCGAAGAAAATGATTTTAAAAATTTTCATTCTCGGAATGGTGGCAGCTTGTTTGGCTGCTCTTTTTGAAATGGTTGTTTTGAAGTTTTTTACAGGAACATCACTTTTGTTTGCGGTTTTGGAATCATTCCTTTTGATTGCTTTAGTTGAAGAATTTGTTAAATGGCTCGTTGTAAGAATTTTTATTTATAACGATCCTGTGTTTGATGAGCCGCTTGATGTCATGCTTTATATGGTGGTTTCTGCTTTAGGGTTTGCTTTTTTGGAAAATATAATACTTTTTTTTGCTGCGAGTCAGCCATATGCTATCGGAGCAGCGATTAGGTTTGCTCTGCTGAGATTTGTAGGAGCGGTATTTTTGCACACACTAACATCTGGAACCATAGGATACTTTATAGCCTTATCTTTTTGTTCGATTAAAAACAAAACGAAACTTTTATTTACAGGGTTTTTAATAGCAATTGTGTTGCACGGCTTCTATAACCTTGCCATAACACGGCTTACCGGATTCTGGCAGTATTCTGTCCCTGCCATAATCATAATTATTTTAGCTGTTTTCACCACATACGGCTTTGTTAAGTTAAGAAAGCTGAAGGGTGTCTGCCAAATATCATCGTAATTTTGGTATAATAGACTAAGGGCTGGAAGTTGCAGTAGTTAGTACAATTTAATAAATGCCAGCCCAACGAAAAGACCCTTACGGGCCTTTTCTGTTTTAATTATACCTCCGCCATAATCCTTTTACCTTTATTTCCTTCCGCCAGGTATGTAGTTACAAATATGCTAAAGCTGTTTGTTGTATTGTAGGTACGACCCATTCATCGTCACTGTCGGCTCCTTCTGGATTAGGGAGAATTTCATTTATGTACACACCACTTGGGTATGTTATTGCTACTGCAGGAGCTGGGCTTTCTATCTCGGATGTTTGGTTTGTATCTACGGTTGTTGGCGTTGGATTGGTTGTTTGGTTTGTATCCACTGTTTGTGTTGTGGTTGTCTGACAATTAACACATGCCCATCCTTGATTTATTATATCCTGCAAATACTTTCCATTACCGATGCCCTTTACCCTACTTAAATCTCCGACTGAAGAAAACGGTCTTGAGTCGATAATCTTTTGCGCTGTTTTTGGACCGATATGCACAATTTCGTCGAGTTGCGACAAGTTTGCAGAGTTAATGTCTATTTGTTCGGCTAAAATAAAAACCGGGCAGGAAAAAAACAATACGCAAAATAAGAATAAAACCTTTTTCATATTTTAGAATAGAGATATTTATTAATTATATTTCTTTTAAAAAATAATTAAAAGCTATTAAAATAGATCCAACCAAAGGGTGTTGTATTTTATTGCGGATATAGTATAAAAGAAATACAAACGTAAAGCGTCATTAAATAAAAAAATGAACCAAAAAATTTTATTTTCAATAATTTTCACTATTTTAGGCCTTCTAGCCTTTAGGGTTTCTATAGATCACATAATAGGCTCAAGCCAAAATTTCACCCTGTTTGAATTTTTGGGGCCAATTGGAGGAATGTTTTTAGGGCCAGTATTGGGCGCCACATCTGCTTTGGCCGTTAGTCTATTAAATCTAATTATTTTCCACAAGTCTTTAAATCTTTTAGCAGTGGCCTTGTTTTTACCGCCGATAATGGCGGCGACTTATTTTGGGTTAAAGCAAAAAATAACAGCAATTGTTTTTCCAATTTGTATTGTTTTATTTTGGTTAAATCCTATTGGCAGGCAGGCATGGATTTATCCATTAATTTGGTTAATTCCGCTTTTCGCAACCTTTTTAAAAAAGAGGCTAATTTTTAATAGCCTCGGAGCCACATTTACAGCTCATGCGGTGGGATCTATTATTTTTCTTTATATGTTTGGATTAACTCCGGCAATCTGGATGGCTTTAATCCCGGTTGTTTTTATTGAGAGAGGAATTTTTACGGTTGGTATTTGGACCAGCTGCATCGTTTTTAATATTGTTTTAGACAGGCTGACCAATTTAAAACCGGTTTATTTTTTAAAACCGTTGGTAAATCAGAATTATTTTATCTCCGCAAAATTTTTTAAACAATTTGCTTAATTAATGATTGTAAAAGCAATTAAGACCAGACCATTAATTCCTCCAAAAGATGATCTGCTTTCTGTAATTAAAGAAAGCCTTTTTAATTTAAAAGAAGAATCTATAATTGTTGTCACCTCAAAGGTTGTTTCTATCTGGCAGGGCAAGTGCATAAAAATAACCGACCAACCGAATAAAGATGAGTTGATAAAAAAAGAAGCAGATTTTTATATTGATAGAAAAAAGGTATCGCCAGACTATGATGTGATGCTAACTATCAAAGAAAATATTTTAATTCCAACAGCTGGCATAGATGAAAGCAATGCTAATGAGTATTATATTTTGTGGCCCGAAAAACCATTTCAAGCGGCAAAAGAAATTTACGATTTTATAAAACAAGAATATAAATTAAAAAACTTTGGAGTCATAATATCTGATAGCCATACCACTCCCCTGCGGACAGGAATTATGGGGATTGGGTTGGCATATTATGGATTTTGTCCATTAAAAGATTATCGCGGGCAAAAAGATATTTTTGGTAGAGAGCTAAAAATGTCTCAAACAAATATAATCGATTCTTTGTCGGCTGCTGCGGTCTATGTGATGGGCGAAGGGGCAGAGCAAACACCAATAGCCGTTATAGAAGATGCTGGTGATATCGAATTTAAAATAATAGACATTGACAAAAAAGATCCGTTAAAGATAAATATAGATGAAGATATTTATTCGCCATTTTTAAAAGCAGTTAAATGGAAAAAAGGGGAACGTTAAATTAGATTGACTTTTTAATTATGAGTGTTAGTATTGTTTTATGATTAATGTATTCTTAATATATTAATCCGCACTTTTAAAACAAATTAGAAGAAGGAGGAATTATGGAAAGAAATACTGAACTAACGCAGTGTCAAATGGTTATCGCAAATCAAAAAATGGTTGATTTGGTCCAGCGCGCCGTAATTTACGCAAGATTTAATCGGCCGGTTCTTATAACAGGCGAAACCGGAACGGGCAAAGAAGAATTGGCAAAATTAATACACGAATCTAGCGAAAGAAAAGATGGTCCATTTGTGCCTATAAACGTCGCAGGAATCGCGGAGGACTTGATTGAAAGTGAATTATTTGGGCATGAAAAAGGGTCTTTTACGGGTGCCAGGTGGCAAAAAGCCGGACTTTTGGAGCTTGCTGATGGCGGGACAATTTTCTTTGATGAAATTGCGGAGATGAGCCGCCCCTTTCAGGCAAAATTACTTAGGGCGGTGGATGGTTTTGGGCCTCACGTATTCCGTCGGGTCGGTGGTACAAAGGAGGTGGTATCAAATTTTAGAATAATATGTGCCTCTAACCGTCCGCTCGAAAAATTAGTTGAAGAGAAAATATTTCTAGAAGATCTTTTTTATCGTCTACAAGTTTTTCGGCTTCACATATTCCCATTGCGTGAGCGAAGGGAAGATATTGTTGCCCTTATGCGATATTATCTTTGGGCTGACCCCCGTTTTTAAGACACTTTCTCTAAATGTTTTTGAACGTTTTGGCATCGTTTAGCGAACAACACCGGCGGCATGCGTAAGGCGGAGTGAATTCTCGTGTGATTGTATTTCCAGATAAGGTGGTGTATTTCGTAAACCAGCTCCCCCAATGTTTTGAATCTGTTTGGATCTCCTAAGTCAACTTTGAATTGGGAGTAAAAACTTTCTTGGTATCCGTTTTCCCACGGAGATTTTTTGTTTGAGCGGGATATGTTTATGCCGAATTCGGTTAATGCCCGGATAAACAATTTTGCCCCGTATTCGCGTCCGTTATCCGAATGAAATATTTCAGGCCTGGAATGATAAGTTAATGCAGTAAACAGTGATTGCAGCGTCAATTGCACGGAATGATTGGTAAGAACTGACCAGCCAACAACCTCTCTTGTGAACAAATCCATGACCGTAGCCAGATAAACAAATTTGTTTTGGAACGGTATGTAGGTGAAATCTGAAACCCAGATGTGATTCGGATATTGCGGGAAATTCATTTTCAGCAGATTTGGAAAAAATGTGTTTGCAACACCTTTTTTCCTTGGTTTTCTGCCTCTCCTTCGGTAGGCTTTCATGCCAAATAATTTCATTACCCTTTGTATCTTTTTCTTGTTTATGTGCAATGCGTCAGCCACCCTTCTGTATCCATAACTCGGATCATCAGTTAATACTTTTTCAATTTTGATTTTTAATTCCCAATCTTTGGCTAATTTCTTTGATCGGTAGTAAATCGCTGATCTTGAAACTCCGAGAGCTTTTGCCATTAAGCTCTTGTTTTCTTTCTCTTCCTGTTTTTCAATCAACTCTTTTTTTGGGATTCGGATAACTTCAGCGTCATTTCTCCCACTAGTTCCAGTAGCATTTTCTTTTCACGCTTAAGTTTAAGCAGTTCTGCTGTGGAGCCAGATTCGGCTCCCTTGCCTAGCCAGCCATAAATTGTTGACTCATGGACTCCGTGTTCCTGGGCTGCCTGGATCACCGTGACTCCGTCTTCTTTGACTCGTTTTAATATTTGATCTTTTACTTCCTGTGATATTTTGTATCCTTTTTTCATGTGTTTTTTGTGTTTTCCCCATATTACATTAGGTTTCAACCTTTTGTCTACATACGGGGGTCAGTACATCTTCGAGAAATTTGTTTGGAATTTAAGAAAAGTCTTTTTAAGATTTCGAAAGAGGCATGGAGAGATCTAATAAATTATCATTGGTCTGGGAATGTTAGAGAATTAATAACGATTATAACTAGAGTTGTGGCATTGTGCGGAGACAATATTTTGGAGTTAATGCCAGAGCACCTAGAATTAAATATGGATGCCGATGCAAGGTGCTTAACCCAAGAAGAATTGGAAAAACTATTGGGCCTGCCAGAGAGGGCGCCCATATTTATAAACGAAGAGAGAAAAACCGTGGTCGATAAAATAACATCCCAAAGGGAGATTTATGAAAAAGCTTTAGGGGAAAATGGTTGGCACGTAACTAACACGGCTAGGACTTTAGGCATTAAGCGCGCTACATTTGTTGACCATATTAAGGCTCTTGGAATAGAACTGCCGTCCGGCCGACGCATACAGGGTCATCGTAGAATATCTTTTCCAGAGCCACACGATTCTGCGCGACCGACCGCTTCTTAAAATTTACACATTTAAAACAGGCCCTTGTTTTCGGACGGGGCTTTTTTATTTTCAAAAAATGCAACAAAAAAATCGCCCTTTTGGCGATTTAATATTTAAATTAATTTGCTTTGATTTTTATTTTTTATTCCCAAGTGTTCGTAGGCTAAATTAGTTGCCACTCTTCCTTTTGGGGTTCTTTTCGATGAGTCCACATTGCATTAAATATGGTTCATAAACATCTAATATTGTTTCTTCTTCCTCCATGGCAGCTGCCGACAAAGATTGTAACCCAACCGGTCCGCCATTAAATTTTTCAATTAAAGCATGCAATATATTTCTATCGCTTGGCTCAAGCCCCATTAGATCTACTTCTAGCGAATCCAGAGCATGTTCTGAAATTTCTTTTGTGATAATCTCTAGGCCCTTTACTTGTGCAAAATCTCTGACTCTTTTTAAAAGCCGGTTTGCTACCCTTGGAGTAAACCTAGAACGCTTGGCTATTACTTCTACCGCCTCGGGTTCTAATTTTATTTTTAAAAGACGCCCAGATCTTTCAATTATTTTTTTAATATCTTCTAAGTTATAAAAGTTAAGCTGAAAAGTGGCACCAAAGCGATTTCTTAAGGGCGCCGATAATAAGCCAGGTCTTGTTGTTGCCCCAATTAATGTAAATTTTGGTAATTTTAATTCCATCGTGCGCGCCATCGGCCCTTTGCCTAAAACTAAATTTAACTTGTAGTCTTCCATTGCGGGATATAAATATTCTTCTATGGTTTTATTTATTCTGTGTATTTCGTCTAAAAATAAAACATCTCCTTCAGATAAATTTGTTAAAATTGCGGCCAGGTCTCCTGCTCTTTCTAAAGCTGGGCCAGAAGTAGACCTTATTGTTTTGCCCATTTCTTTGGCGATTAAAAGCGCTAGGGTAGTTTTGCCCAATCCAGAATTCCCATAAAACAATAAATGATCGGGGGTATGGCCCCTTTGCTTTGCGGCCGTTATAATTATGCGTATGTTTTCCTTAATTTTGTCTTGCCCGACATATTCACTCCAAGAACTCGGCCTTAAAGCCGAGTCCAATACTTCGTCCTCCTTGTTTAGTTTTTCAGGTAAGACACTTGACATATGTATTAAAAGATGATACAATTAAAAATATTGAAAACGTGCGCTAGGATACCAATCTTTTTGTGTTAAATATCATAAGCGGCTCTAGAGTTGGAGGTAATTATTTGGATTTATCTCAGCTTCGGATAATCTTGCTCCGGCTCGATTATTCCTCAGATAAATCTTTATTTATGTCCCAGACATAAGACTACCTCCAACTCTAGAGCCGCTTTTTATTTACAAATTATTTTTTATTCAATTTCCTCAATATTTTTTCTTTTCCCTTCGTAATCTGCAAGATATATTTCAGCTCGCATGATTAAAGTATCGGCCGTGCTCCTTAGTTTTGGGTTGAGATATCCAATATAGGCCATTAAAGAAGTTATCGTAGCTTTTAAATAATCTCCTTTACTTGGCATAGGGGAATCATCTGAGCAACAATTAGATGATTCGTCTAAGTCTATAATTCCATTATCTTTTTCGCCGCTTTCAGCGTCCGCTAACGCATTAACGAAGGCGTCTAAATAATATATTGCTGTTTCTTCTTTTTCTATTTTTTCTTCGGGGCTTTCGTTTTCTGTTTTGTTATCGCCCGGTTCTTTTTTCATAATTTTATATTCGTTTAGTGGTTCTATTTATTTTACAGTTTCTTCGGCTGGGGTTTTCTCTTCATCCGCCTCTACGACTCTCATTATTTCTTCCATTGTTGTCGTCGCGTTTACAACGTCGATTAATCCAGACTGATACATCGTTATCATCCCTTTTTTAATAGCCAATTCTCTTATTGAAGAGACTGGGGGGTTGGTCAGAATAAACTTTTCCATTTCTGAATCTACCAAAAATGCTTCAAATAATCCTTGCCTTCCTTTGTATCCTGTAAAATTACAAGCCTCACACCCGCCCTCTTTTACTTTAGCAACTTTTAGTTTGGTCAGGTCGGGAATTTTTATGTTTTTAGGTAATGATCTTAAACCCTTTTTAATGTCTGTTAAGTTGTCTGTACTCGGCTCTACTAGGGTTGAGCATTTTTTGCATACTTTTCTGACGAGTCTTTGGGCAACAGCCATTTTTAAACCAGAAGCTATAGAAGAGGAGTCTACGCCAAGGTCTACGAGCCTAGGAATCGTTCCTGCTGCGTCGTTAGTGTGCAGGGTAGATAAAACCAAGTGTCCAGTTAAAGCTGCCTGCAGCGCTATTTTTGCGGTTTCTAAATCTCTAATTTCTCCGACTAGAATAACATCTGGGTCTTGTCTGACAATTGATCTTAGTCCGTCAGAAAAATCATAACCTTTCTCGGGAGCTACCTGCGTCTGTGAAACTCCATTTAAATGATATTCAATTGGGTCTTCAATTGTTATAATTTTGATTTCTGAATTCTGTATTTTTTTTAAAAATGCGTAAAGCGTTGTTGTTTTTCCGGCGCCCGTAGGACCAGTAACAATTATCATGCCGTTTGGTTTGTCAATTTCTTTTTGGAAGGTTTTGTAAAGATCGTCTCTTAGACCCAAATCATCTAAAGAGATTAAGCTTTTTGGATTTAAAATTCTCATAACAACAGACTCTCCATATTCTGCTGGTAAACTAGATGTTCTTATTTCAATAACTAATTCATCAACTTCAATTGAAAATCTTCCGTCTTGAGGCTTATCAGTAATATTTAATTTTAATTTGGAAAGAAGTTTTAAGCGACTCAGTAAATGATGATATGCATTATGGTCAAAAAAAATAACATCTTGCAGTATACCATCTAGTCTTATTCTAAGGCGTGCCTCTTCTTCTTGCGGTTCAACGTGTATGTCAGAAGCATCAAGAACTATAGCTCCGTATAAAATAACATCTAAAAGATCTGTTACATTCTGAACAAGATATTCTTCGATTTTTTTTTTAAATCCGCCAATGTCTTTTACCTGGGTCTTAACCTCATCAATAATTTTTTCTGAAATTGTTACAGAGCCCAATAGTCTTTTTGATTCTTCCATTTATTAATTAAGTTATTTTAATATTATTTAATATCTCATCTAGGCTGGCCCCTTTTTTCATTAAGTCTGAGGCGGTTTGAAAAACTTCTGCCGTCAACCCATTTTTAAAATTATTAGTATATATGACTAATGCCGCCAAAAGACAGTTCGCCGATTCTTTGCTTAAATTTTCTGCCAGCGTGCCAACTACTTGAGAAAGAGGCCCCTTGTCGACTATATTAATTTTACCAAATTTTTGGTTGTCTTGGCTATTATCTATATTCACAACCGGTGAATCTAATAAAAATCCCAAAGAGTCTAATTTATTAGAAAGTTCTTTTTGGTAATTTTTTATGCCAATAGTGATGACAAGGTCTGGTTTTGCTTCTGCAAAATAAAAAGAAATATTATCTTTTTTTATATTGCCGCCTTCTAATGTCAGGTGTATTTTAAGAGCTTCGTCGTTTTTCTCGTAGTGTATTTGTGATATCTTCGCAATATTATTCGGTATTGAAACGACAAAATTTTTAGGATAAGAAATAAAATCCAAAGATGGAGCTAAAAATCTGAGATTTTCGGGCAGAGAGTCTATAATTAAGTTTACATTTTTACCTAAATCTTTTAAAGTATAAAAAAGAGCTAACGTAGAAGTAATTGCCTCCGGTTCTTCTGAGGTTATAAGGTAAATATTTTTAGCCTCAACTATTATCTGTTTAGTTTCTACGATGTTTTCCATGATTATAAAGAAGGGGGTCCCGCTAAGCGGGGCGACCGAGAGTAAATATATAGATAATTTTAATTATTTCTATATTAAAATACCCTAAACGAATTCAAAGAATAAATCAACCCCGTTAGAAGTTTTAATGGTGAATAACTTTCAACGGGAAAATAAAAATTAGAAGATAAGTAAAAATATTTTTTAGCAAAATATTTTTATCAAAACTTCTAACGGGGTCAAGTGAAAAAGATATACACAACAAAGAGTCACAAGCAGACACAAAAACTTGGCGAGAATGTGGCCAAAGATATTTTAAAATTAGGATTACAAAATAGGGCCGTTGTTTTAGGTTTACGCGGAAATTTAGGAGGAGGGAAAACAACATTTTTACAGGGATTTGCGAGGGGTCTAGGAGTTAAGGATAAAATATTGAGTCCAACATTTGTGATTTCGAAACATTTCAAAATCACAAAAACCCAAACTCCAAAACCCAAACTCCAAACAAAAATAAAATTTACAGATTTTTATCATATAGATTGCTACAGATTAAAAACCGATAAAGATATTTTAGATCTGTCTTTTAAAGAAATAATTTACGACCCTAAGAACATTGTAGCAATTGAGTGGCCAGAAAGAATTAAAAAAATATTACCTAAAAATACAATTAAAATAGATTTTAAATTTGTTGATAAAAACAAAAGAGAAATAAGTTTTAAAATATGATACAATAAATTATGGAAAAACGACTGATTATTATTGATTCGAATGCGCTGTTGCACAGATCTTTCCACGCATTGCCGCCCCTCATGACAAAATCTGGCCAGGAGACGGGGGCTGTTTATGGTTATTTGTTAACTTTATTTAAAGCGATAACCGATTTGAAACCTGGTTATATCGTTGCTTGTTTTGACACAAAGATGCCGACATTCAGACATGAGATGTTTAAAGATTATAAGGCTCAAAGGCCCGTAACGCCATCAGGAATTATTTCTCAAATACCAATCACTAAAGAGGTTTTAGAAGCTTTTAAAATTCCAGTATTTGCAAGGGAGGGCGTTGAAGCAGATGATTTAATAGCTACTATTTGCAACTTGGTCGGAGGCGATATGGAAATTTATATTGTTTCTGGAGACCTAGATAATACACAATTAATAAATGAAAATATAAAAGTTTATACATTAGGAAAGGGCATAAAAGATACTATTATTTATGATATAAATAAAGTAAGAGAAAGATTTGGGGTTGAGCCTTCGCAAATGGTAGACTTTAAAGCCTTAACTGGAGATCCATCTGATAACATACCTGGGGTTGAAGGTATCGGTAAAAAAACAGCGGCAGAAATAATACAAAAATATGGAAGTATTAAAAATCTCTATGAAGAGCTCTCAACAGATACAGCAGTCCTAAAGCCAAAGGTAAAAGAGACGCTAAAACAAAATAAAGAATCTGCCTTAATGTCTCGCGAGCTAGCTCAGATGAAAAAAAACGTTGATATAGATTTTAAAATTGATGACTGTAAATTTGGTAATTTTAATAAAGACCAAGTTGAAGGAATATTTAAGAAGTTAGAATTTATTTCATTAATAAATAGGATATCATCATTAATTAATAATTAGAAAATATATGGCAAAAGTCACAACAAAAATTGCAATTCCAATAATTTTAACTGGTATTTTTGCTATAGCGGTTTTTGTCTCGCTTGGATATGCCCAAGAAGAGCCTAGTTTTTATATTATAATTTTATTTCTTATAATATATGTGTTTTTTTTCGGCCTTGCGATTGGACAGAATCTTTCTTCTCCGATCAAGAAATTATTAGACAAAGCGACAGAATTAAGCAAGGGAGATCTTACTAGTAGGGTTTATTTAGAAACTAAGGACGAATTATCGGAGCTAGCGAAGGTTTTTAATAAAATAGCAGAGGAGCTTGAGGCCAGCCATTTGCAGGAAGAAAATGCTGAAAAATCTGTCGGCATAAAAGTGAAAGCTAAAACTAAAGATTTAGAGGAAACAATAAATGCGTTAGAGCAAAAAGTAAAAAATAGGACCATAGAATTAGAAAGGCTTATTCAAGAATCTAATAAGTTACAGGAAGATGTAAAAAATAAAGGAGTTGAAACGGCCCAGCTTAGGAAAGAGTTGAATGATTTTAAGCAAAAAGTTGATAAATATAAAACATCTAAGAAGGCGCCCGAAGGAGAGGTTGCCGTCTTAGATGATAATATTTAAATATGCCAGAATTACCCGAAGTACAAACCACCGTTGATGGTCTAAATGAAAAGGTCCTGAAGAGGACCTTTATTAATGTTTGGTCTGATTGGGAGAAAACAGTAAAAAAACCGAAAGATTTTAGTCAGTTTAAAAAACAGATAAAAAATAAAAAAATAATAAGAATATGGAGGCGAGCGAAAAATATAATTTTTGATTTATCTGGAGGCTACTCTCTTTTAGTGCACCAGAAAATGACGGGCCATTTGTTGGTCGGAATCTGGGAAAAAATAGGCAACGGCTGGAAGCCAAAAGAGAAAGGGCCCCTTAACGATCCATATAATAGATTTCTTCACATAATTTTTTTTCTTAATAACGGAGAAATGATAGCGCTTTCAGACGCGAGAAAATTTGCTAAAATTGAATTGTGGAAAACAGATGATTTATTAAATTCAAAAGAATTCAAAAATTTAGGCCCAGAACCTTTGGACAAAAGTTTTACCTTAGAAAAATTTAAAGAGGTTTTAAAAAATAAAAAAGGGAAAATAAAACAAGTTTTAATGGTTCCGGAAATAATCGCGGGAATTGGGAATATTTATTCTTCAGAAATTTTATGGCAGGCCAAAGTATATCCAGAAAAAAGCACGATAAATTTAAACAACAAAGAGTTAAAATTAATATACGAAGCTACAAAAAAAGTTTTAACGCTTGGAGTTAAATTGGGCGGAGAAAGCTTTTCGGATTATAGGAAACCAGACGGGACTAAAGGAGATTTTGATGATGAAAGGAGGGTATACAAAAGAGAGGGTTTGAAATGTAGCCGTTGCGGGGAAAAAATAAGAAGAGTAAAGTTTGGAGGCAGGAGCGCCTTTTTTTGCCCCAATTGTCAGAAATAAAATTAAAATATGATTTATTTTATCTTCGGAGAAGATTCTTATAGAACAAAAATAAAGCTAGAAGAGATAGTTTTCAGTTATAAAAAAATTAATAAATCTGGACTAAGTTTGGTTTATATAGATATTGATGAGAAAGATTTTAAAGATTTTTATAATAATTTTACAACTAACTCAATGTTTTCAGAGAAGAAACTGATAGTTTTAAAAAATGTTTTTAATGACGTTAAGTTTCAGGAAGATTTTATAAAAAATATAAAAAAATTAGAGGATTCAAAAGACATCATTGTTATTTTTGAAGATAAAATGCCAGACCAAAGGACGAAATTTTTTAAGGCTTTGCAAAAAAATGCGAAGTGCCAAGAATTTGAATATTTAACACCGATTAATTTAAAAAAGTGGGTATCGGGCGAATTTGAAAAAATGCAGACTAAAATAAATCCTGACGCCCTAGATTTGTTAATTAGTTTTGTGAAAAATGATTTATGGAAAATGACAAACGAAATAAATAAACTATCAAATTATAGAAAGGGATTTATTGTAAGGCGGGAAGATGTTGAGTTATTGGTGAAACCAAATATTGAAAATGATATTTTTAAAACTATTGATGCTTTGGCGTCAAAAAATAAAAAACTAGCGCTGTCTTTATTGCATAAACATCTTGATGGCGGCGATAATGCTCTTTACTTGCTTTCAATGATTGCCTATCAATTTAGGAATCTTTTAATTATAAAAGAATTGCAGGGTACGCAGCCTTACGGAGCGATAGCGAAAAAATCTGGCTTACACCCTTTCGTGGTTCAGAAAAGTTATTATTTGTGTAACCAATTCTCACTGCCAGAATTAAAAAAAATCTACAAGAAAATATTTCAAGTAGATTCAGATATTAAAACGGGTAAAATTGAAGCAGAGACAGCTATAGACTTATTATTATCGGAAATATAAAAGTATAAAAATGAAATAAAAAACTAGGCTTGGCCTAGTTTTTTTTATCTATAAATTTTGTTAATCTTGATTTCCTTCTGGAGGCATTATTTTTCTTGATTACGCCAACCTTGGCAGCTTTATCCAGCGCTTTATATATTTCAGGAAGCAGTTTTTTTGCTTCTGCTAATTTTTTCTTTAAAATTAAAGATTTGGCCTCTTTTACGAGACTTTTTATTTTATTTTTATAGACAACGTTTTGTGTATTTCTTTTTGCTGATTGTCTAATAGCTTTTTTAGCGGATTTTGTTATTGCCATTTTTTTAGAACTCAGAACCAGAACCCTAAACGCTTTATCCGTTATTGTGTTTCATGTTCTGCGCTTTATGCTTTATGGAATTATATTATCAGAATTATCTTAATTTGTAAATAGTCCCCCATCATGTTATAGTATTATATCGCACTTTGTCATATAAGTTCACTGAACAAAAAAGGAGGTAGTTATGAATATTCTTTTAGTTTATCCGAAATATCCAGACACTTTCTGGAGTTGGAAGCATATAATGAAAATTGTCCGTAAAAAAGCAGCCTTCCCCCCATTGGGGTTATTGACGGTGGCGGCAATGCTGCCATCTTCGTGTCAAAAGAAATTAATAGACATGAATGTTTCAGACCTTAAAGATGAGGACATTTTAGATTCCGATTACGTTTTAGTGAGCGCCATGATCACGCAAAAAGAATTTGTAAAAGATGTTATTAAAAGGTGCAATCATCTGGGCGTGAAGGTTATTGCCGGCGGACCACTTTTTACTACTGGCTACAAGGATTTTGACGGAGTAGATCATTTTATAGTTGGAGAGGCGGAAGAAACATTTTTAGCATTTTGGAGTGATATTGAAAAAGGGTGCGCGAAGAAGGTATATTTTTCCGATGTGCGCCCGGATGTGTCCAAAGCTCCAATCCCCTTATGGAATCTTATTGACCCAAAAGATTATGTTTCATTATCTTTGCAAATATCAAGAGGTTGTCCATTTGATTGTGAATTTTGCGATATCGTAGTGATGAATGGTAGGGTCCCGCGGATTAAACAACCCAGTAAGGTTTTAGAAGAGCTCGATGCTATTTATAAAACTGGTTTTCGCGGAATGATATTAGTTGTAGACGATAATTTTATCGGCAATAAGGCTAAGATCAGCGCAATGCTGCCGGAATTAATAAATTGGCAAAAAGAGAAAGGGCGTCCCTTTACTTTTTCAACTGAGGCATCAATAAATATTTCTGACGACGAATGTCTTATGGAAATGATGGTTCGGGCAGGATTTAATCAGGTTTTTTTGGGGCTTGAAACACCATCTTCTGCAGGACTGGCCGAATGCGGGAAGTTCCAGAATAAAAATCGTGACGTGGTCGCTTCTGTAAAGAAAATTCAAAGACATGGGTTGCATCCTTTGGGCGGATTCATTGTTGGCTTTGACAGCGACTCGGAAGATATTTTTAAAGCACAGATAGAATTTATTCAGTCAGCGGGCGTCGTCGTGGCGATGGTAGGCTTGTTACAGGCTTTGCCGAAAACAAGGCTCTATGGCAGGCTTTTGAAAGAAGGCCGCATATTGGGAGTTAGTTCTGGCAACAACACCGAGTGTTCACTAAACTTTAAACCAAAAATGGACCAGGAAATTTTGGTGCGTGGGTATAAGAGAATTATTAAAACGATTTATTCTCCGAGAAAATATTATGAAAGGATGTGTACCTTTTTGTCAGAGTATAAACCTTGCGCTAAAACAAGCAACAGAATAAATTGGATCAACCTTAAAGCTTTCGTCAGGTCGATTTGGTACATAGGAATTATTGGTTGCTGGCTGGACCGTTGGTATTATTGGAAAACGATCTTTGTGGCATTTTTTAAATATAGGAAAGCTTTTCCGGAAGCAATTGCTATTTTAATATATGGCTTGCATCTGCGTAAAATTGCAAAAAGCATTCAAGAGTCGTAAAATTTTTAAAAGTATGGGGACGAGTCATCGTCCTTTTTTATTGACAAAATATTTTTAAAGAGTAATTTAAAGAAAGTTATTTGAAAAATAAACTTCAGCCACAACAGAGGGAGATAAAATGTTCCAATATCTTTTTTTGAGCGCGGTGCAAAGAGGCCGAGAGCTTCTTGAAGACTGTATGGTAAAGCTTTCTGGATATAATCCCGACTACCCAAGAGATAGAATTATCTATCTCCTTGAAGAGTTACACTACGATTGTTTTATTTGTATAAACGACGATGACCCGCGCAAAATGATTGGCGCAATCGCATTTAATCCAGACAGAGCAGAAAATATAGCAAAGGTTTTTTTGGTATATGTTATTCCAGAATTTAGGAAACAGAGAATAGCATCAGTTATGACGGCAAAATTTATTATCTGGGCCATTGAGCTCGGTTTTAGTGGCGCACAAATTGGTTTAGGTAAAAGTCCAGAAATGATAGCTGTTCTTAAATCTATTAATAAATGGAAACGCGAGTTATTGCATGAGCATTTCTCGCATGTTGAAATAACGCCCGAAACCGGCGTAGTCACTTTTCATTTGTCACGTAAGTTGTCCTGAGGAAATCTCGGGGCTTTTTTTATACAAAATATATTTGACTATATCTATGCCAGTGGTAAAATTAAAAAATAAAAGGCAATCTGTTTATAATTTTGATATAAGAATTATGGTAAAAAAATCACCAGAAGCGTCTCTTAGCCCAGAATTAGAGGCCAGCGAAATGGGCGCTCTCCCTTTTCAAGAACAAGAGGCTGAAACAGTAACAAGTCTCACCGAGAGATATGCCGAGACAACCAAAATTGATCCTAAGTCTGATAAAAAATGCGGATGGATTTTTAGCTAGAGACGCCGAAAGCGTTTATAGAGATTTTGCTTTAGAATGGTTTAAAAATAATGAAGAAGAAATGAGCAAAGAGGGGGTAATCATACCTCCTGGTGTTTCTGATGAATGGAAAATTAGCATGGTTTTAGCTTCTCGAGAGAAGGGTGGCATGGGGGCGTCGGTAGAAATTAATAATCCAGAATATAAAAGTTTGCGAGATAAAATGGATAAAATAGGAACATTACGAGCTGATATAAAAAAAGACCAAATTCCTCCAGAAACGCCGTTTCTTTTATTAAATTATTTGCAAAGAAAATTTGAAGATAGCCAAGGGGAGTTAGTAGCCTTGCAAGAAGAAGCTGCCGCTGGAGATAGGGGCGCCGAAACTTTTGCCGCTAGCAAAGAAAATGAACTTAAGGAGTTGTTTTTATTGAGGAAAGAAATTGCATCTAAGATCATGAATGAGGATTTAATGCAAACTGGAGAACAAAGATTGTATGATGGCGGTTTTCCCGGGAAGGCTACGTATGTTGATTCGTGGTTGGAGTCGAAAAAGAAAGAAATAAGACATCAAAAAAGAGAAGAGATTGTAGATAAGGAATATCAGGAATTTATGCAATTACCAGAGAAGCAAAGAAAAAAATATCAAAATAAATTAGGGCAAAAATTAGAAACACCTCATATTCCTGGTCAGACCGAAGAAGAATTTCAAAAAGCGAATCGTAACACGTTTCATGCTGGCATAAGAATGCTGGCCTCAAAAGAGCTGGAAGATGAGTCTGCTTTTTACGGCCTTTTAAAACAGGGATATAAGCCGCATGAGGCGAAAAGAGTGGGGTGGCCTTGGAATACTAAAGTTGTTGTACCAAATAAAAATGGTGGTGAAGATAAATTAACAGACTTTATTATGGGGGGGGTGGCCGATATTTATAATAAAGACATTGAATCTCAAGCTAGGAAAGAGTTGGAAGATACGTGGGATGCAGGTTATGCAGAAGAGATAAATACCGAGATAGAAAAGCGCATAAAAGAGTTGGCAGAATCTCCAGAGGTGGTTGAGGGTGGAATAGAGAAGGTATATCAACGGGCGAGGGAAAGAATTATTACAGAGTATATGAAAAAGCAGTTGGAGAAACAGCCGAAGACTAAAGATCAGATAGCCGTCGTAGAAAAAAAATTTAAAGAAACAGGAAAAGAAAAAGAGAAGAAAAAGGACATAAATAATTTTATGTCTGACGTTTTATTCAAAAAAGGAAGATTAGAAGAATTAGGAGATAATTTTGATGATGATGATAGAAGAGCGATGGGTGGATTTTTAAGGGACTGGGGCGTAAAAGCAGATATAAATACTACAGCAGGTATTACAAAGGCAGAATATTTGAAAGCTAGAAAAACTCCAGTTGGATTTTTTACTTTAATGATGAAGGTTGTAGAAAGAGCGCTTAATCCTGTGCCGGTGAAAAAACGCAAGCGTAAAACTAAATAAATAAAAATATGGCAAATCTTCTTTTAACAGACGAAAATTTAAAATCTTTTATACAAAGCTTGAAGCTATCTAGTGAGCAAGAAAATTTTTTAGTTGATGGACTGCCCAATATGAATGAGAAAGAAAGATTGGATCTGTTAAAGACTCTTAAAGATGTCTATCTTCTTAATGAAGAAGAGGCGCGGGCGGTAGAAAAAGTTAAAAAAATTGGGAATAAATAAGGTTAAAAAAGTCCGTTTATGCGGACTTTTTTGTCGCCAATTTTTTAATTAGATCTCTAATCTCTGCCGCTCTTTCAAAGTCTAAATTTTTTGCAGCTATCTTCATTTCTTTTTCTAAAAGTTTTTTATCCTGAACCACCCAAAATTCTTCAGCAACATCCTCTTTTTTAGAAAATCCCCAATCTCTTATATCTGAGATTATTGTTGTTGGTTTGATGTTATTTTTTTTGTTATAATCTTCTTGTATTTTTCTTCTTCTGTTTATTTCATTAATGGCCGCGTGCATTGAAAAAGTTGTTTTATCGGCATACAGAATTATGCGTCCATTTATGTGTCGTGCTGCCCTGCCCATTGTCTGTATCAAAGTGGTTTCGTTTCTTAGAAATCCTTCTTTGTCAGCATCTAAAATTGCGACCAATGAAACTTCCGGTAAGTCTATCCCCTCTCTTAAAAGATTGATTCCTACTAGCACGTCATATTTGCCCTCTCTAAGATTCTTTAAAATTTTAGGTCTTTCCATGGTTTTAATTTCAGAGTGTAAATATTGCGTTTTTATTCCTTTTTCAACTAGATAATCAGAAATTTCTTCGGCCAATTTTTTTGTTAAAGTTACAACCAGAACGCGCTGCTTCTTGTTGATTTCTTTTTTAATTTCTTCTATTAAGTCTTTAATTTGATTCTCGGTTTTTTTTATTTCTATAGATGGTTCTAAAAGTCCAGTTGGTCGTATTAACTGTTGGACGATGTGTTCGGCTGCTTTCTGCTTTTCAAAATTGGCTGGAGTAGCTGAAACGTAAATTGTCTGTTTTTGTCTTTTTTCAAACTCTGCAAAGGTTAGTGGTCTATTGTCGATAGCTGAAGGCAAGCGGAATCCAAAATCAATTAAAGTTTGCTTTCTTATTTTGTCCTGCACAGACATGGCACGAATTTGAGAAATTGAAATATGCGATTCATCAATAAACATTAAGGGCCCCTCGGGATTAAAGTAATTAAAATAATCAACCAAAGAAAATGGCGCCTGTCCGGGTTTTCTAAACTCCATATGACTTGAATAGTTTTCAATGCCGTGGCACCAACCAGTTTCTTTTAACATCTCTAGGTCGTAATTTGTTTTCTGTTCTAATCTTTCTGCTTCCAATAATTTATTTTGTTTTTTTAGTTCTTTTAATCTTTGCTCTAATTCTAGTCTTATATTATTTATGGCGATGTTAACTTTATCTTGCGGAGTAACCCAAAAGTGCGCAGGAAATAATTTTACGCTATTATCAAGAGATTTATATTTTTGTCCAATGCCGGGGATTGTTTCGGAAATTTTTTCTATTTTGTCTCCTACGAATTCAATTCTTAATATTTTCTCTCCCGTAACGATGTAAATTTCAACCGTACCACCCCTCACCCTAAATGTGCCGGGCTTAAAATCTATGTCATTTCTTTGGTACTGTAAATTATTTAAAAGGATTAGAAAATCTTTTCTTTTAATTACTTGTTTTAATTTTATTTCCAGAGAAATATTTTCATAGTTTTCTGGCGAACCGATGTTATAAATACAAGAAACAGAAGCTACCACGATAACATCTTTTCTCATTGTTACATCTTGGACCGCTGCATGCCTTAGCCGGTCAATTTCTTCATTAATTTTTGCATCTTTTTCTATGTATGTATTAGATTGGGGGATATAAGCTTCCGGCTGATAGTAGTCGTAATAAGAAACAAAATAATGAACAGCATTGTTGGGAAAAAATTCTTTAAACTCCTGGTAAAGTTGTGCAGCTAAAGTTTTATTGGGCGAAATAACCAAGGTTGGTTTTTGTATTTTTTCTATAACTTTTGCCATCGTGAAAGTCTTTCCAGACCCAGTCACACCTAAAAGCACCTGGTCTTTAACTCCAGATTTTAATCCTTCAACCAACTGCTTTATGGCTCTTGGCTGGTCTCCCTTTGGCGTAAATTTTGATTTTACTTCAAATTGCATTACAATGTATTAATGATATCTTATTTAAATGGAAAGATTATATTAAAGCGGGATAAGTTCATCATACTAGAAGTCAACAATATTGGCTATAAGGTTTTTTTATCTCGCCAGACCTTGATAACCTTACCAGCAATTGGAGAAAGTATCAAGGTTTTTGTATTCCAAAATGTTAAAGAAGAAGCGTTGGATCTTTATGGGTTTTTGGCTTATGAGGGGTTGGAATTTTTTGAGACATTAATGGATATTCGTGGAGTTGGTCCAAAATCAGCTTTAGATATTTCAGACTTAGGTTCTTTAGATAAAATAAAAGATAGAATTTTGAAACAAGACGAGAAAATTTTTGAAGGAATACCGGGCATCGGATCTAAAAAGGCAATGACGATAATTTTAGAATTGACTGGAAAAATAAAAATGGTTGGCCAGAAAAAGAGCTCTAAAGATGATGCAGAAGACGTTTTAACTCAACTCGGTTTTTCAAAACAACAAGCACGAGAAGCCCTAAGTAGAGTTTCTAGTAAAGACCCCGAAGAGCGCATAAAACAAGCATTAAAAAGTTTAGGAAAATAAATGTATGGCAGAATATTTTGGAGAGCAGATAAGGAGAAGGGCCGATGAAGAAGGTTTAGATATTTCTGAATTTAAAAGGAGTAATTTAGAATACGCGGAAGGAAGAGAAAAATTAAATTATAGATGTCAGCTCTCTTCAGGAGAGTTTTTTGAGGCAACAGAAGATAACGGAGAAGCGAAATTTGTAATATCAAGAGATGGCAAAGAAATTTTTAATTTTGGAGATTTGGTGCCGAAAGAATTTAAATTTGCGACTCCTCAATATTGGTTGAATCTAAATGAGTCCGACAAAAGTGCCCCGCCTCGTTTTAAGGAAGATCCAGAGGGATACAGAAAAGAAGTTCAAGGGGAATGGCAATGCGGGGAGAATTTTATTTCAGTCGGAGAGGTGAGCTCCCTTCAAGACATTTTAACCCTATTGCATGAGGTAGGTCATTATTACGAAGATTTTTCAACTTTAGGAAATGACAAAAAAGAGGGCGATAAAAAAGAAGCTGCTAAGCTATCATCTAAATCAGAAAGAGCGGCATGGGCATATGCTTTAAATTTTGCGCGCAAAATAAGTAAAGATTTAAATATAGATCTTTTCGAAGGATTTTCTGACAGAGAAGACCTTAAAAAATATATTTATACGTGTCTTTCAACTCACCGCTATATGGCAGAATTAGAATCAAGCGGCGTATTAATGGTGGCAATGGACATTTTAGGCATAAAATCCATCAACCCTAAAAAAATGAAATGGCTTGATAGTCTTTTTGATAAAAGGAAATTAATTAAAAAATAGATTTTATAAAAAATTGAGATTAAACCCTCGGCTTTTGTTTGACTTTTAGCAGTTTTTGATTAATCTGATATTAGTACATTTAAAATAATTAGGAGGATAAATTATGTCTAAGCCCAAGTTGTTGGTGTTTGCTTCTGGAACGAAAATTGATGGCGGTTCTGGTTTTCAAAAGCTTGTGGAGGGTAGTCGAAACGAATTTCTTCTCGCTGATGTGGTGGGAGTTATCTTCGAACCACGAAAATGGCGGAGTAAGAAGGCGTGCAGAGTTATTAAAAATACCTTTCATGCATTTTAGCGGTCCCTATACTTCCGAGGGCTATATGGCGGCTGTTAAGAATTTTGACTTTAACTTTATTGCCTTATCTGGCTGGTTAAAATTTGTTTTTGGGCTAGACTCAAAAACAACTTTCAACATACATCCCGGACTCTTGCCGTCTTTTGGTGGTCCCGATATGTATGGTCATTATGTCCACGAAGCAGTTCTTCGGGCCTATCGTGAAGGCAGAACTACTCATACGGGCATATCAATGCATTTTATAAAAGATACGCCCGAGTCCGCTGAAGCCAAGAAGGAATATGATAAGGGTCCAGTATTTTTCCGTTTTCCTGTTGCCATTCACCCAGATGACACCGTCAACCTTATAACTAATAGAGTGAATGTCGCCGAGCATTATTGGCAACCTATTATTACAGACTTAGTTGTTCGCGGAGAAATTTCATGGGACGGCAAAGACCCCAAATCCTTGAGCGTTCCGCACGGATATCAGTATCTTCCCCTTTAAAATTTAATAAGTAGAATGCCCGCACAATACGTAGCGGGCTTTTTTTTGGTTTTAATTTGACAAGCATGTTGGTTGGTAGTAAATTAAAAATAAGCATGAATTACATAATTTCCAAAAGCATAATAAGCATCATCATTAACCTCTCTTAGAGAAGGAGCAATTTTAATTAGAAGTTTAAAAATTGCCTCTTCTCAAAAAGAGGTTTTTATTTTTTAGAAACTAGAACTTATAAATTCTCTTTTTGACAGCTATTTTGAAAAAAAAATATGGAGGTATGAACATGGAAAACACAGAAAGACAGATAGAGATACTGGATACGACGTTGCGAGACGGAGGACAAGGAAGAGGTATTACTTTTTCCGTTAATGATAAGCTAAGAATCTCAGAAAGGCTTGATCGTTTTGGCATGCATTATATTGAAGGGGGCTGGCCGGGATTAAATAAAACTGATAGCGAATTTTTTGAAGCGTCAAAAGGTATCCAATTCAAGAATGCCAAACTTGTTGCTTTCGGCATGACGTGCGCAAAAGGCAAGAGGCCGGAAGATGACCATCAGTTGGCTAAACTTCTTGATGCTGAAACAGGCATAATCGCTATCGTCGGTAAAACTTCAGAGCCGCAAGTTCGGGAAACTTTGGGTATAAGCTTTGAAGAAAATTTGCGTATTATTAAGCAGAGCTGTAGATTCTTGGTGGAAAACGGACGCGAAGTTTTTTTTGACGCAGAGCATTTTTTTGATGGCTTTAAGGCTAGCTGCATTTATTCGTTGGCCTGTATTGCTGCGGCGGTTGAAGGTGGAGCTTCGAGGATTATTTTATGCGACACCAATGGAGGGGGTTTGCCATCGGAGGTTGGCGCCATAGTTTCGCTTGTTAAAAAGGACATTTCGGTTCCTATTGGGATTCATGCACACAACGATTCGGGGGTAGCCGTTGCCAATTCTTTAATTGCCGTTGAAGCCGGAGCATATCAGGTTCAAGGTACAATTAATGGTTATGGCGAGCGGTGTGGGAATGCGAATCTTTGCTCCGTCGTGCCAAGTTTAAAAATTAAAATGGGCTTAAATTGCATCCCCGATGAAAATATTTCGCAAATTACAAATCTTGCTAGGTTTGTTGCAGAAATTGCAAACTTACCATTTGATCATAAGCAGGCGTATGTGGGTTCAGATGCTTTTGGGCATAAAGCCGGTTTACACGCTAGCGCGATTAGCAAATGCCCTGGCAGCTATAACCATATAAATCCCGAATTAGTCGGCAATACTTCTTCCGTGTCAGTGTCGGAACTTTCGGGAAGAAGTAATGTGTTAATAAAAGCGAAAGAATTTGGCATTAACTTGTCGCTAGAGCAAATAAAAAAAGTTTTGTCGCAGGTGGAAACTTTGGAGAACAAAGGATTTCAATTTGAGGGGGTAGACGGTTCTTTAAAGCTTATGATGCTGCGGCAACTGGACAGCTATGCTCAGCCATTTGAAGTTTTAAGTCGCCAAGTAAGTTCTAGGCAAGTCGGCAGCAATGATCCCGTAGACTCTGCAACCGTTAAGTTGAAAATAAAAAATGGCAAAGAGGAAGAGATGCTGTGTGGAGCGGATGGCGACGGTCCCGTGAACGCCCTAGACATCGCTTTGCGTAAGGCTCTTGTGCCCCATTTTCCATACCTCTGAAAAAAACTAAATTGGTTGATTATAAAGTGCGGGTTTTGCCGGGAGAAAAAGGAACTGCAAAAGCAGTTAGGGTGCTGATTGATTTTTCAGATGGCATAGAAGAGTGGACCATGGTTGGCTGTTCGACAGATTTAATTTATGCTAGTTTGCAGGCACTCCTGGATGGATTCGAATACGCAATATTAAAGGCGCTTTAAAAAAGTGCAGGTCGGTTTATCTAAGCCGACTTTTTTTTATTTGTTTGTCGTGTTAAATTGTAATTAATGAAAGCAAAAGAGTCGATTAAGAAATTTATACCGAAATTTTTGTTAAGATTTTATTATTTTTGTTGGGCCCTTTCTGGCGCTGTTATTTTTGGTTTTCCCGGGAAAAGTAAAAAGTTTAAAATTATAGGCGTAACTGGAACCAGCGGTAAATCCACAACCACCGATTTTATAACAAAAATATTAGAAGAAGCGGGCCGTAAAGTTGCTTCTGCCTCTTCTATTCGGTTTAAAGTTGGGGAAAAAGAATGGGCTAATAAATATAAAATGACAATGCCTGGTCGTTTTGTAATCCAGAAATTTTTAAAACAGGCAAAAAATGCTGCATGCGAATACGTTGTTATAGAGGTGACATCAGAGGGTATTAAGCAATTTCGGCATAAATTTATAAATTTTGATACAGCAGTTTTTACAAATTTAACAGCCGAACACATTGAAAGCCATGGAGGCTTCGATAATTATAGGAATGAAAAATTAAAATTATTTAGAGCGACGAAAAACATCCATATCATAAATGCTGACGACGAAAATGCAAAATACTTTTTGGAAGTTCCTGCTGTAAAAAAAGTCAGTTTTAGCATGAAAGATGTTAAAAATATTAAAACAGGACACCCAGCTATTAGTTTTGAATTTAGTGGGCAAAAGTTTAATCTAAACTTAGAGGGGATATTTAATATTTATAACGCCTTAGCGGCTATTTCTGTGGCTAAAGTCTATGGCGTCAATTTAGAAATTTGCAGAAAGGCACTAGAGCAAGCGAAAGGAATTTCTGGAAGGATGGAAGTTATATCAGAAAATCCAATTAAGATCATTGTTGATTATGCACACACGCCAGCACAACTTGAGGCCGTTTATAAGACTTTTAAGGACGAGAAATTAATTTGCGTTTTGGGTTCTTGCGGCGGAGGAAGAGATAAATGGAAAAGACCGGTGTTGGGGGAATTAGCCGGGAAATACTGTAAAGAAATTATAATTACCAATGAAGATCCATACGACGAGGATCCAGCAGAAATTATAGATCAAGTTTATAAAACTGCAGGCCCTAGGGCTAAAAAAATATTAGACAGAAGGGAGGCGATAAGGGCCTCTGTAAAACTTGCCAAAGCGGGCGAAGTTGTTATAATCACAGGAAAGGGGTCGGAGCCATGGATGTGTTTGGAAAACGGTAAAAAAATTCCATGGGATGACAGGCAAATAGCCAAAGAGGCATTAAAAAATAATTATTAAGTTATGGAGAGACCAAGAGAAGAAAATTTAGAGGCAGATAATAATCCCGAGGGAGCTGCGGAGCAAACCCCTACACGGATTGTAGCTGCCGCCGTTGATGCGGTTGAAAATCGAGAGGCCGCAGATTCTTCCGAGTGGGGCACCAAAGCCGCTAATTTTTTAGAAACAACCGGCGGGGTTGCTATTGATACTACTAGGGTCTTAACAATTGCTGCTTTTAAGGTGCTTTGGGGCCTTTTGAAGTTTGCCGGGAAAGCAATAAAAAATAAGGGGAGGGTTTTCGATAAAGGAGGGATACGAACTGGGCAAAGAAATGTTTACCTTTGGAGATGGTAAAGATAATAAAAGATAAGTAATATGGAAATAGATAATTTTATAAATAATATAACGCCGGAACAAAGCAATTTAAATTCAAAGATTTTAGAGTTGGTAGTCGCCAGAGTTTTAAAAAGAGCTTATTTTGATTTAGACGAAAATGGTAAAGCGGCTGCTGATAAGGTTTTTCTTTCAGCGGACGGGAAAGAAAAGAATGATTTTATTAAAAAATATATACCCAATTTTCGAAAAACTTTTTAAAGAAGAAGCTAAAAAAATTGAAGAAGAAATTAAACTAGAGATAGAAAAACAGATTTGATTAGTAGGGTTGCTTTTTGTCTAAATTTATGTTAAGCTATAAAAGACATATAAAGTGTCTTTTTACTTGTTGTATTATTAAAAATTTACTTAATCAATCGGTTGGAATAACAAAATGCTTGCTCGGCAAAAAGAAAATTAATTTTTGTTTTGTTTCGCTCGAACTTCTTACTCCTCCCTCATAATCATGGAAAAAAGAATAAAATTATCTAAATCGAATAGGATTTTTATCCGCAATCAAAAAGCGCAAATAAGGCGTAAATTTTGGGATGTAAAAAAACAGGAAGAATTAATCACAGAAATGTATAGTAAATTAAGCATCGCTAAATAAGAATTAATTGCTACAAATAACAGTCCCGCAAGCCGGGATTTTTTATTGTAACGGCTTCTAATCGGTATAAATTTCTGATAGAGTAAAAGTATGAAAAATAAAATTCAGATAGTTTTAATTCACGGTGGCATGACTTTTAAAAGCGGAAAGGATTATTTACACTATTTAAAAACTAGACCCATTTCGATTGGAAAGAAAATATCTTGGAGTGGAGATTATTTAGAAAAAAATCTGGGCAGCAACTTCGAATTTATCAGGCCGCGTATGCCCTTGCAAGATAATGCAAAATACAAAGATTGGAAAATATTTTTTGAAAGACATATTCCCTATTTAAGAAATGACGCTATCTTGATTGGGTCTTCGCTGGGCGGAATCTTTTTGGCAAAATATCTATCTGAAAATAAATTATCTAAAAAAGTATTATCAACTTATTTAATTTGTCCGCCTTTCGGCAATGAGTTGCCTCAAAACGATTTATCTGGTGGTTTTAAACTTAAGTCAGATTTATCTTTAATCGAAAAAAATTCTAAAAATTTATATTTATTGTTTTCAGCAGATGATGATATCGTTCCCCCGTCTCATGCTGAAAAATATAGAAAGGAATTAAAAAATGCAAATATTACTATATATAAAAGTAAGAGCGGGCATTTTATGATATCTAAATTTCCAGAGATTGTTAAGATGATTAAGAGAGATGTTGCGGAGCTAAGTGGCAAATAAATTTTAAGACCATCTTTTAATCGGGGTGGTTTTTTGATAGAATAATTTTATACAAGATTATGGAATATAAAGAACCTAAAATTATTAGAGATAAAAAAGACAAAAAAGAAGCCGGTATTAGATTCTGGAGGATTTTTTTAATTGAGGGGGGATTGTTTTTGTTAACTTCTGTTTTAGCGCTTGTCAGCGCCCTTGAACTGAATAAATTAGTTTTGGCGCAAAAATTATATTTACCAACAACTTCCCTGCAGGATTTTTTGTTTTCTTTTTTGTTTGTAATGTTTTTTGTGCTAATTTTTGTTTTGTACAGGAATAAAAAAGTAAATAAATTTAAGGGAATAATTTATAAGGGACTTTTTATAATGACTGTTTTTTGGGGAGGAATGACTGTTTTGAATCTATTTCTGCCTATATTCGGGTCTATTTTAATAATGGGCATCTTAATTATGTTGTGGTTGGGGTTTCCGTCGGTTTGGGTTCATGATATTTTAATGGTTTTAGGATTAGCCGGTGCAGCTAGTTTTTTTGGTCTGGGATTCACTCCTTCGGTTGTTGTCGCCCTTCTTTTAATTTTTTCTGTTTATGATTTTATCGCAGTTTATAAAACAAAACATATGGTTTTAATGGCAAAAGAAATGATTGAAAAAAAAGTTATCTTAGGATTTATAATACCAAAAGAAATTAAATATTTTAAAGAAAATTTTAAAGAAGTTAAGCCCGGCGGTAATTTTATGATTTTGGGTGGGGGCGATATTATTTTTCCAAATCTGTTGGTGGCTTCAGTTGCTCCTTCTGGAATTTTAAAGCCATTAATTGTTGTTTTATTCTCTTTGGTTGGTTCCTTTTTTAGTTATTGGCTATTTGCCTCTCAAAAAGAAAAAAATCCAATTCCAGCTCTTCCGCCGATTGCTTTTTTTGCTATTGTTGGATATTTGATAACATTATTTTTTTAATTTAATATTGTCCCCATATTTTAATGGATAGAATTTAAGCTTTTAAAGCTTGCGATGTTGGTTCGAATCCAACTGGGGACACATCTTACATCATCTTTAACGAGATGTTTTTTTGTAAAAAAAGACCCGCCTATCTCTACTAAGGCGGGTTTAAAATATGAAAAGGTTTTTGTTACTGAACGGAGATGTCTACGGGGGGACGCATTTTGGCGCAGACGGCCAGCGCGTCGTGAACGGGATGTTTCTCAAACGCGTCTATGCGCTCTTCGTCGATGTTTGTCCCATTTATTATCGGAAGTATCTGTTGCATCGTTACATAGTCCCACCTTGGCGCCCATTTGCGTGAGCCGGTGCGGGCAGTAATTGAGCAGTTGTCTACCATATAGGCGACACCTCGGGCGTGCATATATGGATTAAGCGAGTTGACCGACTCGATAACGGTCTCATTGCATATTTCGCTCCAGCAATGGCCGCGCGACTCAAAGAGGTCGATTTGTGCCATCATAATTGCGCAATAAAATCCTGCGGTTATGGGATTGATTCGTCCCGATGATCCATTTCTTTTGGATCTTACAATTTCGCCGACCTCCCACATACGAGTTCCATCGATTTTGCCCATTGGATTTTTCTTCAATCGTTGGCCGGCCAATTCAACGCTGCGGATTTCGTTCCCGCTCGATACCTCGTCGTAGATTTCGGTCATGAGCTCATAGTACGGCCCATAAGCAGCAGTATAAATCTTCTGGAACATCATTCTTTCATCAGGAGGCAACGCGTTGTATAGGCCAATGATCCCTTGCTGAGAGATGGTTTTGCTGATTGGCCCAGTTATGTTTTCTACGGATGCGTTGAATGCAGTTGTCTCGACAGCGCCCAGCATGACGTAATTTCTGTACAATGACTCAACGAGTCCATGCACTGCTCCCAGAAGGATTGCTCGTTCGCCACTAATATCGCTCCTCCATTCCATCCCCAGAGTTGTTTCAAACATATAGGGTGCGCCGATGGCGGTTCCCCAGCCGAGCGCGATGTCGGTGGCGTCACCGGTGACGTCTTGTTCAATCGCGAAGCTACAATTAATTCCCGCTCCGTTAATCGATTTCCCCTGCTCATATAGCCTGCGGACCGATTTTCCCATTCCTTTGGGGCAAATGCCGAGTACGTTAATGTTATCGGGGAAAACCTCTCCCTTTCCTTCCATGTAGCCCACCAAGAACCCGTGGGAAAAGCCCAACGTCGCGCCGGGTTTCATTGAAGCGATAATCTTTTCGCGGTTTTCAATTTGAGCCGCATCTGATATCAAGAGTATTACCAGGTCCGATTCTTTAATGACGTCATACATCTCACCAAGCGTACCGTCGCTTTCATAAAATCCCGCTGCTTGGGCTTCGGCCCAATTGGCGCTGTCACACCGTAGCCCGACTTTTACTTTTATGCCGATGCCTTGCAGCGAATCGCGAATGCATAGCACTTGGTTGGATCCTTGCGGACCCCAGCCGATTACGCCGATTTGACTTATGCGAGAAAAACCTTGCGGAATCAAACTGAATCTGTCTCTGCCTCCGCGAACAATCTGCTCTGTCTTTCCACCCAACTCAATCGTTTCTACCGGGAACACCGACGACTTGATGCTCATAGCTGTGTCCTCCTTTTGAGGGTTTTACCTTTTCGTTATATTAATGTCAAAGAGCTGTCTCTATGCTAATAAACGAAACGATTTTCTAATTTATTATAAAATATAGATTATGTCAACCCTAAAAGGTATATGGGGTGCCGATGGGCACGAGTCCCTTTTTTATTGTTTGACATAATTGAAAAAAAAGTTATAATAAAAATTCCAAGCCCTTTAACAAAATAAAAATGAATAGGAATAATAAATGAGAAGAATCATTAAGCACATAGGTAGAGCTCATAAAATAGTTGCCTCTTGGGTTTCGAAAGGGTAAAAATACAGAAGAAAAAAGAATTAGAACGGCGGGAGAATTTTTTGACTATATCGGAGAAACAAAAAATATAGAAGCAATCGAGCTTTTGAAAAGATGGCGTCGCCGTAAAAAATTTTCAGAAACAGCATGGAATGATTGGAGAAACCAGCCCTTGGGTAAAAAAATAATAATTACTTTAAAAGACGAAATCAACGAACTTTTTTTAGAGCATTCTGATAATGTTTCTACTGCTGGAGCACGTCGCCTTGCGCTTAGATCATGCGTAAGCTTTATGAAAGAAATATATGATAAGGCAGCCGCTTTAGGTTTCCACTGCAATTAAAAGGAGGTTGGCATGATTGAAGAATCGCTAGGAGAGCTTGAATCGCAATCGTTGTGGTATAAATATAAAACGAAGGTATGGCTTGAGAAATCGAAACAAATGGTGGTTGTACATAATATTATGCGAACGTTGCGTGCTGTCAGAAACTGGGGTAACGTTGCATACGCCAGCGTGCCGATAACTTCTGGAATGTATTTTTACTTGATGCAGCTGGATAATCCCGCTGTCCCGCAAAAAGAACTTTTAAAAGACGCCATAGAACGTAATTATCTGACGGGTTGGAAATTTGTGGAAGAATTGAAAAAAAGAAGAAACTCTCCGATAATCTATCCAGCTGATCTTACCCCTGCCCACCAGCAATGGGAGCAAGATCACTTCCAGGCTTTGTGGCTAAGTATTATTGCTGAATTTTGTAGCGAGCTTCATATGAGTCAAGGATGGGAGTACAGTAATGGCGGATGCGAAGAATTTACCCATGTGATGCAGTTGAGGCTTGGGATTCCAGGGCATGAAAGCTTGGCATTCTACAATACCAAGAACAACTTAATGACAGAACGTTCTAGGATGGGAGACATACATGTGTATGATTATGAGGGGAGACCGTTGGGCCTCAAAAATGGCATGAAAGCAATTGACGATGCTACAGCGTGGCTGAAGAAAAATAATTTTAAATCAGAAAGATTAGAAAATTGTGTCCGTCTTCTCAATCAAACAGACAAAATGCTTAATCATGGTTTTTACCAGTGAATATTCGGCTTAGCTCAAACCTTGCCGATTTTTTTTGTTTGACTTTTGTTTTTCTTTGATTAGTATAAATAAAATCAGAACCTTTACAAAGAAAGGAGGAAAATAATGCGCATAGAAATTAGAGCCGGGAATTATCCGCGAATTTTGTCTGAAGAAAAAATATTAGCAACGCTGAGAAGGCATCGCGCGCCATTACAGCTTTGGGGCACGGGAAATAATAGGTCATTAAATGACCTTGTACAATATATGACTGAGGATAAAGTATATTTTCGCAATGGTAATTCTTCGCATTTAATAATTGACGTGCATTCAGCAGTCGTAGTTGTTATGCACCAATTTAGGAGGAAGTGGATAGAGTTGTACGAAGACCACCAGCTGTTTCCTGACGGCAGTATTTTAAGGAGAGAATTTAACGGGATAGCGGAAACTATTAATCGTTCTGAAGATATTCGCGATGGAGCCATCCGTTGTCTTGCCGAAGAGCTTAAGTTTACAGATCCATCGGCCTATAATCTTTCGGAGTGCATGAAAGTTGAGCACCGCGAACCCATTGATTCGGAAAAATGGCCCGGCATCAAGGCCGCCTACCATAGGTACATTTTTGAATGCACTATACCGCGCCGACTTTATAAGCCCGAGGGCTATATAGAAATTAAAAAAAACAGGAAGATTTATTTTAAATGGAAACCACTGGGTCAGGGGCAGCTTAAATTGTGACGAGCCCATATCTTGGTATGGGTCTTTTTTTTGTGAAAATTGTGAACAAAAAAATATTGACATTTAGTTTCTATAGAATACAATGATAAGTTATGAGGGGGCGCGAGATTTATTCTTGAGGACACAATAGCTTGCAGCGAAAGAGGTAAAAGTATATACCTAAGTTCATTGTCCGAAGTTAGGCTCGAGAAATAACCGATATCGTTGCAAATTATTAGCCCCCTCTTCAAAGTCCGTCTTATAAATTAAGACGGTTTTTGTTTGATATGTCATAAATTTTTTGATAAAGTATATTAAAGGTCATATGAATTAATAAATATATTTAAAACAATGGCAACAAAAAAGAAACCAGTTAAAAAGTCTATAAAAAAAGTTATCCGCAAGGTCTCTCCTAAGACCAAGACTAAAATTAAAACTAAGTCTTCTGAGGGAAAATTAATAGGCAGAATAACTCACTATTTTTCTAATATTGAAGTAGCGGTTATCAACTTAACTTCGCCATTAAAGATAGGAGATGCCATTAGAATAGTCGGAGGCCAAGAGACTGATTTTGAGCAGAAAGTAATTTCTATGCAGATTGATCATGAAGAAGTTAAATCTGGCAAAAAAGGAGACTCTGTGGGAATGAAGGTGGACGAAAAAGTTCATGAGGGATATAAGACTTATAAGATATAATTTATTCTTTAAAAATTATTTGCCAGTGGGCGTTATTTAAGTTTAAAGAAAAAATAAATTATGGTTGGAAATATACAAAAAGAAATTAAAGAAAAAGTTATAGACTGCATTAATTCTGGAGTTACTGGCCGCTTAATAATTTTTGAACCAGAAAAAAATACTTTTGGGGCAGATTTAGCTGTAGAAAGAAGGGGGAAGTATAAAGAAAATAAAATATATTTTCAGATTAATAGTCTTGTTATACCCAATAAAAATAGTAATTTTGTAAAAGATTTTCCGCAGGAAAATTTTAAGCCAGATAAAAACTTTTATTTAATTTTTTTATATTTTGACGAAGTTAAGCAGAAAATAAATGATTATATTTGGTTGGTACCATCGTTGCAGTTTAGGGATATTTCTGACGTTATAAAAATCCCGGGTGATAAAAATTTGTTGCGATTTGAATCTTCTTCAGATTTTAAGAATAAAAATAAATATTCAAAATTTTTAATTAATATAGAAGACCTAGGAGACATTGTGCTGGCCGCACTTAAGGAAAACAAGGCGCTTAATTTCAAAGCAGTAGACTTTGAGGAAAAAAGTACAATAAATTTAGACAGTTTAAAGGAATTTTTATATATAGCACGCGCTAACACTTTTGCGGCAGATGCTACCAGTATTGAAAATCCCAGGCTTTTAGCATCGACGCAATTAGAATTTCAAAAAGCCAGTTATTTTTATAGAGACGTCTTTTTTAGCGGAAATAAAAGATTCATGGGCCAGGAAATTATTTACCAAGATTCAAAGCCTGTTTGGGGAATGAATTATATTGGGAGTCAGATTGGCAAAATGGAAACTAGTTTTTTAAAAGAAGCATTATTAAAATTGGTTAAAAAATGTCGTTTTGGGCAGTCCTGCGGATATGAAAAAAGAGAATATAAATACCAAGACCAGGGGCGCGGAGACTTGGCAGAATTTTCAGGCCAGGAGGAGATTTTATCAGAAGGTAAAAATATTTATAAATTAAATTATCAAGGAGGTTTAATTTCTGACAAATAATGAAGTTCATTGGAGATTTCCACATACATTCAAAATATTCTCGAGCCGTTTCCCCTTTAATGAATTTAGAAAATCTGGACAAGTGGGCAAAGATAAAGGGAATTAAGGTTATGGGTACAGGAGATTTCACCCATCCTAAATGGTTTGAGGAAATAAAAAAACAATTAGAGCCGGCTGAACCCGGTCTTTTTAAGCTGCGTGACTCAGATTCTGGCACGAGATTTATTTTGACTGCTGAAATCAGCTGTATTTATAAAAAAAATGAGAAGGTAAGAAAAATACATATTGTTGTTTTCGCTCCATCAATAGACGCCGTAGAAAAAATAAATATTGAATTAAATAAAATTGGGAATTTGCATTCAGATGGTAGGCCAATTTTAGGCTTGGACGCGAAAGAGCTGGCGAAAATAGTTTTAAATGCAAGCGAAGACTGTTTGATAGTACCGGCCCATGCCTGGACGCCCTGGTTTTCTGTTTTTGGTTCAAAGTCAGGATTCAATTCTTTAGAAGAATGCTTTGATGAATATACAAAATATATTTATGCGATTGAAACGGGATTAAGTTCTGACCCTGCAATGAATTGGCGTCTATCACAATTAGATAAAATTACTTTGATATCTAACAGCGATGCCCATTCACTGCCGAAAATAGGAAGGGAGGCGAATATTTTCGATACAGATTTGAGTTATAACGGAATTGCTAACGCCATCAGGAAAAAAGATAAAAGTAAGTTTTTGTATACCGTCGAATTTTTTCCTGAGGAGGGGAAATATCATTATGATGGGCATCGTACGTGTAATTTAAGCCTAAAGCCCCAGCAATCTAAAAAATACAATAATATTTGTCCAAAGTGCGGGAAACCCCTAGTCATAGGAGTTTTAAATAGAGTGGAAGAGCTGGCCGACAGGCCGGAAGGATTTGTTCCCAAAGATGCGATTCCGTTTAAAAATTTAATTCCCTTAAATGAGATAATATCTGATGCAGTCGGCGTTTCGGTTTCGTCAAAAGAGGTTTTAAGGCATTATGATAATTTGATTAAAAATTTAGGTTCAGAATTTAAGATATTGTTAGAATCGACAGCAAAAGAAATAGAGGGCAATTCCATTTTGGAAATTGCCGACGGAGTTATGAAGGTGCGCGAAGGCAAAGTTTCAATTGAGCCTGGCTACGACGGCGTTTACGGGAAAATAAAGATTTTTTCGGACAAGGACCATAAAAAGGGAAAGACTAGAAAACCTGCAAATCAGAAAAGCCTATTTTAGGGTTAAGCTCCCAGTCTAAATTTTTATAATTATTATTTTAGTGTTGACATTTTATATGCGGTAGAATACTATAATACAATAATAAATAAATAGCATGAACGGCAAAATTTTCTACATAACCAAAGAAAAATTGCAGGAGCTTAAAAAAGAGTATGAAGACTTGTTGGATGTTGAGCGCAAAAAATCTTTAGACCAAGAGGCACCTAAAATTTTAGAATCAGAAGATTTAAATCCAGAGTTTGTTAGTTTTCAAGAGGATGTAGGGTTTCTAAGATCTAGAATTGATGAATTAAAAAATGTTTTAGACCATCACGAATTAATTAGAAGTCCGGCTAAAGATAAGAGAGGAGTTGTCGGAGTTGGAGCTAAGGTCAAAATAGATGTGGATGGTCAAAAAGATGAGTTTGTAATTGTTGGCACCCTTGAGGCTAATCCGGCTCTAGGAAAAATTAGCAACGAATCTCCGGTTGGCAGGGCCTTATTAGGACATAAAATTGGAGATGAAGTAGTTGTTCCCTCTCCCGTTAAGCTAACCTATAAGATAAAAAATATAAAATACGAAATTAGTTAAAACATTAATATAAATCATGAAAACCTTCTGAAAAGAAGGTTTTTGTTTTTTAAAAATATATTTGTAGTATAATGTTAGAATATATATAAGTTATAGAGCCAGCTAGTTTATAAATGAAGAACCAAGAATTAGCTAAAATATTTTTTGAGATCGCGGATTATTTGGATATAGATGGCGTAAGCTTTAAACCGTATGCTTATAGAAGGGTTGCATTGTTTTTAGATACGTCCAAAGATGATGTTGGTGAAATTTATAGAAATGGGGGTATAAAGGCTTTGCGGGAAATTCCTGGCGTTGGTGAGGGTATCGCTATGGCGATAGAAGAATATCTAAAGAAGGGGAAAATAAAACATTTTGAAGAACTTAAGAAAAAACTGCCCTTAAAAGTTGACGAATTGTTAAAGGTTGATGGTCTTGGTCCTAAAAAAATAAAAGTTCTTTATCAAAAATTAGGAGTTAAAAATTTAAAGGATTTAGAAAAAGCTGTTAAAAGCTCACAAAATAGCTCCGTTGTTTGGGTTTGGCGAAAAAACAGAAAAGAATATTTTACAAGGATTAGAGTTTGTAAAACAAAGTAAGGGTAGATTTTTATTAGGCGAAATTATGCCGACAGTAAAAATGGTTCAGGGAAAGTTGTTGGCACGGAAAGAGGTAAAAGAGATCAGTTTTGCGGGTTCTGTGAGAAGGCAAAAAGAAACAATTGGAGATATAGATATTTTAGTGGTTTCTGATGATTATAAAAAAACGGCCGATTTTTTTACTTCTTTTCCGGAGGTAGAAAAAATTTGGGCAAGAGGCGCAACAAAATGTTCTGTAAGATTTAAAGAAGGTTTTGATATTGATTTAAGGATGGTGCCTAAAAAAAGTTTTGGTTCTGCTTTGCAGTATTTTACAGGTTCAAAAGAGCACAATATCGCGACGAGGAAAATTGCTATTGAAAAAGGATTAAAGCTTTCAGAATACGGAGTTTTTAGGGGCAAAAAGCAAATCGCTGGCAGAACGGAAAAAGATGTTTACGCGGCAATCGGGCTTCCTTATATAGCACCGGAGATGCGAGAAGATGATGGAGAGATTCAGGCGGCGTTAAAAGGGGAACTGCCTATTTTAGTAGAGTTAAGGGACATAAAGGGTGATTTACATTGCCATTCAAATTGGGATGGCGGCAGAGATTCAATTGAGCAAATGTGCCAAAAAGCGATGGAGCTTGGATATGAATATATTGGTATTTCTGACCACACAAAATTTTTAAGAATTGAAAAAGGTTTGGATGAAAAAAAACTTTTGAAGCAGCACGAAGCGATAAAAAAAATAAATAAAAAATTTGAAAATCAAAAAATTAAATTCCGTGTTTTGCATGGATGCGAAGCGAATGTCTTAAATGACGGTTCAATTGATATTAAAGACGAAGTTTTAGAAAAACTAGATTATGTAATTGCCGGAGTTCACTCTACTTTAAAAATGCCGAAACAAGAAATGACCCAAAGAATAGTGAAAGCGATGCAAAACCCCAACGTTGATATCATTTCTCATCCAACTGGAAGATTAATAAATCAGAGAGATGAGTATCAAATGGATTTTGATAAAATAATGGAAGTTGCCAAAAAGACTGGAACAATTTTAGAGATAAATTCGTCGCCTTTTCGGCTAGATTTAGATGGCTTCAATGTCAGAAGGGTAAAGACAAAAGGAATAAAAATGATAATAAATACGGACAGCCATCAAAAAGAACAGTTAGATTTAATGGAGTACGGAATAGGCCAAGCAAGACGGGGATGGGCTGAAAAGAAAGATATTATAAATACAAATTCAGCTGAAGAACTGTTAAAATATTTTAAATAAAATGCCGAAAGAAAAATCAGCAGGAGCTATAATTTTTAGGAAAGAAAATAGTGTAAACTACTATCTGCTTTTACATTATGCGCCGTCGGACCCTGGCAAGAAGGGGCAATGGGGGTTTGCTAAGGGGCACATTGAGGGAACAGAGACGGAAGAAGAGGCGGCAAGGAGGGAAATTTTTGAGGAAACCGGAATTAAAAATCTTAGAATAATTCCTGGATTTAAAGAATTAGAAAAATATTTTTTCAAAAAAAGTTATGGGCTAGAGGGCGATGCTAGAAAAAAGGCTCCATGGGTTTTTAAATTAGTTACATTTTTTGTTGCAGAAACTAATACTAAAGAAATAAAAATTTCTCATGAACACACGGGATTTTTATGGTTGCCTATTGATGAGGCAATAAAAAAAACAACCTTTAAGAACTCTAAAAAATTATTAAAAGAGGCAAATGATTTTATCATTCAAGGACAGGGTATATAATATTGTAAGAAAGATATCTAAGGGAAAAGTAATGACCTATAAGCAAGTTGCAAAGCTTACAGGAAGGCCCAGGGCACATAGAGCCGTGGGTAATATTTTAAGGCTCTAGACTAGCAGTCTGTCATGGTATAATGACAAAATGTTAGTAAATAGTCTCAAAAAATCTAAATTATTGACATTTAAAATTAAAAAAATTATTGAACACTTTTGTTTGGATATTAACGCCTCCAAAGCAGCTCCTCTGGTGGGCGTAAATCGCAACACGATAAATTACTGGTACAACAGATTTCGTGTGGCAATTTATGCTCATCAGCACAAAGAATTTGAAAAGATTTTCGGTGAAGCGGAAGTGGACGAATCATATTTCGGAGCAAGACGCAAACGCGGATTCCATGGCAAGCTGAAACGCGGACGAGGCACGCAGAAGCAACCGGTGTTCGGAATACTGAAACGCAACGGACATGTTTACACGGAAATTGTTCCTAACTGTAAAAAAGACATTCTGCAAAGCATTATCAGAGGGAAAGTAGATAAATCAGCAGTAATTTATTCGGACAGCTGGCGTAGCTATGACGGACTTGTTGATGTAGGATACGACAAACATTTCAGGGTTAATCACGGAGACAATGAATTTGCAAGGAAAGGTACAGGTATTCACATCAACGGCATTGAAAATTTCTGGAGCTTCACCAAACGTTGACTGGCTAAATTTAATGGTGTAAAAAAGAATTTTCGAACTGCATCTTAAAGAGTCAGAGTGGCGCTACGGAAAAACAAATGATACAATGAAAAAAGAATTGTGGAAAATTATTAAAAAATATTATTAAATTAATCGGCTACTTTGACTAGTCTTGCTAGTCTAGAGCCATTTTAAATATGAACAAAAATTCAGAAATTCCTTGCCATAGGGTTGTTAGATCGGACGGAAAAATTGGAGGATACAATAAGGGTTCGGCACGTAAAGAAATTTTACTTAGAAATGAAAATGTGATAATAAGAAACCACAAGATAGCTCGTTGAAATTTAATTTTACACAGAGGAGGTACCAATTATGTGCGCAATATTAGGAGTGATTTGTAGCAATTTCAGAAAAAAAGAGCAGCGGGTTTTTACTAAGTTGATGAACTGTGGAAATAATCTAAGCCATCGAGGAGAGCAAGCGTGGGGCATACTTACGTCAGACGGTAACAATATGGTTTGCCACCGCCAAGAGGGTAGGTTCGGCGAGGGAATTACAGAACAAAAAGCAGCAGCCCTTACTAGAAAAATGCATGGCAACCTCGGACTCGCTCATGCTCTATATTCTACTATCGGTAAGAGCGGGCAGAAAAAACAACCAAAGAGCATACAACCGTTAATTGCCCACTTCCACGGCAAATCTTTCGCTCTAGTTTATAATGGGAATATCTATGATTTGTCTGAGTCCAGAAAGAAGGTTAAAAAGGTAGGATGGAAGTTTAAATCCAATGTTTCTGATACGGAGGTCATCTTGGCCCTTATCGCTACATCGGAAAAAGCAGATTTTATAGAGGCATTAAAAGATATTTTACCTCAGCTCAAAGGAGCTTTTTCTCTTATACTTCTGTACGACAGTAAAATAATCGGTGTACGCGACCGGTTCGGCATTAGGCCTCTCTGCGTTGGCAATACCGAAGATAGTTTTATCTTATCGTCTGAGAGTTGCGCTTTTTATCCTGTTGGCGCTAAATTTGCTAAAGATGTTCGGCCTGGAGAAATTGTTGTTGTGGGGAAAAAGGGAATCGAGCGGTGTATAAAATGGGCAGAAAATCCGTGTTGTAAATTTTGTGTTTTCGAATTGGTTTATTTCGCTCGGCCAGACAGCAGGTTATGTGACAGCAGGACAGCCTATTACTACAGAAATCAAGCCGGTATAATTTTGGCAAAAGAAGCTCCGGTTAAAGCGGATTTGATAATTTCTGCTCCGGCAGGGGGAGATATATTCGCCGAATCCTATGCTTCCGAGTTAGGAATCCCTTACAGACAGGCATTGTTTAAAAATCGTTCTGGTATTAGAACGTTTATGGCACCAAGGGGCACTGACCGTAGAAAACTCCAGCGTATTAAATTGCATCCTCTTTCGGAGGTTATTTGGGGGAAAAGGATTTGTTTAATTGAGGATTCAATAGTGCGCGATAACGTCTGTCCTGAAACCGTTAGAATGCTCTTTGAGGCTGGAGCCATCGAGGTTCATGTGAGAGTCGGTTCGGCCCCCATATCTGACGTCTGTAACTATGGCATTGATATGCACACTAAGGCAGAACTGGCTGCCGCCAATTTTACCGTAGAGGAAATTAGGGAAAACATTGGATGCGATTCGTTGGCATATTTAAGCATTGAAGGCATGGTTAGGGCTAGTGGTTTGGCTAGGGAGAACCTTTGTATGGCGTGTTTCGATGGGAATTATCCCGTTACTCCGCCGCTCGAAGAAGACTAAAATGATTTAAAAGTAAGTAAAAACCGCATCCATGAGGACGCGGTTCTTTTTTGCATAAGTGTCCTGGCAAATAAAATTTTTTGTGTCAAAAAATTTTAGTATTTGGCAGGATTTTTTATTGCACAATTTTTATAATAAAAAACCCGGCCTAGCGGCCGGATATTTTTATTTTGTTTTTACTTCTTCTACAATTTTTATAAATACTTCAGGATGTTCATTGGCTAATTGAGATAATATTTTCCTGTCTATTTCTATCTTATTTTTCTTTAAGCCATTAATCAATCTGCTGTATGTAATCCCATTTTCTCTAGCTAGCGCATTTATTTGTAAATTCCATAAACCTCTGAAAGTTCTCTTTTTTACTTTCCTGTCTCTGTATGCATAAGTCCAGGCATGCCTTAAAGCGTCTTTCGCTAATTTAAATTTTGATTTTCTTCCGTACGAAAAACCCTTGGCATGCTTCATCAAATGCTTTCTGTGTTTGCGGGCTTGTACGGCTCTTTTAATTCTTGACATAGTTTTCTAAAACGACTAAATTATTTAGTTAAATATTTTTTTAAGTTTTTGTGCCTCTGTTTTTGAAAGAGGAATCCATTTGCGACCTTTTCTTTTCTGTTCGCCTGTTTTTTTTGATCTATAGTGGTTTTGTCCGGTTGCCCTTCTTAAGATTTTTCCGTTTTTGGTTATTTTAAACCTTTTTGTTAACGCCTTCTTAGTCTTATTCATATTATTGCTTGGAGACAATCATTGTGAAACCCCTAGGCTCACGCTTTAATTCTCTCTCTGTTTTAATTGGTATTAATGAATTTAAATTTTCTAAAAATAATTTTACTTTGTCTGTTGCAAATCCTCCCATTCCTTTTTCTCTGCCCCTAAGTGACATGTTTATTTTTACTTTATCTCCGTCATCTAAGAATTTTTTAGCCTGGTTGGCCCTAGTTTCCATGTCATGTGGGGAAATGTTAAAAGTTAATCTTATTTCTTTTAATTCTCCGCCCCGAGGCTTTACCATTTTCTTTTCTTTTTTCTGTTGCTGGTAAAGATATTTTCCATAGTTGGCAATTCTGCAAACTGGAGGTTCAACTTTTTCTGTAACCTGAATTAAATCCAAGCCTTTTGATTTTGCTAAATCAATTGCTGCAAAAATATTCATAATTCCAAGCTGTTCGCCGGTTTCTGAAATTACCCTAACCTCTTTTGCCCGTATGTAATTGTTTATTAGTGTTTTATCCAAATTTTTATTCTTTTGTGGAAGTGGCGAGATTGAACTCGCGTCTGAAAAGTTTTTAAAAGCAATTCTACAAGTTTAGTCAGTTTTTGTGTTCGAGCATTAAATAAAGAACTAACAAAATTTTTAATGCCTTATCTCCTTAGTTTCGATAATTCGCCGGAGATTCAAATTATCTATCCTAATAATATAACACCCTTGGTCCGTTTATTAGGAGTCAACGGTAAGGATGCAGCATTAAGCTAAAGCTAACGCTGGTTGTCTATTAAATAAATTAGTAGCAATTATGTTTTTTCTCAGATATTAATGAGCTCCAAGAAAGCTCAACCTGCCTTACTTAAAAGAACTAGTCATCGAAACATGCACTCCCGTGCTGTCACTAGTCTGACAATTCGCGATTAACTTCTCGTTCTACGTCTCTCTTTTTTATTTTCTCTTTTTTGTCGTATTTTTTCTTTCCTTTAGCTAATCCGAATTCGAGCTTTATTCTACCATTCTTCTCATAAACTTTCAAGGGGATTAGCGAAAAACCCTTCTGTTTTGTCTTTCCGATAAGATAATCTATCTCTTTTTTGTTTAAAAGAAGCTTTCTTTGTCGCTCTTCGTTATAATCAGCCCCAATATTATTTGGCTGGTAGGGAGGGACTTTTACGCCTATTAAAAAGGGTTCTCCACTGGCTAAGCTTACATAAGAGCTTGCTAAATTTATATGTCCGGTTTTTATAGATTTTACTTCTTGCCCAAACAAAACTAGCCCTGCTTCAAAATTTTCCAGGACGTTATAGTCAAAATAGCCTTTCTTGTTTTCAGAAAAGATTTTCATAATATACCTTGAGTTACGAGAGGGGGTCCTATTGCAAAATTTTGTTTTGGACTACGCCCTTACAAAATATTTAGCCGATGCCGTTTGGCATCAAGCTAAAGATTTTTGTTTCGGCTCGCCTGCAAACCAAAATCTTTCATAACGAATCCCTCTCTTAACTCAAGGTAATTTAAGTTTATCAGTTGATTTAAGTTATCACAATCATTGACAAAAGTAAATATAAGTTGTATTTTAGGGATAGTTCGTTAAATTGGTGTGTTTGTTGTTTGGGATGGCTCCCGAGCAATAAATGTACCGCAACAAGAAGGGACAGCGTGTTATGAGAAATCATAGTGAGTTGTCAGGATTTGGTAAAGAAGTCAGATTAATGGGAGAGGTTACGATTACGGGCGAAAAAGTTGGGGCTGATAAAGATTTTTGGTCATTGTTGGCGCATGATGAAGCTTTGTTCGCGCAGGTTGTTCAATACGTATGGGAAACTCAAAGGGGAATAAAGCATATCCAGGCGCCTCTTGAGTGGGGCCCGGACTTAGGAGAAGTATTGGAGAACATTAATTGGTATTTAAAAGATGGGTGGCGCCTGCCAACGTTTGGCGAGCTTTGCGAAGCTCTCAAATCTATGAAGCCTGATGGGTTTGTGAATAGGGCTTATTATTGGTCTTCCACCATCCGTCTTACCGGCTGCAAGGGCGAAGCCCTTGAGGTGGTCCGTAATTACGACGGAAATATTGGGGTTGAGTCTCTTGAGGCTCATTCTTTTATAGACCCGGGGACTCTTCAGGCACACCCGAGGTTGCGCCTCTGCCGCGAGAAAAACTTAGAATTCGATCGGGTCCCTCTTGAGTGGAGCATTGACTTTGGACAGGTTTCTAAGGGCAATATTCCAAGCATGATTCGCTCGCAGGAGGGTGATGGTTGGAGATTACCGGTGGAAGACGAACTTCGAGAGGCTTTCCAAGGAACTTATTCGTCCGGATTTACAACAAATAATTTTTTTTGGTCATCCACGCCGCACTGCAGTGGTAGTGGCCTTGTTGTCATCTGTGGTTATGGGGGGTTTATAACCATAGCAAATTCTACGAATCAACACACTCCTAGTCTTCGCCTTTGTCGGGCGAAAAAATAGACTAATTTTGATCTTAGCGGACTTTCCTTTTTGGGACTGTCCGCTTCTTTTTTTACTCTGAGTCTTTAATTTTGTGATGAAATAAGATAAACCCCGTTAGAGCTTCTAGATATTTAATTTTATTTTTTCAATATTTAATGACTAAATTATAATATCAGAATCTTGTTTTTCAAGCTCTAACGGGGTAAACTGAAAGAAAATATGGCAAATACAAAAAAAGAAACTATTATAATTTCATTGGGTGGATCTTTAGTGGCTCCGAATGATATTGATTTAGGGTTTTTGAAAAGTTTCAAGTATTCCTTACAGAAATATTTGGGCCAAAAGAGATTTTTTATTATAGTTGGCGGCGGTAAAACAGCTAGGCTATACCAAAAAGCGCTTTTAGACTTTGGAGCAAAAGCTAATGACAGGGACTGGATGGGCATAAACGTTTCAAGATTAAATGCAGAAGTGGTAAAACAATTATTTCTCAGTTCTGCTTATGGCGAGGTTATTACCGATCCCAATAAAAAAGCGAAAACAAGTAAAGATATTATAATCGGCGCTGGGTGGAAGCCCGGTTGGTCAACAGATTATGTTTCTGTTTTAACGGCTAAAAATTATGGAGTTAAAACCATAGTTAATTTAACAAACGTGGATTATGTCTACGATAGGAATCCAAGTCAATTTCCCGATGCACGGCCGTTAAAGGAAATTGATTGGAAAAGTTTTATGCGTATTGTAGGAGACAAATGGTTGCCGGGTCTTTCTATGCCGTTTGATCCCAGGGCTTCAAAATTAGCGTCATCGCTAAAATTAAGGGTCGCGATGATTAATGGCAAAAAATTAGAGCGCCTCGAAGATTTTTTAAATGATAAACCATTTATTGGGACGATCATCCAATGAAAAATAAAATTAAAGAAATAATTGAATCTGCGGTTAGGGAGCTCGGTCAAATTTCCGATTTTTCAATTGAAATTCCTGATGACAGGAACCACGGTGACTATTCTACAAACGTCGCTTTGATTTTGGCTAAAAAAATAAATAAGAATCCAATAGAAACCGCTAATTTAATAAAGGATAAAATAGGAAGTAACAACTTATTTAAAGAAGTAAAAGTTGCGGGGCCCGGCTTTGTCAATTTTTTTGTTGCTGATAAAATTTTTATAGATAATTTAGAAAATATTAATAAAAATTATGGAAGGGGGAAACTATTGAAAGACAGAAAAATTGTTATTGATTATACCGATCCGAATCCTTTTAAGGAGTTTCATATTGGGCATTTAATGAGTAATGCCATCGGCGAATCACTGTCTCGCATTTTCGAATTTCAGGGTGCGAAAATAAAAAGAGTTTGCTACCAGGGAGACGTTGGACTGCATGTTGCAAAAGCGATTTGGGCTATACTAAAAAACAACGTTGAGCCAAAAAATATTGCTATAGAAATTTTGGGTCAAATGTATGCAGCCGGGAATTTAGCTTACGAAAATGATGGGCAGGCGAAAATGGAGATAAATGAAATAAATAAAAAAATATATGATCGTAGCGATAAAAAAATAAACACAATATATGACGAAGGAAAAGAAATAAGCCTAGAGCACTTTAATGAGATTTATAAAAAGCTAGGCACAAAATTTGATTATTTTATTTTTGAGAGCCAGGTTGCCGATTTAGGGAAAAATATCGTTGAAAAGGGATTAAAAGATGGAATATTTGAAAAAGGGAGAGGGCGGTGCGGTTATTTTTAAGGGAGAAAAATATGGGCTTCATACAAGAGTTTTTATAAATTCAGAAGGACTACCCACTTATGAGGCGAAGGATCTAGCTTTGGCTGAAATAAAATATAAAAAATATGCTTATGACGAATCTTTTGTTGTTACCGGAAATGATATCGTAGACTATTTTAAGGTGATGCTTTGTGCAATGGATAAAATAAATCCAAAGCTTGCCAAAAAAACAAAACATATCAGTCATGGAATGCTAAGATTGCCGGAGGGTAAAATGTCTTCAAGGACTGGAAAAGTAATAACCGGAGAATCATTAATTGAAAAAGTCCAAGAACTTGTTAAAGAAAGAATAAAGAGCAGAGAATTATCAGAGAAAGAAAAAAAATATATTTCAGAAGCCGTTGCTGTCGGAGCAATAAGATATTCAATTTTAAAACAATCAATTGGATCTGATGTAATTTACGATTTTGATAAGTCTATTTCTTTTGAAGGAGATTCGGGGCCCTATTTGCAGTACTCTTATGCGAGAGCAGAATCTATTTTAAGAAAAGCCAAAACAGAAAAAATAAAGCCTTCATTTAAAAAAATACCAAATGGGATTACTGAATTAGAAAAAGTAATATATTCTTTTCCAGAAATAGTATCGGATACTCAAAAAAGCCTCGAACCTCATTTTTTAGTTTTGTATCTGACTAAGCTCGCTGGAGAATTTAACAGCTATTATGCTAATAATAAAATTGTAGATAAGACAGATGGATATTCGTCATATAAAGTTGCGCTAACCGAAGCATTTGCTATTGTTATGAGAAATGGTTTGTGGATGCTTGGGATTAAAACGCTAGAAAAAATGTAAATTTGATGTCGGCAAATTTCATCCTGAACTTGTTGAAGGATAAAACACTAATATGAAACTAAGAAATAAATATTAT
>CAVWMZ010000004.1:0-71895 GCA_963756225.1 Candidatus Staskawiczbacteria bacterium
GTTAAAGGCAATAAAATTTAATAAACTATTTGAGAAAGAAGGATGGGAAAAGCTTTGCAAAGAGCCAACGTAGAGGTTAATCCGTCAGAATTTATAGGAGTAATTTTCAAATGGGTTTTTGTTATAATATCTTTATTGTTGGCAGTAAACGTGCTTGGCCTTGCAACATTTGCAGGATTTCTAGTACAGGTATTAGATTATCTGCCGAACGTAATTGTAGCTGTTTTAGTTTTCGTTGTTGTTATTATCATTTCTGATATAATAGAGAAAGTTGTTAGAACAACAGTAGAAAGATTAAAAGTTGGCTATGGTTATATTGCATCTTCAATCGTGAAATGGACGATTTGGATATTCACTTTCTTTCTGATTTTAGACCTAATTCTTCCGGCGAACCTTTTAATAAAAACCCTTTATACGTCAATTGTTTATGGCATAGTCGGTTCATTGGCATTGGGTGTGGGTTTGGCAATAGGGCTTGGTGGGAAAGACACTGCAGCGAAAATTATTTCAGATATGTACAAAAAGATAGAGGAGCGATAAATAAAATAATGGACGTTTTGCCACTGAGGCAAAACATTAAATAGAAATGCAGAAAGACGCGTACGTACCGCGCCTTTTTGTTTGTTCGGCGACTAACTATTGACACGGATGTTTGATTTTGTTATACTGTACTAAAGTAAAGTAAAAACGAAATGAAAAACTGGGATAATACAAAAACTGAAGATTTGTTTAAGGTAATACTTAAACTAAAAAACATAGGAGAAACTAAAAAGTTTTTCCGCGATTTGCTTACAGAAGAAGAGCTTATTGAGTTTAGCAAAAGATGGCAGACAGCTCAAATGTTAAATAAAAATATTTCATATGAAAAAATAGAAAAAGAAACTGGGCTTAGCTCTAGGACTGTTGCAAGAATTTCTAAATGGCTTAATAGGGGAATGGGTGGCTATAAATTAATGCTAGAAAAAATTAAATAATAATTATGGAAAAAGTGAAAAGAAAATTACAAATAGGTGTTATGGGGCCGGCCGAAGGTGAATATCCAAAAAGTGCTGATTTAAAAACCAAAATTTGCGATATAGCCACAAGACTTGGGGAGTTATTGGCAGAAAATGACGCAATAGTCTTTACAGGAGGAATGGATGGCGTTATGGAACTTGCCAGCAAAAGTGCAAAAAATAAAGGCGGTATTACTGTTGGAACTCCGGGAAGAATTAGGGGAATGTCTAATAAATATATTGATATAGAAGTTTTAACGCCAATTGATGTGGGTGATTTTTTATTTGCCGGGTTATTAAGTTGTGATGCAATAATAACTATTCCGGGTGGGGCAGGCACGCTTGCGGAGGTTTGCATGGCTTATAGAAATAAAAAACCCAATATTATAATTGAAGGGATAAATCCAGATTACGATAAGCTAATAAATAATTATTTAGACGAGGGAAAGCTTGTTTTAACTCATGGAGCCAAAACTCCAGAGGAAGCAGTGAAAAAAGCCCTTGAGTTAGCAAAAAAAGAATTATGCAAAAATTAATTAAAACAATTTCAATTCATCATATCAACTTCTTTGCGAGAAGAGGTTGGTTGTGATATTTTTAACATTTTAAAATCACGCTCGGCCCCTTCTCGGAAGGGGTTTTTATTTTCTTTTGCCATAAAAGGAATCAGCACATTAAAAACAAGGAGCTAGAAATGAAACTATCAAATCGTTTTTCTTCCTTTGAGCGTGGTGGTTGCCTTAATGTAAGTGGTTGTGTTATTCTGGTTGATGATAATTTTATTGACCCTCGAGGAAAAGAACTAAATAAGATTCGCACTCTAAAAACAATCAGCGGACAAAATGTACATCTTTTGTTTGGCGAAGAATTGGCAATTGAACTCGAAAAATTTTTGTCAAATATGATTTCAAGCAAAAAAAATCCACTTTTTGTTTTTCCGGGAAACGGCTCAAACTGGCCAAAAAGCTTTTCTGCAATTTGCCGAAAAAGTTTTGGCACACATGTTTATGCTAAGCGTTTTTGGAACCCGGGGCACGACCCAGTTGCAACCACAGGGTTGATTATGCCGGAAATCTATATGAATTTGTCGGTGGATACCATCGTTGTTGTTGACGACGTAATTAGTTCGGGCAAGACAATGAATAAACTTTGGCAAAATAATGCATGGAAATTTCCGCGCGCAAAATGGGTTGGTGCGACGTGGTTGGCGCAGATGCCTCAAATGAGGGCTGCTTCTGGCGTGAAAGGATATGATCAAATTTTTGCCTCACTCGTTTTGGAGAATTCAAATCAAAAAAAGGTTCCAATTAATTCGCTAAGCACTCTCATTGAGCAGCCAGCAATTGCCGCAAATTATGCTCAAAGGAATTTCGCGCAGCCGGAAGAATTTATTTCCTTGATATCTGCGCCCTACTTTGATGATGCGGGAGTTTTTTGTCATTAGCTGGTAGATTTTTTTTCGTTAGATGCCCTTGTGACTTTTGTCCAAGGGCTTTTTTTATACAGACTATTGACACGGATTTAATTTACAGCCTTTTATATATTTTCTGTATGAAGGGTGCGAGCGAGTTTATCAAATTTGGCACTAAATACATGTAGAGAAGTTTAACTCTTGACACGAAATAATAAATAGAATATACTATCTATACATGGTAAATAATTTATACATAAATTTTAAAAAACGAAGCGGATAAAAATCTGAATTTTTGTTTTTTCAGAACACCGCTTTAAAAAGCGGTTTTAAATTTGTCGAAATTGTTGATCCTTGCGAGAAAATATTATGACTTTATTTTTTCACAAGGGTTAATGAATTATTTTTTGGAAGCAAAGAAAGTATATTGAAAATTCAACCCTGTTAAATTCCTTTAATGGGAAATTGCCTACTAGCAATTTTTAACAGGTATACTTAATTGAAGTTTAGACATGGGGTCTTTATTCAATTAAGTAGAACTCTCTAAAATTTTTAGATAAGGAATTTTAGAGAGTAGGTAATACAAGCATACAAAATAAAGTTTATCTTTGTTAAATAAATTTTTGCTTCACCCGCAAAAATTAAAAATGTTTAACGAAGAGTAAGATACATAAAATCTGTATCTATTAGAAACTTACGCAATTCTTCGCTTTGCAAAAAGGGCGAAGAATAATTGTGAATCCAAGATATACTTGAAGATTAAGTATATCGAAGGATAGGTTATAAGCGAATGGCGGATGCCTTGGGATATTGATGCTATGAAAGACGTGGCGTGCCTGCGATAAGCTTCGGGGAGCTGGCTAGCAAGCTTTGATCCGGAGATTTCTGAATGAGGAAACTCAATACAGCTAATACTGTATTATGTCTAACGCAAGTTAGATAAGCGCACCCGGTGAAGTAAAACATTTCAGTAGCCGGAGGAACAGAAAACAATGAAGATTTATATTTTTTGCGCCGGTCTTAGAAATAAGATCTATATGCGCGTAAAGATTATGAATTTTCGCATTCCCTTAGTAGTGGCGAACGAAGAGGGAACAGCCTAAACCAATTTTTATAATTGGGGTTGCAAGGTTATAGCGTCGGGAGCACTTCTGTGAACAATTTATTGTTTATAGAAATGTTTGCCGAGGGAGAACAAAAATTAAATTATTAAAAGAAGCACTCTGGAAAGAGGCACCATAGAGGGTAATAGTCCCGTACTTAAAAATAAATTTATGCTCCTTGCTATTTTTCTTAAGTACTGTCGGGCATGACAACCTGGCAGGAATCAGGCCGAACTATCGGCCAAGGCTAAATAATCAATATCACCGATAGTGAACCAGTACCGTGAGGGAAAGGTGAAAAGTAGGGGGTTGACCCCGGTGAAATAGTACCTGAAACCATTTGCTTACAAAGAGTCGGAGCTCAAAGTCCGCAAGGATTAGAGTGACGGCGTGCTTTTTGCAGAACGAGCCAACGAGTTTGAATAGCCAATAGTCTAAGCCCTTATGGGGCGCAGGCATAGCGAAAGCGAGTGTTAAAAGCGCGAAAAATTATATTGGATATTCAAGACCCGAAGCCAGACGAGCTTACCATGGGCAGGATGAACCCTGATGAAAATTGGGGGGAGGTCCGAACCCGTGAGGCGTGCAATCCTTTGGGATGACCTGTGGTAAGGAGTGAAAAGCTAATCGAGTTTGGTAATAGCTGGTTCTTCCCGAAACAGCTTTGGGGCTGGCGTCTATCGTCAGAGTACGGGGGTAGAGCACTGAATAGAATTCCTTGGAGTTTCTCCAGGTTTTCTAATCAAACTCCGAATACCGTATTTATTGGATAGGCAGTAAGACTGCGGGGGCTAAGCTCCGTGGTCAAAAGAGAAACAGCTCAGATCGTCGTCTAAGGTCCCTAAATTAAGCTAAGTGTTATGAAGGAAGTATTTTGCCCTCGACAGGCAGGAAGTTAGCTTAGAGGTAGCTATCTTTTAAAGAGTGTGTAACAACTCACTGCCCAAACTTCTCGGATTTCCGAGAGGAGGGGCGAAGTGCGCCAAAGATTTCCGGGGCTAAAGTTTAATACCGAAGACACGGATTTATCCCGATTTATCGGGATGAGTGGTAGGGAAGCATTCCTAGGGCGTCGAAGCAGGAGGGTAACCGACTGTGGAGCGCTAGGAAGAGAGAATGTTGGCCTGAGTAACCGCATTGCAGGTGAAAGCCCTGCACACCGAAAGTCCAAGGTTTCCTTGGCAATGGTATTCAACCAAGGGTTAGGCGGTCCTAAGGTAAACCCGAAAGGGGTAGCTGATGGACAGTTGATTAATATTTCGACCCTTCTTTATTCGTTCAATAAAGTGCGGAAGTTAGTAAGTTAGGCGGTTTATTGGATTATCGTGGGCAGTATGACGCAAGAAATACTGACCGGAAACTGTATTTATACAGTGAACCTAACTGAGCAAGTTCCCTAGAAAATCGTTATTTAAATAGAATAAAGAATCCGTACCGCAAACCGACACAGGTGGACAAGCGTAAGTATGCTAAGGTGAACGGGTGAGACCTCCTTAAGGAACTCGGCAAATCAGTGGCCGTAAGTTCGCAATATGGCCTGCCCCGCCCTCATAAAGTCGGGGCTGCAACAAACGTACTTCAACCGACTGTTTATCAAAAACACAGCTCCGTGCTAACTCGTAAGAGGATGTATACGGGGTGAAGCCTGACCAGTGTTGGAATGTTAAGTTTGAGGGTGATGGTCGCAAGATTATTGCTCATTGAATGAAGCACCAGTGAACGTCGGCGATAACTATAATCGTCCAAAGGTAGCGTAATCCCTTGCCGGGTAAGTTCCGGCCCGCATGAATGGCCTAACGAGTTGAAGACTGTCTCAAGGAGGCGCCCGGTGAAAATGCAATAACAGTGAAGATGCTGTTTACCTGCAGCTAGACGGAAAGACCCCGGAAGCTTTACTGTAGTTAGATATTGGTTATTGATTTCTGATACGTAGCGTAGTGGTGAGACTTTGAAGCGGTGGTTTCGGCCACCGTGGAGTCGCCGATGAAACAGCCATTTTTAGAAATTAATATTCTAATCCTCTTAACTGAGGTGACAGTGTTTAATGGGCAGTTTAAGTGGGGCACTTGCCTCCTAAAAAGTAATGGAGGCGTTTAAAGGTTGGTTAGCTTCGGATGGAAATCGAAGCGATAGGGCAAAGCCATAAACCAGCTTTACTGCAAGACGGCTATGTCGCGCAGTTGCGAAAGCAGAACTTAGTGAACCGACGTGTTTTTATAGAAAACACGAAGATCATCAGCCAAAAGCTACTCCGGGGATAACAGGCTAGTAGAGCCCGAGAGTCCATATCGACGGCTCTGTTCGGCACCTCGATGTCGGCTCAACTTATCCTGGGGCTGGAGCAGGTCCCAAGGGTCCGGCTGTTCGCCGGTTAAAAAGTTACGTGAGCTGGGTTCAAACCGTCGTGAGACAGGTTGGTCCCTATCTACTGCAGGCGTTGAGTTTTGAGGAGATTTGTTCCTAGTACGAGAGGACCGGAATGAACTGACCTCTGGTGTACCAGTTGTCCTGCCAAGGGCATCGCTGGGTAGCTAAGTCGGGAATAGATAAGCGCTGAAAGCATATAAGCGCGAAACTAACTCCAAGATGAGAACTCTTAGATTCCCCGCAGACTACGGGGTTGATAGGCTCCAGGTGTAAGTCCAGTAATGGATTCAGCCAGGGAGTACTAATAAATCATTTTATCCTTCGATATACTTAGCATTTGAGTATATAATAGACCTGCTGACTAAAGATTTTTCTACTGCAATTTTAATATTTTGGCTCCGCCAAATAAATTGTTCGTCGGCGTACCGCAAGGGTATGCCTCCTCACAATTTTTTCGGCTCGCCTTAAAATCTTAAAATTTCGTTACCGGTCGCGAGATTTATCCGCATAGCGGAAAATCCCGACCTAGAAAACCTTTAGCCAGCAGGTCTAGATTCACAAGCGTAAGTTTGAGTGTTACTCGTTTCACCACGAGTGCATTAATAGATACAGATTTTAGGTATTTTAAATATTTTGTATATAGTATAATTCGAGAATTTTGTAAGACGGCTATATCGGAGGTGCTCCACCTGTTCCCATTTCGAACACAGAAGTGAAATCCTCCAGAGCCGATGGTAGTGGCAACGCGAGAGTAGGTCGCCGTCTTACAAAGTTCTTGAATTAAAAAACAAAAGCCGATTTTAACTCGGTTTTTTTGTTGCAATTAAAATATTTTGTGTTATTATAATGGCAATCGTAATTTTACGGTTTTGAACCTTAACAAAAAGGAGCGAGCCATGTTTATCATTGATGTAATGATTGGAAATTTTATGAGGGAAGGGCGAGCACGGAAAGACCTTGAGACCCAGAAAGCCAAAGAAGAAAAAAAATTAAGGATTGAGAAAAGCGAGAAAGAATGGGAAGAATATAACAGAAAAAGAAATCTGGTTGACCCTCAGACTCGTAAGTATGTTTACCACCTCATTGATCAGTATGGCGATGGTCATCATTTAGAATGCAATAAGTGCCACAACGATACATTTATTTGTGAAGTTCAATTTGGTACACTGGCAGATATGAAGTGTTGCAAGTGTGGACAAATTATGAGAATGAGAGATGGAGGCACTAGTGGGCGTCATGCCACCCTGGATTCATGTAAAGAATGGCCCGTTGTTGCAATTTCACAAAAAAGATAGGAGGCTTATTATGGCCGAACACGTAAATAAAACATGTGTCTGCAGGGCAAAAATAGTTTGCCATCAATACGCTGACACTGTAAATGGAAACCAGCACCTCGTAATTGTTATTGAGAGATCAGCTGGGCCTGAGGGAGCCACTTTGTATTGTCCTTTTTGCAGACGTTCGTTAAAAAATAAAAAGCATTCTTGCAACGGCTCCGCAGCTATAAAAAAAGCGGAGAAGAAAAAGGCACGTCTGCACAAAATATCGCAGCGTATAGACGCTCTGCCCGGAGAAACCGAGAAGGAATACCGTAGGCGCGTTGCGCCATTATCGAAAAGAAAACCGTAAAGCGGAAATGTCGGCGTTGCAAGCGAGAGCACATGTGCTAAAGCGGATTCAGTAGAATAATTTTATGCCCGAACTTTTGTTGGGGCCTTTTTTTATAATCCTGCCAAATACTAAAATTTCAGATAACGTCCCGTTAAATAATATTTTTTCACAGAAAAAATATTACCATTTAACGGGATCGTGTCGAATCCTGCCAATCAGTAACATTTTTTCCGTGAAAAAATGTTAATTGCCAGGAGGCTGTCTCAAACTTTATTTGCCAGGATGCTTATACCAAATTTGCAAAAGGAAACCCGCTGAGGTAAACCACGTTAGAGGTTTATGGGCTTGTTTTGTGATAAAATTTGACCGCAGACCTCTAACGGGGTAAAATAACGTATTAAATAAATCTATGAGAGGTGTTAAAGATTTTTCTATAAACAAAAAAAGGAAAGGTTGGTCTAAATTTTTGATTGGAGCCGTCGTGGTTTTTTTGATTTTATTTGTTGTTAATTTATTTATTTCTCCTATTAGAAATTATATTTTTGCCGTATCGGCTCCGGTGCAGCAAACATTTTGGGCTGCCAGTGAGTCATCTGCTACTTTTTTTAATTCATTTTTTCAAGCGAATTCTCTGGCAAGTGAGAACGAAGATTTGAAAAGCGAGAATCAAAAACTTTTATCTCAAGTTGCCGCATTACAATCTGTAGAACAGGGAAATCAAGCTCAGAGTGATATATCTGCAGCTTGTCAAAGTAACGGATTTAAAACTGTTATGGCGGGTGTGGTCGGTTTAAGCGATAACGATGTTCTTTCTATAAGCAAGGGTTCGGCCGATGGAGTTTCAATAGGAATGCCGGTTATTAATCAGCAGAACGTGTTAGTTGGTAAAATTTTTAAGGTTTACAAAAATTTTTCAAACATAATGCTTGTTTCAAATAAAAACAGTGTTATAAATGTTAAAGTTCAGCAAAGCAGCCCCGTAATTGCTACCGCTACCGCTACCGCTGCAACTGGTAGCGTGGCACCCACGTTACCTCCAGAAATTGACGGTGTGATTAGGGGGGATGGCGGATTGAACGCCCACCTAGACTTAATCCCAATAAGTAGCGATATAAATCCTCAAGATGTTTTAGTAACGTCTGCAGTAGAGAAATCTTTTCCTAAAGATTTATTGGTGGCTAAAATTATCCAAAAAATAAAAAATGATCAAAAACCATTTCAGCAGGCGCAGATAAGTTTATTTTTTGACGTGAAGACGGCCGATAATCTTTTTGTTATCACAAACTACAAACAAACCAATTGATATGTGGAAAAAAATAGTCGGCATAATTTTTATTTTTTATATTCTTGCGTTACTGCAAAACAGCTTCTTTGCGCACTTCAGCCTATTGGGGTCCATCCCTAATTTAGTGTTTATCTTTTTTTTCCTACTTGTTTTCTTTGAGAAGAAAGATAAAAATGGGCGGATGGATAATAATTATTGGATTATCTTTCTAGCAGTAACAGCGGGATTTTTTTTAGATATTTTTTCGTATAGTTATTTAGGGCCATCAATACTTTTACTTATGGTTTTAGGTGTTTTATTAAAAAAAATACAATTATTATTGAAAAATAGGGAGAATAACTATCCGTTTGTTTATTTTTTGCCGCTTTTCATTTTTTTTATATTGGTTTACGACCTACTTATATGGTTGTATTTTTATTTTTTAGATCCAAGTAAAATAATTTTAAGTTTTGGCTCAAAAACTGTTTATGCCGTAATTTACGATTTATTGATAGCAACTGTATTTTTTTATACTTATAAAAAGACCTTATCTTTAAAGTCAAATTTTAGATAGTATATATTATGTCGAAGATTTACAAAGTTAAAAATTCGCATGTCAATATAGAGCCCCACGAGGTTTTTTTGGATAAGTTGGCTCATTCCAAAGAGGAAGAGCTTGGTTTGTCTGAAAAAAAATTTGAAGTCCCTATAAAAGAAAGAATATCTTATCTGCTATTCGGTATTTTTTTTGTTTTAGCGTCCATTTTGTTTTCAAGAGTTTTCTATTTCCAAATGTTTCAAGGAAAAAAATTATATACTGAAGCTGAAAATAATAAAGGGAGCATAAATATAATTGTGCCTACGAGGGGCATAATTTACGACAAAAATATGACAAAGCTCGTGCTCAATTCTCCCGATTACGATTTAGTTTGCGATAGGGCTCATTTTTCATTTTCTTCAGCGCAAATTTCTGGTGAAATAAAAGAAATTGCCGATACTATGGGTTTAACTCCCCAAGATGTTTTTGATAAAATACAAAATACAGACTCTTCGGATGTTCTTATAGCAGAAAACATAGATCATGATACGCTTTTATTATTAGAGGCAAAAATAGGTGATTTCCAAGGATGCAGAATTCAGCAAAATACCGCCAGAGATTATGTTTTTGGTCCCACTTTTTCTCAAGTTCTAGGCTATACGGCCAGAATAAGCAAAAATGAATATTCAACCAGTAGCGGATATGCAATCAACGATTATATAGGGAAAACGGGTCTAGAAGAATATTATGAGCCATATTTGAGGGGAGTGCCTGGGCAATCAAGGTCCGCAAACTTAAATTCCGGTTTACCGGCGCAGGCTAATTCAATAAATAGCGATCAAATTTCGGTGTCACCTCAGCCGGGAGATAATTTAGTGCTTAATATAGATGCTGATTTGCAGCAAAGACTTTATAACGATCTTGGGGCAAATTTACAAAAATTAGGCGGTAAAAAGGGCGCCGCAGTTGCCATGGATCCGAGAACGGGGGCTATATTGGCATTGGTTTCTTACCCGTCTTATGATGACAACGATTTTTCAAATGGAATCTCGGCAGCAGATTATAGTAAAATTATAAATGATCCGTCGCAGCCCCTTTTTGATAGAGCGATTGCCGCGAAATATCCGACTGGCTCTACTATAAAACCCTTTGAGGCTTCTGCCGCTCTACAGGAAAAAATAATTTCTCCCGATAAACAAATTAATGATCCCGGGTATATTTTAGTTCATAGCCAATACGATCCAAGTGTGGTTTATAGGTTTGGTGGAGTGGAGGCCCATGGATTGGTTGATATGAGAAAGGCCATTGCTGTTTCCTCAAACATTTATTTTTATACAGTTGGCGGAGGATATGGAGACCAGCAGGGGCTGGGTCCTGCTAGAATCAAAAAATATCTTTCTCTTTTTGGTTGGAACCAAAAAACGGGAGTTGATTTGCCTGACGAATTTTCTGGGTTTATCCCTGATCCGGCATGGAAAAAAGCAACAAAAGGTCAGGCTTGGTATGACGGAGACACTTATAACCTTGCAATAGGTCAATCAGACTTAGAAACAACTCCAATACAGGTGGCCAGCGCTTATTGTGCGATTGCAAATGGTGGAACTTTATATGTGCCACAAATTGTAAATAGGATAGTTTCTGGCGATTCAACAAAAACCGTTAAGCAGTTTGAGCCGCAAATTATTAGGAGTGGTTTTATTGATCCGGCAAATTTAGAAATTGTTAGAGAGGGAATGCGAGATGGCGTAGACAAAGACTATGGACTCTCTCGTGTTTTAAACGACTTACCGGTTCAAGCTGCAGCCAAAACTGGAACGGCCGAAATAGGAATAAAAAACTATTACAATGTTTGGTCGTCGGTTTTTGCTCCATACGATAATCCTCAGATAGTCTTAGTTGTTACGGCCGAAGACGTTCAGGGTTTAGGAGCCGTAACGCTGCCCGTTGCGCACGACGTTTTAAACTGGTATTTTTCAAAAGATTCTAAATCTCAAGCCTCAACTTCTAAATAAGTAGAAGTTATAAAAAATATTACAGAACCGTTCAATATTGCTGAGCGGTTTTTTGTTTTATCGGATTCTTGTTAAAGCGGTGAATTATATTAAAACAATGTCATATTATATAAACGATGTCAACGGTTTACTGCTTTTTGCAATTTTGGTATTATTATATAACATAAATAAAAATTATTACTTATGCCAACAATCGAAGAACTCCGTAAAACAAGAATCGAAAAACTAAAGAAGCTTAAAGATGCTGGGTTTTTATCGTATCCAGCGAAAACAAATAGAACTAATTCTATTGCAGAAGTTATAGAGGATAAGAATTTTAAGAAATTATCGAAAGGCAAAAAACGAATTGTTTTAGCTGGAAGAATAATGGCACAGAGAGGGCATGGCGGCGCTACTTTTTTGGACATAAATGATGGGTCTGGGAAAATTCAAGCTATAATTAAGCAAGATAAAATAGGGGAGAAAGGTTATCAATTTTTCTTGGACGTTTTTGATATAGCCGATTTTGTAGAAATAAAAGGAATTTTGTTTACAACCCAGAGGGGGGAGAAGACAATTGAGGCGGAAGATTATAAAATGCTTTCAAAAGCATTGTTGCCTTTACCAGAAAAATGGCACGGCTTGCAGGATACTGAAGAGAAACTAAGGAAAAGATATTTAGATATTATCTTTAATCCGGAGGTTAAGGAAATGATTAGAAAGCGGACTATTTTTTGGGCCTCAATGAGAGAGTTTTTGGTTGAAAAGGGGTTTTTGGAAGTTGAAACGCCTGTTTTAGAAACAACTCCTGGGGGAGCCGATGCAAAACCATTTATAACGCATCATAATGCTCTAGATTTGGATGTTTATCTTAGGATTTCTATGGGAGAATTATGGCAAAAAAGATTAATGGTTGCGGGTTTCGAAAAAACCTTTGAGATTGGTAGACAATTCAGAAATGAGGGCATGGATTCAGAGCATTTGCAGGATTACACGCAAATGGAGTTTTATTGGGCTTATGCAGATTATGAACAGGGCATGGAGTTTGTTGAAGAAATGTATAAATATATTGCTAAAAAAACTTTTGGAACTTTGAAGTTTAAGATTAAGGGATTCGATGTTGATTTGGGAAAAAAATGGGAAAAATATGATTATCAGTTCGATAATTGCAAGAGAGACGGGAGTTAATATAGCAGAGGCCGGTTTGAAAGAAATAGAAAAAGCTCTACAAAAACTAAAAATTGATTATGATAAAAATGGTTTTAATATAACCAGAGCTATCGATAATCTATGGAAATACTGTAGGAAAAATATTTCCGGTCCGGGATTTTTAATTAATGCGCCAATCGAAGTTTCGCCCTTAGCAAAGAAAAATGAAAAAAATCCAAAAGTTGCGCAAAGATTCCAGGTAATTTTGGCGGGTTCTGAAAATGGAAATGGCTATTCCGAGCTTAATGATCCTATTGATCAGGCCGAAAGATTCAAAGAACAACAAAAACTTAGAGAAAAAGGAGACGAAGAGGCGCAAATGCACGATGAAGACTTTGTTGAGGCCTTAGAGCATGGAATGCCACCAACCTGCGGATTTGGAGTTTCAGAGAGGCTATTTTCCTTCTTAATGGACAAACCAAGTCGTGATTGCCAGATATTTCCTTTAATGCGACCAAAATAATGAAAAAGGTAATGGTTTTCGGAACTTTTGACGGATTGCATGAGGGGCACTTGGATATGTTCAAGCAAGCAAAAAAATATGGAGATTATCTTGTGGTAGTTATCGCCAGAGATGTTAATGTTAAGAAAATAAAAAGTAGACCGCCAATTAAAAATGAAAATGAAAGATTAGATATTATAAAGAATTGTGATTTAGTTGATGAGGCAACTCTTGGGAACGAGGATAATCCATACAAAATTATCGCAAAAATAAAACCAGATGTGATTTGCATTGGGTATGATCAAAATTCCTTTAATGTAAATTTAGAAGATAAATTAAAGGAGCTGGGATTAAGCATAAAAATTTATACTTTAAAACCGTACAAACCAGACCAATTTAAATCATCTTTAATAAATAAATAGAAATTACTTCGTAATTTATATAATTAATCGCTCGGTTGAAATGATAAACCGCTCGCTCGCAAAATATAAATAAATTTATATTTTGCTTCACTCGGATTTTTCACTTCTCCCTCCCTCATAATTATAAAATGTTAGATCTAAATTTTATAAGAGAAAATCCGCAGAAAACTAAAGAAGCATGCGAAAAAAAGAATGTTAAAATTGACGTTGACAGAATTTTGGCGCTAGACAAGGGGAAGAGGGGATTAATGACAGAAATGGAATTGCTTAGGGCAGAACAAAATAAAATCAGTAGAGGCGGAAAAGATAATAACGTGCTAATATCGCAGGCGAAAGAGATAAAAGACAGAATAAAAGAATATTGAACCCAGATTGAAGCAACTTGAAACTGAATTACATGATTTTTTGTTAATGCTTCCAAATGTTCCATTTGACGATGTTCCTGTCGGCAAAGATGATTCCGAAAATGTCGTTTTGCGAAAAGTTGGGACGCACCCCGAAATTTATTTTTCATCAGCCGAAAGATTATATGGAATTGGGAGAAAGCTTAGATTTGATTGACATAGAACGGGCTGGAAAGGTTTCTGGTTCTCGTTTTGGTTATATAAAAGGGGATTTAGCTTTATTAGAATTTGCTTTGATAAAATTAGTTACCGATACCGTAAAAAAAGATGGATTTGTGCCGGTTATTCCGCCGGTTTTGCTAAAAGACCAAATGGCTCGGGGAACCGGATATTTTGAGGCCGCTGACGAAAAAGAAGCATATTATCTACCCGAAGATAAAATGTATTTAACGGGTACCTCTGAGCAGTCGTTAGTTTCTATGCATGCCGGCGAAATTTTAAATGAAAAAGATTTACCATTAAGATATGTGGGATTTTCAACCTGTTTTAGAAGGGAGGCCGGAAGTTACGGGAAAGATACAAAAGGAATTTTAAGAGTTCATCAATTTGATAAGTTAGAAATGGTTATATTTTCAAAACCGGAAGATTCTAAAGATGAACACCAATTACTTTTATCGATTGAGGAGAAATTGATGAGATTACTGGGTCTCCCATATCAAGTTATAAATATTTGCACGGGAGATTTGGGTAGGCCGGCAGCCGCAAAATATGATATTGAGGCGTGGTTGCCTTCAGAAAATAAATATAGAGAAACTCACTCAACTTCAAATTGCACCGATTTTCAGGCTCGTAGATTAAATATCCGATACCGAGATAAATCTGGAAAAGTTAATTTTGTGCATACCTTAAATGGAACTGCTTTTGCAATTGGCAGGATTTTAATAATGATAATGGAGAATTATCAACAAAAAGACGGATCAATAAAAGTACCAAAGGTTTTGCAAAAATATTGTGGGTTTAAAATTATATCACTACGCTAAAATTTACGAATTTAAAAATGGCTCTAGACTAGCAGTCTGTCATGGTATAATGACAAAATGTTAGTAAATAGTCTCAAAAAATCTAAATTATCGACATTTAAAATTAAAAAAATTATTGAACACTTTTGTTTGGATATTAACGCCTCCAAAGCAGCTCCTCTGGTGGGCGTAAATCGCAACACGATAAATTACTGGTACAACAGATTTCGTGTGGCAATTTATGCTCATCAGCACAAAGAATTTGAAAAGATTTTCGGTGAAGCGGAAGTGGACGAATCATATTTTGGAGCAAGGCGCAAACGCGGATTTCACGGCAAGCTGAAACGCGGACGAGGCACGCAGAAGCAACCGGTGTTCGGAATACTGAAACGCAACGGACATGTTTACACGGAAATTGTTCCTAACTGTAAAAAAGACATTCTGCAAAGCATTATCAGAGGGAAAGTAGATAAATCAGCAGTAATTTATTCGGACAGCTGGCGTAGCTATGACGGACTTGTTGATGTAGGATACGACAAACATTTCAGGGTTAATCACGGAGACAATGAATTTGCAAGGAAAGGTACAGGTATTCACATCAACGGCATTGAAAATTTCTGGAGCTTCACCAAACGTCGACTGGCTAAATTTAATGGTGTAAAAAAGAATTTCGAACTGCATCTTAAAGAGTCAGAGTGGCGCTACGGAAAAACAAATGATACAATGAAAAAAGAATTGTGGAAAATTATTAAAAAATATTATTAAATTAATCGGCTACTTTGACTAGTCTTGCTAGTCTAGAGCCTAAAAATAATGGAAATCTCTATTAGCGGTATCAAAATAAATTATCAAGTTTTTGGAGAGGGCAGCCCTTTCTTAATATTGCATGGGTGGGGATCTAATTCAGAGAGATGGGCTCCCGTTGCAGAGCTGATTTCTAAAAATGGATTTAAAGTTATTGTCCCCGATTTACCTGGCTTCGGAAAGTCTGACGCACTGACAGCGCCATGGAATATGAATAACTATATTAATTGGTTGGAAGGATTTGTGAAAGATTTGAATCTTAGGGATTTTTATTTAATGGGCCATTCTTTTGGTGGAGCATTGGCCGTTAAGTTGGCCATAAAGCATCCGCAAGATGTAAAAGAATTATTTTTAGTCGCAGCCGCGTCTGTTAGAAAAAGAACGGTAAAAAAGTCAGCCTATAAAACCGTTTCTAGTCTAGCTAAGAATTTTTCCTTCTTACCATTTTATGGATTTTTTCGAAAAGCTTTTTATAAATTTATAATTAGAAAAAGCGATTATCCATACGTAGAAGGAGTGATGAAGGAGACCTTTAAAAACGTGATTTTCGAAGACCTTTCTCAATTCACGGGTTTTATTAGAACGCCAACAGTTATTATTTGGGGAGACAAGGATAAATCAACGCCCGTAGAAGACGCATATTTTATGAATAAAAAAATTAAAAATTCTAAACTAGTTATTATAAGTGGCGCCGGTCATATTTTAAATCGGGAATGTCCTGAGGTTTTAGCTGAAAAAGTATTAGAAAATGTCTAAAACATTTATTTTATTAAGCGCATTTTGGTTTATTTGGGAACTAAAATATGTTTTATTTTGGTTGTATTTATGGCAGTTAAAAGAATATCACGTAGGCAGATTTATAGATCATTTTAGAACTGCTAAGGGCAAGAAACTGATATTTAGTTATGAGCAAATTTTAAAGTTATTTTTGCTTATTTTATTAATTTTAGATCAGGGGTTACTTAATCCCATATTATATCTTGCGCTTATACTTTATTTCGCTGAATTGGTTTTATTTTTGAAGGTAATTTTTAATAAAGCATTAAAAACTCCTAAAAAAACTCTAAAAACTCTGATTTTAATAGTGGCATCTTTTGCAGTCGCGGTTTTGTTTTTGTTTTGGGTGGCAAGGTTTAAAGCCTTGTCTCAGCTAGCACTTCTTTTGGGTTTTGACATTTTAACTCCAATAATTATTTCCGTGGTTGTGCTTTTGTTTCAACCAGCTTTTGTGTTTTTCAGGAATAATATTCTAAAAAAGGCCGCAGAAAAAATTGAAAGAATAAATCAATCAGGTCAGCTTAAAGTTATTGTTATTACCGGTAGTTATGGCAAAACATCAACTAAAGAATTTTTATCTACTATACTTTCTAAAAAATTTAAGGTCTTAAAAACAAATAATCACCAAAATTCTGAAATTGGAATTGCAAGATGTATCTTAGATAATTTAAATTCAAGCCATCAAATTTTTATTGCCGAAGTGGGTGCCTATAATAAAGAAAAAGTAAAAGAGGTTTGTGCGATGATAAAGCCCGAGATTGGAATAGTAACCGGAGTTAATGAGCAGCACCTGGCGCTTTTCGGTTCTCTTGAAAATTTGCTCTCAGCTGAGGGTGGGGGCGAGCTAGTTGACGCGTTACCTAAAAGCGGATTGTTGGTTGTCAACGGAGATAACAAATATTGCTTAGATCTTTACAGAAGAGCAAATATAAAGAAAAAAATTTATAGCTTGGATACTAAGATAACAGATTCTGATCTTTGGTCTGAAAGCATTACGGTATCTAGAGACGGGGTTTCTTTTTTAACCATAGATAGGTCTGGCAATCTGAATCATTTTGGGGTGAAGGTATTGGGCAAACAAAATGTGCAGAATCTTTTAGGAGCCATTTTGGTTGCCAGGGAGTTTGGCATGAGCTTTGAAGATATTTCTGACGCCTGTAAAGATATTTCTCAAGAAGCCGCAGGAATGACCATAAAAAACGGAAAGCATGGTATAGATATTATAGATTCATCATATTCCTCTAACCCCGATGGAGTTTTTGCCGAATTAGACTATCTTTCAATTTTTCATAATAAAAAAGTTATTATAATGCCGTGCTTGATAGAGCTAGGCGATAAGTCATCCAAAATTCACTCAAAAATAGGCAAAAAAATAGGGAAAGTTTGTGATTTGGCGATAATAACGACTGAAGATAAGTTTAAAGAAATAAAGAATGGAGCTATGAAATCGGGCATGGACGAAAAGAATATTATATTATGTAGCAGTCCCCAAGATATTTATTCAATAGTCTCTCTTTTCTGTAAGCCAAATGGAGCTGTTTTGCTCGAAGGTCGAGTTCCACCAGGGTTAATAGACCTATTAAAATCATGAGTTACTTTAGACCAATATCAATATCATTATCTCCGAACATTGAAAAAGATGATTTACGCGTTGCCTTAAATCTAATAATTCGGCCATGGTTATGGAAGAAGGGCAAAGCCATTGAAGAGTTAGAAAATAAATTTAAAAATTATCTTGGAGTGAAATATGCTTTTTCTTTTAACTCCGGAAGAAGTTCTTTTTATGCAATTTTAAAGTCTTTAAATATTTAGAAAGGCAGCGATGTTTTACTGCAAGCTTTTACATGTAATGCCGTGCCAAACCCTATTTTGTGGGCAGACTTGAATCCAATTTATGTTGACTGTAATAAAGAAGATTTCAATATTGATATCGAAGATTTAAAAAATAAAATTACGCCTAAATCTAAAATTTTAGTTATTCAGCACACTTTTGGAATGCCCGCGGATATAAGTGGGGCTGTGTCAGTCGCAAAGCAAAATAATCTGATTTTAATTGAGGACTGCGCGCATTCCCTGGGCGCAAAATTTAATAATCAAAAAGTTGGTACCTTCGGAAAGTTTTCTTTTTTCAGTTTTTCTAGAGATAAAATAATTTCCTCTGTTTATGGTGGAATGGCGGTAACAAATGATGATATTGTTGGCGAAAAGCTAAAAGAGTTGCAAAAAAGATTCGGTATGCCTTCAAATTTTTGGATTTTTCAGCAGATTTTTCATCCGATTTTATTAAATTATGTTATTTTACCAATTTATAATTTTTTAGATTTAGGAAAAATATTTTTAGTTTTATCTCAATTTTTTCACATTTTATCTAAGGCGGTTTCTTGGCAGGAGAAGAGGGGACAAAGACCGGATTATTTTCCAAAAGCTTTGCCTAATGCATTGGCCGTTATGGCTTTGAATCAATTTAATAAATTAGAAAAATTTAATAATCACAGGAGAATAATATCCGATTATTACTTCGAAAATTTAAAAGACACTAATATAAAATTACCTAGAAAGTTTGATAATAGGGGAAATGTTTTTTTACGTTTTGCCATAGAGCACAAGAAAGCTCATGATATAATTTATGATGCCTGGCATAAGCAAAATATATTGCTTGGAGATTGGTATACAACACCGATTGCTCCGTTTGATACAAAAATTGAGGAAATAAGATATACCTCTGGTAGTTGTAGGAATGCTGAGGATTTGGCAAAAATAACATTAAACTTGCCAACTCATATAAATATTTCTCAAAAAGACGCCGAACGAATAGTTAATTTTTTAAAAAACTACAAATAACTATGGAATTAAAAGAGCTGATTAATAAAGACGAATGGGAAAATTTTTTATTACAAAGGTCAGAAAAAACCTTTCTGCAATCGTGGAATTGGGGCGATTTTAACGAGAAAGCGGGCGGGAAAATTTGGAGATTCGGAGCGTATAATGAAGGAAAGCTGATGGGGGTCGCCCTGGTTCTGAAGGTTTCAGCAAAAAGAGGAACGTTTTTATTTATTCCCCATGGTCCTGTTTTAATTGAAGAGTTACCACCAAAAGATAAAAAAGAAATTTTGGAATTAATTGTATTGCAACTAAGTGATGTCGCCAAAAAAGAAAAGGCGAGTTTTATAAGGGTTTCGTCACTTTTTTTAGAAACTGAGGAAAATAAAGATATTTTTATTGATTTAGGTTTTAGATTTTCTCCAATGCACGCTTCAGCCTATGAGGCAACATGGAAATTAGATATTTATCCCTCAGATGAAGACCTTCTAAAGAATATGCGTAAAACAACGCGATATTTGATAAAAAAAGCTTCAGAAAATCCCGATATTTCAATAGAAAAAAGCCAAGAGCAAAAAAATGTTGAGGTGTATCAAAAGCTTAATAAAGAGGTTTCAAAAAGGCAAAGATTCGTTCCGTTTTCAGACGATTTTATAAAAAATGAATTTGAAATATTTAACAAAGATAACGAAATAGTTTTTCTGTTTGGAAAGTATAAGGGGGAGGTGGCAGCCGGAGCGATGATTATTTTTTGGTCTGGTACGGCTTTTTATCATCAGGCGGCTTCTTTGGGTAAGTTTTCTAAATTTTCAATACCATATTTATTGCAATGGGAAGCCATTAAAGAGGCCAAAAGCCGAGGTTGCAAAATTTATGATTTCTGGGGACACACCGATCCTGAAAAATTTCCGAAACATCCCTGGGCCGGACCAACGTTATTTAAAATGGGTTTTGGCGGCTACAAAGAAGAGTATATTAAAACTCAAGATTTTGTTATTTCAAAAAAATATTGGATTAATTATATAATAGAAAGTATTAGAAAAAGGAAGAGAAATTTATAATGCCATCGTATAGGAAGAAAAATATAAAATCAAAAATTCACAAAATAAAGCCTAGAAAATCTATACTTAAAAGGCGTTGGTTTTGGTTCTCGATTTTAATTTTAATAATTGTTTCGGTTATAATTTATTTTTCTTTTTTTTACTCCGGGTTTCAATTAAAGAATATTATAATTTCAGGCAATATTAAAGTAAAGACCTCTAATTTATATAGCGTCGCCTACGAAGACGCCAATACAAACTTGATTAGCTTGGGAAAGATAAAAATAACGTCGCGAAGTATTTTCTGGATTGACGAGAGCAGAATTAATAGAGATATTTTGGCACAGTTTCCAGACGTTGAGAGGTTAACAATGAATAGAGATTTCCCCCAGACCCTAGTTTTAGTAGTACAAGAGCGAAAACCAGTCGGGGTTTTTTGCCCCTCTTCGTCGGATGATTTTTCAGCGCAAACCAACTTAGGCTGTTTTTTAATTGATCAGAGCGGGGTTATTTTTAATCCGCTTGCAGTGATAACGTCGGGTATGACAATTGTGCGAGAAAATATGGGTGATAGCCAGGTTTATGCGGGCCAAGGAGTCGTGACAAAGAATGCAATAAGTGCGATTGCCAAGATCCAAAAAACCCTAAAGGATGATTTTCAAATAGACCTGACACAGGCATTAATCACAGGTCCAGTAAGACTGAATATAGACACGGGTGAAAATTGGCATATTTATTTTGATTTAAGCCCCGACTCTAGCGTTGACACTCAGCTTTCCGAGTTAGGGTTGCTTTTGAACGGTGGGATTTCCGCAGACAGTAGGAAGAATTTACGGTACATAGATTTAAGACCAAAAGATAGGGCTATCGTCTGCGACAATAAAGTCTGTGGCGGCTAAAACGAGCCACATGGAAAAAGATTGGTTCAGATGAAATATTTCTGGCTTTTTTATTGCATAAATGCAGATTTGTGGCAGAATTAAAGTGGGGAAGTTTGCGCGGTCAAATTATTGACAAAAGAATAATAATAATGTATAATCAATTATATTAAATATATGGATTATTCTTTAAAAGAGGACCTTATCGAACATTTTTTTGATAAAATAAAAAGTTTGATTTTGCCTTCAGAGAACAATAATTATAAGTTGAAGTTTTTACAAAGTAGGTTTTTGTTATACTGTGCTGTTTTGCTTTTGACGCTTAAATTTATTACTACACTGATTTCAATTAACGTTCCTGCGAATATATTTTTTGCCGATATAACAAAATTAGCTCTTGAAAACTCTGTTAACCAAACGAGGCAATCTGTAGGATTAGCGCCGTTAGCGGAGAATACAAAATTAGATCAAGCTGCGGCAGCGAAAGCGAAAAATATGGTACAGGATGATTATTTTAATCACACTAGCCCCACAGGAGTTACGCCATGGTTTTGGTTTTTACAGGCTGGATATAATTACAAATATGCGGGAGAAAATTTAGCTGTTGGTTTTTATGATTCACAGGAAGTTTATAATGCCTGGTTAAATTCACCATCACATAAAGCAAATATTGTAAATCCTAACTACACAGAAGTTGGAACAGCTATATTAAACGGATTTGGTGGAGGCAATACAATCGTGGTTGTGCAAGAATTCGGCAGTCAATTGCCAGGAAAAACAACTACAGTTAAAACCAATGCTACAAAACCAATTATAAGCACCAACACCAAGCCCGCTAGTACGCAAGTCGTTAGCAAACCGACCACAAGCAAGCAGGTTGCCAGCACGCCGGCGGCGAATACGCAAACCACAACTACTCCGCAGGTAGTAAATAATAACAATAATGGACAGGTATTATCTCAATCAACACAAGCGAGCACCGCTATAGTAGCTTCAAATGGAACTAGCTCAAATAGTTTATTTTCAAAGGTTATGAGCTCCGCCCTGTATAATTCTGATATATGGTTGCAGGACGTTATTTATGGGTTGTCTTTAATTGTTATAGGCATATTATTAACTTTGATATTTTTTAATTTTAATATTAATTTTAGAAAACAGCTTATTTTTAGAGCGGTACTAATAGTGGGATTATTATCGGTAGCAACGCTTTTAAACAAAGAGATAATACTTTCTCTTATCCCGCATCAAATATTTATTTAATTTTATGGACAAGAAAAATGCTAAGAAAATCTTAAAAGTAGCCATCCTGATATACGCAGTAAGCTTTTTGGTTATAAATTGGAGCGACGTTTCTTGGATTTTTAATTATCAAGAAGTCTCAGGGCTAATAAGTGATTTTTTTAATCCATATCCGTCAATAGATGCTTCAACAATGGATACATATTTTTATCCTAATCATAGCCAGGATATTGTAGCCGCAGATCAACCAGTTGCGACTCCGGTGGCAACAGTTCAACCAGTAGCAACCCAGGTATTACAAAATATTACTACCGGCTATACAGACAAGCAAAATACATTGGAAATTCCTAAAATTTCTATTTCGGTTCCAATAGTTTTCGCAGACAGCACAGATAAAACAGTACTTGCGAAGGATTTGGATTTGGGAACAGTTTATTATCCGGGCTCTGTATATCCTGGTCAGGCGGGACAGATTATAATTTTGGGGCATTCGGCTCCCCCAGGTTGGCCAACAATAAAACATGATTGGGTTTTCACTAATTTGGATAAATTATCAGCCGGTGACCAAATTTTAATTGACTTAAATAACAAGCAATATACATATATAGTCAAGGGGAAAACCATAATAAAAAGGGGCGCAGATGTTCCGCAAGACGCCTTAGCTCCAGATAGCAACGTTCTAACCCTAATTAGTTGTTGGCCACCAGGGAAAGACTATCAAAGAATCACCGTTCAAGCCGAGTTGCAAAATGGCTAAAATATATTGACGGCCTCTATGAAATATGTTAGAACGTAGTATATAAGTTTTTAATATAAAAATATGAAAACAATGAATAAATTAATTATCACGGGTGCTTTATTTTCAATGATGCTTGTTTTTGCGTTATTGATGCCTGGCGCTGTTCAGGCTCAGTCTTATGGCTGTACATACCACTCGTATGAGGGGTGCAGTGGCAATTATTTATATTGGTACGATTCTTGCGGTACTCAAGAGGACGAAATCCAGTATTGCTCTAGCGGTTGCTACAATAATTCATGCCAAAACAATTATAATGGCAATTGTACCTCGAATTACCAGGAAAAATGTTCTGGGAATGGTTTATACTGGTATGATTCTTGCGGAAACCAGGGGGCATTGATCCAGAACTGTTCTAATGGTTGCTACAATGGCATTTGTCAAAATAATAATAACTATGGCAATTGTACCTCGAATTACCAGGAAAAATGTTTAGGCAATAATCTTTATTGGTACGATTCGTGCGGAAACCAGCAGAACCTTGTTCAGTACTGTCCAAACGGATGCTACAATAATTCATGCCAGAACAATAACAATTACAATTATAATAACTACGGCAATTGCACCTATCACTCCTATGAAAAATGTTCTGGGAATGGTTTATACTGGTATGATTCTTGCGGTAACCAGCAAGACTTAGTCCAGTATTGTAGTAATGGATGCTCCGGCAATTCCTGTGGATATAATAATTATAACAACAATAACTACTATAGTTATGGCAGTTGCGCATATCATGCCTATAAGCTATGTTCGGGTAATAATATCTACTGGTATGATTCATGCGGAGATCAGCAGGACCTGTATTACAGCTGTGGAGGTGGACAGGTTTGCCAATATGGACAATGCACCACATATGTAGCTCCGATACTGCCAGTTGTAGTTCAGCCGGCTAATAATTACGTATCACATTATAAAACAGCCTGCTATGATAGCTCAATTTATTGGTACGATTCGCTTGGAGCACAAACCGGTCTAGATAAAAATTGTTCCGATGGCAATAGTTGTACATTAGACACATGTTCTGGCGACAAATGCTTGAATACTTTAAAGTGTGATGGATCTACTTGCGCAGTGGGTTCTGCGGATTATAATACTTATTGTTCAACCGCTCAAGGTGCTCCGACTCAGCCAGCTACAACAAACAACCAAAATACTAGCACCAATACAAACATGGGGGCGTTGTCAATTTTATTTTTCTCAAAACAAAATTCAACTGATACCCAATGGCAAAAAACCGCTCAGGTAGGATCTAATGGTCAAGTCTATTTTATGATTACCGTGACCAACAACTCGGCCACCCAAATAGATAATGTAAATATTTCGGCCAATATTCCAAGCGAAGTATCTTCTTTGGGAAATTTACAGCTTAACGGAGTTCCGGTTTCTGGCGATATAGTTTCGGGAATTAATATTGGGTCTATCTCTCCATCTAGTACAAAACCAATAACTTTTGAGGGTAAAACTCAAGCAATTTCAGCCGCTTCTACAAAGCAGGCCATTGCAACAAGCAACGTCTCAGGAGCAACGCAGTCTGATACCATCTCATTAAGTTTCAATCCTAACCAGGCTACTGCCGCCGTTTCTTCGGCTCCAGCTACAAATGGTTTCTGGGAATTTATAAAACGTTGGTACTTGTGGATTTTAGTAATAGTTGTGCTAATTTTCTTGTTTGTAATCGTTTTCAGGCGACTTTCGTCTGAAGCTTAATTAAATTTTTAGAAACTGCCCCAAGGCCTTATGGTCATGGGGCAGTTTTGATTTCGTGATTATTTTTGCTATACTATACTATTAAACATGATTGGAATTTTTGATTCTGGTGTTGGGGGCTTAACGGTCGTTAAGGAGATTTTTAACTATTTACCCGATTATCAGATAATTTATTTTGGAGATTCGGCGCGCCTTCCATATGGTACGAGGGGGGCACGTTTCGTTAAAAAATATTCCTGCAAAATAACAGATTGGCTTTTACGTAAAAATGCAAAAATAATTATTATAGCTTGTAATACGGCATCGTCTCTGGCTGCAGACTCATTGAAAAAACAATTTAAAGGAATACCCGTTTTTGAAATGATAGACCCAGCTATAACGGGTGCATTGATTGCGACAAAGAACAAAAAAATTGGGATAATCGGCACCAGAGGAACAATAAAAAGCGGCGCTTATCAGAAAAAGTTTTTGAAAGCCGACCCTTCTGTGCAAATATTTGCAGAGGCTTGCCCGTTACTTGTTCCGCTCGTAGAAGAGGGGATGCTAGGCGACAAAGTTACATTGGAAATGTTAAATAAATACTTAAATCCTTTAAAAGAAAAGGGGATAGACACATTAGTTTTAGGTTGCACGCATTATCCTTTACTAAAAATGGTAATTGAGAGTATGCTTGGTGACAATATAAAAGTTATTAATCCTGCAGAAATTTTAGCAAAAGAAATTAAGAAATATTTAGAAAAAAATCCAAAAGAGGCTAAAAAAATAAAGAAGGGAAGCGCTCACGGATTTTTCTTTTCAGACGAGCCTTATAATATAGAAAAGATAAGTCAGCTTTGTTTTAATAAAAAAATAGATTATATCGTTAAAGATCCTTTTAATGTCTAAACAATTATTTAAAAATAAAAAAGTTTTAATAATGGGTCTGGGTTTACACGGCGGGGGAGTTGGCGTAGCTAAGTTTTTTTGCGCACAAGGAGCGGATGTTTTGGTTACAGATTTAAAATCAGAGGAGCAGTTAAAAGAGTCGTTAGAAAAATTAAAGAAGTTTAAAGTAAAATATAGATTAGGTGAGCACGAAGAAGCAGATTTTATTTCTTCAGATTTGATTATTAAAAATCCGGATGTTGCCAAGCACTTCGCCATATTTAGAAATTGCAAGAAAAAATAATATTAAAATAGAGACAGACGTAAGTTTATTCTTTAAATTGTCGAAGGCGCTTATTATCGGCGTTACGGGCACAAAAGGAAAATCAACTACCGCATCTTTAATTTATCACATTTTAAAAACAAAATATAAAGAATACATTTTTAGCGGGCAATATTGGTGTTTCTCCATTAGAACTTTTAACGAAAATAAAAAATGGCGACAAGGTTATTTTAGAACTTTCCAGCTTTGAATTAGAGGGTTTGCCCCAAAGTCCAAATATATCCGTAATTACAAATATAATGCCCGATCACCTTAACAGATATGCTAGCATGAAGGAGTACATAGAAGCTAAAAAAATAATTTTTAAATACCAAACAAATAAAGATTTTCTAATTTTAAATGGTGATGATCCGATTGCCAGAGAATTTTCCAAGCAAGCAGCTAGTCGAAGATTATTTTTTATTCAGCGAAAAGTGAATCAAAATTAATTAACATAAATAATTTTAAATTATTTGGTGAGCACAATTTATCCAATCTTTCCGCCGCAATTGAGGTCGCTAAATTATTGAAAATTCCCACAAAAGCAATTGAAAAATCTTTAGCAAACTTTTAAGGGAGTTTCGAGACGGCAGGAATTTGTTAAAGAGATCAACGGCGTAAAATATTTTAACGACACTACGGCAACAATGCCCGAGGCCGCAATAACGGCAATAAATGCATTTTTAGGAAAATTTCCCAGATTCAAGATTGATTTTAATTTGTGGCGGTCAGAATAAGGGATTAAAATACAATGAGTTCGCAAAGATTATTAAAGAGAGGGTTGATGAAATAATTATGCTTCCAGGTACGGCATCTGATAAAATAAAAGAAGGCCTTGGGGATTACACAAGAATGCATGAAGTTTCTTCAATGCAGGAAGCCGTAAAAATGCTAAAGAATTAGCCAAAAAGGGAGACATCGTTATACTTTCTCCCGGAGCAGCAAGTTTTAATTTATTTAAAAATGAATTTGACAGAGGAAAACAATTTGTAGAGGCCGTATCTAACCTTCAAGTAATATTATAAAAAATAATGATACAAGTGGTTTTGAATTATGAAAAAACAATTTAATTATTTTTTATTTTTTATAGTTATCTTTTTGCTTGGTTTTAGCCTTTTCTTTTTTGCGTGTCTTTCTGCTCCGGCTTCTTTGCAAAGGTTTGGAAACACCAACTATTATTTATTTCACCAAATTCTTTCGGGTCTTTTGCCGGCATTAATTTTAGGATATCGTCGCTTACAAAATTTCCTTAGGTTTTTTAAAAAAATGGGCACCTTTATTGGTTATTTTAATATATTCGCCCTATTTTTAGTTTTTGTTCCTAAAATAGGATCAAGGGGCGGAGGAGCGAGCAGGTGGATAGGGATAGGGAGGTCTTACGGTGCAGCCCTCAGAATTTTTAAAAATTACAGCTATTTTATATTTGGCCGCATGGATTGCCTCTAAATTATCGGAAACAAGCGCATCGGATTGGAAATCTATTACGAAAAAAGGTTATCATAATATCGTGTATATTCTTGTTCCATTTATAGTTTTTTTAGGGTTAATTTCTGTTGCATTATATTTTCAAAAAGATATCAGCACCCTAGGAATAATCACCATAACACTGCTTGATCTTTATTTTTCGGCAAAAACTCCTTTATGGCATACATTATTAATAATATTTTCCTGGAAGCACTATTTTATTGCTTTTAGTAAAATTTGAATCATATCGTTTAGATCGTTGGTTAATATTTTTACATCCCAACGAAGATCCACTAGGCAAGGGCTTACAATTAAGGCAATCGTTAATCTCTTTGGGATCCGGCGGAGTTTTTGGGAAAGGTCTTGGGATGTCCGCCGAAAAATTTTTTCTACCAATGTCCATGTCAGATTCTATTTTCGCAATTATTGGCGAAGAGCTCGGAATAATAGGTTGCATGGTTTTAATTGTTGCTTTTGTCTTATTGTTTTGGATTGGAATCAAAATTGCAAAGGATTCAAATGACAGATTTTCTAGAATGACAGCAATAGGAATCGTTGTTTGGATAACGTTGCAGGCCTTTGTAAATATGGCCTCGGTTGCAGGGGTTTTTCCTTTGGCTGGAATACCGTTACCGTTTTTTTCCTACGGAGGTTCTCATATGGTTGTTGAATTAATAGGGATAGGCCTTTTATTAAATATTTCAAAAAATACTTAAAACTCCGCCTATCAGCGGATTTTTTCGTAAAAAAAGAGAGCAATCTTGCGAATGCTCATATTGCGTTAAAATTTATTGCCCAAAATTGGGTTTGGTAATTTCCGCAAGTCGGTCGGCAAAATCCATAAGATCTTTTTCTGAGCAGCCTACTTCTTCGGCCAGCGGTAAGGTTTCGCCGTCTATCACTGCCTGCCGGATAATTCCTTCCTCGATCGTCATGTCGCAGACTCCGTAAACGTGTCTATCTATATTACGATCTTCGAATGAAGTAGGTTCTTTTATGGAGCCCAGGAACTCGCTGAAAAGATCTCTCGTTTTCCGGATGGTTCTAGTCTTTTCTGGATCAAGGTCTCTTTATGGCCGCACTTCAAACAAAATTTTAAGTTGTGGTCTTTCCGTACATTTCTAAGACCGTGAGGATGTTGCATTATGCCATACCAGCTCTTAGTCCACAATATGGTAAAACGAGAGCCACACTTAGGACAATTATCAACAAAATCGCCATTTAAAAAATTAGATACTATTTCTATTAGAAACGAGATCAGCAATGTCACGATAAATAACAAGATCAATATCGCAAGGATTGCTAAAAACACAGAAAAGAACTTAGTAAAAAATACTTCCATAATATCAAGATTTGTCATATGCTTTCTTTAAAAATGACCCAAGCGTCGCTTCGCCCTATGAATAAGTCCATCATCCTCGGCTAAATCGTTGACATACTGGATAAGATCTATAAGAGAGCATCCGACATTTTCAGCAAGTTCCCTGATTGTGCAGTCAGCTTGAGCTTGGCGGATAATTCCTTCCTCAACATACATGCTGCGTTCAATAAAAACATCATTGTTGACATCCTCATCGGCGAATGATTCGGGAAGGCTCGGTAATCTGCTTAAATAATCTAAGTAAAGATCATGCGTTTTGGTAATAACTAGCACATTCTCGCGGTCAAAATCCTCTTCGTGGCCACAACACATGCATACCTTCAAATTAATCTTTAAGGGATTAGAGCGCGGAATTTTTTGCCAAAGGAGGACAAACTTTGAGCCACATTCGCTGCAGCTACCGGAAAGTACGTACGAAGAGCGAATTTTAAAAGCAAAAGATACCAACGACAAAAAGATAACGGTCGCGGCGCAGTAAAAGACCCAGTGCGCAATGGTTAGCATTTCCATGGGGGGTGACTCCTTTCAAGATTGGATTGAGCTTAATTGTCAAAATGCCACTCTTATTCTGTAATTATAATCATTTATTGTCAAGAGTTTACCACATAGGATAACTTTGTTATTATTATGTAATATATAAAAAGGTCTGCAATTTATATAGTTACGACATTCGGTCAATAAAAGAATAAGTTTCAGTATTGACCTCATTTGCAATTATGAAAATATTATTTACGGGCGGTGGCACCGGAGGACACGTTTTTCCAATAGTTGCCACAGTCAGAGAAATAAGAAGAATTTATCCAAAAAAAGATTTGGAGTTTTATTACGTTGGACCAAAAGATGAGTTTAGTTTAATTTTACTTTCGCAAGAAGATTTTATCATAAAAACAATAGTCTCAGGAAAAATAAGAAGATATTTTTCTAATTCCGGACCATCCGCATTGCAGATAGACATTCAAACATATTGGAAAAATTTTATTGATATTGTTTTTAAAATTCCGTTCGGTTTTTTGCAAAGCTTTCTTTATCTTTTTACGATAAGACCAGATTTAGTTTTTAGTAAAGGAGGTTCAGGGTCTATATCCGTAACTTATTCAGCTAGATTTTTAAGAATCCCAGTATTTTTGCACGAATCAGATGTAGTCCCGGGTCTTTCCAACCAGGTCACCGCAAAATGGGCAAAAAGGATTTTTACCTCTTTCCCTAAAACAGAATATTTTGATCCGGAAAGGGTGACGGTAATAGGCAACCCAATAAGAAAAGAAATTTTAGACGGCAACAAAGAAGCCGCTGTTGAGACTTTTAATTTAACTCTTTCAAAGCCAATATTTTTAATAATTGGCGGATCTCAAGGCGCAGAAACAATTAATGATTTCGTTTTAAGAATCATAAACGACATATTAAAAGACTACGAAGTTATTCATGTTACCGGAGCTTTAAACGTAAAAGAAGTTTCGGCCGAAGCTCAGGTTATGGAGGATAAAGATTTAGATAAATATTATCACCCAGTTGGGTTTTTAGATGAGGAGAAAATAAAGCATGCATATAAAGCGGCCGATTTAATAATCTCTCGCTCGGGTTCCGGTTCAATTTTTGAAATTGCCGCAGTTGGCAAGCCTAGCGTTTTAATACCATTGCCTTCTGCCGCAGGCGATCATCAATCAAAAAACGCCTATGCGTATACGCAAACTGGTGCTGGCATGGTTATTGAGCAAGAAAACCTAACTCCTAATTTCTTCATGGAAAATATCCAATTATTATTTTTACATCCAGAGAAATTAAAAGAAATGAGCGACGCGGCATTAGCTTTTGCAAAACCGTTGGCGGCTCGAGCAATGGCTAGAGAAATTTTAGAATTTTTAATGTTAGATTAATTCCTATTTTATAAATATGCCAAAAATTAAAAAACAAGAAGCAAAAGAAGTACGGGTTCGTTTCGCTCCATCTCCAACGGGACCGTTGCACGTCGGGGGCAGCCGAACTGCTTTGTTTAATTATTTATTTGCCAAAAATAATAAAGGTAAATTTATATTGCGCATTGAAGATACCGACACCCAAAGATCTGAGCAAAAATGGACAAATGAAATTATAGAAGAATTAAAGTGGTTAGGAATTCAATGGGACGAAGGGCCAGACATTGCTGGAGAATTCGGACCGTACAAACAATCTCAAAGACTAGATATTTATAAAAAATATTTAGAAAAACTTTTAGAAGAAAAAAAACTTTATTATTGTTTTTGCACGGAAGAAGAATTGGAATCTAAGAGGCACGAACAGATGAGTAGGGGATTGGCCCCCAAATATGACGGTACGTGCGCACATTTGTCACAAGAAATTGTTGATAAAAATTTGCAGGAAGGGAAAGCCTCTGTAATAAGATTTAAGATTGAAAATAAAAAAATTAAATTTAATGATTTGATCCGTGGCGCCGTTGAGTTTGACGCAGCATTGTTGGGCGACGTTGTGGTTGCAAAAAACTTAAACACGCCTCTTTATCATTTTGCGGTTGTCGTAGATGATTTTTTAATGCAAATAAGCCACGTAATTAGAGGCGAAGAACACCTATCAAATACTCCTCGTCAAATATTGCTACAAGAAGCGCTTGGTTTCTATCAGCCAGAGTATGCTCATTTGCCCCTGATGTTAAACTCGGATAGAAGCAAGCTTTCTAAGCGGCAGGGTGATGTAGCGCTAGCTGATTATCATAATCAAGGGTATCTACCAGAAGCATTGGTCAATTTTATGGTCTTGTTGGGTTGGAATCCGGGCACCGAAAAAGAACTATTTACTTTAACTCAGCTTATAAAAGAATTTTCAATAGAAAAAGTACAAAAAGCAGGAGCCATATTTAATATCCAAAGATTAGATTTTTTAAATGGACTTTATATTCGCGAAAAATCAATAGAAAAACTAACTGAACTTTGCATCCCATATCTTAAGGAAGCAGGCCTTTTAGTGGTAGGCCAAGTGTCGCAAAATAAATTACAAGAAATTATTGAGATTTCCAGAACTAGGATGAAGAAATTATCAGATATAGTTTTGCTTTCCGATTTTTTCTTTAGCGACAAATTGGTTTTTGATAAAGAATTGTTAAGGTGGCAAAAAATTACAGACGAACAGATAAAAAACTCTTTAGTTTTTTCACAAAAAATATTAACTGACGCCAAAGGATGGGAATTAAAAGAGTTGGAAGCATTATTGTTTGCTGAATCAGAAAAATTTAATTTAAAAAATGGTTATCCGGAGAAAAATAAAGGTTATTTATTATGGCCATTACGCGTTGCTTTGTCTGGCAAACAGTCCTCTCCAAGTCCATTTGAAATAGCCGATATTCTAGGGAGAGAGAAAACACTAAAACGTATTGACGACGCAATTAAATCTCTTACTTAATATTTAGCTTAGACAAGTCTTGTGCCACTGTTTAATTTAGCAAATTTTAAAGTGTTTGATGTTAAATGACGTTTCCGTAGAAATGTTGTTTAACATTTATTGTGCGACAATTATGGTGATCAAAAAATTTGGGGATAAAAAAATTACAATAAGAAAATTAGAAGAATCAGATCTGAGAAACGCTAAAAAGTTTCAGATTTTTATAAACTCTTTGATTGACGAAGAAGTCAAAATTTTAATAAACAAAAAGAATTCACTAAAAGAAGAGAAAGATTATTTAAAAAGAACCATAGCCGCAATAAAGAGGGGGAGCAAGGTTTTTCTTTTGGCCGAGCACGGTAATAAAGTCGTTGGCTCAACAGACATAGAGTTAGAACCTTGGCGCAGGAATCACATAGGGGAATTTGGCATCATAATTAGTAAAGAATATAGGGGATTGGGTCTTGGAGAATACTTGATGTCTGAAGTTATAAAATTAGCTAAAAAAGAACTGTGTCCGAAACCTAGAATTATTCAATTGGCGGCCTACGCCAACAACAAGCCCGCGATAAGTCTTTATAAAAAGATGGGTTTTAAAATAATTGCCAAGATACCAAAACAAATTCAGTATAAAGGAGCGCTAATCAGCGACCTCGTAATGATTAGAGATATTTAGTCTTATATTGTGCGACAAATATTTTAATGAATTATTTAAACTGTTTAACTAACCATGAATAAATCTTTTATATTTTCTGCAGCCGCAATAGTTATTATATTGGTCGTTGTATTTTTAAGCCAACAACCATATTTTAAGGCAACTGGGAAAACCCTTATTTCTGCTGCCACCAATCAAGCTAAGAGCGAGGCGGCAAAAGGCTCTGATTGGGTTGGTGCAAATATCATCTCAAAAATAGGTGGGGAAGCTCAAAATGGGGGAGACGCCATAAAAGTAGAAGCTAACCAGGAAAAAAATAATGTTTCTCAAAATATCGGACAAAAAATTTCAAATTATTTTTCTGGAGTTGCAAATAGTATAATTCATCCAGGAAATCCGCAAAATTGTCCGGCTCCTCAAACTACTTCTAAGTAAAAGATGACCTAAGGGTCGTCTTTTGGGGTTGACATGACCTTAGGGGACGGCTATTATTAAGATATAAGCAATGTCGCAAAATGTAGGTTAACCGACCTATAGCCTAGGGGCCGATAAGCCAACTTATAAAAACATGCAAAACTCAAACAAAACAATTATATCAACTATTCCAGATTTTATAGATTATTGTGAAATAGAAAAAGGTTTGCGCAGCGGATCACAAGAAGTTTATAAAAAATATTTAACACGATTTGGAAATTGGTTAGAATCCCAGAATTTAGCCTCTCTACTTCCCCACCAACTGACCCCGGATCATATTTGGAACTACCGTTTATACCTTTCCAGGCACTTAGACCCTAAATCTGGCCGTTCCCTTGGTAAGAACACCCAAAACTCGTATTTAATCGCTCTAAGAGGCCTTCTGACGTATTATGCAGCCAAAGACATAGTTTCACTACCCTCTGACAAAATAACCCTCCCAAAGCCCGATAAAAGCCAGAAAATGATCAAATTTCTCTCCTTAGAGCAGATTGGCAAGCTTTTATCATCTATAGAGCCAAAAGACCCTATTTCCATCCGCGACAGGGCAATTTTAGAGTCCTTTTTCTCAACCGGTCTTCGTATCGCAGAACTGGTTTCTTTGGATCTTGAACAGTTTAACAGCATTAAAGATAAAAAGGAAATTGAACTGAGCATTAATGGCAAAGGCGGTAAGACGCGCGTTGTTTATTTTTCAGAACGCGCGCTAGGTTTCATAAAAAATTATCTAGAAATAAGAAAAGATATAAAATATGCCGATGCCAAAGCCTTGTTTATAAACTTCAGAGATAAGAAAGCCGAAAGTGATTCCCGACTTACACCAAGATCAATTGAACGAATGGTTAAAAACGCTGCCATGCATGCAGGCGTGCCGATATTTACTACCCCACATACACTCAGGCATTCATATGCCACTGATTTAATGAACCAAGGAGTTGATATAAGAAGCATTCAAGAATTTTTAGGCCACTCAAACATTGCCACCACTCAAATTTACACGCACGTAACAAATAAACGCCTCCGCGACCTACACCACCAGTTTCATAGCGACCCAGATAAAAAATAATAAAATAAATCAATAAATATATGAAACAGACTACATTAAAATCTGAAGATAGTATAAATCAAGAAGTTAACAAATTTTTTGATGATGAATTTACAAAGCTCAACGATGAAGAGAAAAAAATTTTTATTGAAGAATTACAGGAGATATTTCTGGCTAAGGGCGTTAATAGCTATATAACCATTGCGACTATTACTAGTAAAAAATATCGGGACTTAGTTATAAATTTTAGCAAACAACTGGTTGAGGAATACAAATGTAAAACGGTCGCACAAAAAGCATTGGCTCAAATCGCAACGATTGAATATGTTAGAATGATTGATAACTCATATAAGTTAAATTATGCATTAGAGCAAAGCTTCCCCGTAAACGAACGTATTCGTCTAGCTTCTTTCTTAAGCAAAGAGGTAGATAAATCCCAGAAGCAGTTCATGAAGGCTATTACTGAACTCGAAAAAACTAAAGAATAAAAGACCAACCAAAAAGAGGGCCTAATCCCCTCTTTTTTATTTGTTATTAATTTGTCACACAATAAAGGTCAATCAGTTGTTTGATACTTTATTCGAGATTAGGTCTGCTATTTTTTGTGCTACCTCTAGTTGTTCCTCTTTGGTCATTTCCTCCCACTTTCTCCCCTTGAGTAATTCCTGCAGGCTCACTAAATTGATTGGTTCTTTTTTCATATACTTTATTTAATTTGTCGCACAATAAGATTTGGCCAAGGGTGAACGTATTGATTTTTTAATTTTTACCAAAGCAAATCTTTAATAGTTGGTTTATTTTTTATAGCTCTAAATTTCCATTCTCCCCAAGAGTCCTTATCTGCGTTTAAAGCTTCGCACCACAATTTAGCCGACTCCCATTTCGATTGATCCTGCTCTCTCTCTTTTCCCTTAACTTCTAGCATTAAATATTTATTACCTTTCAATTTAATAATGAAATCTGGAAAATATGACCTAAGAAGACCTTTATGAATATAAGGAATCGTAAAACCAAGATGGTCATTTTTTACCCAGGCCTCTAAATCATCTATTTCGTTATCTAAAAATTTACCTATGTTTTCCCATTTACTGTCTTGTACTAGATGACTAATATGACATTTCATTTCTGGCGAGGTGTACGTATCTCTAGTTGTATACCAGGGAGTCATTACTGCTGTTGTTTTAAACTTATTAACTGGATCGGGTATCGGATAAGATTTTGTATTCTGACTTAAATTAATTGCTTGTCTAATCACAGATGCTATTTTAGTAGTATTTAAACTGATAAGGATATTTTTATAAACATCGTAATTCTTTTTATCAGCATCAATAATAACTTTTTTTTCTATAAATTCTGAAACTATTTTAAATATTTGTTGAAACTTATTACCATCATCAATATTTTTCCAAGTGTCATCTAGCCCACTTTTGATACTGGATGTTATTGAAAATAAGCTTTGTTTTAATCTTATGTCTTTACCTAAATATTCATTAATAGAAAGCATTTTTTGAGAGAGAGAAAAATCTGGCCTCTCAATTGTTGGAGCTACCTGAACCCATACTGGATCCTCTGTTGATGATAAGGTGATTTTTTCAGTTTTCTCCCAGTTTATATCTATAAAATATTCTATTTCTCTCTGCACCCTAAGTATGTTGGGGAAAAGTATTTGGTATTCTTTCTTATCTTTTAATACCTGTATAAATGTTTTAGGTTTTTCATCAATTGGCCCATCTTTAGGTTTTCCTTCTATCGGCAAGAATGTGAAGGGAATACCAAAAACTGTTACGTATTCTGCTGTAAGTAATCCTGTTTCTGGATTTACATCATAGCTCATTCTTCTTAATCCCCTTCCTACGACTTGTTCACAAAGTAGTTGGGATGTAAAAGCTCTTAATCCAAGTATTTGTTTTACATTGTTTGCATCCCACCCTTCAGATAGCATATTTACACCAACAACACAGTGAATATTTTCCTCCGGGTTTACCTGGCTTACCTACGGTGTTAAATTTTTCTCTTAAAATATTATCTTCAATATCTTCCGCAGTACTATCAACTCGTATAATATTCTCTCTTTCAGCTATTTGTGATACGCCCAAATTACTATTTAAAATTGAAAATTCTATTCTTTTTGAAGTATATGTATTATTACAAATAACTATCATTGACGGCGGAATATGTTTCCCCCAATTTTCTTTTATGCCCAACCAATCGGTAGAAAGTATTTTAAATGCAGTACGAACAAGGTCTGGCAAATCAATGTTTGATTCACATTTTTGATTAAGATTTTCTTTTATCCCATCTTCGTAATATATATGAAATAACTTTGACCTATCAACGACCTGGTCTGATGGATAAGAACTATCTTTAACTGCAATGGTGGGAGTTTTTACTAGACCTGACTCAATAGCATCATGTAATCCAAAGTCTGATATTATCCAATTAAATAGTTTAAACCCCGTGTTTGAAGTACGTCCCTTAGGAACAAATGGCGTTGCAGACAAATCGTACGCAGTGATAATTCCTCGTGCTTTATGAATCTTATCCAATCCCTGTATCCAAATTGTAGCTTCTTCATTTTCTTTTTCTTCTTCTCCTTTTTCTTCTTTTGATCTTCCAATCTCGGCTGTATCCCTGTGACAATGATGAGCTTCATCATTTATAACAACGATAGGAGCACTACCTGGGAATTCCGAAATTACTCTTTTAGCAAAAGCACTATCGCTCTCTTCTCCCATTGATTCTCTCATCACTTTTGGTAAAGAACCATTTTTTTTTGGAGCTAATATATGCCAATTAAAGACAACCTGCAAGGTACCCATTTCTTCGGACACTGATTATACAGATAAGCTTGACCTTTCGTAATGATTTCTCGCAAATTCCGCAGGCGGCATTTTCAGCGATGTCTGGATTCTGGTGTTGTTGTAATTATGGATTGTTTTGTATATCGCCCACACTAATTCTCCTAAATGGTTGAATCTGTTTGGATCTCCTAAATCAACTTTGAATTGGGAATAAAATGATTCTTGGTATCCGTTTTCCCACGGGCAGCCTTTCTCGCTCATCGATGGATTGATTCCCAGATTGTTTTGCAATGCGACGTAATCTTTTGAAGCGTATTCTGAACCTTGGTCTGAATGGGCGATTTCCGGAACCGGATGGTTTGATACAGCCGATAAAAGAGCGTTCATTACGAGACTGCTGGAATGGTTCAGCAAGACGGAAAATCCGACAATTTCCTTCGTGAATAAATCAAGCACAGTTGCAAGGTACACTGTTCGCTTTTTGAATTGGATGTAAGTGAAGTCGGAAACCCAGATGTGATTCGGATAACTCGGACAATTTGTTAAAAGCAAATTTGGGAATTGCTCTGAATATTCTTTTTTGACTTTTTTCCATTTTTTCCCTCTGCGTCGATACGGCTTGATGCCGAATATTTTCATTACTCGCAATGTTCTCTTTTTGTTGATTTTTAAATGCATCGCCAATCTTTTGTGTCCGTAGCTGGGAAATTCTCTGAGCGTTAATTCAATCTGCTGTTTTAGTATCCAATCTTTGTCCGGCTGTTTGTGATGGTAGTAAAGCATTGAACGGGACATCCTTGCCGCTTTGCTAAACTGTGTTTTATCTAATGAACAATCTTTACTCAATCCTTTTTTTGGGCTTGGGATAGCTTTATGGTCAGCGAACCTACCAGTTCCAGCAGTCCTTTATTTTCTTTTTTCACTCTGGCGAACTCGGCCCACGATGGATTTCCCGATACTCCCTTGGTCAGCCACTTGTAAATCGTGGCTTCGGACACGCCGTGATCCTGGCTGGCTTGGGCAACACTCACGCCTTCGTCCCTTACTCGCTTTAATATCTGGTCTTTTACTTCTTTGGCTACGTGGTAGCCTTTTTTAGTTGTAGTTGTCATATTATCTTTTACCCCTATTATACATTTACATTGTTAATATTCAAACCCGTAGAAAGAGTGTCTGAATTTTGGGGTACCTGCCAACCACTTTTGATTGATAAATATATTCTTTTAATGACGAGGGTACAATATTAAACTCATCATAATAATTTCCTGCACTGCTTGGGATAAGAACAGCTAACCTTTCTTTAACGGTTATTCCCGGGGCCATCACAAGAATATTTTTTGAAAATCTTGCGTCTTTAGGATTAGTTATTTTGTTTAAAGCTTGCCATGCTATTATCATCGCCATAATTACTGTTTTCCCCGTACCAGTAGCAAGTTTCGTGCAAGCTCTTAGCCATTCACTATCACTATTATCTTTAAGATTTATTCCCACCTTCATAGAATCAGGAGCTTCTGTAAGCCATACAATAGTTTCTTGTACTGACCCCCGTATGTAGACAAAAGGTTGAAACCTAATGTAATATGGGGAAAACACAAAAAACACATGAAAAAAGGATACAAAATATCACAGGAAGTAAAAGATCAAATATTAAAACGAGTCAAAGAAGACGGAGTCACGGTGATCCAGGCAGCCCAGGAACACGGAGTCCATGAGTCAACAATTTATGGCTGGCTAGGCAAGGGAGCCGAATCTGGCTCCACAGCAGAACTGCTTAAACTTAAGCGTGAAAAGAAAATGCTACTGGAACTAGTGGGAGAAATGACGCTGAAGTTATCCGAATCCCAAAAAAAGAGTTGATTGAAAAACAGGAAGAGAAAGAAAACAAGAGCTTAATGGCAAAAGCTCTCGGAGTTTCAAGATCAGCGATTTACTACCGATCAAAGAAATTAGCCAAAGATTGGGAATTAAAAATCAAAATTGAAAAAGTATTAACTGATGATCCGAGTTATGGATACAGAAGGGTGGCTGACGCATTGCACATAAACAAGAAAAAAGCACAAAGGGTGATGAAATTATTCGGTATGAAGGCCTATCGCCGAAGAGGCAGAAAACCAAGGAAAAAAGGTGTTGCAAACACATTTTTTCCAAATCTGCTGAAAATGAATTTCCCGCAATATCCGAATCACATCTGGGTTTCAGATTTCACCTACATACCGTTCCAAAACAAATTTGTTTATCTGGCTACGGTCATGGATTTGTTCACAAGAGAGGTTGTTGGCTGGTCAGTTCTTACCAATCATTCCGTGCAATTGACGCTGCAATCACTGTTTACTGCATTAACTTATCATTCCAGGCCTGAAATATTTCATTCGGATAACGGACGCGAATACGGGGCAAAATTGTTTATCCGGGCATTAACCGAATTCGGCATAAACATATCCCGCTCAAACAAAAAATCTCCGTGGGAAAACGGATACCAAGAAAGTTTTTACTCCCAATTCAAAGTTGACTTAGGAGATCCAAACAGATTCAAAACATTGGGGGAGCTGGTTTACGAAATACACCACCTTATCTGGAAATACAATCACACGAGAATTCACTCCGCCTTACGCATGCCGCCGTGTTGTTCGCTAAACGATGCCAAAACGTTCAAAAACATTTAGAGAAAGTGTCTTAAAAACGGGGGTCAGCCCACTAGCTTCAACTTTGAGAGCTGAAAAATATGATTTGTATTCTCTCGGATAGCGAGTTTTTATTTCCTCCAAGCTCATAGATAATAACTCCTGCCTAAAATTTTCGGGCTTGATTCTACCGCCAAGCAACGATTCTGCTTTACCGAGCTGATTATCTAATTCTTCTGGCGTTTTATCTCTAAAATTTTCCATAAAATTTATATATTGTTTTTATTTAATCCTATCAAAAACCCCTCAATTAAAAAGTTACAGACTTAATGAAGGGTATGAGTTTTTTCCCAATTACTTCTTGTCTGAATGTAGCCCGTTCTTTTTCGCTCATTTCTGAAATATATTTTCCACTGGTAGGGTCAATCTGGATAGATTCAAGAGGATAACCCGGAATACGCGAATTGCTTACCTTGCTGGTGAATACCCTAGGAGACACTATTGTTATTCCATGTTTTTCTCCTAACGAGGTAATGAAGCAGATAGCAAATTCAAATCTCCCATTAATTCTACCGCCAAGTTTTTTAACTAAATTAGAATAATAACTCAACATTTCTTCGTCAGTGGCCCTGTCGTTAGAGTTTTTGATTCTCCTAACATTGAGTCCCGGCTGTTTCTTCTGGCCTCAATCCATCTAGATACAAGGCGTTATCCATCGATAGAACATTTTTACCTAAGACCTTGGCGTAAGCCAGTGCTTTTTTCTGAGCATTCTGCTGTGGAGTTTTACCATCTTCTTCCACATCGGGCAATATAGCATCTTTACTAATGCCATTTATTATTATTTCAAGAGGTTGAAGCGCGTCTCTTATTTGTTCTATTTTAGCAGGATTAGTTGTGCCGACTATAATTTCTTTCATATATTTACTTTTATTTTATCAAAAAAACCACCTCAATTAAAAGGTGGCTTTGTCGCACAATAAAATCACCTTATTCTGCCATAATCATCTTCAAATCTAATTATGTCTTCCTCATCAAAAAGTCCAAAAGAAATTTCAAGAACCTTGCCTGTTTTTTTAGTGCCGATTAGTCTGTGTTTAGCGCCTTTTGGAATATTTATCTGCTGTCCCTTTTTAAGTTTATGCTCTACGCCCTCTATAACTGCAACAACTTCTCCTTTGATGCAAAGCCAAAATTCTTCACGATTTTTGTGCTTTTGATAAGAAAGACGACTTTTAGGATTTACTGTTAATATCTTAACCGTTGATTGCTCATTAAGAGTAAACTGTTTCGAATTTGCCCCATGGTTTTTCTACCACCAAAATTTTACGATTATTTCTTAATTTTTTAGCCTTCATTTTTTATTGCTAATTTTATTATTTCGATTCTTCCTGAAGCACTTTTCCATATGGTCGTTAACCATTCCTGATGCCTGCATATGGGCATAAATTGTCGTTGGTCCGAGAAACTTGAATCCCCTATTTTTTAGGTCTTTAGCCAAGGCGATAGCTTCGTTGCTTATGGGTTTATAATCCCCCGCCTTTTTAATATGATTATCTATTGGCTTATTGTCCACAAATTTCCAAATATATTTAGAGAAGGTACCAAATTCTTTTTTTGTTTTCAAGAATATTTTGGCATTATTAACTGCTGCATTCATTTTGGCCTTGTTTCTTATAATGCCCTTGTTATTAAGCAACTTGTTAATTTTACTTTTTGAAAATTTAGAAATTTTTACCGGATCAAAATTAGCAAATAATTTTTTAAAATTTTGGCGTTTGTTTAAAATGGTCCTCCAGCTTAATCCTGCCTGGAAGCTTTCTAGCATTAAAAATTCAAATATTTTTTTGTCGTTATATAAAGGAACGCCCCATTCTGTGTCGTGGTATGTGGTCATCAAATCGTCGCCATCTTTTACCCAATCGCACCGATTAATATTTTTTCTGTATTATTGGCCATTCATCACGCTTAAGAGCGCTTCGGCCGCTTCGGCTCCTTTGTTATTTTGTTTTCCGGAACGGTCTTTGGCCTGCTTTAAATTAGAAACTGTTATAACTCCAAAAGAAATTGGTATAGATTCTTCAAGCATAACCGTCATAATGCCTCTCGTGGTTTCTCCTGCAATATAATAATAGTGATCGGTGCCGCCTTTAATAACTGCTCCAAGAGTTATTATGCCGTCAAATTTCTTTGTTTTAGCCAAGATCTGACATGTCAATGGTATTTCAAACGAGCCGGGCACATGAACAATTTTAATATTATTATTTTTAAAACCCTGCTCGGCAAAAAAATCCAAGGCGCCGACTAAAAGATTTCCAGTAATGTCAGAATTAAAATCTGCAACCACGATAGCTATTTTGTGCTTGTCCCAATTCTTTAATAGAGCTCCTTTTTCTTTTTTATTATTTTTTCTTTGCATGTGTATTATTTTTTAAAATATTAAAAATATATTTTGCTATTATATCTGTTTCTATGTTAACTAAATCGCCTACTTTTTTATCTCTAAAATTTGTGTTCGTAATAGTATAATCTACCAATGAAACCGTAAACCGTTTGTCTTTAGCATCTACTACGGTTAGGCTGATTCCGTCTACGGCAACAGATCCTTTCGGAGCAATATATTTCATAAAATCTTTTGGAACTTCCATGGTTATAACTTTCGAATCCCCCATTACGTCTATACGTATAATTTTACCAACAGTGTCCACATGCCCCGAAACTAAATGCCCATCAATAAGATCGCTTAACTTTAAACTTTTCTCTAAATTAATGATCAGGCCAGCAAGCCATTTTAAAGCAGTTGTCTTGCTTGTGGTTTCTGGCATATATTCTACTAAAAAACTTTTCTTTGATACATTTTTTACAGTTGAGCAAATACCATTAATTGAAACGCTTTCCCCTTTCTTCAATTTCCATCCCGACGGCAAAAAAATTTCAACAAAAAGACTTTTGTTTTTTAGTGATACTTTTTTTATTTTTTCTGTTTTTCTAACTATGCCTGTAAACATTTTTATATTGTAATATTTCCAGCTGCCGTGGTAACTTTTTTAATAGATTTTTCTGTCATGATAATATCTTAACAAAAAATCCCATCAATTAAAAGGTGATTTTATTGCGTAATAATATCTTTATTGAACGTACTGCTAATGTTATGATAATCCGATAATTTTTTTCCTTGTATAAAATATAGTTATAAGCGCCACAGACCAGTTTATTAGGAATACCGAAATCCAAATTCCGTCTATTTTAAAATAAAAAGATAAGAAAGAAAACATAATTAAAGGAAAAATAATTTGTCGAGCCAATCCAATATATAAAGCGTACATTGGTTTTTGCAATCCTTGCAGAGCAGAAACATTTAGAAACAAAAGCAAATAAGCCCAGGTTAAAAATGAAGCATAAATTAAATAATGAGCGCCAATATTTATCACATCCACATCAGAAGTGAATATTCTCATTAGATATTTGGCAAAAAATAATAAGCAGACAGTCCCAAATGTCATTAAATAAAGCCCGTATTTTGTTGTGATTTTTATGGTTTCTCTTACTCTGTCAAATTTTTTTGCTCCGTTATTCTGACCAACCAATGTTAATGTGGCAATGCTTAGTCCAACCGTAGGCAGTAAAAACAACTGCTCTATTCTGGTTGCTATTCCGTAGGCTGCAACAGAATCTTTCCCAAATATAGATATAAAATAAGTTATAACAAATATGCCAACCCCAACGCTAGCAGTATTTAGGGCTGACGGAAGACCCTGATTTATTATTCCCAAATAAGGTTCTTTCTGCGGCATTATTTTTTTAAGACTGGGCGCTTCAAATAAAAAAGTTTTTGAGGCTTTAAGCCCCATATAAATTGTTCCGCCAGCTTGCACTAAAACCGTTGCAAGGGCGACTCCGGCTACGCCAAGTTTTGGCAAGCCAAACCATCCAAACATAAGTATCGGATCTAAAAGAATAGGCTCTAGACTAGCAGTCTGTCATGGTATAATGACAAAATGTTAGTAAATAGTCTCAAAAAATCTAAATTATTGACATTTAAAATTAAAAAAATTATTGAACACTTTTGTTTGGATATTAACGCCTCCAAAGCAGCTCCTCTGGTGGGCGTAAATCGCAACACGATAAATTACTGGTACAACAGATTTCGTGTGGCAATTTATGCTCATCAGCACAAAGAATTTGAAAAGATTTTCGGTGAAGCGGAAGTGGACGAATCATATTTTGGAGCAAGGCGCAAACGCGGATTTCACGGCAAGCTGAAACGCGGACGAGGCACGCAGAAGCAACCGGTGTTCGGAATACTGAAACGCAACGGACATGTTTACACGGAAATTGTTCCTAACTGTAAAAAAGACATTCTGCAAAGCATTATCAGAGGGAAAGTAGATAAATCAGCAGTAATTTATTCGGACAGCTGGCGTAGCTATGACGGACTTGTTGATGTAGGATACGACAAACATTTCAGGGTTAATCACGGAGACAATGAATTTGCAAGGAAAGGTACAGGTATTCACATCAACGGCATTGAAAATTTCTGGAGCTTCACCAAACGTCAACTGGCTAAATTTAATGGTGTAAAAAAGAATTTTGAACTGCATCTTAAAGAGTCAGAGTGGCGCTACGGAAAAACAAATGATACAATGAAAAAGGAATTGTGGAAAATTATTAAAAAATATTATTAAATTAATCGGCTACTTTGACTAGTCTTGCTAGTCTAGAGCCAAGAATATTAGCGAATAGGCCAACTATTAAAAAATTCCGGAAAGTTTTGGTATCTCCGATAGAATTTAGGATTGCATTAAATACATAAACCATTATGAAAAATATAGTTCCATAAAAAATCATATTCATAAAGGCAAGTGATAAGCCTAGATAGCTCCCCTCTGCTCCCAATAACTTAAATAAATATGGCGATGCCAATATCCCAATTATCATAATTGGAATAGAAATTAAAATACCAAAAGATATTGCCTGCAAACTATAGCGCTTTCCTTCTTCGTGATTTTTTCTGCCCAGATGATTAGAAATTATTGCGGTAGCTCCCGTGGATAGTCCTGTGCCAATTGATATTAAAATAAAGAAAATTGGAAACGATAAAGACAACGCAGCAATTGCCTGAGTTGAAATTAACCCAGAATAGATAGTATCTACAATATTAAATAATGTATTAAAAAAGAATCCGATAATGGCGGGCACAGCCATCATTTTTACTAGTCCGGCAATTGGCTCCGACGTTAAATTTGAATCTTTTGTGTCCATCTTGAATAAATTTAATAATAATGATTACTATTAATTATTATACTTTGCCTAAAGCATTAAATCAATCTAAAAGCCGCTTAATTAAAGGCGGCTTTATTGGATTCCGCGATAGCTTATTTTTTCTTTAAAGGATACTCAAGCTCTATTTCGTCTCTGATAGGTATGTCAAAGTATCCCTTTTCTGGAATTATTTGTCCAAGGTCGCGGCTTTTTTGTATAGCGTTTATATTGATTCCCCTTAAAACAAATCCTCTCTTCTGATAAAAACGAATAGCATTTATATTGTCGTTAGTGGTCATTAACCAAAGCCTGGAGACACTTATTTTTTTAGCTTTTTCAATAATCGACCCTACTAGGGCCGTGCCAATCCCCTGCCCCTCTTTTAGCGAATCCAGTGAAACAATTTCGCACTCACTATTTTTTATATGGTAAGTTAAAAGACCAACTATTTTATCGTTCTCAAAAACAAAAAAGCCCGGCAAGTCCTTACCATAAAGTTTTTCAGTGCCAGAAACAATAAAATTACTGCCCCAGCGCTTAACCAGAAAATCGGACACCCTGCCATCTTTTTGAAATTCTTGAATATTCATTTAATTTTGACGATATTTCATTTTGCCTTTTCTAAACTAAAAATGCAAATAAAAAGCCATCCTCACAATTAAGCAAGATGGCCGTCGAACTAATATGTATTACTAGAAAAGATGGAGAATATCCCTGAAGAAAATAAAGGCCATAAGCAGCAAAAACCCAAGGTCGGCTGCCGTTATGCACTTTTTCTCAAAAGGAGACTCTTCCCTTTTTTTATCAAGACCGTATTTATGTCGTATTTCTGAAACTTTTCCTCCGTCCAAAAACGAGAAAGGCATTAAATTCATCAAGGATAAGCTGACGGAAATTACACTAATATAGGCGAAAAAAGACGCGGCATTATGGACTACAGAAACTCCAAGCTTCACAATAGCGATTGGGCCACCGGTTGAATGTGTATCGCGAAATGTCAGATAAGATAGAAGACCCAATAATATAAACCGTGTGACAACGCGCGGGATGAATTTCCAGATGTAGATAACCACATATGCTATAACAAGTGCTCGCAGCATCTCTAGGCCTATGCTGATTAAAAGACTGGAAGATAATTTATTGGCAATAATTAATGCAGTAAGGAATGTCAGCCAGAATAAATGAAGGTTGGCCTTAACGCCACCAAGACATATCGCAATTTGGTCTTTTGGTGGTAGTCGCTTTATCTTTCTACCTGCTCGCTCGGAAAACCTAACGTATGCACCAATTAGAAGCGGATGAAAAACGATTTTAAGATTTCCCAGCCACTTTCCTGAAAGACTTATCGAAGGAACGTATGGTATTGGGATTCCTATGCCAAATTCTTTGATATATATTCCTCTTTTTCGCATTGCTATAACGTGGCCCATCTCGTGAACCACTATGACTATAAGAAGCGCGAAGATAACAGTGATAATTGATAACATAAACACCTCCGGATTTGATAGTTTGAGTTTAGTAAAAGGCCGTAATTTTTTTTGTTCTATTCAGGGCTAATTACATCCTTTATCCTAAACTCAAAACGTTTTTTAAGGTACTGTTTAATGCTTAAAATAACATATTTTTGTAGTCATGTCAATAATTAAAATTTTATATAAAATAAAAAGCCCCTCACACACATGCCCGAAGACATGTGCGGAGGGGTATAAGGAGTTATGGCTGTTCTGCCTGATTAGTCGCCGAAGTGGCCGGCAAGGAATTCGCTGAGACCGCCGAGGCCAAGGCCGCTGAGCGAGGGCAAGGGAATCTCGATATACTCCGGCGCCTTGGAAGGGATAATCGCGACCTTCCAGCCCTTGCGAATGCCGAGGCTCGGGTTTTCGCCTGCCAATTCCGGGAACGTTCTCCGAACCGACGACCAAAACATGTCGCGGATGGTTTGGGAGTTGTTCCTGGGGATGGCGAGCTTCTGCTCGATGGCTCCGATCGCAGCCCGAAATTCCCGCGGGGGCGTATTCTCGAACATCTCGCGCAGTTTTTCCAGCTCTCCGATGGTTTTCGCTCCGAGCGTGGTCAGCTCATTGCTGCTTTCGATGAGCACGGCATAAAGGCCGCGCAGCTCCGGTGGCAATTCGCCGACAACCCGATCTTCCGGGCCGACTTCGGTGTCACGCACCAGCGCGTCGTTTTTCGGTACACTATTCTTCGCTTTATCCAATATTTCTTGGATGAACTTCATGGTTTTCTCCTATTTTGCGGCTCGCCCGTTTCCCTGCAATAGCGCAGAGTTAGGGCGTGCCTATGTTGTGTGCTATCTAACAATTATACACGAAATGCATTTTATGTCAATATTTAACGGGTAATTAAAAAGCCCGTTGATGTTTCCATCGCGGGGCACAGGCTGAACGGAAATATTATTCTGAAGGTTGCAGGGTATTTTGCGGCAGATTCCTCTCTGCTGCACGACGTTCGCTCTTTTCGCGATAAATATGACAAGCGGTGTAGATTTCTGAGCACGGTTTTGACTTCTCGCATAGCGCATTCAGGAATTCGCCGTTTCTGCAGTCATTTGAAAAATGGACAGGCACTTTTCATATATAGTTCCATTTGGTTCTCCTATTGGTTAGTTTCTTTATCGACGCAATGCCTTCAACATATTGGTAAAGACGGCAAATAAATTAACCCGCGCAACAGGGGCGCTTTCAGCAGCAAGACCGTTGCATTTAGGTTGCAAGGGCTTTGGCGCAGCAGCTTCCTTCTCTAGATAATAATGGCAGCGGTCATAACACGTGTCGCAAGGACGACTTGCGGGGCAACACGCCATCACTGCAGCAGAATGCGAACAACTTTTCTTATGTGGGCAATGACCAAAGGTAGTCATGACGCACCTCCTTCAGGTTTTCTGGTTTTCAATGAGCAATAAACAACAAAAAATCCCCTAGTTCTTAGGAGACAACTTTGTCGCTTGGGGGGGAGACACATCATTGTGCCAACCTTTAATCTATTATATTCTTTCAAGACATCGTGTCAAGCCACTCCCTTCTTTAGCTCATCAGAAATTAAAATTGCATCGGCGACCTCTTTCATGGAGATTCTTTTATTCATGCTTTTTTTATTTAAAAGCTTATAAGCGTCTTCTTCGGAAATAGACAGCTCTTTCATCAAAATACCTTTTGCTTTTTTCGATTGCTTTTCTGGTTTCCAACGCTTCTCTTAATTCATGACTCTCTGTAAAAAGCCTTGCATTTTCGATAGCACCTCCAATTGCCTTGGCAATAGTTTCAAAAAGTTTTATTTGGCTGTCAAAATATTTTTGGGACTTCTTGTGTTGGACATTGATAACTCCCAGGGTCGCTTTTTTATATATTACCGGAACCGACAGAAATGCCTCATAGGAATCTTCCGGCAAATTATTAAACAACTTGAAACGTTCATCGTCATAAGCTTTTTTAGAGACAATAACAGTCTTCTTATTTTTAGCTACCCAACCAGTAATTCCCTCCCCCAGTTTTAACCTAATATTTCCAATAATTCCGGGATGAGCATTCTGTGATGCGCGCAGAACAATATTCTTCCCATCAATTAAATACAAAAAACAAGAATCAGCTTTCGTTAGCTCTCCAACAATATTTATAATTTTTGACAAAACTTCTTCTAAATTCAGGTCGTAACTTATTGTATCTATGATTGTATGCAAAATCGCCAATTCTGAACCATCTTTGCCATTTTTATTTTCTCTTTTAGGCATAATTAATTTAAATTATTGGTATTCTGTATACTATACAATGTGTATATTTTGTAAATTGAAATCAGAAATTACATCTTTAGCATGATCAGCGGGTTTTACATCTTCATATATTTTATCTATTTTGCCTTTAGGGTTTATAAGAAAAGATGTTCTTTTTATTCCTTCATATTCTCTGCCCATAAATTTCTTCTTGCCCCAAACACCATACATTTTCACAACTTTTTTATTTTCGTCAGATAATAAAGGAAATGGTAGCTTATATTTTACTGAAAACTTTTCATGAGATTCTATAGAATCTGAGCTCACCCCCAAAACAATCAATTTTAATTTTTTAAAGACAGAAATATTATCCTCTTATTTCACAGGCTTCTTTTGTACATCCTGGCGTATCGTCTTTTGGATAGAAATATAACAAAACCGAGCTTCCCAAATAAGAAGACAAAATATGCTCCTTTCCTTCTTGGTCTTTTAATTTGAAATCTGGGGCACTATCCCCTACTTTTAATTTCATATAATTATTATATTATATCGTTTAAATAAAAACAGGCTTTTAACCTGTAATCAATAGTTTTTTATTTGACTGTCTCTTCTCCCTCAGTTAACACCCATTTTAACATTCGCAACTCTGAGTGTAAAATCAACCTTTCATCTAAGCCGTCGGCTAAACCATCTTCTTGAAATACCTCTTGGTATTTCCTTTTTATTTCTTCTTCTGTTTTCATAATTTTTTAATTTTAATTATATTTACTAGTAATCATTACTGTTTATTTATCATAGTTCTTACAAAGCCGAATGTCAATATATAAATTAAAAACCACCTTAGTCAGAAGATGGTTTTATCTTATAAGCAAGATACGCTGTTTTTTAGGATTGTCTTTTATGTTTCCAAATTTTAAAAATAATAAAGGTTGGTATTCCTAACACTATTAAAATGCTCAATAATAAAATTCCGTTTATTTCTAAAAATGTTGGTAACGTTGATAAATCCGGGACGCCCCCGATTAAAACCGTATAGATGTTAACAAGGGCAAATATAACAAAAGAAAATGCTAACCACGAAGTTAAAACTATTTTTTGAGACGTATTCATATATTTAATATTTAATGATGATAATTAAATTTACTACTTTTCTAATAAATATTCAATTATAAATAAAAAGCCCGAGAAGTATTGTAACTCTCGGGTATAGTTAATCTTTTATATTTTTGTTGCGCTAAGCAACAACTTTTCTTGCATATTGAAAATACTCTTCAAACAAACGGCGAAGCATGGTTTTTGCCTCCTTGGATGTTAAGCCTATCGGCCCGCTTTTCCAAAAAACAAAACGTGAATGTCCAGAATTACGAGTAAGCCATTTGGCTGATTGGTTAATTGCGTTATTTAACGCAGTATCACTTTCTCCGCCCCTTGGAGCATCGAATACCGATGACGCCAGATTCATTGCGAAGTCAGAAGTAGCAACATCGCCAACGACACCGGCAAGAGCAATGATGACGTAATCGGGAAAATCCATTTTTGTGGCCCAGGCAACAATTTTTAATAGCGCACCTTCAATACTGCTCATCCCCAGGCATTCGCGCGGCAAGTTACAACTCTCGCCATAAGAAATAAGCAAATCCTCGAATTTAGCAATTGTTTCATTCTGCGCCCTTCTCCTGGTATCGACCACGTGTGGGTGTTCAATCCCAGCATCAACAAATTCTTGGCGCCACTTAATCGTTCCGGCACGCACTTCGTCAGTGATTTCACAAATATTAGGTTTTAATTGACCTGACTGGTTGTCAAGGATCGCCCTAATTATTTCCTCGGGCACTAGAAGAATCATTATCCCGTCGTACACCGTCTGCCCAATTTTTTCAATTATCGGATCGATATATTGTTTCTTATCAGATTCGCGCGGATTGCGTCCGCCGGTATAATAGGCATTGCACAAAGTTCCAAAACCGATAGTATCCAGGTGTCTAAGAACCTCTGTGCCCCGCCACGCGGTTATCAGATTGCGAGGAATTACTGGACCCCAAACTGTTCCGTTGCCGCTCTCGTTGAAGACGCCAATGCCACAATGCGACTCCGAGTTGATTATCACGGGAGTACAAACAATAGAACCATTTCCCAGATCCCAAACGCGTGCTGTGAACGGCTGATTCTTAAACGGAATTATTGGATTATCCGATTCTTTGTCCATATTTTTCCTTTCAGTTTCCGTAATGTACGGGTTTGTCCTTTAATGTTATTTCAATCTGACGATTCGCCTCCGTAACAACAGTATCCCAACTTACCGGTTTCCCATCAAGTTTTTTATCGTATCTGCTTAACGTATAGGCGCTTCCAGAACCAAAAGCTCAATTAATTAAATCCGTGACAGTTGCCTGATCGCTCAAATCTATTGTTCTAACTCCATCTGGGACCACAATGTCGATTTTCTTCATTTGATGCCTCCTATATTTAGACCTCATCGGGTCGTTATCAAAGTGCAGTGTAAATATAAACGTATTAATCATTTTTGTCAATTAAAGTTTATGCATCTTTTATATATTAAATTGTCGCACAATCAATATTCCAACAAATAAAAATCCCCGCCGTTAATTAAACTGACGCGGGGTTTGCTTCTTCGATATATACTCACTATTTCTTTACTGCCGCCACTGCGACCAAAACTTTTTCCCATTGCCAATCGGCCTGCAGAAGATCGACGTAACCGCCGGTGTAGGGCATAACATTTTTCCCGGAACTATTATTAAAATCAACCGTGAAGTAATACGTCTTTCCGTTTAATTGAGCGGTGCTTCCATAGACGTTCACGTCCATGTCCACGCAAATCTTAGATCGAACAGATAGCGCTTCGGCCAGCGTTGCTGGCCTATAGCCAGCCGTGTCTAACATCTTAATTAATGCCTCCGGGCTCACTTTTTTCAATAAAGTTATTCCATTGGCTTTCGGGCGGAATATGGTCAAAATCAATCTTAAGGACGGATACCTCGGTTTCCGCGCTAGATTGTATTGGCACCGAAGCGATTTCCGCACCATCTGGAAAGTTAACATCCTTCATTAGCTCAACGCCGTCAGAAGATAGTCCACGTACCGCGGCCATAACCTTAAAAATGTGGCCGACTGTTTCGATCTTAATCTCCGAATCATGTTTAATCAATGGAACCTCAGTATTAAGCTTACGACCCATCATAACCTCAAAATTGCTCTCATTTGCTGAAGCAATATTTTTTGAATTGCCGTCAACTGAAACAGTGTCATGTGCTCGCGCATGTTCGAGACGATACGACTTTAAGTATATGGGCATGCTTCATTGTAGAAGTACGTCTCGCCAATCCTGTCGAGATGGGCATTACTAGAAGCAATACGGCAAAAACTAATTTCATAACTCCTCCTGGTCTATTGTTTTAATCTGAAAAAGCTGTTATTTGGTTGCATATATCTTTCAATATTTTTTAGTATTAAAAGATATATGCAACCAAAGATCTCAAAACTTTTAAATGTGCTATATTTTGATTATGCAATATATATAGAATTAAGTCAATGAAGAAGAGACCAGGTGCTGATCAGCGAAAAAGCATTATAAATCTCAAATAAAAAGCCCCGCCGTTAATTAAACTGACGCGGGGACTTGCTGTTTTTTGAGACTGGCTCAATTATTTCTTTACGGCCGCTATGGCCACGATGGACCGTTCCCACTTCCAGTCGGCCTTGAACAGGCCGACCTTTCCGCCGACGTAAGGTATCATGTCCTCACCGGGACGACAATTATAGTCGAGCATGAAGTAATAGGTCTGCCCATCAAGTTCTGCCCGACTTCCATACACGCTTATAGACAGGATTGTGCTCAACTTATTCCTTACCGAGAGCGTCTCGGTTATCGTGGCAGGCCTATAGCCGGCTTTGTTGAGCTCACCGATCAGGCCTTCGGCGCCGATCGGCTCGTTGAAGCTTATCGATGCGCTTCTCAAGCGGAACGTTACCGAAATCGAATTTCAGAATCTGAACCTCGATTTTTGACATCCAGGCCGGTGGCGTCAATACCGTCTTTACGCTTTTCGGGATTTTCACCCCGCGAAAGGACTTAATTCCATCGGCGGGATCGCCCACTGCTGACGCGACGACGGTGAACGTGGGTGTGGCGTTTGTGGTCTGTTCGATACCCGCGTTTTTTTGCGCTTCAAGCATTAAAGTTAATGCGACGAGCAGCAACATGCTAATTATCTGTTTCATTTCTATCCTCCTGTTTGTTTTGTTTTATAATATGCAGCCAATATTTGGTTGCAAGTATCTTTTAATAATTTAGGTATTAGAAAATATTTGCAACCAAAATATCATAATTTATCAAAGTACAATTTATAATTATATCATACATATTAAATTAAGTCAATAGAGAGACGCCGCCACTCAAACACTAAAAAGCCGCCTGATAAAGGGCGGCTTAAAAAACTATTTTTAAATTTTAACTATTTTCTCCCAAGGAAGATCACCCTTTCCAAAATGTCCATAAGCAGCAGTTTTTAAATAGATTGGATTTTTCAAATTAAGAGTTTCTATTATTGATTTAGGCTTGAAATCAAATTTACTTATTATCTCATCTAAACTTTTTCCATTTTCATCAATTGCAGAGACCATTAAAGGGTCAGCCATTCCAATCGCATAAGCTACAGAAACCAAGCATTCTTTTGCATACCCATTAGCTACAATATTTTTTGCAGCAAACCTAGCCATATAAGCAGCTGACCTGTCTACTTTGCTTGGATCTTTTCCTGAAAAACATCCGCCGCCATGAAATATTAATCCGCAATAGGTATCCACCATTATTTTTCTGCCAGTTAATCCCGTATCTGCTTCAAATCCGCCCTGCACAAATTTACCGGTTGGATTTACAAAAATTTCCACGCCATCAATATCTCCTAGAATAGGCCTTATTAATTTTTCGATTAAAATATTTTTTATTTCTTCTTGTAAAATTTCTGCATCATGCTGAGTGCTTACTAAAACATTTTTAATTTTACCGTTTTGCATTACTATTTGCGTTTTCCCATCTGGCTTTAACCATTTAATTTCACCTCTTTCTCTTAAATCCTGTAACCCTTTTGCTAATGCATGAACTTTCACTACAGCCCACGGTAAAAATTCTGGCGTTTCATTTGTTGCGTATCCATACATAATTCCCTGATCCCCCGCTCCGCCGACATTAACGCCCATGGCTATGTCTGGAGACTGTTCAACAATATTAATTAAATATTTTAATTCTTGATCATATCCAATATTTTTATAAACTTTTTCTGCAACCTCCTGATAGTTAACTTTGGCTAGTGTTGTGACTTCCCCGCCCACAACAACGAGCCCATGTCCCCCAAACGATTCTACTGCCACCCTTGAATTTTGATCTTGTTTTAAACACTCATCTAAAATTGCATCTGAAATTTGATCGCAAACTTTATCTGGATGCCCCGATGTGACACTTTCTACTGCATATGTTTTTTGATTTATTATCATAATGATATTTTTTGCATAAGCATCCTGGCAAATAAAACTTTTCGACACGAAAAGTTTTAGTATTTGGCAGAAAATTACATTTAATATTTTTAAAAAAAATCTTCCCGACAAGGAAGCATGACCCTTATCTTCCCCATTAGGGGTTTGGATTTAGCACCTTTATTGAGGAGTCGCCCCAAAAGGTTGCTGGACGGGTCGCAGAGCCAATTCTCTCACCGCCACTCTTGATAAATAAATTGTTTAATAAATATATTATATCAAATATAAATTGATATGCAAATTTTACAAAAAAAAGGGCGCGAATGCTGCTGCATCGCGCCATAACTTTAATTATTTTCCTTACGGAATTTTTTGTACCGCGCCTTCGCTGGCGCTTGTCACGAAGTAAGCATAGCGCTTAAGCTGACTGCTAACTTCGCGAGTCCTGTTTGCATTGCGGACTCCTTGGTGCAAGGCACACCTTTTTCTGTATGAAATTTTCTCTTCCGTCAGACGAACTCCTATTGTCCGGTTAGGGATATCATAAAAAATAATGTCGCCATTTTCGATATTTCCAATTAATCCCCCAGATGCGGCTTCGGGCGATATGTGACCAAAGCATGGGCCGGCCGTACCACCGGAAAATCTGCCATCGGTCAGCAAGAAGCAACTAGAAGCGAGCTCCGGCTTTGCCATAAGGTAAGTTGTCGGATAAAGCATTTCCTGCATACCAGGTCCTCCTTTAGGCCCCTCAAAACAAATAACTACTGCATGTCCAGGCTTGACCGTGCCATCAAGAATTCCTTTAACGGCGGCCTCTTGGCTGTCGAAAATAATGGCTTTGCCTTCTCCAACCAACATAGATGGGTCCACTCCTGCTGTTTTTACAATGCACCCATCAGGGGCTAGATTGCCAAACATAACAGCAAGTCCGCCATCCTTCGAGTAGGCATGATCAAGATCGCGAATGCAACCAGTCCGGCGGTTTTTATCCAAGAGAGGATGCCGATTTGACTGACAGCCCATTTCGGTTGTCCGGGAATGTCCGGGCGCACCAAAATAGAAACTTGCGCATCCTTCGTCGGAGTGCGACATCACGTCGTAGGCATCTATTAATTCTCCTAAATCATAGACACTGCAGAAATTAGGCGTTTCAAATTTACCAACATGGCTTACGCGCCTATTTAAGAGACCGCCGCGCGAGAGCTCAGCCATAATTCCCATAACGCCTCCAGCCCTATTCAAGTCCTCCATATGATAGTGCGAACTCGGCGCAATTTTGCAAAGCACCGGGGTGCTGCGCGAAATTCTATCAATGTCCTTCATAGTAAAATCGACACCTGCTTCGCGTGCGATTGCCAGAATATGCAAGACGGTATTTGTTGACCCACCCATTGCTACGTCCAACCTCATCGCATTTTTGAAAGATGATGGAATTACAATTGACCTCGGCAAGACAGAAGTGTGTCCGTCAAGGTAATAGCTTTGCGCCATATTCACAATTGCTTCAGCGGCACGGTCAAATAATGCCAGCCGGTCTGAGTGAGTCGCGAGAATGGTCCCGTTGCCGGGAAGAGCTAAACCAAAACCCTCGGCTAAGCAGCTCATTGAGTTAGCAGTAAACAATCCTGAGCACGATCCGCAAGTAGGACAAGCGCTTTTTTCAATTTGTTCAAGTCTAGCACCTGACGCTGTTTTGTCGGAGCCAGCCTTCATTGCCTCAATAAGATCAAGGCCGCCGTTGCCCGCCTCCATGGGGCCACCCGTAACCAATATTGCAGGAATGTTTAGGCGCATTATCGCCATCAACATGCCCGGAGTAATCTTGTCGCATCCCGAGATGCAAATGATCGCATCCAGACGATGCGCGTTAACCATAGACTCCACAGAATCGGCAATCAGCTCGCGTGAAGGTAAAGAATACAGCATGCCGTCGTGCCCCATGGCGATACCGTCATCGATGGCTATGGTATTAAACTCAGCGGCAAAAAATCCAAGTTCTTCAATCCGCTTCTTAATGCGCTGACCCACGTCATGGAGATGCACGTGCCCGGGCACAAGTTGCGTGAAAAAATTAACGATTCCGATAATCGGCTTTCCAAACTGCTCTGACTTCATCCCATTCGCTCTCCAAAGAGCGCGCGAGCCAACCATAAGGTTGCCCACGGTAGTCGTATTGCTTCTCAGTGGTATTTTCATAAACCACCTCTTTCTTGTTGTGCTGTGTCTTAATTGACAAAGTACGGTTTCCACTTGAAAACTTAACTTGATATTAACCTAAAAAATATAAAAGTCAATAATTAATCTATTGATTTTTGACCTTTAAAATACTAACATATAATCACTTTTGGACATTAACAATTTATAAAGGGAGGACAAACATATGCGCGATGAACCCTGCTTAGAGCAATACATTCCCCTAGATAAAGGATGGATAATCAGAATGGGTTTTTTGGATTTGACGCGAGGATATGGTTTGAAAGATTTGATTGAGTTTCTAAACGGCCAAAATGATCTCGGCGGAGACGTAAGAGCATTAAGAATGGTTGCTGAGAGCTGGAAGGATGCATTTAAACCGCTCGATGTCGGCGAATCAAGAACGATTTACTGCCTTGTAAGATTTTATTTGTGGAAACAAGATGTTGACAGAAAAATCATTACCAGGGGCACGCTTACAAAACGCGTTGAAGAAATGGAAGCGACTGCGAACATAGTTAGGTGGCCACTGGCGAGACTTTTAACTTTAGAAAAAGGCACAAGCCAATGGGCCACCGCGGCCATCCTGTGTGGTAACACCGAAAAATTACCCGATATTTCTTTCTATCTACAAAAAACTTACGATGCTCTTTTACGGTGGACGTCTTGGAGGAAAAAAGGATTAATTTGGATGCCCCAAACAGATCCGACGCTGACGACTCAAGCTTTAGAATATATTTCCTTTTTGAAGACAGGCAAAATTTTTATCCGGCCAAATCAACTCGGCGACTGCGATCTATATTGCTTCCTTCGCGCGTTCAATGCAATAACAAACGAAGAAGGACTAAAAATGTGGCCTCAGGTTCAAACTCACGAGAGCAACCGCATAGAGGAGATGGAACGGACGCTAAATGAGCTTTATACAGGTAAAATTATTATTTCGGACGATCATCGCGTCGTTCAGGCAAACGCAATGTTATTGCAATCCCTGTACATGTCTACCAACTCCCACAATTTAGGGACAGTAGTTGATATTGTAAAAAATAAATTTAATAATCCTGGTTGCGTAAATAAAACCTGGCCTAAATTTTGGGATTTCCTAAAAGATATTCATAAATTTTTATAAGACAATTAGCGGATGTGGACTTGCGCAGGCAATGTCCACTTTTTTATTGTAAAATTAGAAGCCTATTGTCGCATAATCGACAATTTGGTACAATAGTAATATATAAAAATAAATTTATTTTCATGGCAAAAAAAATTTTCAGCCTTGCGGAAATAGTAAACAATGATGGATGTTTTGATCTTCAATTTAGAAAAGACACAAGACACGAACGAACAAACTCCCCTACATATTATCGATGGAAAACGCAATTTATAGTAACCGCCTCCAAGGAAGATATAAAAACATTAGAAAAAATTAAAAAAATTATAGGTTGCGGCGAAGTCTCTATATCAAAGGAACAAGCAAGATTTTCTGTACAAAAAATAGATGATATTTCAGTAAATGTGGTTCCTTTCTTTAAAAAAAATCTGTTGGCCAACAAAAAGAAAAAAGATTTCGAGCTTTGGGCAAAGGCAGTTGATATTATCCAAAAGAATAAAGGCAAGTATTTAAACGACTGGAAAAAAACCGACGTATGCAATCTCATAGAAATCCATAAGTCGTCTGCCAAGTATAAAAACCGCCCAAGACAACCTAAGTGGCTAGAGATGGCGAGAACCTTCTGCCAGACAAGTTAATGAAATAAATAAAAAATGAGGCTTAGCCTCATTTTTTAGTACAATTAAATTATTCCATATCATTCTTCTTTAAACCTGCCATACTCTGTCTTATTTCGATGGGTATGTCCGAATCAAGCGTTTTAAAATTTCCTTTTTTATCCACTCTTTTCGCAATTAAGTCGGCGCAACTATCAGAATGAGCCGAATCTATTAATCAGGGCCTTAACGGCTTCAAATGTTTCATTATCTCCGTTTTCTTTCGCATTAAGAGCAAAGCCGTATAAAGAAAACAATTCTCTTCTCGTGTCTCTCTCGCTATAAGCCTTATGTCTATTAGATTCTGCCCCCTCGGCCATTTTTCTTAATTCCCCCAGTCGCTCCTCTGATTTTTTAATAACATCGGTCGGAGTCAAAGGATCATTTTCTTTAATGCCTACCGCAGCTCTTTTTTTGTGAAGATCTTGATCTCTTAATAAAGATTCATATCCGTTTCTTTTATTATATATGCCATAAGTTCCATTAGAATATGCATTATAAAGTTCATAGTCCCCGACAGAATCTATCCTAAATGGATTTTTTTCTATAACGGACGTGGCCAATTCTAATTTTTCTTCTTGGCTAATTTCTCGGCGCCTATTAATTATATCTCCGAGAGAAAGCGGACTTACCGGTCGCCTCAAATGCGTCCTCTTTTTGATATGTTCTTCCATCTTCTCTGGTCTCAAGTTTTCCGTCAATATCAAACGGATATATTTTCCCGTCCTTTAAAGCGTATATCGGCAGATTTAAAGCTTCGGAGTATTTTTTCAACTCACCAATTCCTATTTGATCATAATTTTTATCAAGTTGAGATAAATTAATATACAATCCAGCCACTTCTGGCCGCTCAACAACTATCTCATTGTATTTTCCATAATTCCTAGAATCAACGGGGGCATTTACCGCTTCTTCTAAACGATCCTCTATATTAGGTTGAATGCTTGTTCGTTCCATTTCTCTGTCATATTTCGATTTTCGGCTATACAAACTTTCAGCCAAGGTGCCAGAATCTTCCTTGTACGCACTCAAAATATTTCCTCCGCCAAGAATAACTCCAAATGTATAATATGTTTTTGCGTCTTTTTGACCTTCTTTAAGAATTGACGTTGAGATGGTCGGTTCTAAGCCCATCAACAAAGATAGCTTGTCTTGCGTACTCATTCCGGCGACTTTTAATGCTGGATTATTCTCGGCAGTATTATTCATATTTCTATTTTTTGTAGGAATTCCGTGCAAGAAAATATAACCTTTTTCTTTTGAGAGAGCTTCTACGTCGCGACTTTTTTCTTCTCCCTCAAAACTAGATTTTAAATCGGCCTGCTCTTTATAAAAGGCGTCCAGGGCAGACTTAGCTGCTTGAAGGGAGGATATGTCTAAAATTACGCTTTCTTCCTCTCCAATTATTCCCAACCTTTCCTCAATATCTTTTTTCACATCCTCAAGCTTTTTTCTTTAGGATCTAGCCCCAACTCTTCTTCTAGCTCAGCTTTATAAAACATAGATGAAATTTTATACCACAAGCTGGCCTTCTTTTGCTCAATTTCGTCTTCCGTGCTTTCAACCTCTTGCTCTATTTGATCTTTCTCTCCTCGAAGAGTCTCTATTCTTTTTTCTTGCTCAGCAATATTTTTTTGTCGCTTGGGATTTCCTTTCTCTTTTTTAAAATATTGAAAACGCATCTCCCTTATCTCTTCTGCTAATTTTTGCCTACCGGCAAGCGAATATCTTTTGCTAAATTGCACTAATTCTGTGTGGCTATCCTTCGGCTCAAAATCAGCGCCGCTTTCAGCGGCTTCAAGACTTGAATCTCCATTTTGGATATCATCTTCTGGCGATAAAGTTTGAGGTTTTTCCATATTTTAATTTTACAAAATATTAAAATATTTATTAGTTTAGGCTCTAGACTAGCAAGACTAGTCAAAGTAGCCGATTAATTTAATAATATTTTTTAATAATTTTCCACAATTCTTTTTTCATTGTATCATTTGTTTTTCCGTAGCGCCACTCTGACTCTTTAAGATGCAGTTCGAAATTCTTTTTTACACCATTAAATTTAGCCAGTCGACGTTTGGTGAAGCTCCAGAAATTTTCAATGCCGTTGATGTGAATACCTGTACCTTTCCTTGCAAATTCATTGTCTCCGTGATTAACCCTGAAATGTTTGTCGTATCCTACATCAACAAGTCCGTCATAGCTACGCCAGCTGTCCGAATAAATTACTGCTGATTTATCTACTTTCCCTCTGATAATGCTTTGCAGAATGTCTTTTTTACAGTTAGGAACAATTTCCGTGTAAACATGTCCGTTGCGTTTCAGTATTCCGAACACCGGTTGCTTCTGCGTGCCTCGTCCGCGTTTCAGCTTGCCGTGAAATCCGCGTTTGCGCCTTGCTCCGAAATATGATTCGTCCACTTCCGCTTCACCGAAAATCTTTTCAAATTCTTTGTGCTGATGAGCATAAATTGCCACACGAAATCTGTTGTACCAGTAATTTATCGTGTTGCGATTTACGCCCACCAGAGGAGCTGCTTTGGAGGCGTTAATATCCAAACAAAAGTGTTCAATAATTTTTTTAATTTTAAATGTCGATAATTTAGATTTTTTGAGACTATTTACTAACATTTTGTCATTATACCATGACAGACTGCTAGTCTAGAGCCTAGTTTATTTTCCAAATCGCCTAGACCTTCTGTCAAATTCTATAAGCGCCTCTATTAAATCTTGCTCATTAAAATCTGGCCAAAGTTTTGGAGAAAAATATAATTCAGCATATGCGGCCTGCCACAAAACAAAATTTGACATTCGCATTTCTCCTCCAGCTCGTATTATAAAATCTGGAGACGGCAACCCCACGGTTGATAGGTGGCTTTCAAATAACTTTTCGTCTATTTCTTCGGATGGAATTTTTTCGTTGATAATTTTCTTAACTGCATTTAAAATATCCCATTTGCCACCATAGCTTATCGCTAAATTCAAGAAAAGATTTACATTATCTTTTGTAGCTTCTTCTATTTTTTTAATTGCTTCTTGCAATGACTTTGGCAATCTTTCCCGCTGGCCAATTACTCTAACCCTTGTTCCATCTTTGTCATATTTTGATAAATTATCCAACAAACAATTTTCTAAAAGCTTCATCAAGTAATTAACCTCCTCTTCGCTTCTGTTCCAGTTCTCCGTTGAAAAACCAAAAGCCGTAAGGACTTTTACTCCCCTATTTTTGCACCATTCAGAAAAATCTAAAAGATTATTATATCCTTGTTTGTGTCCCTCAAGAGTATGCAGGCCTTTTTGTCTTGCCCAACGCCTGTTGCCATCAGGAAACAAGACTATATGTTGCGGAATGTGTTCTGTCATTTTTGGTTTAAAATTTGTATCGGCTCTCTAAGTTGATATTTCGCAGTTATATATCCTGCGGCATATGCTAATAGAACCAATAGTATAATTATTATTGCGAGCATTATGTCATTAAAATGTCCTTTGACAAACTCTTTTATTTCTGATAACATACTAATATATAAAAGTAACCGCTCATTACATAGCCGTAATTATGCGGAATTTAAAAATATAAAACAATGTCAAAAACTAAACAAGGAGGAACATCTAGGCTGGGAAGAGATTCGGCCGCTCAAAGGCTTGGAATTAAAATCACAGCTGGTCAAAAAGTTAAAACCGGGATGATTATTGTCAGACAGCGTGGCACAAAATTCCTTTTAGGTAAAAACGTTAAGAAAGGATCTGACGATACCATATACGCGATGAAGGATGGATTGGTAAAATTTTCTTCTAAAACGAAAAAGGTTTTTAATGGAACGAGAAGAACTGCTAAAATAGTTTCTGTTGAAAACTCAAAGGTTGCCCCTAAGGCTAAATAAGATATTTTAAAAACCGCCCGATCGGGCGGTTTTTAGTTATTTATTTTTTACTGCCGCCTCGATAAATCTCTTAAACAAAGGATGGGGCTTTAAGGGTCTAGACTTAAATTCTGGATGAAATTGAGTTCCCACAAAAAATGGATGATCTTTTATTTCAATTATTTCCACTAAATTTTTTTTAGGGTTAATGCCGGCAACCGTAAGACCACTTTTCTTAAGCAAATCCAAATAGTCATTATTTACCTCATATCTATGTCGATGTCTCTCGGAAATCATATATGGACCCTTATCCGTCTTAACCCAATCTTTATAGGCTACGTGGCTTATCGTGCCCTCCTGAATCTGACAGTCATATGCTCCAAGTCGCATAGTGCCTCCATAATTTTTTTCTTTTAACAATTCCTTCTGTTCTTTCATCACATCAATTACTGGGTTTTTAGAATTTTTATCAAACTCCCTCGACGTTGCATCTTTTATACCGGCAACGTTTCTAGCAAACTCTATTACCGACAGTTGAAGTCCAAGACATAGCCCAAAAAATGGTATTTTATTTTTTCTGCAATATTCAATGACTTTTATTTTTCCCTCTACTCCTCTGGTTCCGAAACCTCCAGGAACTATTATGCCGTCGAATTCTTTTAATTCTTTTAATTTCTCAGGCTTCTTTTCATATATATCCGAATCCAACCATTCTATAATTGGTTTTTGTCCCCAAAAATATGCTGCATGCTTTACTGACTCTAACACTGATATATATGAATCTGTTAAAATAAAATCTCCGCTGCCAAAATATTTCCCTACGATTCCTATTTTAACTTCGCCCTTAGGATTTTTTATAGTATTAACAAATGTCCGCCATTCCTTTAGATCTTTAATTTTTGGCTTTAGGGATAGTTTTTTAAAAATTCGCTCGCCTATGTTATCCTTTTCAAAATTTATTGGTATTTCATAAATGCTCTCTACGGTTGGAGCAGAAACGACATCTCCTTCTTCAAGGCCACACATAAATTGAATTTTTTCTTTTCTTTTTTGATCAAGGGGAACATCTGCCCTGCCCAAAATAATATCAGGCTGTATACCGACAGAATTTAAATCTCTTACAGCATGCTGCGTAGGTTTAGTTTTTAATTCAGTTCCGCCTGCCCCCAAACTTGGAATAAAGCTTACCAAAACGACTATGACGTCCTTCGGTCTTTTCAATTTTAACAACCTTATGGCTTCCAAAAAAAGAAGGTTCTCATACTCTCCGACGGTTCCACCAATTTCCGTAATTACAATTTCTGCCTTTTCTTTTTTAGCAGCATTATTAATTCTGTCTATTATTTCTAATGGAATCCTTGGGACAACTTCAACCTGTTTACCGCCATACTCCATTCTACGCTCTTTGTTTATAACGGAAAGATAAACACTTCCCGTTGTCATATAGTTGGCGCTCGACAAACTTGTATCTAAAAATCTTTCATAATTTCCCATATCCTGATCGCATTCCATGCCGTCATCTAAAACGAAAACTTCCCCATGTTCAGTGGGGTTCATTGTACCGGCGTCAACGTTTACATATGGATCTATTTTAATGGCAGTGACACTAAAACCGCTTGATTGGATAATTTTTGCGATCGATGCGGCTGCCACTCCTTTCCCTACGCCAGACATTACGCCGCCGGTAACGAAAATATATTTTGTGGGCATATTATTCTTCTATTTTATCGTCTGCAGCAGTACCCGTAGCCGCAGCAATAATTACTTTTATCTCTGCTTCTAAATTATGCTCTAAAGTTATGCTTACGGGAAATTCTCCAAGATCTTTAATGGGGCTTTCTAGTTTAACCTGCGTTTTTTTAATTTCAAATCCCATTTCCTTTAATTTCTCGGCAATTTTTTGATTATTTATTGATTCAAAGAGTTGTCCTTCATCTCCAACCCTTACTGCAATATTTAACTCCAAGCCATCAAGACCTGAAGCCAATGCTTGCGATTTCTTTAAATCTTCTTCCGCCTTTTGTTCTATAACTTCTTTTTGATCGGACAACCATTTTAAACCTTGTTTAGTTGCGGCTCTTGCTAATTTTTCTGGCAATAAAAAATTTCGGGCATGACCATTTTTTACATCTTTTACTTCATATTTTTTACCAAGACCTTCAACGTCTTGCAAGAGAATCACTTTCATGTTTTTGGATTTATATTTTTTTTAATTCCGAGAATTACAATTATGCAATTAGCGGTTTTTTTAATATATATTTATATATTACTTTAAGTTGTTTACTATTTCAAGTGCCTTGTCTAATTGCGGATCTTTTTTCTGCTGAATATCCTGATCGGTCATATCAACTTTTACGTCGGGTGTCAACCCAATATCGGTAATTGAATTTCTTTTTGGGGTTAGCCAATTGGCAATAGTTATTTTAAGAAAAGATCCATCTCTTAGATTTATTACTTCTTGAACGCAACCCTTTCCAAAAGATTTAGTTCCAATTAATTGCACATTCCTATCGTCTCTAAGTGCGCCAGCTAAAATTTCGGACGCAGAAGCAGAGCCCTGGTTCATTAAAATAACTATTGGATAATTAGCGAGATTAGCGTTTCCGTCGGCTTTATATACTTGCTGTGGTTTAGCTTTGCCGAAATCTTCTATAGTTACTGTTTGCCCGCTTTGCAAAAACCATCCAGCAATACCTTGAGCGGCATCTAAATATCCGCCCGGATTATCTCTTAAATCTAATACTATCTTTTTGGCGGGGCTTTGTAAGATCTTAAGAGCTATCGCTTCAAAATCAGAGGGAAGGGTTTCGTCAAATTGATATATTTGGATATATGCCACATCTCCATCCTTTAATGACCACTCCACAGAAGGGACTGTTATGGTACCCCTAATAACCTTAATATCTTTTGTGCTATCCCATCCATTTCTTAGAATAGATAGTGTAACCGACGTTCCTTTTTGCCCCCTGATAAGGTTTACGGCGTCATCAGCTGTCATATTGCTAGTATCTTGCCCGTTTATTTTCGCAATTATGTCGCCAGATTCTAATCCGGCTTTTTGTCCCGGAGTATTTTTTAAAGGCGCTATAATTGTTAATAGCCCGTTTTTAATACCAATTTCTACTCCAATGCCATCAAAAGATCCTGCCAAATCGTCTTGAAATTCTTTTGCTTGAGTTGGATCAAAAAATTCAGTATATGGATCTCCTAATGAATTTGTCATACCCTCTATGGCACCATATACAACTTTTTGGTTGTTTATTTTATCGGGAGTTATAAAATTTTGCTGAAGTTTATTGTAGGCGTCCCAAAAAAGAGAAAAATCGATAGTGCCAGGCTGTTGTACGCGATAAGCCAACTTCGTGTCTCCGATCCAAAGACCCAAACCAAAAACAACAATAAAACAGACAAATAAAATTACGAAATAAATTATTTTTTTACTATTCATACAAACATAATAATACCAAAAATAAAATTATAAAGCAATAGTTTAAAATAGGTAAAAAATGATAATATCGCTAAAATTTAACAAAAAATCTCTGTTTTAGAACAGAGATTTTTGCTTATAAATATTTATAGCCAGTATCACTTTTATTTAGACCCTCCAAATAAACTCGAGAAAAAATTCACAATTGCTTGCCAAATAGAAACGCTCTTGGAACCATTCTGTGATGCCACCACCGTCTGGGATCCAGTTGTTGTAGTCGCACCGGCACAGGCCGCTATCGCGTTATTCCTTGCCGATATTAAAGCAGTCATATAGGGGACCTTAGCCTGCTTAACCGCGGGGTCGTTGTTATATACATCGTTAGCGGCTTTTATGGCAGCGCTATAGGGGACCTTAGCTTGTTTAACTGTAGAATTGTTATTATAGGCGTCATTAGCGGCTTTTATGGCAGCAGCTCTAGCTGTTAAATCTGTAAGCTTTTGTGCAGCAATTATCGCAGCCTGTTTTGTCGCTAATTGAGACTTTGTTGCGGCGTTTAGAGCGTCTGTTGCGATTTTTATCGCAGCCTGTTTTGTCGCTAATTGAGACTTTGTTGCGGCGTTTAGAGCGTCTAAGGCCGGTTTTATAGCGCCTTGTTGCTTACTATTCATGCAAGCTTGTTCTGCTACTGTATATTTTACAGGAGCCGAGGTTGAAGTTGAAGTTCCTGCTGGCTTCTGAGTTACAACCGAATTCAACAAAGCTGAAGTGGATTTTTGAAATATATTTTTAAGCGTATCTAAGAAAGTTGTCCCGCTCACCGTCGTACCCGTGCAAGTTGCTATAGCACTTGTTCTTGCAGTTGTTAAGGCGCTCATATATGGAGCCCTTGCTTGTTTAACTGCGGGGTCGTTATTGAATACATCGTTAGCGGCTTTTATGGCGGCGGCTCTAGCTGTTAAATCTGTAAGCTTTTGTGCAGCAATTACCGCAGTTTGTCTTATCGCCGATGCACTTTTTGTTGCGGCAGAAAAAATATCTTGGGCCGGCTTAGTTGCGGTTCGCAGATTGCTGCTTATACAGGTTTGCTGAGCTGTAGTATATTTTACAGGAGCTGGAATAGTTCTACGCGCTGTTACACTAGTTGTTGCGGCAGAGGCGTCTCCAAAAACTAGAACTGAAACAAAAATTAATAAAAATATACTAAATATTTTTTTGTTGCTCATATTTTTTGCACCCTTCATTTTATAAAAATGAGAAGAGTATAATTAATTAAATATTAATTTTATTAAACTATTTATATAAGTATACCTCATCCAATAAAAAACAAAAGTGGTGTCAATATTAAAACTGTGTATAACTTTTTTTCTGAAGATTTACAGCACATAACAAAAAATCGAGAACGTTCTCAATTTTGTCGCACAATTAGCTATACGCCCTCAGGAGCAAGAAAACCATCTACAACTACTTTCGTACCAAAGGGTTCGGCCAATTTGGTCAATTCGTCTTTCATTTTTTCAATTTCTCTTACCTCGTCTGCTACGGCTATAAGTATAAAAGGATTTTTTTCGTTTAAAAAATATTCTCCAAATCCGTGATCGCCGAATGCAATGCCTATTGCCAGCTTTATAGCATCCATCGAGGATTCTTTACTGATGCCTTTTAAATCGCTAACTATAAATCCGTTTGGAAGACCGACGACGCCACCAAAATTAAATTTACCTGTTTTATCAAAATAACAGGCACGCTCTTGATGATGCCCTTCAACACCTAAATGTATATGCTCAACGCCCATTTCTCTAGCCATTTTTTCTGCCCATTCTTTGCCTATCTGATCAGACAAATTAACATCGAGTCCGTTTTCTTCTGCGAATTTTCTTGCTGCGCCACAACCATCGTGACTTGATATGGAATCTGCACCGGAATTAATAAAAGATTTTTTAAATTCATTTTCCGATAGAAGTATTCCACTTCCAGGGAGATGCTTACCAAAAGGCGTTCTTCCGTCCATGCAGCATAAACATGCATGTAAATTTTCTGCCGGCTTATGTTTCTCCGGATCAAAAGCATCAGATAAATTTGGCAACGTTTTTACGTATTCAGCCACACCGTTTTCCATAATCTGATCCATGACTACCTGTTGGCTTTCAAATTCTGCTGCCCTCTCGCCGATTAAATGGTCTTCTTGCCTTGTAGCCATCCCTTTTTCTAAAATTGTCATATATGTTATTGCAAAAACATTCTGCTAAATGGTATCATTTTCTTCTGAGAAAAAATGCTATTTAGCAGGATATTCTAATTATTTTTTAATTTTTTTCTTTTCAACCATTGCACAGCCAAAAATGTTGAAGTTGGCATAGCAACAACCAGCCCAATTGTTCCAATTATCATTCTGACTATTTCGCTTGATATGGGTTCATAATTTAACATTTCAAACAAATAGTTTTGAGTACCAGAAAAAATAATCAAAGTCGGCAAAAGAACTCCGGCGTATATAAGGAATAAAGTGTTTATAATTGAGCTAAGATGAATAACCCCAACATTATAAGATTGTTTATAAATTTCTTTTTTATCCGCTTGAATATTCGCATTGGTAAATTCTATAACCGTACCAACCTGCGTTACAACCATTTCAATAAGAGCCCCCAATGTTCCTAGCATTATTGCTGCAATAAGCAACTTGGGCAAATCGATTCCTAACTGACCTCCAATAGTAGCTGCAATATCTGACGTAATGCCCGTGAATTTAGACAGTGATATAGAAAAATCAATCAGTACGCTGATAATAAAAAAATTAAAAATAGTTAGCAAAACTGACAAGTGCGATAAAATATTAAATCCCTCCGTAAGATAAATTATTAAAAAAGTAATTGGTATTGAGGCGACAAACGTAACCAGCACAGGATCATATTTATGGATAATCAAAGGAACAACTACGGCTATTAATATTGCTACTGTTATTGCTAATGAAACTAAAGATCTAAAACCCTTTTTCCCACAAACAATAAAAAGCAAAACCACAAAAATGGCCAGCAGCAAAAAAACAGTTAATTCAACGTTTAAAAACATATTTTTATATTATCAAAAAAATAATCTATTTGAAAGACAAACATCTAAAAATAAAAAGCCGCAAGATAAACCATGCGGCACTAAGTCTCTAAATTTCTAGGTAGATAATATTTAGGATTATCATAATTCAGCGAAGAAAACTCTGGACCAAAGCTCCCGGCATAACCGTGCTTAGCAAACATCACCTGTTCTCCCATCAATGTTCCTAAATATATTCCAGCATGCCAGTCTTCTATATCATTAGACCAAGAAAAACAAAATACTCCAGGAATTAGATTATTCAAATCTAACGTAGGTCGCTTTAAATGCTCATCAAGCTCATCATTGTACCCGAAATATGGATAATCAAACTTCCCAAGCCCAGCTATAAATAAAGTCGTTCCAATACAATTCGGGTGACAGAGATGCCCCGGCTTACATTCAACCGGCAGATAAACCAATCTTTCATTTTTTAGTAAAAACCTTATCCTTTCAGAAAAAGGGTTTACGTCTATCATGGCGGATATCTCTTCGGGCATAGCTGTCGGCTCTTCTTCTCCACAGCAAGTAGACATCTTTTGCAAAATCACTTCGCTGATGCTCATAAAACCTCCTTTTATTTTTAAATTTAATTGACAAAAAGCAATAATTTAATCTACAACTTTTATTTATTTTTGTCAACTAGATGGCGTACAAAAAAACTACCCGTTCTAGGGATAGATTTTCTTGCTCAATAATTTGTGGACCCACGGGAAATCGAACCCCGCCCTCCTCCATGCCATGGAGGCGTAATACCGATTTACTATGGGCCCCAATATCTTTTTAAGTATACTTATTTTTATATTCTTTTCAAGTCAGCTACCTAAGGAGTCTTACGGCTACACCAACAAAAGCTAGCACAATGCCTATAATCCAAGCCCTCATTGTTACTTTGTATGACGGCCAATTTAGGGCCTCAAAGTGATGGTGTATCGGCGTGGAAAGAAATATTTTTTTCTTTCTAAATTTTTTGGATAAAAGTTGAATTATGGATGTTAAAACCTCAACAACTAAAAGTCCGGCGATTATTGGTAAAACATAAACAGAGTCAGTTAAAAATGCTATTACCGATAAAACAGTTGTTAGGCCAAGTATTCCCGTTTCACCCATATAAAATCTAGCGGGCGGAATATTAAACCATAAAAAAGAAAACAAGGTACCCGTTATGACTGCGCAGAATGCGGCTAAATCTATTTTTCCTAAAGAAAAAGATATAATTGTAAAAGCGCCAAAAATTGAAGCAAATGTTCCGCCAGCCAAACCATCTAGGCCATCTATGATTCCTCCTGACCAACAAGCAATCGTAATTGTAATAAATAAGGGAATATACCAAAGCCCAATAGAAACATCTCCGACAAAAGGGATAAAAACTGTATCCCATCCTAATTTCTGATAAAACCAAATACTTCCTATTAGACCGATTAAAATTACTATAAATAGGCGCTTATTAAATGAAATCCCTCCACCAATATATTTTCCCCAACCCTTGAGCCACCAAAAAATCATCTGCAAAGCCAACTATAGATGCAACAACTAAAGTAAATAGCGGCAACCATGTTTGAGTTCTCGACAAAAAATTAAATTGACGCCACCCAGTTATTTGGAAAAATTGACGATAACCCGGAAAATATAAAAATAACAAAAACCACCGTTACCCAAATCAGCAATCCTCCCATCCTGAGGAGTTCCAACTTCTTTGTCTTTATGAAGACTATTAAAAACAACTGCATCCTCTCCAGAAATAGCTTTCTGCCTAGCTGTTTTTTTCCAAAATTTATATTTGTATAAATAATGCGTTAATAAAGGACACCACAAAATAGCAATAATGGAGGCAAAAGCCGCCAAACTAAATATTTTAATAACATTGAAAGTTAATGCGCATATCATAATTATTTAAAAATTATTTTTAGTGTCTAAAAATTGGCTTAATATAAGTCCCGACTTTTGCATTTCCAAGCATTTTCTACGCCGATATATCGATAGTGCCATGGCTCATATTTCGTAACCCGTTATCTCTCAGAGTTTAAGGGAAAAGAAATAACCCATCCATACTGCCAAGCATTTTTAGCAAGCCAATTCCGGCTGGAGTATTTGCAAATGCAAAATCTAATTCGTTAAAATCTACTGCAGTACCCAATTGATGCTGGCTGCATCCAGGGGGCGCACTCTGTCTATTTGCCTCCTGGACTCCTAATTGTTTAACCCAGGAGCTATATGTTTGTTCCTGATCCTGGTAAGACCTGTAAGCAGAAACAACCTTCAGTTCTATGCCGTCTTTATTCGCAGCTGCTATCATTGATATTAAATCAGGAATCACAATCTTTCTTAATTGAAGCGCCGCTATCGCCGGAATGCCATAATCTGAAATATTTACTAAATCTTTTGGCGCATAATCGGGCAACAATGCTGTTTATTAACTTGAATCAGTAAATCATTGCCTGTTAATTTTTCCGTAATCTTTTTGAATAGTTTTTATATGGCTCTAGACTAGCAGTCTGTCATGGTATAATGACAAAATGTTAGTAAATAGTCTCAAAAAATCTAAATTATTGACATTTAAAATTAAAAAAATTATTGAACACTTTTGTTTGGATATTAACGCCTCCAAAGCAGCTCCTCTGGTGGGCGTAAATCGCAACACGATAAATTACTGGTACAACAGATTTCGTGTGGCAATTTATGCTCATCAGCACAAAGAATTTGAAAAGATTTTCGGTGAAGCGGAAGTGGACGAATCATATTTCGGAGCAAGGCGCAAACGCGGATTTCACGGCAAGCTGAAACGCGGACGAGGCACGCAGAAGCAACCGTGTTCGGAATACTGAAACGCAACGGACATGTTTACACGGAAATTGTTCCTAACTGTAAAAAAGACATTCTGCAAAGCATTATCAGAGGGAAAGTAGATAAATCAGCAGTAATTTATTCGGACAGCTGGCGTAGCTATGACGGACTTGTCGATGTAGGATACGACAAACATTTCAGGGTTAATCACGGAGACAATGAATTTGCAAGGAAAGGTACAGGTATTCACATCAACGGCATTGAAAATTTCTGGAGCTTCACCAAACGTTGACTGGCTAAATTTAATGGTGTAAAAAAGAATTTCCAACTGCACCTAAAGAGTCAGAGTGGCGCTACGGAAAAACAAATGATACAATGAAAAAAGAATTGCGGAAAATTATTAAAAAATATTATTAAATTAATCGGCTACTTTGACTAGTCTTGCTAGTCTAGAGCCTTAATATTTATCGTTGCCTCCGTATTGGTCTTTATATTTTGAGTATTGTTAACTTGCCGTATGTCTATAAAAAT
>CAVWMZ010000005.1:0-124674 GCA_963756225.1 Candidatus Staskawiczbacteria bacterium
GGGCGCTTTTTGATCTAAGTGCAAACTAAAAATAAAATCGCATCCTTGTTGCTTAACATATGCGTGAAACCGCGGATAATGGTTAGAACTAAATTTTCTAACTAAATTATATTCTCCGTTTCCCTTATTATCAATAATTAAATACCCAAGACCTCTCGCGACGCTTACGATACTCATTTGAACATTTTTTATAACAAAATCCATAATTTATTTATACTCTTTGTGAAAAATAATTTTGTTTGTTTTGGCGTTAAAAATAGTACTTACTAGTGTTTTCGTTGAATCTTTATATCCGCCGCAAACCGCGTTTGGCGTACCGGTCTTATCTAGCATTATTTTTTTTAAGGGATACTCTTCTTTAACCATACGATTAATACTTTTTAATCTTTCTACGGGATTTGCACTTGGATTATCTTTGCCTGCAAAACCCTTAGATATAAAAAAATTTGTGTGAACATAATTTTTTGTTATCTTGAGGACCTTCGTTTTATCATATAATTTTTCCACAGAAAAAACTTTTCCGTTTTGGCTGACAGTACAATGATAACCCGTTGGAGTTGGATATTTCTTAAAAATTTTAAGCGCTTCTTCTATTGTTTTACAGTCTAAAATTTTTCTAAATAAAAAATATTCTGGCACATAATTCTTAATGTTTTTCCTTTTAATTCCGTCAATAAAATTCATAAAAAGAGCCAATCCGTATTTATTAAAAGAAACTGCATTGCCGGCCAGTTCTCCGAAATAAACCAAAGACGTGAATTTACTATCAGGGTATTTAAATTCTAAAAATTTCGCTATTTCGTTACTCGGCTTTTTTTCTGAGCAATCTTCATTGTGGGCTATTAATGGAATTCCTTTATCAAAAAAAACTACGCTTGAACAACCCTTAAAGTTAACGTCATATGTATTCATTGATAATACTTTATCAAAGGATATTCCAGAACCGTCAGCTATTCCCCTCAGCTCTTCCCAATAGTATGGGAAACTTTCTTTTAAAAATTCGATTTTTTTTCTGTTAAAACCGACTGTCTTTTTATACCCCTCCTCTACCCTATCTTTTATCTTCTTTGAATATTTCTTGCCGATTTTAAAACAAGCCTCATAGTGATTTATTGTAAATTTATCCATGTTTAAATTCTATGACGTCGCCGTCTTTAACAATATACTCTTTTCCTTCTGTTTTTAATTTTCCCTGCTCTCTGGCTTTTGGATATCCACCAGCTTCTAATAGATCTTTCCAAAAGACGACCTCTGCTTTAACAAATTTATTTTCAAAATCTGTGTGTATGGCAGCTCCAGCTTTCGGTGCCATATCTCCTCTTTTAATTGTCCAAGCTCGTGTTTCATCTTCTCCTGTTGTCAAAAAAGTTATCAGATTTAAAAGCTCGTATGATTTTTTAATTAAAACATCTGTTTCCGAATCCAACGGTAAGTCTAAGGCCACTCTCTCTTCTTTAGATAATCCTTCTGCCTCGTATTCTGTTGCGACGTCAACAACTACATAATTTTTCAAAACGCTTGAAATCTCACCACCCACCTCTTCGGGTTTTCCGTTTAATAAATATAATCTTGGTTTAAAAGTTAATAATTGAAAGCCATTTAAAATTTCTTTTTCGTCTTCTGTAAATTCCTGATCAATTAATATTTTTTCTTGCGATAGAAAATCTTTAGCCTTTTTCAAAACTTCCATTTCCTTAACAGCTTCTTTTTTATTCTGTCTAACCTCTCCGGCTAATCCATCTATTCTTTTATTTATTGTATCTAAATCTTTTAAAATTAATTCCACATCTAATATTTCTTTTTCTTGTAGTGGGTTTATATCGTTTTGCGTGTTTATAATATCTGCATTTTTAAATGCGCGCAAAACATATAAAACCGCATCAACTTCTCGTATGTGTGACAAAAATTTATTCCCCAAACCTTCTCCAGAACTAGCGCCTTTTACTAGTCCTGCAATATCAACAAAATCTACTGTTGCATAAATTTTCTTTTTAGATTTCGACAATTCGGCCAGCTTATCAACTCTTTCATCGGGAACCAAAACAACCCCAACATTGGGGTCAATTGTGGCAAAAGGATAATTAGCAATCAAAACCGGTTTTTTAGTTAATGTTTTAAATAGTGTAGATTTGCCAACATTTGGCAATCCCACTATCCCAATAGATAGACTCATAATAAAAATTAATTTAAGGGATTCTCTCTTTGTTTTTCTGTTTTATCCAACCTATCATGATAATATTCAAAAATTTCTTTTAGAACTTTATTGTGCCTAACATATGACTCTCCATAAAGACGCCTCTCTGAGGCCGTGTCTTGCTCTTTATAATAGACAATTTTTCCCGACATAGAATAATGCATGGGATAAACAATCTTATCTAGTCCTTTAACTATTTTTGCCTCTTTGGTAACAGATTTTTCATACTCTAGCCAATACGACTCTATTTCTTTTTTAAGATCTGTGGAAGTTGATAAAATAATTTCTTAGCAGCCGCCTTCTCACGTATTTTTTTATCTTTCCTCTCCTTATCATTACTAGGCCAAGTATCTCCGGTATAAATCTCCACTAAATCGTGAACGAGCGCAATTTTTATAGCTTTATCAACATTAAATTTTGTGCCAAGTTCATTTTTTAAAAGTAAAATAATCATAGCCAAATGCCAGCTATGTTCGGCGTCACTTTCTTGGCGGGAACGATCGGACAAAGTGTTAATTCTGTTGATGTGCTTTAATTTTTCGATCTCCTCAATAAAGTCCAGAATAGTTAATAATCGTTTGTTAATGATTTTCATATTTTACAATCTTAACCGTATAAAAAAATTATGCCATATTTTTTTATTTTTTTCAAATAAAAAGTCCCGTCTATACAAGCACGGGACATACTAAAATTAAAAATTACATATTATCTAGACACCAATCACGAGCATTCTGGAACATCTTTAGCCAGGGCGAAACCTTAACATCAGACCATTCCTTGGGCCAATGATGCCACTGCCACGGAAGAAACGCTCGTTCAGAATGCGGCATCATCGCGAGGAACCTTCCGTTTGGCGAACAAAGGGCTGCAATTCCCGAAGCAGATCCATTCGGGTTGAAGGGATATTTTTCGGTCGGATTATTGTCGCAATCCACGTAAACCAACGGCGCTAAATTCCGAGACAACACATCATCCAGTATTTTCAAGTCGGGGAAATATGCACGACCTTCGCCGTGATCAACATGAATGCCAAGCGTTGACCCTTCCATTCCGGCAAATAAAATCGCCGGACTTTTCTGAATCTTAACTTGATTCCAACGTGATTCAAATTTCTCAGACCGATTGCGAATAAATCGCGGCTGAACCGTTTCGTCCAGCCCCTTAAACGGCACCCAGCCTAAAAGCGAGAAAAACTGGCAGCCGTTACAAACCCCTAAACCAAAAGTATCTTTTCTGTTGTAAAATCTTTCAAACATTTCCTTAAGCATGGCGTTGAACTTAATTGTTCCAGCCCAACCCTTTGCGCTGTCAAAAACGTCCATAAAAGAGAAACCGCCGGGAGCAACAAGACCTTGAAACTGGTCCAGGTTTATTTTTCCGGCTAAAAGGTCGCTCATATTAACATCCATAGGATCTAATCCGGCGGCATAAAAAGCTGCCGCCATTTCGCGATCTCCGTTTGTTCCTTCTTCGCGCAAAATAGCAACCTTCGGTTGAAAATATTGGCATCCCATAATTGTAGAACCTGGCGTAAAACCAAGATGATAAATAGGCTTAGGCACAAATTTATAGCCTTCGAACTCTTCATCAGCAACCCTATTTTTTGTCTGGAGTTCTTCTATCTGATGGCTAGTGGCTTCCCACCACTGCCGAAGAGTCGGCAAATCAATTCCGAAAACACGAGGCAGACCCCAATCATTAGTTCTGCCGAATCTCTGCAATCCAGGAGCGCCTTCTCTGTCTAGCACCCGACGAATTATGTCTTCATTTTTAGGCAGATATTCGACGACTAAACCAAGTTCCTCAGAAAAAAGCTGCTCTATGCTAAAATCTTTTGTTAGCGCGCCACAGTTTCCACCTAAACACATCTCAATTAAAGCCGTTGCAAGCCCTCCATCGCTTCTATCGTGAAGCGAGAGCAACGCCCCACAATCATGAAGAATTTGTATTGCTTTAAACGTCGCCTTTAGTAGTTGTGGATCGCAATCGGGCGACTCGTCTCCAACTTGATTAAGAGCTTGAAGCAGGGCCGAACCGCCTAAACGATTTTTGCCCAAGCCAAGATCAATCAAACCAAGATAACTTTCTCCCGAAGCCTTAATGTCTGGCGTAAGTTTTCTGGTTATATCGGGCATAGAGGCGTAGCCAAGAATTACCAATTCACCAGGAGCTTTTACCAGCTTACCGTCCACGGTCGCTGCCATCGAAAGACTGTCTTTTCCCCCGTCGCAAGCGGTCCACAATTCAATCATTGCATCGCGTGTCGCTTCGGCCGCATCATATAATAACGCGCCTTCACCGGGTAATTTTGCCGGCCACATCCAATTAACGCGACATCTCATCCCCGGAATGCTAATTCCGCCAGCTGCCATCATATTAGTGAGCATTTCACCCATAGCCATCCTTGCTCCAGCGTTAGGATTAATCAGCATCTTCAGCGGTTGCTCTCCGGCAGCAGTTGCAACTCCAGTCAAGCCGAAATAACTGTCGGCTTTAATCGCTACGTCGGCAATTGGCACTTGGCTTGCTCCGCAACATTGCTGTTGCGCAACCAATCCGCCGACACTACGATCAACTTTGTGTAAAATAAAATTTTTAGACCCTACTGACACTTGCTGCAAAACAATTTCTATCGCACTTTTAACCGTTAGGTCTTTCGATAAAACAGGTGACTCGAAAATCCTTTCCGGATGATCGGACTTAAAAGTCTTTTGCGGAAGTTTTCCTAAAATATCCTGCAAGTTCAGATGAACCGGCGTCGTATCGTTCTCCGAATCAACAACCGTAATGTAGCCGTCGTCTGTAATTTGTCCAAGGACTTCGCAATTCACGCGCTCGCGATCGCAAATTTCTTTGAACAAATCCAGTTTTTCCGGATTAATTAAAAGGCCGTATCTTTCCTGATACTCGGCAGACCAAATTGAAAGTACAGACATTGTTTTATCTCCGAGAATTATTTTGCGAATGTCCACCTTCCCGCCGACGTTTTCAGTAAGCTCGGTTAAAACATTACTCGGCCCACCGGCGCCCTGATCATGGACGCTTTCAATTGGATTCTCGTCGAGCATCTCAATGCATGTACGAATAACGCGAGCTGTTTTATTTCCCATTTCACCATTGCCGCGCTGAACCGAATTAAAATCAAGTCCTGCATCATTTTGACCCTGCATCATACTAGATGCAGCTCCGCCGCCAACGCCAATAGCGTATGCGGGGCCGCCAATGGCAACAATAAACATTCCGGCTTCCGGATGATGTTTTTTTATATGAGCTGAGTCAATACTACCGACTCCTCCGCCATAAAAAACGGGCTTAATAAATGCTCTTCTTTCACCAGCAACATTTTGATCGAACGTTCTGGTAAATCCTCCAACAAGCGGCTCGCCATACTGGTTTCCGTATTGAGTAAATCCATCGCTCCCTTCAATCAAAATCCTTAAAGGCGACGCATATTTTTCACTGGCCTCTCCGACGTTAACCTCGCCAGATATCTTGTAACCGGGAATATGTAAATTACCAACGCAACATCCCTGAATACCAATTCCAGTTTGCGATCCTTGTCCTCCCGCAACGTTGTCGCGAATGCGTCCGCCAAGTTCCGTTGATGCTCCGCCATACGGCGAAATAAGTGTCGGATGGTTATGCGTTTCCGCGGTAGCAGTATGGTGGATAGTCCGCCAAACAATCCTGAAAAACGACGGCTTACCCGGATTATCCGGAATAAAAATCGGAACATGAAATCCATAAATAGCGCCAACGTTGTCATTGAATGCCAACACGCTGACATTTTGTCCTTTTACCGCCAGAAGCGAAGCTCGAATAATATCAAGCAGGGACTCGGGCATTTCGATTCCATCAATTACCTGCTTTCCCTTAAAATACCAATGACGTGAGTGCTCGCTATTGGCGTTGCCAATTTGGAATAGTTCCACATCAGTTGGATTTCGCGCAAGCTGCTGAAAATATTTCAGTATAATAAGTCACATCCCATTCATCCATACCAAGGCCAAGTTGTTTGTTTGCTTTACGAATCGCTTCTTCACCATTTTCAAGAACAGGAATTATCTGCATTTCATCCGGCTTCAAATCAAGCTCAAAACTCGCGATGCCACTGGCCGGATAAACAATCTGCGTCATCTGGTCTAAGTTTTTTGCAATAACTTTTTCACGCGTAGCGTCAGCCAACTTGAAAATTCGCGACTGTTCAATTCGCGTAACTTTTTTCAATCCCCACGAGTGACAAATTGACACCGCGTTGGTTGAAAACGGAGTTTCCACATTAAGGCGCGGACCTATCTCCACAAAATTGTCACCGTCATATTTTCCGCGCTCATAAATTAGCTCCGGTTCAAAAGTTTCAGCAATTACCCACCGAAGCATCTTGAGCTCTTCTGCCATCAATTCAGCAGCGGTCTCTACATAAAAACACACTTCAACAAAACCGAAATTTCTTACTATTCTCGTTATCATATTTCGCCTCCTTCTTTGAGTTTCTCTTTGAATTTAGATTATCAAAGGGCACGCTTATCTGCATAGACAAGCAATAAGTCATCTTAACAAAAAGTTAATTTGTGTCAATCAAAAAATCCGCCCCCAAGTGAATCGGGACGGATTTTTTAGTTTATTATTTCTTTCTATATGCTGGGCATAAGCCCGTGAATTTTTATTCTTGACTAACGACAATTTGGCCACAATGAGCGCAACGCTTTGCATCAAGCGGAATATCGCTAAGGCATTCTGGACATTTTTTAACGGTCACAGGTTTTGGATTTTTGCTAGCCGTTCTTTCTATAAAAGCGTTCATTGGTAGTATTACAAAAAAGTATATCGCAACCGCAACCAATAAAAAGGAAATTACCGCATTTATAAATTCGCCCACCATGAATTTGCTACCATTCAACGTAAAATTTAATACAGAAAAATCCGGCACTTTTGCAACAGCTCCAATAAGCGGAGTGAATAAATCTTTCACTATTGCCGTTACGACTGTTCCAAACGAAGCTCCAATAACCACACCAACGGCCAAGTCAACCGCATTTCCTCTTAATATAAAATTTTTAAAACCTTCTAATATTTTTGACATTGATCTATTAATTTAATAATAAAAAAATAATACAATGAATATTTATTTCTTTAAGCCCGAAGGAACTAAATCCGCATTGGAGCCCTTTATTACCTTTCCCAGATAGGGCAATAATTTATCTTGATATTCCTTGAATTGCTTTTGGTCAGAGGTCGTAATTTTACCCTTCTTCTGTAATTCAATTTCAAATATACCACCCACGCCTTTTACATTATCAATATGAAAAACCGCATTTAGCTTTCGCCACAACTCTCTTTTCTTTTCCACAATAACTTTAGTACCCAACGCATCACGAAGAAAAGGCAATAACTGACCGTCCCTCACATCATAAATTTTTACTTTTGCGGTGGTGCTTTTTCCCTTTAAAAAATTCGGCCTTTCATAATAAACTAACACTTGCCTTCCCTCTTCAACGCGTAATTTGAGTCTTCCCGTCTTATTTAAAATTTCAAAAAAATAATCCTTTTGATTTTTAATACCCTCTTTTTTGGCGCCTATCTTTTTTAGCACTTTTCTGATATTACCGAAATCAGAACAAAAATGCTTTAATTCCAAATTGGTCTTATTCATCTGATGCTTTAGATTAAAATTACGGTGTGGACCCGGGGAGAATCGGACTCCCAGCTTCTCGTTGCAAACGAGATGTGTTGCCACTATACCACGGGCCCATATAAATTTATTTAATTTCTAAAATTCAGCCTACTATAAATTTTCTTAATGAAGGATGTGAGCTGTTTATTTTATACTAATGATTTTCACTTTAACTGCTTTGTTTCCGCCGGTAAAATTAAATTCGTCTCCAATTTTTTTTCCAATTAATCTTTGGCCTAACGGTGATTGATAAGAAATTTTATTTTCTAAAATATTCGCCTCGCTGGGAGCTACAATTTCATATTCTTGTTTTTCAGAACCAAACAAAATTGTTATTTCAGCGCCAATCTGAATTTCGCCGCCATCATTTTTTTCTTTTACAATAGCTTCATTTATTGCACCATCTAGTTGTTCAATCCTTCCAAGTATAAATGACATTTTATCCCTGGCATCATGATAACCGGCGTTTTCTTTTAAGTCTCCAAAAGCGCGCGCTTCTGCAATAAGCTTTCTTGTTTCAGGAACCCTATTCTCTTTCAAATCTTTCAACTCGTCCTTAAGTTTTTGCAAACCTTCTTTAGTGATATACTGTACCATATAACATTATAATCTAAAATATTTATTTTTTCAATATTTAAACAAAAAAACAGCGGCGCGCTGTTTTTTTGTAAGTAAATTAGTGCTTTAAAGTTGTTTCGAATAAGAGAATTTCAGGCGATTCCCTCAAAACGCATCTGGTTAGAATTCAGAACGATTCAACATGCTCCTCGAACGGAGCCAATCGAACCTTGCTGAAAGCTTTCCAAGTCAACTACTTAAATTATAATTCTTGCGAAAAATAATTTTTAAAAAAATGATCCACGAGCAGCTTCCGCTACCCGTGCCTTGTTACGACTTAGCCCCTCTTACTGAATCTAGCTTGGGCCCAATTGCTTGGAACTTCGGCTATCCCCAGCTCGCTTGGCTTGACGGGCGGTGAGTACAAGACTCAGGAACGTATTCATCGCCACGTAGCTGATTGGCGATTACTAGCGATTCCAGCTTCATGAGGTCGGGTTTCAGACCTCAATCCGAACTGAGATAGGTTTTGGTGCGATTAATCTCCGCCTTACGGCATCGAAGCGCATTGTACCTACCATTGTACCACGTGTGCGGCCCAGGTCATCAAAGGGCCATGCTGATTTGGCGTCATCCTCGCCTTCCTCCCAATTATCTCGGGCAGTCCCCTGTGACATTTAAAACACAGGGCAAGGGTTGCGTTCGTTACCCGAATTAACGGTACGTCTCAAGACACGAACTGACGACAACCATGCAGCACCTGTCTGCATGTCTTGTGAAGGGCTCTACTTTCATAAAGCTTTCATGCAGATTTCTAGACCTGGTAAGGTTCTTCGTTTGTTGTCGAATTAAGCCACATGGTCCACCGCTTGTGTGAGTCCCCGTCTATTCCTTTGAGTTTTAGTCTTGCGACCGTACTTCCCAGGCGGATTACTTAACGCGTTAGCTTCGCCACGTGAAGGGTCGACACTTCACATAGCCAGTAATCATCGTTTACAGCGTGGACTACAAGGGTATCTAATCCTTTTTGCTCCCCACGCTTTCGTCCCTCAGTGTCAGGGTCGTCCTAGTTAGCTGCCTTCGCTTTTGGTGTTCCCGACAATATCAACGGATTTCACCCCTACTCTGTCGGTTCCGCTAACCCCTAACGCCCTCTAGTATAGCAGTATTGAAAGCACCTCAAAGGTTAAGCCGATGAGTTTTAACTTTCAACTTACTTTACCACCTACGGACCCTTTACGCCCAATAAATCCGGGTAACGCTCGGGGATTCTGTATTACCGCTCCTGCTGGCACAGAATTAGGATCCCCTTATTCATATGGTACTGTCTGCCTTGCGGCTTCCTCCCATATAAAAGAAGTTTACACCCCTAAGGGCTTCATCCTTCACGAAACGTCGCTCCGTCAGACTTTCGTCCATTGCGGAAGATTCTCAACTGCAGCCTCCCGTAGGAGTATGGCCCGTGTCGCAGTGCCATTCTTGGGGGTCGCGCTCTCACGCCCCCTACCCGTCATAGACTTGGTGAGCTATTACCTCGCCAACTATCTGATAGGCCGTAGGCCATTCCCAAACCGCATTGCTGCTTTACCCTTGCGGGACTATGGAGAATTACCCCGTCTTTCGACGAGCTATGCTCCAGTTTGGGGTATGTACCCACGTGTTACTAAGCCGTTCGCCGGTTGCCTTGCGGCCCCCGTGACTTGCATGCCGGTATCCACGTTTCCAGCGTTCACCCTGAGCTAGGATCAAACTCTCAAATAAAACATTAAGTTTTTGTGATATAAATGCTCGCTCGGTCGGAATGAAAATAAATTTTCACTCCTCCCTCCCTCGCAATTATAAAACATTTGATGTTTGAATCTATGCTATAGAATAAACTACTAATGTGTGATTTACTTTAATTCTTGCGAAAAATTTCAATCTAATTCGAAACAACTTTAAAAAACTAATTTATGGTTGTTTACTTATTGTTAGATTTTAAAATGGTTCTAAAATCTAACTCCATATTAACTTTTCAATTTTCTTTCCATTCTGCAATTCTGAAAAAAACACCCGCGAAAATATTTAAATGTTAAATATTTTCGCGGACGTTTTGTAAACCCTACTTAAATTTTAAAATTAATTTGTTTTTGAAATTAAATTAATTTAATTATATCGTATCTACAATATACATCTTATCTGAAAATAAATCCTTGTCAAGTCCTTAACTTATAACTGAGCCGAAGAAGGGATTCGAACCCCCGACCCACGCTTTACAAAAGCGTTGCTCTACCACTGAGCTACTTCGGCAGATCTAATTTCTTGTCGCTATTTTTTTTATCTATCTGTTGGGCCTTTCTCCTTATACCATGCAAAAGATTGTCTACTTTTGTCTCAATCCTTAAAATAATTATTTTCACCCAGGAAAGAAGTTTGTGCAAATATATTTGTTTTTCAAAATGAAACGAAAATTTTTCTTATCTTTGTTTCAGTTTCTAAAATTATTGGATGCTTCTTAATTCCCACTCCCCCATTTTGTGGCAAGGAATTTAGGGCTGGAAGCTTTCTAAATAAAATAATCAAAACGCCACCAAAACTACAAATGCAAATAATTGAAATGATATATTCTGCGAGCATTTTTAGAATGCGAGCACCCCGCCCTCTAAGCTTTTGATTTTACTCATCTAGCATAGAGGGCGGGGTTTTCGCTCTGCCGAGCTTAAATTTCGTATCGCGCAAAACGCTTAACTTCTATTTTCTCTCCCACCTTAGCTACAACATCTTCAATAATATTACTTATTGATTTTCGAATCATCCTTAATCCAAACTTGCGATAATAATGAAACTTCTTGTTTATACTTATTTAATTTTCCTTCAATAATCTGGTCCACAATTTTTTCTGGCTTCCCTGAATCTTTTACCTGTTCAGTATAAATCTTTATTTCACCATCTAAAAATTCCTCAGGAATGTCTGTCTCCGAAACATATAGAGGTTTCATAGCTGCAATCTGCAAGCAAATTTCATGAGCTAAATTTTTAAATTCAAGAGACTTAGCAACAAAGTCTGTTTCGCATCTTATATCTAACAATACGCCATTTTGAGCATTTGGGTGCAAATAAGTTTCAATTAAGCCCGACTTTGCATCTCTTGATCCTTTTTTAATAGAAATGTTTTTCCCCCAAACCCTTAAAAGCTCTCTGGCCTTATCTAAATCACCGTTTGATTCTTCTATCGCTTTTTTAATTTGCGTAGGAGCAGATCCTGTTTCTTCTCTTAATTGTTTAATTTGATCTATTGTTGCCATGTTTAAAACTAAAATTTAAAAAGTAAAAACGCGATTCAAAACTTAAACTATTTAACTGACCTAGAGCTTATTATCACCTCCTTCACCTTATCTATTATATATCTAACAGAGGAAATTGCATCATCGTTAGCGGGAACTACATAATCAACAATATCCGGGTTTGCGTTTGTGTCAACGATTGATATAATTTTAATTCCTTTTCTTTTTGCTTCTCTGGCGCAAGTAATATCTTTGTCTAGTCCAAAAATAAACACCGCATCGGGCAATTTTGACATGTTCCTTATGCCATCAAACTTTATTTTTAATTTGGCAATTTCTCTGTCAAAATTTAAACGCTCTTTTTTTGTATATTTTTCTAACTCTCCTGTTTCTTTCTTTTTTTCTAAATCTTTAAAATAGTTAACCCTTTTTTGTATTGTTTCAAAATTAGTGAAAGTTCCACCAAGCCATCTCTCTGTAACATACGGAACTCCGCATTCTAATGCTGCCCCCTGAATCACTGCTCTTAATTGAATTTTTGTTCCAACAAAAATTATCGTCTTTCCTTCTGAAACAATCTTAGATATAAATGTTAGGGCCTTGGCGAGTTCTTTCGATGTTTTTTCTAAATCAAAAACGTGCACATTATTTTTTACGCCGGAAACATATTCCTTCATCTTAGGATACAGCTTTGAGACTTTATGTCCCAAATTCACAGCTGCCTTTTCCATTTCTTCTACATTCAAATTGATATCTTGTTTAGCCATATTATTTATTTTTTAAATGTCTGGCTTAAGTGCTACTCAGTTGCTACTTCGTAGCCAATGACATTTTTTTTAAGAAGCCTCACATAATTCTAGACGGGTATATTGTGTCGCACAATAAGGACGCCGGAGTTATGCAAATGGCCGAATGGCCACTTTACTTCCTTTACCTCGCCAAAGCTCCTGCAGGGCGAAGGCGGGTTTTTTATTATTTTTTTTCTGCTTTTGCTCTTGGATTCTTAACTCTTTTGACGGTTGTTGATTTTTTAACCATCCTCTCTTTATATTTCTGAACTCTTCCCAATGTATCCATAACTTTTTCCTGCTTAGTATAAAAAGGATGACACTTGGCGCAAACTTCGGTCTCTATAAATTCTTTTGCTGATCCTATAGTAAAAACGTTGCCGCATGCACAACGGACATTTGCTTTCTGATAATATTTTGGATGTATATCTGCTTTCATTTGTTTATTTGATAATTTGTATATTTTGAATATTAACATATTTTTTAAACGATATCAAGAGTCTATGCAAAAAAAGTGGCGTAAGCTTTCGCAAACGCCCTAGTCGTGATCCTCACTATGATCTAAAACAATACTCTACATTCTAAGATAGAAAAGTCGACAAGAGTGTCGATTTTAATAATCGTACTCTTTTCTTCTTGGTCAATCCTGACCAATGAGCTAGGTTTAATGTCGTTACCCCTAAATAGACCCTTGCCTGTTTCAAAGGCTGTCACAAGAGCTGCTTCGTCGTTATCTGCTTCGAATGTTTTTTTGATAGCCTCACAGCAGACTCCTGGCCCAGATACGAGATACGCAACTCGATATTGCTTTTTTATTTCTTCGAGGATTTCCGTCCGTTCAACTATTTCCGCTTCCTGCCCGCGTAAATATTGCTCTGCCCTATCAACGGAATCGCTCCCGTAAAAAGCGGCCAACAATTTTGGGTCGTCATAGTCCTTATCGGACGGCTCCACGAAACAAATTACGAGCTCAACCTTCTTATCAATTTCAGAACCAAAGTGTCTGATCAAAACTGCTATTGCTGTTCTTGCCATTTCGTCCTCCATGAAGAATTACCGAATACGTCAGAAGTTGGCTTCCATTCTCTCGGATCGTCGTAGGGTTTCATTTTTTTCTCCTTCTTAATCGGTTGGTATGAGAGTTGACTCTTCCTCTTGATCAATTCGCCTAGGCACCATGCCAACCCCAAATCCCGCACTTGAATCCTTCTTAGCCGTCTTAAAGCCTTCCGCGGCTGCTTCGTCGCTTGGTGCAACAAAAGTCCTGACCAAACGACTCGCCGCTTCGTGCGATTCTTCAAATCAATATTTCATTTTTTCTCCTTTCTTGTAGTTTTAAATATAGGCTATTGATTCTGCAATCTCTTCGTATCCACCCCTAGCGCGAATTAAGACAGACTCATGAATCCGAGAGTCTTTTTTTAGCTTTGCTCGCCACCATCTTTTGGCTATTTCGTCACAGATGCACAAAAATCCCTTTTCACGAAAAACCTGCTTATGCCTCATCAAAAGCCAATATTTAGCGATATATCTATGCCGCTTTACTCAATGTTTCATTTTTGTCCTTTTGTTGAGATGGTTCAAAATCGGCGACCACCTTTAAAAGTCTTACAGGTCTTCTTGATGATCCAGCTATAAAAGTTTTCGCGCCTTGTTTCGCGCGATAATCATCTTCAGCCGGAAATTCATGCTTCATTTCTATGCCACCCGTCGTTTTCGGACAAAGATCGTATATCAACACATATGTAGCCATGACTATATCCTCTTGCAATGGTGCAATTTATTATTAAGGAGCTAGTGCCCGCAAAAATGTCCTCCGCAATCTGGCGGATCAACCGGCCCATCAGCATTACCGTATAGTTCTATATTCAGGTTATCTATCTCCCGAGAACGAGCTAATTGCTCGGGTGACCAATTCCTGCCTCGATTCTGACTCTGCCAATCGTTAAACTCACCCTGCAACCGCTCTAATCTTTGCTTATCGTCAGCCATAGCTAATCCTTTCGTTGGTTTATTCAAGCCTAGCACAACTATTTCCAAAATCAAGTTTTTGTGATATTATTTTTGAATAGAGATTATTTATAAATCTATATAATTTCTCACTCGGTCGGAATATGAAAATAAATTTTCATATCCTCCCTCCTTCATAATTATGGAACAAGATTTCTCAAAATTTACTGCAGAAGACTGGAAAAATTATAAACCGGAAATTCCTGATGCCGAAGAAAAAGCTGAAAAACAAGCTATCATTATTGAAATACGCGCAGGAACCGGCGGAGACGAGGCTGGACTTTTTGCCCGCGACTTATATAGAATGTATTCAAGATATGGCCAGACAAAGGGCTGGAAGGAGAAAGTTTTAGATTCAAACAACACTTCAATTGGTGGGTATAAAGAAATGGTTTTTGAGCTTGCAGGTCCTGGAGTTTATGACGAATTACAAAATGAGGGTGGCGTCCACAGGGTCCAAAGAATTCCAAAAACAGAAAAACAAGGACGAGTTCACACCTCAACTGCAACCGTAGCCGTTTTATTAAAACCAAAAAAAACAGAATTCAGCATTTCTCCGGCTGATTTAGAAATTTCGACATACAAAGCTTCCGGTCCCGGCGGACAGTATGTAAACAAAACAGAATCAGCGGTTAGAATTGTGCACAAGCCTTCGGGCCTTGTGGTTACCTGTCAGTCAGAAAGAAACCAATTAAATAACAAAGAAGCTGCTATGGCTCTTTTATCAGCAAGACTTTTACGTCAGCAAGAAGAGGCGGATTTATCAAAACTGAGCGCAGAAAGAAGAGAACAGATTGCTTCTGCAAAAAGATCTGAAAAAATAAGGACTTACAATTATCCACAAAATAGAATCACAGATCACAGGATAGATAAATCCTGGCACAACCTAGAAGTAATTGTTAATGGAGATTTAGAACCAATAATAAAAGCCTTCCGAAAATCGGACAGAGAAAAAGAAGAACAAAAATAGCGTAACAAAAAATCCGCCTCTATAAATCGGGGGCGGATTTTTTTAGGTTCCAAGTATAAGACTTTGACAACTAGATGTCATCGTAGAACTATCAATAAATGTTTGGATACAAGCAGCTTTTGTCATAACGCTTCGAGAATAAACCCTAGCCATGTTTCCAGAACCATTGTAGCTATAAGCCGCATTTGCCTCTGCGGTTGTGGTTTGTTTTCCGGCTCCAAGGTCAGACAAGTAAAGCGCAGAAGCTGTAAAAGAATCTTTTATAACCCAAGGGTCTGCCGTATAGCCCAACACACTTTTCAATCTACTAACAAATAAAGCCCACGTAGACGGTATAAATTGAGCTGGCCCCATAGAACCATAGGTGTCACAGGAAATAGGCGATTTGAGGGGATCCCTTCCGACAGAAGCAGTAATGGTCAAAAAGGGCTGCAAATCACGGCTTACTTTGAAAACTCTTGGCATATATGCACCAGTAGAAATTCTCTTACCTTCTCCCGTAGCTACATTAGTAAGCAAACAACTACCAACATTCTTCCCCAAAGCTGATTCCTGGCTAAGTATTGCTAGTAAAAATGCCGGCCTTATCGGAACTATAGCAGAAACCGCTTTTGCGATATCTATGGCTTGACCAAATGTAGGCGCCTTAGTGACGCCGGCAACTTGGAACAACATTGATTTTATTTTTGCCGATGCTTGGTCCGCCGCCAACTTATCTTTTTGTTGCTGCTCATACTGCGCCTCTGTAAGTTTTAAATATTGACTTTGCTGTTGTTGGTCTTGCTCACTTTGCTGTTGCTGCAATTTTTGCAACGCTATAGTTTTTTGCAGTTGGTCTACATTATCGCTCATGGTCACTTGCTGGCCCTGCAAATATGATTTTAAATTTTTCGTGCTGCCCAAAAGAGTACTAAGCTGAGAATTAAGATTATCTAAATATGCTAAATTGCTAAAAAAATCCGAGAGATTACCCTCAAGTAAAATAACAAACGCTAGGTTTTTGATCCTCCTCGTAAACAGATTGCAGAATAGTTGCTATTTGACTTTGAGTATTTTGAATTTGTGCCGTAGTTTTATCTATGGAAACCTGAGTATCGGATATTTGAATATTTAAGCCCTTTACCATAATCTTCCCCTGATTTATATCGTCCTCTAAACCGGAAATTTTATTTTTTAATTTTGTAATTGCATTCTGTAGGGTATCTTTCTGGGCGGAAGTTTTTGTTAGGTCTTGTGCCAATTGCGCAGATTGCTGATCATAATAATCTGCGCATTTTTGCAATAAAACCTTACAGTCGGCTGCACTCATATTCGGGCACCCAGTAGTTGATTGGGAGAGCGTGGCACATTGGGTTCCTAAATCGTCCGCCAACGCAAAACTGGCCAAGCTGGCCAATACAAAAGAGTACAACAAAACTGAAATAAATTTCTTCATCTGTTTCTATAACCTATTATCTAATTTTTTCTAAAAAAAATCCAGTCCCGTTGTTCACAGGGCTGGATTTAAAATTTATAATTTTTATAACAACTTCTATTTTTTCTCTTCTGCTGTCTCCTCTACCACATCTTCTGTCTTTTTCTCCTTTTCCACTTTTTCCACATCTTCAACCTTCTCTTCAATTTCTTTTGCCAACTCTTCTTCAACATTTTCTGGCTGAACCACAGAAACCACAATCTCATCCGGTCTTTGTTAAAATTTTAACATTTTTAGGTAAAATTAAATCTTTTACCAAAATACGATCTTCAAAGGTATTTAATGTATCTATAGAAACTTTAATCTCATGAGGAAGATCTTGAGGCATCGCTTTTATCTCCAATTCCGAAATATTTTTAACTAAAGTTCCGCCCAAATCTTTTACTGCCATAGATACTCCTTCAATAACTAATGGAACTTTTACCTCAACCTCTTCTTTTGCAGATGTTTCAAAAAAATCAATGTGTATAACTTTGTCTGATATTGGATCTTTTTGCAAATCATGCACCAAAACGATCCTTTTCTCTTTTTCGCCCTCAACGCTAAGATCTATTAAGGAATTACCACCTGTCTGATTATAAACCTTTTGAAACTCTTTATAATCAACATCTAATGAAACATTTTTTATCTCGTGACCATAAATAACTGCAGGAATTCTACCTGCATTTTTTAGGGTACTAGTTTTTTTACCAGTTTCTTTTCTAATTTTTGCTGTTAATTTTATCATTTAAGCTTTCTACAATTACTAGCGAGGGAGGAGTGAAAATTTATTTTCATTTTGACCGAGCGACGTAATTATATAAATTGCGAAGCAATTTTTATTTTTCTATGTGTATGCATTGCACCGGGCAAGTTTCTGCAGCTGTTTCGGCGCACTCTATTTTTTCTACCTCTAATTCTTCGACTTCTTGTTTTATTGCGCCAACGACATGCGATTTTCCATCGTCCGCCATTTCAAAATATTTCGGGCACAATGCAGCACATGACCCGCAACCGATGCATATCTCTTTTTCTAATTTTATTTTTGCCATAATTTTGCATAAGCATCCTGGCAAATAACATTTTTCAACACGAAAAATGTTACCATTTGGCAGGATTTTCCTTATAATGTTTATATATTAGTATATATTTTTAATATTGTAAATAGCTAATCGCCTAAACTTTATTCTCGCCACCAAATAAACTTATTTTACGCTGTACGAGGTTCTTAACAGAATTTTGCGCATCTATCAAAAATTTATAAGGAACAATTTCGTTTGGATTATTATTCAAATATCGTCTTAAATTCCCGGAAAAAGCTAGCCTCACCTCTGTATTAATGTTTATTTTAGCAATACCCATTCTTATAGCTTCTTTAATATCATCTTCTGGGGTTCCAGAGCCTCCGTGCAAAACAAAAAAAGTATCACCTATTTTTTCTTTGACCGCTCTTAAAACATCCAATCTCAAATTCGGATCAATGCCAGAAATTTCTATGCCGTGGAAATTACCGATGCTTACTGCCAACAAATCTGCTTTTGTTTCTTTTATGAATTTAAGGGCTTCTTCGGGTTTTGTAAGGTCTTCTTCTTTTATTTCAAACTTATCAGAATAAATTTTTGACGAATCGGTTCCTATTCTACCCACCTCTCCCTCTATCGTAATACCTTTTTTTCTTGCGTATCTTACAACCTCTTTTGTAATCTTTATGTTTTCATCAAGAGGAAGCTTAGACCCGTCGAAATGAACCATATCATACCCGGCATCAACTGCTTTTTTCAAATATTCAAAAGAATGCCCATGGTCTAAATTTAAAAAAATAGCGGCACCTGTTTTTTTTCTTAAGACATTTCTTAATGCCACCGCCTCTTCTATGCCAAAAAAGGCACTCTCCCCCTCAGAAGTTCCCAAAATAACAGGGGCTTTCATCTGCACAGATGCTGCCACAATCGCCTTCATCTGCGTAAAATCAGAAAAATTAAACTGGCCTATGGCAAAACTTTCTTTTTGAGCTTTTTCAAGATAGTATTTTATGTTTTTCAATTTCATGATTTATTTTTAGCAATTTGTTTTTATGACCTCAACTCTGATAAACTGTGAATTTTTATCTAAAAGACCTGTCTTAGCTCCGATTTCGGCAATATTGGCTTGTGCATTTGCGACGCCAAGCTGAATAGCTTTTTCTATATCTCCGTTATGCCTGATATAATCAGACAAAAATCCTGAAGCAAAAGAATCTCCCGCTCCGGTTGTATCAATGGTTTTTTTGCTTGGATCTGGCAACGCTGAAAATATTTGTTTACCGTCAGAAGCTACAACTCCATCCGCTCCCCTTGTCATAACGACTATACCGGGAAATATTTCATCAATTTTTTTAAAAATATCTTTTTCGTTTTCAAACGGAATTTTTGTCAATAATGACGCTTCTTCTTGGTTTAAAAATAAAATATCTACTTTTTGAAAAATATTTTTAAGTTTTTCAGCTGGCAGAGACAGTTGCTGTTCTGAAGGATTTATTGCAATCTTTATTTTGTTATCATGCGCGAAATTAACAATGTCTTCAAATATGTCGCACAATGAATTTGTAAGCGGTGCTAAATAAAGCCACTTTGTTTTTTTAATCTTTTTCCAAGAGATATCTTTTTTGTTTAATGTGTCAGAGGCCCCCCTATAAATCAAAATCGTTCTGTCTCCGCCTATATTTGAAATTATGATAGAACTATTCGTATGCTTTTCTTTCTTCTTTACAAGAAACCTGGTATCTATCCTTAAGCTTTTTAATTCTCTGACAATTTCTAATCCGGGCGCGTCAGCTCCAATCGCACCGCAAAAAGCAGTCTTAAATCCTTGTTTTACGAAGGTTGCAGCAGTATTTGTTCCGCCACCACCAGTTGTGAAAATAATATCTTCAACGTCAATCTTAGACCCCATTGTCAGGCAAATTCCCGTACCGGTTAAAAAATCTTTTTGATTTTTTAAAATTTTGAAAGCCTTAGATTTTACGTGAATATCCTGAGCCGCCGATCCAAAAGTTATGATGTCATACATATTTTATTTTTGACTTAATTAATTCCGCAGAATTACAGCTATACAATTAGTGGTTATATTTTTTCTCAGTTTCGGCGATTGCGATTTTAGTTTTTAAAACTGAATCGGGATTTAAAGAAATCGACTCAATTCCCAGCTCAACTAAAAATTGGGCAAAGTCCGGATAGTCTGAAGGACCTTGTCCGCAGATGCCAATATATTTATTATTATTCTTGCATACTTTTATGGCTTCTTCAATAAGCTCTTTAACAGCCTCATTTTTTTCGTTGCCGATATAAGATAATTGGCCATTATCTCTGTCTAAGCCTAACGTTAATTGGGTCAAGTCATTAGAACCTATAGAAAATCCATCAAAAATTTCCAAAAATTGTTCTGCTAAAATTACGTTGGCAGGAATTTCGCACATAACATATATTTTGCCCTCTATGCCGTTGTCTTTAATAATCTGAACGACTTTTTTGCCCTCATCTAAGGTCCTGCAAAAGGGAACCATCGGGATTACATTATCTAGGCCAAATTCTTCATGAACTTTTTTCATTGCCTTGCACTCTAAAATAAATGCATCTTTAAATTTTGGGTCATAATACCTTGAGGCTCCACGGAATCCAATCATAGGATTTTCCTCTTGAGGCTCATAAGCTTCTCCTCCAAGCAATGAGCGGTATTCATTGGTTTTAAAATCAGAAAATCTTACAATTACCGGTTTTGGATAAAATGCAGCGCCAATTGTTCCGATTCCTTCAGCTAATTTATCTATATAAAATTGAACTTTGTCGCTATATCCTAAGGTTGCAGCATCAATCTTTTTCTTTAATGCTGGCTTTAATGTTTTGTAATTTATTAAAGCATTCGGATGAACCTTTATTGAATTTATAATAATAAACTCCTCACGAGCCAAACCAACGCCATCATTTGGAATAAAGCTTAAAGTAAAAGCATTAGATGGTTCGCCCACATTCATTAAAATTTTTGTTTTTGTTGCAGGAATATTAGAAAGATCTGTTTTTTTAATGGTAAATGGAATTATTCCGTCATAAACCTTACCCTGTTCTCCCTGAGAACAATCAATTGTAATCTCTTGCCCAGATTTTATAGTTTTTGTTCCACTTTCAGAACCCACAATTACCGGCACTCCCAATTCCCTGCCTACAATTGCGGCGTGGCAAGTTCTCCCACCCTGGTCTGTTACAATAGCTGAAGCCAGCTTCATCGCCGGCACCCAGTCAGGGTCTGTTGCTTTTGTGACTAAAACTTCACCCTTTTTAAATTCACCGATATCTTTTACACTTAATATTTTGTTGGCTTTTCCGGAACCGATTTTGCTTCCCACGCTCATTCCATTTGCTACAACTTTCTTAATTTTTGTTTTATTAATTACATATTCCTCTAAAACCTTCAAATCCTTTTTACTTTGAACAGTTTCGGGACGCGCCTGAACAATATATATTTTTCCGTCACGTCCGTCTTTAGCCCACTCCATATCCATAGATTTCTGGTAATGAGCTTCTATCAACATTGACCATCCTGCCAATCTTAAAATTTCCTCATTGCTTAACACATAGTTCTCTCTTTCTTTTTTTGTTGTTATAATATTTTTCGTCGGCTGTTTTGGGTTTGCAGTATAAACCATTTTTATTAATTTCGTTCCAACTTTTTTCTCAATTACAGGCTTAAATCCCTTTTTTAATGTTGTTTCAAAAACATAGTATTGGTCGGGCTCCACTCTTCCTAGAACAACATTTTCTCCTAACCCATAACTTGCATTTATCAAAACAACGTCTCCAAAACCAGATTCTGTATCACAAGAAAACATAACCCCCGAGGCTCCTAAATCAGACCTGACCATTTTTTGAATTCCCGCCGATAAACCAACCTTAGTATGAGAAAAACCCATTTCTTGCCTATAAACGATAGCTCTATCTGTAAATAGCGACGCAAAACATTTTTTAACCGCCACCAAAACATTTTCGGGGCCCACAATGTTTAAATATGTTTCTTGCTGTCCGGCAAAAGAAGCCCCCGGCAAATCTTCTGCGGTAGCGGAGGAACGCACAGCAACATCAGTGTCAACTTGTGCCGAACCTGCCAAGGCATACTTTTCTGATAATTTTTTGTAAGCTGTAGTAATTTCTTGCTGAAATTCCAATGGCAGCTGCGAGCTTAAAATTAAATCTCTGGCTATTTTCCCCTTTAAAGCAAGTTGCTTTAAATCATGGACATCTAGGTCTTTTAGGGTTTCTTCAATTTTTTTATCTAATCCCGTTGAAGACAAAAAATAAAAGTAGGCTTCTGCTGTTGTAGCAAAACCAAAAGGCACGCTAACACCCTGTGGAACAACGGTTTTTGTCATCTCTCCTAATGAGGCATTTTTACCGCCCACCGATGGCACGTCTTGAATGCCGATTTCGTCAAACCATAATATACTTTTCATAATTTTATGAGCGTAGCGAATAAGATTATGACCCCGCCCTCTGAGCTTTTGATTCTACTCATTCAGCATAGAGGGCGGGGTAAGTCTCGCTACCGCACGCTTATTTTTTTATTAAAGACTTAAGGGCGACAACTCCTCTTTTTAACTCATCATAATTTGGAATTTTATTATTTTCTAAAAGATTAATCGCCCCTAAAGACATTTCGCCACCCAGAAAAAAACAAATAATCGGCTTGGTCGGAAAAAGACGCCTTGCTTCTACAATTATTTTAGCATTTTCCATGGGGTCTGTCATAATTTGCGGAGTTTGTATAACCATCACCCCTCCGATATTTTTTTGACTCAAAACCGCCTCAACAGCTGTTTTATAACGCGCAGGCGAAGCGTCGCCGATAATATCAATAGGATTAGCCCTAGACCAAAGAGGGCCCATATCACTGGAATTAGAGATACTATCAATGGTTTCTTTTGAAAGCTTGGCCAAATTCATTCCCTGAATTTTGCAGTAATCAGCCGCCATCACGCCACAGCCACCGCCGTTAGTTACAATTGCAAAAGAATTCACGCATGTCGGTTGCCAAGACAAAGCCTTTGAGATATCAATTAATTCTTCGATTGAATCTGCCTCAATAATGCCAATTTGTTTAAAAACCGCTTTGTATGTTTCGTAATCTCCGGCCATAGAACCGGTATGACTTTGTACGGCCTTTATTCCTGATGCAAACTTTCCGGCTTTAATGGCTACAATAGGTTTTATTTTGGCAATTCTTTTGGCAACCTCCATAAACTTCCGGCCGTCTTTTATAGCCTCTATATATAATGCTATAACCTTGGTTTCTTCGTCCTCTGCAAACCACTCCAAAAGATCGGTTAAACCTACATCAGCCTCATTTCCATAAGAAACCGCCGCAGAGACCCCAATTTTTTCCACTCCGTCGATTATAACGTCCACGAGCGCCCCAGATTGAGAAATAAAAGCTATACTCCCTTCGCCCGGTGTCGTTGGCGCAAAAGAAGCGTTTAATTTATTTTTAGTTCTTACAACGCCCAAGCAATTTGGTCCCAACATTGGTATGCCGACTTTTCTAACTTTTTCTAAAATTTCTTCTTGATGAATCTGGCCATCCTTTCCCATCTCGCTAAAACCGGCAGAAATTACTATTATTCCACCCACCTTTTTCTCGCAACACTCATCAATAACATCAGACACGTGTTCAGCCGAAACAGCTATAACGGCCAAATCTATGTCAGTTTGAATGTCAGCTACTTTATTAAATGTTTTTTCGCCTAAAATCTCGCTTCTATTTGGATTAACAAAAAAAATCTGGCGCAAGTCCTTGCCAGTTAAGGCATTTTTAACCAAACCAAAACCAACTGTTTTTTCCTTTGGGCTAGCTCCTATAATTGCGATCGATTTAGGATTAAAAATTTTATCTAAATTTCTCATCAATATATTTTTAACTTAAAAACTTAAAATCTACGGCAGAAGCTTTTTTTGAATTTACTATAACCGGGTTTAAATCAATTTCTTTTATCTCTTTTTCTTTTATGGCTAAATCAGAAAGCGCAACCATAATTTTTGCAGCTGCCTTAAAATTAATCTGCTCCTTATCTCTTGCCCCGCAAAGATATGCATAGCCCTTTAATTCAGAAAACATTTCAAGCGCTGCTTTCTCGGAAATAGGAGCCACCCTTAAAACAAAGTCTTTCAAAATCTCTGCAAATATTCCACCAATTCCGACTATTATAATCGGCCCAAATTGAGCATCTCTTTTCATTCCCATTATTAAACTTTTCCCATTAACTTTTTCTTGAATTAACACTCCATCTGTTCCTTTAATTTTAATCATTCTAAAAAATAGTTTTTGCAAATCGGCTTTGTTGCTAGCTTCACCTACTCCTCCAAGCTCGGTTCTATGTAAAATATCCTTACCATAAATTTTTAAATATAATGGATACTTAAAATTTTTAACACTTTTTAATAGCTCCTTGTCAGAGGAAACAAAAACAGTTCTTGGAAAAGAAATTTTATACTTAGATAATATTTTTTTTGCGTCCTCAAATCCAACTAATTGCATATTTTATTATTGTACCATTAATTTAAAATCTCAAAAAGTGGAAAACTCACACCATTTTAAATATTGACAATAATAATTTTATATGCAATAATTCAGCCGGCATTTTGAAAACCAAAAACCTCAACGAAAGGAATACATGAAAACCGAAAGGAAAAAACAGATTACTCTTCGATGCTCATTTGTTATCGGAGTTATTGTGGGAATCGCCTCCTTGACCCTCATGTCATTTGCTACTTTGAACTACCGTAACCACGGTATTGCATGCCTATATATCTTTCCGGAAGTCAGTCTCGGCTGCGCAGTAATTGCCTTCTTAGCTTGCCTGATACTTTTCGTTCTTATCTTTCTGATTATAGCTTTGTGCGGGTGGCTCGCTCAAATGTGTGCTCGACTGTACAAGTGGATTTTATCTCCCAAAACGTGGCGACAATTCTTCGGCTGGCTAACCGCCGCCGATCACACTGATCACGTTGAATAACCTTAAAAACCTAACAAAAGGAAACATCCCATGCATATATCCTGGTCAGAAATTGGTGCGATTATTATACCATTGGTAGCCTTACTATTCTCAATATTCATGTTCACATGCTACCGGAAAGATCTAAAAATGGCACACGCTATGGTCTGCGACAGTCTCAAGAACGCAGAGATAAGAGACTGCAAAATCATTGAAACTACGTGCTCAATTTATGCGGCAATATTCTGCATCATTAGTTCACTAGTTATCACGATCTGGGGCTCGTGGACGTTCTTTCGCCACGCATTTATTTCTTAAATTATTTTTCGTTTTATGCGCCTAGGAGCAATTTACAATTGCTCTCTTTTTTTACAAAAAAACAACGCCTCATCAGCGTTGTTTTAATTTTATAATTTTTTACCGACAAATGCGGCGAATTCCGCCAATCTACAAGAATACCCCCACTCATTATCATACCAGGCCACAACCTTTACCAAATTATCCTTCACCATCGTCTCTTCTACGTCAACAATAGACGAAAATGTATCTCCTTTAAAATCCGTTGAAACTAAAGGCTCTTCTTCAACTCTTAAAATACCCTTAAAATTTTTCGAAGCGGTGGCTTTCTTGAATGCTCCATTAACTTCCTCTTTTGTAGTTGATCTCTTAACCTCAACAATTAAATCTAAAACTGATACGACTGGAGTTGGAACCCTCATTGAAATTCCATCTAATTTACCGTTTAAATCAGGAATTATTTTACCGATGGCTTTTGCAGCCCCTGTTGAAGTCGGTATTATATTTAATGCGGCGGCTCTGGCTCTCCTTAAATCTTTGTGAGGCAAATCAAGAATTCTTTGGTCATTTGTATAGCTATGAACCGTTGTCATAAATCCCTTAACAATCCCAAATTCATCATTCAAGACTTTAGCAATTGGAGCCAAGCAATTCGTGGTACACGAACCCATATCCATTATATCAACTTTTTTAGGGTCAAACGTGTCTGCATTAACGCCCAAAACAAATCCTGGCAAATCTTTACATGGAGCAGAAACTATGACTTTCTTAGCGCCGGCTTTAATGTGTTTTCCGGCACCCTCTGCGTCAGTGAAAAAACCCGTGCACTCTAGAACAATATCAATTTTTAGATCCTTCCATGGTAATTTTTCGGGATCTTTTTCCGCCAAAATTAAATACTTCTTTTTGCCCACCATAATTGCGCCATCAGCAGCTAAAATTTCTTTTCCATATTTACCATAATTTGAATCATATTTTAAAAGATGGGCTAATGTTTTAGTGTCGGTTAAATCGTTTATTGCGACAACCTCTAAGTCTGGATGAGACTCTTCGATGTTTTTTAATGCTTGGCGGCCTATTCGGCCAAAGCCGTTTATTGCAATTTTGGTCATGTATTTCTTAAGCTCCGATTTTTAACAATTTATCGATTTTTTCTTTGTCAAAACCGATTATAATTTCTCCATCTATATCAACCACGGGAACCGCCATTTGTCCTGAATCTTTTATCATCGTTTGAAGCTGTTTTTCGTCTTTCGATACATCAATATCTTCAAAACCAATTGAATTTTTTTTCAGGTATCCCTTAAGAGTTTTGCAATATACGCAAGTAGGCGTGGAATATATCTTAACCATGTTATTGGGCTGCCGGTGCGCAGTTATTATTAGAAGCTGCTGCTCCAGAGGCTAAGGCGTATGTTGCATTGAACGATGTTGCTGCTTCTGTTGTATCCAATTTTGTAGAGCAGTAGCTTGGGTCTGTCGTGAAGCCAGCACAAACCATTGACTTAACTCCATCCGATGACCTTCCGCCATAATTAGATTCTGAAATTTGCGCTCCGTTTAAGATAATCGTTGGTGAGCCAGAAACATTGTACTTAGTACCCAAATCGAAATCTTTTTGAGCATAGGCCAATCCCCTGCTTGGATCTGCTACGCATGCGGATAATTTAGAGGTGTCAATTCCTGTTGAAGCCTGGCAAGAAGTAGAATCTCCCAATGGCATTCCACTTGCTGCTGTTGCTACGGTTTTTTTCATGTAGCAAGAAATATAATTATAATATTTGGTTGGCTGCTCTTGTCTGATACAAATTTGTCTTAAATTTTCTGCGGCTTCTTCTGGACCGTGCATAGAACTTATAACTCCGTTAGATATTGAACCAATATACCTAATTACTATATTTGCTGCTAATGCCGGAGCATTTTTTACGGCGTCAGCAACAGCTCTCTGCATCTGCAATCCATATGGACAGCTGCTTACAACGAACACTTCCAACGACGGATTAGCTGTTTTTACAACCGCTGTAGTCGCTGTAGTTGAGTTTGTATTAGTTTTGGCTGCAGCTGTAGTCTTCTTGGCGCTCATATCAAATGCCTGTGGAAATAGAAGTTTGCCGTCTTTTGTGACATATGAATCGAATTGGCTTGTACCAATTTTAATTGTTACCTTAACTAATCCCGATGCTTCTGCAACTTTTACCAATGTAGCTGGCGTCTGAGAAAGTTGATTATTATTAATATAATCAACTGCTGATTTCCCGATTTGGCTGTCCGACACTCCAAAGACGTTTGGCAGTGCGAAACTTTGGTTTGAATTTGTATATATCAAAATACCAGTTACGATAATAGCAATCGCTGCTATACCGACAAGTATGGTATTTTTATTAATCTTTTTGATCACATTTGATTCAGACATTTGACTCAACTTCTAATTTAAAATTCCAATTTTTATTAAACTATTCTAATGAATTATTTAGTGAAAATTGAAAATTGAAAATTGAAAATTTTAATTAACTTATTAATGTTTTTAATAATTATATTATATTATAGTTAAAAATTAATGCAACTTTATTTATCCACCATTAATAAGATTATATCTCATTAAGATTCTACGCGCAAACTCCAGACCGATAATTTAAATCCTTTATTTACTTTTAACATTAAAGCTGTTTTTCGTATTTACCGTCGGTAAAATCATATTTAACTAAGGCGCCGAATGGAAGCTCTAAATCAATGATCTTATCGTCTGATATATTTTCAACATATTTTACTATCGCCCTTAGACTGTTATGGCTGGCCACCACTAGAACATTTTTTCCCGATTTTAAATCTCTCTCTATGTACTTTTTATAAAACGGCATAGCTCTTTTGTATACATCCTTTTCGCTTTCGCCTCCCGGAGGAGCTATTGTATAGCTTCTACGCCATAAATGAACTTGCTCCTCGCCATACTTCTTAATTGTCTCTTCTTTATTTAATCCTTGTAACTTTCCGTAATATCTTTCATTTAGATTTTCTGAAACATAAGTAGTTAAATCGTTTTCACTGATATCTGTAAAATTTTGCCATCTATGCATTTTCCCGCCGTCTAAGTGTATAAAAAGCGGATATTTATCTCCAATGTTTCTAAGTATCTTTATCACGGTCTGCATATTTCTTATTAAAGGAGAAGTATACACCACATCAAAGGTCTGGCCGGCCATGCTTTCGGCAACTGTTTTTGCGGTATCGGCCCCCTCTTTTGACAAAGGATTGTCCACCCATCCGGCAAATCTGTCGTCTAAATTCCACTGCGATTTTAAATGTCTTAATAAAAATATTTTAGCCATGTTATAATTTTATAATTATACTACGCAATTAAAATAATTTAAATTTTTTTTATATCCATTTCTATCTCTAGCAATCTTTGGTATTTTGCCATTCTTTCTGGTTTTGCAGGAGAGCCAGCCTTTAAAAAGTCTGCTTGCAAGCCTACGGATAGGTCTGCAATAAAATCATCCATCGTTTCCCCACTTCTATGGCTGACGATTGTTTTCCAACCAAACGACTTTGCCAAATTTCCAGCATCTATTGTTTCAGAAACCGTTCCGATTTGATTTAATTTTAAAATAACTCCGTTACAGGCTAATTTATTGTGCGCATCTTTTATCCTCTTTATATTTGTTGTTGTTAAATCGTCTCCCACAATAATAATATTCTTGCCTAATTGTCGCACAATAGATTCGAAGCCCGGCCAGTCTTCCTCTGAATACGGGTCTTCAATAGAAATTATTGGAAAATTATCAACTAATCCATCGTAAAACTCTAAAAGCTCGGCTCGTGTTAATTCCCTTCCCTCAATTGCATATTTCCCACCTTTGTAAAATTGCGAAGCCGCACAATCTAAGGCGATTTTTACGGGCCCTTCTCCAATAGCATTCTTTAATAAATACAAAGCTTGATCAGTTTTTGAAATTTGCGGGGCAAATCCCCCCTCATCCCCCAGTTCTACTGTTCCATAATTTTTTTTAATAAGGCTTTCTAGATTTTGGAATATTTTATTGCAGGATACAAGGTTTTCCGAAAAACTCTTATTTTGAGGAATAACTATAAATTCCTGTATATCTAAATGATTTTCTGAATGAACGTGTGCACCACCTTCTAAAATATTGAACATCGGCAAAGGTAATATTTCTATTTTCTGCAGAGATAATTCTGAAATGTGCTTATATAAAGAGACCTTCTTTGAACCGGCGCCGGCGCGACATACCGCCATTGAAACAGCTAAAATTGCATTAGCTCCAAGCCGTGATTTATTTTCGGTCCCATCCAAAGAGATCATCAGATCATCTATCTCCTTTTGGTTTACTACGTCTTTACCATTAAGTTTTGGTGCAATAATCTCATTTATATTTTTAATCGCAGTCGTAACGCCCTTTCCATCTGCATCCCTCAACTCTAACGCTTCATTTTCACCAGTTGACGCGCCCGAAGGCACCGAAGCAACAAAGCTTCCTTTTTCAGTTTCCAACTCAACTTCAACTGTCGGATTTCCCCGCGAATCCTTAATTTCCCTCGCAATTATATCTTTTATTTTAGACATTATATTATTTATTCTTTAGTAAATAGTCGTAAGCAGCTAAAGCAGCCTTAGCCCCCTCACCGGCAGCAGTAACAATTTGTTTATACTTCCCTTTATTACAATCACCGGCAGCAAAAAGACCCGGGGTTTTTGTGGAATAATTTTCTAAATCAGTAACAATCTCGTCTCTTTCCGAAAATTCAACTAAGTTTTTCACAAATGCTGTCGCCGGAGAATATCCTATTTCAACAAAAACTGCGTCCAAGTCTAACTTCTTTTCTTTATTTTCTTTTTTATCTAAATAAGTCAGGGATTTTACAAATTTATCTCCTTCAATTTTTAAAACCTTGGCATCTGTTATTGTTTCTGCTTTGCCGGTATTTAGAACTATTGTTTGATTTTCTTGCTCTGCTTTTATTTGCGGACTAAATTCTAAAACGTAAATCTTTTTCACATAATTAGATAAAAATAATGCCGTCTCAAACCCGGAATTACCGCCGCCGATAACCGCGACTGTTTTATCGCGGAATATCGGCCCATCACACAAAGCACAATAGCTTACACCCTTACCAATAAACTCTTTTTCTCCTTCCACCTCTAAAGGTCGTGGATCTCCGCCGGTTGTTACTATAACGGCCAAAGACCTATATTCTTCTCCCAGCGCCGTGGAAACCTTAAATTCGGATCCTTCTTTAATAATTTTTAAAACTTCATCAAAGGTAACTTCTATCTTATTTGCTTTTAGTTGGCCTTCGAAAATTTTAATTAAATCTGGGCCAGAAATTTTATCAAATCCCGGATAATTTTCTATATCAACCGCTTTTTTGGCCACCTGTCCGCCCATATCCTTAGAAAGCACTAAAAGATTCAGCTTTTGCCTAGAAGCATAAATTGCCGCTGAAACTCCGGCTGGTCCGGCCCCTATAATAATTAAGTCGTATGTCATTATTTATATAAACGTCAAATTAATTTATGTAATATTATTCTACAATAAATTTTAATGAAATAAAACAACCGCCTATTTTCAACGGTTGCTCAAACAAACAATTCCGCGAAAATTATTATTTTATAGTTTTCAAATATTGTTTAAGATCCTCTCCAAATTTTTGATCTTTCAGCGCCAAATATAGAAATGACTTTAGCCATTTTAATTTATCTCCACACTCTAACCACTCGCCCTTTAGCTCGCAACCGTAAATAATCTTACCCTCAGAAAGCATTTTATCGAAAACTTCAGCTAAAATAATTTCTCCTTTCTTGGAAGGGGTCGCTTTTTTAAGATATTTAAAAACCTCCGGTGTTAAAACGTACTTGCCCACAACCACCAAGTCTGAAGGAGCTTGACCGGGCTCAGGCTTCTCTATAATTTTCTTAATTTTATACAAATTATGAGCTATTTTTTCGACTGCAACAACGCCATAGGCAGGAAGTTTTTCTTTGGGCAATCTTTTTAAGGCTACTACTGGAGCTGAGCAAGTTTTAAAAATATTTATCAATTGAGATATCGCCGGCTCATCAGAACTTACCACGTCATCTCCAAATGAAACCGCTATCGGCGATCCTTCTATTTTCCTCGCTGCCTGCAAAATAGCATGCCCGTCTCCAAGCGGTATCTTTTGCTCAACAAAAGAAAATGAAATTCCATCAAGCATCGACTCAAACTCTTTATACTCTTTTAATACACTCTCTTTTTTTCTTTTTATAAGCAATTTCTCTAAAAGCGGATCTTTTTTAAAATAATTTATAATATTTTTTTGTCCCGGATTCACAACAAAAACCACCTCCTTAATACCTGAATTTTTTGCTTCCTCTACTATATATTGAATAATTGGCTTATCCACTAAAGGCAAAAGATCTTTAGATAATACTCTAGACATTGGCAAAAATCTTGTGCCAAGCCCGGCAACCGGAATAATAATCTTTTTTATTTCTTTTTGTTCCTCCATAAATATAAAATTTAAATAGTTAATTCTTGGTTGTTTTAAAAACTATCCTTTAAACTTAACCTTCCGCAAAAAAGCTGGTATTTCCCATTCCTTCTCCTGAGCTATTCTCTTTTTTTCCTGAAGTTCCTCTGCCTTCTTAATTTCTAAACCGCTTCTTCTTATGGTTTTCTTAGCAAAGGCCGCTGAGGTCTCAACAATCTCCATCTTTTTCTGCGATGACTCCGGAACATTAATCACGGGCACCACAGATTCGGGAATTTTCAAAACTGGTACAAAAGAAACCGGTTTTTGATTTTTTTTACTAAATGTGCTCGGTTTTTTAATTTTAATTTTTTTCTGTTTTTTTACTTTCGGAGATGGCAATATTTTTTCCTTTTTTAAAATAGCCACAATTTCTTTCTTTGCCGGAATTTTAATCTTTTCGGCTTGTTTTGGTAAAATTGATATAACTTCCTCAATTGATTTAACCGACTTTTCCTTTTCCGCTGCAACTTCCTCTTTAGCTTCTAAGCCAGAAGAGCCGCCAGTCATTAAAACCGTAGTCTTTATCTTATTTTTTAATTTAGGATTTTTAGAAATTCCGAAAATGGTTTTCGCCTTAGGATTAAGGCCGGTCATATGCGTACTGATTTTCTCTACATCAAACATTGAAAGATTTTCGTCGCCGCAAATATTAAATAAAATTTTCTCTGCTTTAAAGTTATTATTTTGTAATAATGGATTTTTAAAAATATTTTCACAGGTTTTTTCAACCCTATCCTTACCCGACTCCTCTACGGTATTTAAAAATGCTGAATTTCCCCTACCCTTTAAAATCGTACGCAAATCTGCAAAATCAATATTTATAACTCCGGGATTATAAATCAAATCTATTAAACTTTCCAAAGACTCTATAAGACTCTTATTTACTGTTGAAAAAGCACTCGTAATCGGGGTTGAGCTATCAATAATTTTAAATATTTTTTCATTAGGAATAACTAAAGATACGTTTAATGATTGGCGCAAAGATTTTAATGCATTCTGAGCTATTCTATATTTATTTTTCCCCTCAAATTTAAAAGGCATTGTAAATATGCCAAGAGTAATTCCACCAAATTCCCTAGCAGCATCGGCAAAAACTTGCGTAGCGCCAGAACCCAATCCTCCGCCTAACGAGGCAACAAAAATTATAATATCCTGATCTTTAAAAAGTTCGCTAATTTTTTCTCTAGAAGCTTCGGCTGCTTGTTTTGCGAGCTCTATATTAACCCCTGTGCCCAAACCATGTGTCAAATCTTCTCCAAACCAAAAATATTTAATTCCTGATTTCTTTTTTAAAGCCCTTATATCTGTATCGGCAATAACAAAAGTTGCTTTTTCAAGAGACCTTCCTATTTCAGAAACAATCGATCCCCCACCTCCGCCAACCCCAATAACTTTAATCTTCGCCTTAAATAAAGCTTCTGCTGGAAATCCCTCTACGGAAGTTTTAACAACCTTTTTTATTATCTTGCGAACTGCTTTTATTTTTACCTGCTTTATTGTTATTTTCTTTATTGGTTTTTTTACAATAATTTTCCTTCGCCTCGCCGTAGCTTTAGCAGGGGCGGCCTTTTTCTTTTTTATAATCCTGTTTTTTCTGTCACCTCCCCTCTTTGAGCTTCGACGAACCGAGGTAACTAAAATTTTCCCACGTTTTGCTGGTTTTTTTATTTGAGATTTTTTAGTAATTTTTTTACTTTTTACAGTAAGTTTCTTTTTATTTGACTTAACCATCACATTTATTATGCTTTTATTATACTTTATATTAATCGCTTATGAAATTAAATCAAGAGCCAATATAGTTTTGCAAAAAAAGAGGTCCATTGGCGAGCGAGCGTCAAAGGACCTTTACTTATTTAAATTCTATAACGGAGAACCCATGGCGCGCATAAGACGCGCCCAGTCTTCTTTTTTCTTGGGATCCCAAATTACGTTACCAGCAGCAACATCTTCGGCGACCTCCGGATCATCTTGTTTATATTCCATAATCGGCAACCGCACCAAACTGATGACTGGAATTTTTAGCCCGGTCCAATCTAGGCGCTGCCCACTCGTTAGCATAATTTCGCCTGGGGAATAGACGTCGCCTACTGCGAGAGAACGATTAAGGAAACAGGCTATCGAGGATACCTCTCCACCGGCGGAGCGTATCAAATATATCAATTCTGTTGTCGTTGAAAAGTTATTGCAAACATCCTCAACTATCACGTAGCTACTACCTGGTACTATTTCGTGTCGCTTGAAAACTAGCTCAGACTTCTCTCTGGATGTCGGTGTCTCGAGTGTGATAATCTTTTTCTCCGCTTTAATCACATCCATGTCGGTTGTTAAACCGAGTGCTGTGGCCAGCGAGTAACCACCAATTGGAGCTCCGCAAAATGCAATAGACTTGTTGAGACCGACGGTCTTCCCAATTTTAAAGGCGAGATCGCGCGCCACAAGCCGAAGCTGCTTGGAATTCATCTCAATCTTAGCAAAATTGGCGTAAACGTCGCCAACCCATTGCAGTCTATTGCCATCGGATCCTTTGTATCTGCCGGCATAACCGACTAACGGACCAAGGCGTTTACCGTTTGAATCTTTGGGACAAGAATAATATCCGCCGCAATTGCCCAAAACGTTCAAATAAGGATTACTCTCCGGCTGTCTATTTTCAATCATAATCTAATCTCCTTTTCTTTGTTAGCTGCTAAAACGGGTACTTACCGGCTCTTTTGAGGGCTTCATTAAGCGCGTCGCGATCGTCAATGGCCTGCAGGCGCGCAGCATGAGCAAAATTTTCTGGCTCGCACTGATGGTTGCCTTTTTTATTTTGCCAAGCATAAATTAAGTTGCGCGAATTATTAACGATTCCGCCAAGCCCATCTTTTCTTATTCCAACAACTGCGTCATCGGCGCCTGCGCCTTGACCACCAAAACCGGGAATTAAAAAAATAGCATTCGGCAAAATTTCACGCATCTTTATAGCCTCGGAGGGATAAGTGGCGCCCATTACAACACCAACATTGCGCAAACCACAAGCACCCTCAGTTCCTTCTCCAAGGTGGCCCACCATTTCCGCCATTTCTTCCCAAACAAATTTATCATCTATCGTTACCAACATTTCAATCTCCGATCTTGGCTTAAAGGAGGTCTTGCCCACAACAAATATACCGGTGCCGTGTTCTTTGGACACCTTAACAAATCTACCGATGCAATCCTCGCCAATGTATCCATTAACCGTCACGCAATCTGCGTGCACAGTTGAATTGCACCGACTCAAATTCATTACATCATCAATAGGTCCAAAAAATGGCACCTTACCGATGTAGCCATCGGCGTAAGCATCGGCGGTATCACCACCATCTCCGGGCTTGGCATCTCCTATTACGATTAAATCCTTGTTTCTCGCATATTCAAGCGTGCGCTCATAGGCCGTCAAACCCTCTGATCCATATTCTAAATAGAAAGCTATGTTAGGCTTGACGCAGGCTACTATATCAGAAAATGCATCAATCATTTTAAAGTTAAACTCAGCAAACAGCCAACCCACGGCCTTATACGTTCTGCCGTACATCTCAACGGCCCTACGAATCAAGTGCAGGGGCATATAACGAATCTGGGGATCTAACCCACCACAAAGAACGCTTTTCTTTTCCCTCTCTGCTCTACATAAACGATCAGCGAAGCTATGGTTAACCATAAGCCACCTCCTTATTGTGTTTCCATTTTTTCAGTTACTGCCGGAAGGCAGAGATACTAGCTGAATTGTGAAAGAGCACGAAGTATTTAAAGTTTACCAACTTTCTTTTTTTTGTCAACCCCGTTAGAAGTCCCGAAGCTCATAACACCTAAGAAGATAAAATTGTAAATAATTTATATTCAAGACTTCTAACGGGGTCAAATAAAAAGCCCGCTCTAGCCTGAGCGGACTTTTAAAAATAAAGGTTATGGTTTGACTAGATTATACTCGGATCCGTCATGAACTAACTTATATTTGTACCCCATGTGATCCTGAAAAATAGCGGAACCATAATTATAGGCTTCATCAAAAAATACTTTCGCTTCTTGCGCATTAATTTCGCGCGTTAAAAAATACATTCCCTGGGTCACAGTATCATCGTGAGATACTAAGTGCCCGAATACCATTGTTTTTGTTTCCACGGTCTTGTGAGCGAGGCGAACAAGATTGCTTCGGAAATGAGGCCATGACATATCTCATACATTTAGGCCCCATTTACGCCGAATTCATTATTCGTCGCTTTTAATTTATTTATTAAATAATTTCTACAATTTTATTTCTAGAGGAATATCCAGAAACAATTTTAACCCTTGATGATCCTGTTTTAAAATATACCGCTAGGGCATTTCTGATTGCTTCATTTGCTTTTCCTTTAATTGGTGGCTCTTTAACCGAAACAACGTAATTTAAGTCATCAACTTTTTCCACTTTCTCTTCTTTCGCGCCAGGTTTTGCTTTTATAAATATTTTCACAACTATATTACAACTGCGTCGCCAGAGCCGATAAGGTCCACTTCTTTGCCTTGGATTAATAGGGCTTGGCCATCAGTTAAAATTTTTAGATTCTTAGCTCTTTTTTTAGGATTCTTTATTTTTTGTTTTATTAATTCTGCATGCTCGGGTTTGTAATGGCAAAAGATATCAAATGGAACCAAATTCAGGCCTTTTAAATTCTTTAAACCAACTATATTATTATCTGGATGTTTCCAAGAAGATGGCTGTATCGTACGTCCAGCAACCGTACTACCCGCAGAAGCTCCAATATAAACCTTACCAGATTTCAATAATTTTCTTATTACTTTTTCAAAATTACAGTTCCTCATTGCCCTCAATAGATAAAAAGTGTTTCCGCCTTCAACATAAATGATATCTTTCACCTCCAACATTTTCATAACTTCAAATTCTTTCTTCCCCTCAATATCAACTTCCTCAATATTAAATCCCAATTCATCGCGCATAATAGTCCAATCTTTTTTAAGATAACTTACGTCTTCCACGGGTTTTGAGGCAGTTGTGATAAATGCAACATTCACGTCATAGGCCGGCTTTTGTAGCAATTTTACAATCTCGTCTTTAATCTGCATACCATCTGACGTTAAAAGCAGAGTTTTTGCCTGATTGTGTTTTATAATATCTTGAATCAGTTTAACTAAATAATTAATCAAAGCTAAAAATATTAACACCGCTCCAAGCAATCCTATGGCAACAATGCCCGATGGAGTAAGAAAAAATTGTAAAACCGAAGTTTTCAAAAATGTCACTTTTAATAAGGGTAACTGCCAGCAACTATTTAAAAGCGGCCATAAACTATTAGATTTATTTTTACCAACAGTTAAAACATATTCTCCCTCATTGTCTTTTGAATAAACTTCTATTTTATATGTGCCCGCTGAAAGTTGTTTATCTAATTCCGGACCTTTCCAATACCAGTCCCTGCCAAAAGAGCTGTAAAATGCCTGCCAATTAAAAGAACTACCGTCTAAGCTGGCAATTTGCGTTGTCACGCCATCATTCACAGAAGAAACTGTGGCAGAATATCGGCCTTCCATATTCGCAACCTCGGGAACCAATATATTAATATATAATTCAAAATCCTTACCAGAACTAACGAGATAGTCTCGCGGTTTTCCCCTTAAGACATCGTAAAAAACCTGAGAGGTCTCGGGACTTTTTATTTGGATATTTCCTGAAGGCGCAATTGAACCCGGTTGAGAATAAATAAGGTTTAAAGCTCCGCTTAGATCTTGGGCTAAAACGCTACCAGCAAAAAAAAGATCTCCCGCAAAAAATAAAAAAACAAACAAAAATAAAGTTAACTTTTTCACAATTTTAAATTTTTTCTAAAAAACTTTATGGCTACAAGAACAATTATTGCAATCTGTTTCGCACTCACAACACCTAAAACAAATAAATGGACGACACTGGCATTTATCCTTCTGCTTCATCTCTACCCCGCACTTTTTACATCGTATAATAATCTTCGGCTCCATTTTTTTCAACTTCTTTTCTGGAACCGGCTCCTCAATTATATTATTTTTATACATCCCACCATGACCAGGAACTATCCAGTCAGCCATTTTTAAAACCACTTCTCTGCTTACTTTTAATTTTTCTATATCAGAGGCATAAGCATCGTCGGCGGGATTTTTAGGAAAATCTTTATTCCAAAAAACATCTCCGCATATTGCAACGATACCTTCTTCGGTCGTTACAAAAAGTGTTATTCCCGTATAATCGTGGCCCGGGGTATGCAAAATCTTGATATTAGATGTAAAATTTTCTGGCCAAACCTCGACAGTATTTTTATTCCACAGACCAAAATACTCTAAAATTTTCGCATTAGGAAACATCCCTATATTTCTGTAATGATCAAGGTGCGAATGCGTAATGCAAACTATATTAACGTCTTCAAGTTTTAAATTTTCTTTTTCTAATGCGTCAATTAATGCCTGCTGACTTTCTAAAATCCCTGGATCAACAACCATTACCAGGTCTCCGTCTCGTACAAGGGTAATAGTTGCCTCTGTTTTTTCTTCAGCTATTTCTCCCACATAACCCGCATTAGTATACCCCTCAATTAAAATTTTGACTTCAACTGGCATAAATTTGAATACTACCTTTAGAAAATATTTTAATTTGTAACTTTATTCTGTCTTCATTCTCTCCACATAATCTAGCGCGCTCTCGAGGTATCCATCTTTATCTATAATTTGCATACCCCGTTAGAAGTCCTCTATGAAAAAAATTTTAGCTAAATTTTTTCTTTAAAGAACGACTCGTTAAGGCACACCATCTTTTTTTGCCACATCAGAAGCTTCTAATAGACAGCTAGACTTCTAACGGGGCATATAGATTCAACATTAACCTCTATTTGTTTATTATATCCCTTCAATAAGACTTGGTAAAGAAAAAATCGCCAACCGGCGATTTATCCCTTTTTCCCCTTATTTTTATTTCTCACATTAGAATTTTCCAATCTTGCGGCATTTTGCTGAAATCTATTTACAGCTTTATCCTGTGGATTTTTAAATGTTTTTTGCTCCTGCTGAAATTTTTTTGCATTTTTAGGAAAATATTTTTGCATATGTGTTATTGTTTTTATATTTTAATTTAAAACCCAAATAAAAAAATTCAAAACGCCCGCAAAAGAAACCCACAAAATATACGGCAGTAATAATAAGGCCGAAGCCCTGGAAACTCGATAAAAATTTACAATCATAAATATTATCGTGAACCATAGCATCAACAAAACAAAAAAAGCTGCGCCCGCAGAATGCAAGCCAAAGAAGATTACCGACCACAAAATATTAAGTACAACCTGAGTTAAAAAGATTAAAATTATGTTCACTTTCTGCCACGAACCTGATAAAAATTTTTGCGAAATAGGATTCCACGCTTTTTTATTTTTAAAATCAATTTTATTTTTTGGCAGCCATTTTTTTGACCAAACGAAATATAAAGAAATTCCCATCAGAAAGAATATTATCGTCCAAACCGGACCAAAAATCCAACTAGGCGGATTAAAAAAAGGCTTATTTAGACCCGCATACCAACCGCTTATCTGCGAAATTGTAAAAAACGATCCGACCACGCCGACTAATTCACAAAATATTATGCTTAAAAAAAACTTTATTAAGTTTTTATATTTCATGTTTATTATTTTTTAATTTCAGTCTGAACCCCACCAACCGAATTATTCACCTTTACCGCAGATCCGACAAAATATTGATAAATTATAAAAGCAATCAATAAAACCACAAATATTGCTATGACTAGGTCTGTTAAAACTTTTTTGTCTAATTTTGAAAATATAGCCATAAAATCAAACCACGCTTTACTTAATAATATCATTTATTGAAAACCATTACAAAACTAGATAGATTAAAACCCAAGATGATTTCATTGCATTTTATAAAATTATCTGCTAAAATTCATATTAATTGATGCTACATATCTGCCAGGCAATATATTTTGGGCGAGTAGTTCGGTGATAGATCGCTGAACTGGTTGAGTAGTTTGGTGGGCGCGTAGTTCAGTGGCAGAACGCTGTCCTGATAAGACAGAGGTCGAAGGTCCGATTCCTTCCGCGCCCACCAAACTACTCAAAAAATACACATATAATAAATATATAATAAAATTTTTCTAAGACAGAGGTTAGGGTCGTAGCGTGCAATTATAATAAAGTTTTAGAAATAAAAAAATGAGATGATTTCAAGGCGCGACGAGGAAACATAGCCCCCGCGCTACGTTGACGAAGTTGCAACGAAGAAATCGCTCATTTTTTTATTTCCCTTCGGGCGGGCGAATTAGGGCAATCTTCTTCGTTAATCGTCGCTCGCAATGCGCTGCGGCATTGGGCTCGCTCCTCGCGCCTCGAATATTGCCCTAATTCGCTTCCGCTAAAATTATTATAATTGCACGCTACGACCCAAGGTCCGATTCCTTCCGCGCCCACCATTTAAAAAGCCTTATAAAAGGCTTTTTTGTTGTAAAAAAAGAGACTGCACACGAGAGGCGCGTGCAGTCTATGCGTTGCACTGGGGAAATGCAACCTTGGGGCGGGAGGAAGAGGAAAAGAATAAAAAAATTGATAAATTATGAAAGATCTGAAAAGAGAACGGACAGTGGTAGGTGAATGCTAATGGCTTTTGAGCTTTGGGCCGGGAAAGATGGAGGTCCTCCAAGCCTTTACGCCCCGTACCTAGGGGATAAAATCCTCTAATCAGTAAACTGCTCTATTCCCCGCCACTCAGCAGGGTATCCGATCAGCTTTTAGCTAGAATGCACCTGTTATGCGCAAAACCACGCGGTGTGCCCTTCTGATTTATTGACCTTGTCGTGGGGACTTAACCCCAGGCCAACTGATACCATGCCACTGTCCGAAAAATTATCCGCCATAAAAGTGAACAATTTTCCGGACACTGAATTTATTAAAATACGCCTCTATCTAGAATCTACTACAATATTAATTATTGTCAAGACTTTTCGAGCTGCTCGGCTATGGCTAATATTTTACTTTCCTGAAAATGATTTCCTATTATTTGAAGACCAACTGGTAAATCCCCCATCTTACCAACGGGCATTGAAAGTGCCGGCAAGCCGGCGATATTTACGGAAACCGTATAAATATCCATTAAATACATTGAAAGCGGATCGTCAGTTCTTTCGCCAATTTTAATAGCCGGCACTGGAGAAACCGGACAGAATATCAAATCAACTTTCTTAAAAGCTTCAACAAAATCCTGCTTTATCAACTGTCTGACCTCTTGAGCTTTTTTATAATATGCATCGTAGTATCCCGAGGACAAAGCATAAGTTCCAATCATAATTCTACGTTTTACTTCAGCTCCAAAGCCATGACCTTTGCTTTTCAAATAAACATCTAACAAATCTTCGCCGTTAACTGATAACCCGTATCTTATGCCATCAAAGCGCGCCAAGTTAGCCGACGCCTCGCATGGAGCAATTATATAATAGCAAGCCAATGCAAAATCAACGCTTGGCAAACTTATTTCTATGATTTCAGCCCCGGCGTCTTCTGCTTTTTTAATTGAGCCTCTTATTATTTTTTCAACTTCAGGATCAATACCTTTCACAAAATATTCTTTGGGAACTCCAATTTTTAATCCCTTTAATTTTACGTCAGAATTTCCATATTTATAATCAGCAGAAGTAGCATCTTTTGAATCTTTACCTGAGATAGCTTCAAAAACTATTTTCGCATCTTCAATGTTTTTTGTAATCGGCCCTATTTGATCTAAAGAAGACCCAAACGCAATTAATCCATATCTTGAAACAGAGCCGTACGTTGGTTTTAACCCTGTAACTCCGCAAAAAGAAGATGGGAGCCTGATTGATCCACCGGTATCAGATCCCAGCGCGTAGCAAGCCATATTTGAAGCTACAGATGCCGCCGAGCCAGACGAGCTGCCTCCGGCAACCCTTGTTTTATCGTGGGGATTTTTTGTGGCTCCAAATGCAGAATTTTCTCCAGATCCGCCCATGGCGAATTCATCCAAATTTGTTTTCCCCAAAATAACGGCTCCATTTTGCTGTAATTTTTTTATAACAGTTGCATCGTATGGAGCTACATAATTTTCTAAAATTTTTGAGGCCGAACTGCATTTTTGGCCTTCAACCATTATTGCATCTTTTATGGCACACGGAATTCCCATTAACATTCCAAAATCTCCTGAAGCTATTTTCTTATCGGCTTCTTCGGCTTGTCGTAATGAAAATTCTTCATCAACAGACAAATAGGCATTTAATTCCCCATCAAGATTTTTTATTTTTTCTAAATAAGCTTTCGTCAAATCAACGGAAGTGAATTCCTTATTTTTTAATCCTTCGTGGGCTTGCTTAATTGTTAACTTTGTTAAATCCATTATTACAAAATAGTTTTAACTTTGATATATTCGTCCTTTTTATCCGGAGCGGCCGCAATTAATTTTTCTGCCAATCCGGCATCCCTCGGTAATATTTCATCTTTTCTTAGATGTTGATTGTTAGATATTGAAAGTTGTATCTTTATTCGGTTTAGGAGCTTTTTTCAATAAATTAAAATAATCTAAAATAGCTGACAGATCTTTCTGCATTTTTTTTACTTCGCTTTCAGTCAATTCCAATCTCGCCAATTTCGCTATATGTTCTACTTCTTCCTTAGAAATCATAATAACTAATATTAGCAATTTTTTTCCATCAGGTAAACATTGACAATCAATATTATTTATATTATATTTCTAATATCGAACTTTTACAACCAAGGAGGGCTGCATTAACTATGAATAAAGCAAGATTTATAAAGATCTCGTTAAGAATCGTTATGGGGATTTTATTGGGTATGTGGTGCATAATAACTGCGCATCGTGCAAATGAAGAAAAATATTTTTGGTTAGTTTTCATAATGACAACATTACTTTCAGGATTTATCTCGGTTGCGTCGGAATTTGTTAAAACGATGCCGAAAACCCTTAAGTCTTCTGCGGAATTTACTTTAATGTGGATGCTGGGACTTCTAATCGGCGGTGTGATAGCTACCTTCTTCACTCCGCAACTAAAGTTTATCTGGCATTTAATGAACTGACAATAGACAAAACGAATGAGAGATGAATTCATTGCACCACTATCTAGATTTTTTATATTTCGCTGGCTTCAGCATCGCAACTATCTGTGTGATGGGGTATGCTTTATGGATTGTAGATTTACAAGACATTCAAAAAAAATACAGACACGCCGATTTCCTAGTTTGCGCAATTTTTATTTTGCTGGTCTTAGCCGCGCTATTCGGCCCTGCCGGCGCATCTATTTAGTAATCTCGCTATGAGCAACAAAGTTGCTCTCTTTTTTTGTAACAAAAAAACGGATATTTAGTCCGTTTTTTTAAGCTTTAAATTCATTTTTAATAAGGCGCTTCGCCTTCTTCGTCTTTAGCCATTACTTCTGACAATGTTTCGATATTTTCTAAAGCAATTCCGGCGCCTCGCACAACTGCCGTTAATGGATCATCAATTATCTTACAAGGCATTTTTGTCTCTTTAGAAATCAATACATCCAAGCCCCTCAATAAAGAACCTCCACCAGCTAAATAAATTCCGTTAGACATTACGTCGGCCAGCAATTCTGGCGGCGTCTCTTCAATTGTTACTTTAATAGCTGCAATAATTTGTTTCACCGACCTATCTAATGCTCGTTGCACATCGTCATTAAAAATTACAACTTCTTCTGGAAGTCCCGTAATTAAATTTCTTCCACGCATTGGCATTTCTTTTTTTTCTTTTAACGGCATTGCCGAACCAATATTTATTTTAATCAGCTCTGCGGTTCTTTCTCCAATTAAAAGTTTATATTCTTTTTGAGCAAATTGCACGATGTCATCATTTAATTTATCACCCGCAACTCTCAAGCTTCTTGAAGCCACAATCCCGCCCAAAGATATAACCGCCACCTCTGTTGTTCCGCCACCAATATCAACAATAAAATTTCCTCCCGCTTCCTGAACCGGCAACTTAGCACCGATGGCTGAGGCCAACGGTTCTTCAATTAAAAATACCGTTCTAGCTCCGGCATTTTTTGCTGCATCCCTAACTGCTTTTCTTTCAACCTCTGTGACTCCGCAAGGGATTCCGATAATTACTCTTGGCATAAAACCTAAGCCGAATATTTTTTTGCCAGACATAGAAGCTTTTTCAATAAAATATTTCAGCATTTGCTCTGTTACTTCAAAATCAGAGATAACTCCGCTGACCAATGGCCTTGTAGCAGAAATATATGCGGGAGTTCGGCCAACCATTTTTTTAGCCTCTTCCCCAATAGCCAAAATCTGCCCTGTTTTATTATTTACAGCAACAACGGACGGCTCATTTATAATTATTCCCCTGTCCCTTACATAAACCAAAGAATTGGCGGTTCCCAAATCAATAGCCATGTCAACCGATAATAACGAGGATAGTTTCTTAAACATTGTTTATTATTTTTGCATAGGCATCCTGGCAAATAGCATTTTTTCTGTGAAAAAATGCTACCATTTGGCAGGATTTTCTATTTGCTTTTTATTTATTTCAACGACTTCAATAAATCCTTAATCTTTACTAATTTTGCTACACTCTTGTTCCTTTCTTTTAACTCAACTGAATTCTTGGCTACCGTTTTCTCTGAGACCACTACTCTAAAAGGAATTCCAATTAAATCTGCCTCAGCAAATTTTTCTCCCGGCGACTTGTCTTCCCTATCATCATATAATACTTTAATGCCCTGCTTTTGTAAATCTTGATATATTTTTAATGTTGTGGCTCTAATTTTTTTATTACCGGACTTCACATCAATTAAGTGAACTAAAAATGGGCTTATTGATTTAGGCCATATAATTCCCTTGTCATCGTGGCAAGCCTCAACGACAGCTCCCATTACCCTTGAAATTCCGATGCCATAACATCCCATAATAACCGGTTTTTCTACGCCATACTTATCTTTATATTTTAAATCAAAAGGTATAGAATATTTTGTTCCAAGCTTAAAAATATTTCCAACCTCAACTGCCTTCTTCTCAAAAAAACTATCCGAGCTGCAGATAGGGCAAACTGGATTTTCTGACTTTTATCTCTTTATTAATTGCTGTTTTGCATTTATTGCAGATGTAAATTATATCTTCTCCTGCGTCTGTAACCATTTGAAACTCGTGTGAATATTTTGAAAAAGTTCCGCCCGAGGCAAAAGTTAAAAAAGTTTCTTTGGCAATGCCTAATTCTTTAAAAATTTTAAAATAAACTTTCGTTATTTTTTCATAATACTTATCTAGATCTTCCTGGGTTTCATGGAAAGAATACAAATCCTTCATTAAAAATTCTCTGGTTCTTAAAATCCCGGATTTTGCCCTTAATTCATCTCTAAATTTTGTTTGAATTTGAAAAACAGAAAATGGCAAATCTTTGTAAGAAAAAATAACTTTTTTAGCCAAAGGAGAAACGACCTCCTCATGCGTCGGGCCCAACGCATATTCTTTATCGCCAGATCCGCTTATTCTGAAAAGTATATCTAAATTATTCCATCTTCCGGTTTTTAACCAATTTTCTTTTGGTTGCAAAACCGGCATTAAAATTTCCTGCCCTCCAGCATCTATCATATTTTTCCTAATTATATTTTCTATATTTTCTAAAACAGTAAAACCTAGAGGCAAAAAGCTATAGACTCCGGCCATTAGCTGATCCACAAATCCGGCCCTAGTCAATAAATCATGCGAAGCCGCCTCAGTATCGACTGATTTTTCTTTTGTTGTTTTATAAAATAAATGTGACTGTAACATGGTTTTATGTGATGAATATTTAAAGCGATAATTTTATAAAGTCATAAAAACGAGGTATATCAAATTTTATTGTTATAAAAAGCGAAAGGCATATTAATATTATAAAACACGTCATAGTAATCCCCTGCTCCACTTTTACTGAAACGGGCTTACCTTTTATTTTTTCAATTAATAAAAATATAAGTTTGCCGCCGTCTAAGGCCGGGATTGGAAATAAGTTAAATATGGCAACAAGCACAGAAATCATTCCTATAAAATACAAAAAGAATCCAAGTCCGTAACTTGCGGCGTTAGCCAAAAATATCGTAATTCCTAATGGCCCGGCAAATGCGGCGCCCTGTGGCAAACCCTTACGCGAAAATAAATCTGCAAAAGTAGAATATAGACCGGCCAAAGCATTTACTGTTGTTTGCCACGTATAAATTACTCCCTGAACAGGCGCCATGTACCAAGAAGTTTTTTTAATTAATGTCGCCATTCTTTCTAGGCCAACTCCTACCGAGCCTTCACCAGCTGGCGGATTAATTCTTGGCGTTAAATTTACATTAAAGTCTTTTGTGCCCCTTTCAATTGTTAAGGTTATCTCGTTGCCCTTATTATTTCCAGCTATTTTTTGAAAATCCGCGATCTTGGTTATTTTTGTATCTATGCCATTAACTTTAATATCTTTTATAGTGTCTGCAATTTTTAATCCAGCCTGACTTGCAGGAGAATTCTCTGAAATAGCAACAATTTTTACCTGTGGATTTATTAATCCTTGCACGTCTTGGTCTCCCACCGGCAAATCCGTCCCCATTGCAAAAACAATAGAAAAAATAATCATTGAAGTTATCCAGAATGCAGCCACTCCGCCAATAACAATCAAAACCCTTTTCCATATTTTTAAATTTGAAAAACTTCTGTAATCGTCTAGCCCCCCTTCTTCTCCATAAATTCTCACAAATGCTCCCAACGGAATCCAGTTTATAGAATAAATTGTTTCTCCAATTTTTATACCAAAAATTCTCGGCGGATATCCAATACCAAATTCATCAACACGTACACCAAATTTTTTAGCTATAATAAAATGCCCAAATTCATGAATAATCATCAGGGCAATTAAACTTAAAAAAGCTATTATTAAAATTAAAATTGAGGATATCATTATTGACAATAATTTACTAATATGTTATTATTAGACATAGCGATAAATTCGCTTTTTGCACACCACCGCTAAATTAGCGGCACAACAACGAAAGGGAAACTATGAAAAAATGGGAGTACAAGCTTATCAACGCCGATTCTTCCCCAGAATCGCGCTGGGAAAATGATCTAGAAAAAACGATCAACAAGCTTGGAGCTGATGGCTGGGAAGCTGTCGGTATCATCACTAGAGGCTCTAGCAACTCGAGCACCTATGTAGTTCTAAAAAGGGAAAAGACACCATAAGCCTTGTTACCGTCAGTGCTATGCGCCAAAGTTAATCATTTTAACAGGGGCGCTTTTTTTTAAAAAACTAAACTAATTCGTTTTTCTTTTTATCTACCAAATTTTTTATTTTTTCCTGGTAATCATCAACTACTTTTTGCAATTCATCTTTTCCTCTAAACTTATCATCCTCTGAAATTTCTTTTGCCTTTTGAGCTGCCTGAATTTTATTCCAGGTTTCCTCTCTTTGTCTTCTCATAACCTGTTTCGCCTGCTCTGCCTTTTCATTTAAAACCTTGCCCAAAGATAGTCTGTATTCTTCTGTAAGCATTGGTAAATTTAAACGGATAAGGTTTTTATCAACAGCACACGACATTCCAAGTCCGGATTGAGCAATAGCCTTTTCTATTGGCCCGATATACGAAATATCCCATGGTTGAATAACTATTTGGTTGGTTTGCGGAGTAGAAATTGCGCCTAATTGTTTTAATGTAAATTTTTGTCCAAAAGCGTCAACTTCAATATCTTCAACCAGGGCCGGCGAAGCTCTTGAAGTTCTTATTTTTGCTATTTCTTGCTCTAAAAAGTTAAAGGATTTTTCAAATTCCGGCTTAACTTTATCTATAAATTCTTTATAAGTAGCCATATGCGAATTAAATGAGCACCCAGCACTCTAAGCTGTTAGAGAAACAAGATACACAAATTATTTAATTATTAGTTTTATATTTTACCAACCCATATATTTAGCATAGAGGGCTGGGTTTTCGCTCCGCCGTGCTCAAACTTCCATTAATAATATCTCTAATGCCAACTTAGGATTGGCGGTTGTGAAAAGTAATTTATTATTTATATCTTCAATCAGATTTATAATATTTTTTATTTTAGAAATTGAATATTTTTTAGTTGCTTTAACGGTACCTTCATCAAATCCCACTTCTGCTAGCAATAAATTTCTAAAATATTTTTGCAAAACTCCTAAAATCTCCGAAGCTTTTTGCTTATCAAAGTCTATTGATTTTACATATTTAAATTTTTCCGCAAAGTCTGAATTAATTATGGGAAGTAATACATTTAATATTTCTTGCTCTTTTTCTGATTTTTCTTTATTTTTTGGTAAATCCTTAGGTTTAGAAAATTTTATTGTCTGGCACCTTGAGAAAATTGTCGGCAGAAGCATATCGGGCTTAGAAGAAATTAAAATAATCAATGTTTTTCCCTTAGGCTCTTCTAGAGTTTTTAAAAAACAGCTCTGGGCCTCTTGGTTCATTTTTTCGGCGTCATCTATGATTACTATTTTAAAAGATCCGTAATACGACTTATAGCTTAAAAAATTTTGGGCTTCTCTTATTTTTGAAATTTTTATTTCTCCCCCATCACCAAACTTTTCATCTTTATCTGTAGCCGATAGAAACATACATTCTGGATAACTGTTTTTTTCTATCATTTGGCAATTTATGCATTTCCCGCAAGGCTTTTCTTGTCCATTACAGTTTATGTATTTAGCAAACTCTATAGCAAATACTTTTTTTCCAATTCCATCTTGACCCGTAAATAAATACGCGTGTGAAAGTTGATTTGACTCAAACTTATTTTTTAAAAATTCCCATTGTTTTTTGTGACCAATTAACATGATGATTATGAACGGAGTGAATAATCATCACCCCGCCCTCTAAGCTCTATATTCGTACTTTTTTTAAAACCACAGCATAGAGGGCGGGGTAAGTCTCGCTACTCTCGCTTACTTTTTAGACATAACAACTTTTTTATATTCTTCTAGATTCTCAAGAACAGTTCCAGTTCCTTTCACAACGCAGAAAAGTGGCTCCTCTGCCACAAAACATGGCACGCCGGTACTTTGGGCGATCAGCTCATTAATTTTTGGCAATAATGCCCCGCCACCAGCCATAATAATTCCTTTATTCATTATATCAGCGGAAAGTTCTGGCGGCGTTTCCGCCAACACATGTTTTACGGCTAAAACAATTTCTGCTAATACATCCGATATAGCCTCACAAACTTCATTATTGGATATTTTTATATTTCTCGGTAAACCCAAAATTAAATCCCTACCCTGTATTTCTAAAAATCTTAGTTCTTTCTGTGGAAGAGCTGTTCCAACTTTTATTTTTATTTCTTCGGCCGATTGTGTTCCAATGGCTAAATTGTATTTCTTTCTTATGTATTCACTTATTGCCGTGTCTATTTTATCTCCTGCAACTCTAATAGAGTGCCATGTTACAATTCCACCCAGCGAGATTACCGCCACCTCAGAGGTTCCTCCTCCAATATCAACTATCATATGCCCTGAACACGAATTAATCGGGATGCCGGCTCCAATAGCGGCCAAAATGGGCTCTTTGGCAACATAAACCGACTTTGCTCCAGCAGCTAAAGCTGCCTCAATTACCGCCCTTCGTTCGGTGCTTGTAATTCCAGCCGGGACAGAAATTACTAGTTCCGGTTTAAACAGTTTTAACCCGACATTAGTCTTATCTATAAAATAACGAATCATTGCCTTGGTAACTCTGTAGTCTGCGATAACTCCATCCTTTAGCGGTCTATAAACTTTTATATCAGCTGGCGTTCTGCCAATCATTTCTTTTGCGTTTTCTCCTACCGCCAAAATTTTATTATCGATCTAAAGAAATTGCCACGACAGATGGTTCATATAAAACAACCCCCTTCCCCTGAACGTAAACAAGAGAATTACACGTACCCAAATCAATTGCAATTTTACTACTAAACATAAATATAATTTTATTTAATTCCGCAGAATTACAGCTATGCAATAAGCGGTTCTTTTAATTCCGCAGAATTACAGCTATGTAATAAGCGGTTCTAATTTTAATTTTTAGACTTTAATACGTTTAATATCTGCTCCCAACTTCTGCAAACGCTCTTCAATTTTTTCATATCCGCGGTCAATTTGGATTACATTTTCAATCGTTGTTGTCCCCTTTGCTATCATTCCCGCTAAAACCATGGTTATTCCCGCCCTCAAATCAGGGCTCGTTAATTTTTTTCCGAGTAATCCGCTTGACCGTGCACAACAACCCTATGCGGATCGCACATAATGATATTTGCTCCCATTGTAACTAATTGGTCGGTAAAAAACAATCTGCCTTCAAAAATTGACTCGTGTATTATGCATTGTCCATCAACCTGGGTCATGAGCAAAGTATAAGGCGACTGCAAATCCGTTGCAAATCCAGGATATTCATGCGTTACAATTGAGACAGATTTAAGCTTACTTGGTTTGGTAGTAATATAATTATCGCCAATTTCGAGCTTGGCACCTGCTTTCTGCAAAATAGGAATTACGGCTCCCAAATGCTCGGGCACACAACCCTCAACCCTAATTTCGCTGTTTGTCAGTAAACCCATCATAACAAAAGTTCCGGCCTCAATTCTATCGGGAATTACATTAAAATCTCCACCTGAAATTTTTTCAACACCTTCAATTTCTATTGTTGGAGTCCCGGCGCCCGTTATTTTCGCTCCGCATTTATTTAAATATTCTGCCAAAGCAGGTATCTCCGGCTCCATGGCGCAATTTTTCAAAATTGTTTTTCCATCAGACAAAACAGCTGTCATCATCATGGCTTCTGTCCCGGTAACCGTAACCTGAGAGAAAAAAATCTCAGCGCCAGATAACCTTTTCTTCTTTGATTTTAGTTCAAAGCCTTCTTCAGAAAATTTGACCTCCGCGCCCATCTTTTCAAATCCTTCCAAAAACATATCAATCGGCCTCTGCCCAATAACACACCCACCCGGATGGCTCATTTCAATTTTTCCAAGCCTTGCTAAAATGGGACCTGGAAATAAAATTGAACTTCGTAGCTTTCTAACTAGCACCGGGTCCAAACTTGTTTTATTTATTAACGAAGGGTCAACTACAACCGTTTTATTATTTTCATCAATTTCAACTTTAGCACCCAGCTCCTTTAAAATATCTAGTGCGCCCAAAGTATCCTCAATAAATGGGAAATTTAAAATCCTGCATTTTTCTTTTGACAAAACAAGCGCAGCTAATATTTTCAAAGCTGAATTTTTAGCACCATTAACCCTAATAGAACCGGACAATTTCGTTCCGCCTTGTATAATAAATTTGTCGGACATAATATTCTTGGGATAAAGAATAGAATTAGAATAATTTTAGCGGTAGCGAATTAGGGCAATATTCGAGACGCGAGGAGCGAGCCTAATGCCGTAGGCATTGCGAGCGACGATTAACGAAGAAGATTATTTTAATTCGCCCGCCCGAAGGGAATCCAAAAAATGGCCGACTTCTGCGTTGCGATTTCGTCGGCGTAGCGCATGGGCTACAACCTCCTCGTCGCAACTTGAACTCATCTCCTTTTTTGGATTCTAAAACTTTATTCTAATTCTATTCTTTATCCCTTATCCTAATCTAAAAAAATCATCTTGTAAACCCCGTTAGAAATCCACAGAATTAGGTTGTATTACTTTATCACTATATTTCTAACGGGGTAAAGTGTACAAAAAAACATGGAAAAAATAACTGATTTATGATATTATTTAACAATTATGACAAAAAGAACTCGCGTAATCATACTACTTGTTTGTGTCGCCTGTTTTTTTATTATAGCGCCAGTTTTGGTGTTTTATTCAATAGGATACAGGTTGGATTTAAAAAAAATGAAAATCACAGAGACTGGTGGCATTTACGTAAGGACATTTCCCGCAGCAGATCAAATTATTATCGACTATGGCATTAAAGAAAAACCAGGCATATTTTCAAATTCAATCTTTGTGCAGAGCTTATTACCAGACGAACATTCTGTTTTAGTTAAAAAAAGCGGCTACTACGACTACTCTAAGACCATACCAGTCCTCGAAGAGCAAGTTACAAAGCTAGAAAATATCCTTTTAATCAAAAAAAATATACAATTTAATATTGTTAAAGATACCGCTATATCTCCGTTTATAAGTCAGGATAAATTCATTATAAAAAATAATAATTTATATTATTCGAACGCCCTGGTAAACGCAAACCTAACCGCTGTTCAGAAATCGACGCCTTTGCTAAAAAAAATAGTCGCGTTTGCCTTGCAAAATAATAACGTAATTTGGCTTGGTGCTGATGGATTTATATACAAGTCAGACCAAACAAACCTATCGTCAACACCAGTAAAAATTACTTTAACCGCCATAAAAATAAACAAGGCGGGCTCATATCAAATAATAACCGACAATAATAATATTTTTGTAATAGCCAATAATGAACTGCTATCTTTAAATATTAAAACTAACGAGTTAAGCACTTTTTATTCACCAGCAAAGGGGGCCATAATTTCTCCCGACGGAATCAATATAGTTTATTATGACAATAATAATATTTTTATCTCTCCAATTTCAACCGAGCCCCTTACACAAAACAAGCTGTACGGTTCAACTAAACAAATCGGCAGTTGTGTTTGGCTAAATGATAGCAATCTTATTTTCACCGTCGGCAATAAAATAATAATTTCTGAAATAGATTATCGTGGAAAAATTAACTCTACAACCCTACCGCAGACAATAGCCGTATCGTCTACTGAAAATATAACTCTCGAAAATCCTCAAATATTTTTCGACCAGCAAGCAGGCAAACTCTATATTCTAAATAACAAAATATTGCTAGTCTCAGAAAAAATTACCTCCTAGCAATAATAATTTGCAAAGTATTTTTTAAAAAACCCTTAATAAGGGTTTTTATTTTATTGCAGATCCCGTTAAATTGAAAATCCTGCCAAATGGTAGCATTTTGAGATAACCTCCTCGCAAATAATATTTTTCGAACACGAAAAATGTTACCATTTGCGAGGATTCGTGTTAAAAACGCTATTTGACAGGATGCTTATGCAAAAAAAAGAGCCCCACGAAACCGTATCGTTAGGGCTTGACTACTTTAATGAAAAATTATTTTAGGGCTAATCCATGCCAGGAGGCGGGAGATGCAAATCCCAACGGGCAAAATACACCCCATCTTCGCCTTTCTTTTCTTCTACGTCTCCAATAACCATCGGGTAATAGAAACCATCGCCACCGGTAATTAGTGTACTATTTCCGATATTCAGAACCTTCGAAACTTCTTTCTTGGGAACAATGACTACGTAGCCAATCCCGTTGTTGTAAGTTTTGGCAACATTTGTTTTCGACATGCCAACCTCCAACATAAACCGGAACAACGGCGGAATATTGTGTTCGGCCGGCCAGCTGTGCACACTGTAATGATACCGATTGTCCCCAGCTAATTTTGCAATGCCATCACCAGTTATGGGTACAAAAGCGTGGACGTCGATCTCGGCCTCAAGTAGCGCCTCAACAAATCCAACATACGAACGCGTAGGGATAAGAGCTTCCTCGCCAACGGTTCTGCCGTTTAGCTTAGTTAGGAAACCATCGGATAATTTCATCACATTCCGGATTGTCGGCGAAATTCCATTCGCATGCAGACCAGACGAAGGTACTCCAATTAAAACGTCACCGGGCTTAACTTTTTCTCCACTAACATAGTGACGGGCTGGCGTAACAATTCCGATAACGTTGACGCTGAGCGAAGGAGCAAATTTCACCGGTGACTTAGCGCTCATGAGATATGAATAGGCCGGCGATTCTCCTTGAACCAACGCACAACCGTGATCAACGCATGCCTTCTCGAAACTCATAGCCAAGGCATTGGCCTGCGGAGTCCCAAAAAATTCGTCTGCGCCACAAGACACTTCGTCGGTCAGAATTACCGGCATACCGCCGTGACATGCATTGTCGTTGGCTCCCATTAGGAATGTGTCGATACCAATCCCGCCGAAATGGAAATTTCCGGTAGGGTCCTCAAGGCCCTGCTGGCAAAGCAACATAGCAATCCAAGCTTTATTGCCCAATCCCTCCTTGGTCGTAACCCAGGCACAATCTTCTTTGCCACGATATTGATATACGCCTGCGTGTCCATTGGTGGTCGGGATAACAAAAACTCCCCTCTCCTCAGGAAGATGCAACGTCCTGCGTCCGACATCAACCATCAAATCTTTAAACGGCTTAATCTCTTTGTAATTCACACCAGCTAAAGCGTTTTCACTCTTCTCCTGCTCTATTTCGGTAGACATTTTGTTGTCCTCCTTTATTTTACACAATCACCCAAAATAATCCGAGTTGTTCGGAAACCTGCCTACCGGCAGGTAGGTTAAATTTTTTAGGTGCTGGCGTAATATTATCAATGGCTCTAGACTAGCAAGACTAGTCAAAGTAGCCGATTAATTTAATAATATTTTTTAATAATTTTCCACAATTCTTTTTTCATTGTATCATTTGTTTTTCCGTAGCGCCACTCTGACTCTTTAAGATGCAGTTCGAAATTCTTTTTTACACCATTAAATTTAGCCAGTCGACGTTTGGTGAAGCTCCAGAAATTTTCAATGCCGTTGATGTGAATACCTGTACCTTTCCTTGCAAATTCATTGTCTCCGTGATTAACCCTGAAATGTTTGTCGTATCCTACATCAACAAGTCCGTCATAGCTACGCCAGCTGTCCGAATAAATTACTGCTGATTTATCTACTTTCCCTCTGATAATGCTTTGCAGAATGTCTTTTTTACAGTTAGGAACAATTTCCGTGTAAACATGTCCGTTGCGTTTCAGTATTCCGAACACCGGTTGCTTCTGCGTGCCTCGTCCGCGTTTCAGCTTGCCGTGAAATCCGCGTTTGCGCCTTGCTCCAAAATATGATTCGTCCACTTCCGCTTCACCGAAAATCTTTTCAAATTCTTTGTGCTGATGAGCATAAATTGCCACACGAAATCTGTTGTACCAGTAATTTATCGTGTTGCGATTTACGCCCACCAGAGGAGCTGCTTTGGAGGCGTTAATATCCAAACAAAAGTGTTCAATAATTTTTTTAATTTTAAATGTCGATAATTTAGATTTTTTGAGACTATTTACTAACATTTTGTCATTATACCATGACAGACTGCTAGTCTAGAGCCTATCAATTATCAATAAAATGTCAAACCCCGCCTAGTGGGGTAAAACAAAAAGCCGCCCAAAGGCGGCTTTTTTATTATTATCTTTTTGCCCAATGTGGTGTCGTTCGCATAGCTCACTCCTTAGAAACCCAAGGTTTCTAACGCTTCGCTATTTTCCTACACGGGCGGAATTCTTCCTCCCGACCCCTCCTCCACCTCAGTGGGCCAAGCAACAAAAAAACTCCCGAGCGGGAGTTTTTTGTTTTACCTCTTGGCCCACTGAGGTGCTCTTCTTGCTCTTCTCAATCCAAATTTCTTTCTTTCTCTCATTCTTGGATCTCTTGTTAAAAATCCTGCTTTTCTCAATCTTTTTCTAAAGTTTGCATTAAAGTCAACTAATACTCTAGCTGTACCATGCCTGATTGCCTCTGCTTGAGCCCTGTGCCCTCCACCCTTAACCACAACTGTTATTCTAAACTTATCTAAACATTTCATTTTCTTCATTGAAGCAACGGCTGACTCCTGATCTTCTATTGTTTGAAAATATTTCTCATATGGCTGATCATTCACAATAAATTCTTTATCTCCTTTCGTAAAAAGACGCACCCTGGCAACAGCTGTTTTCCTTCTGCCAATTGCTTCAAAATATCTGTCTGGCTTGCCGGCTGTTTCTTTTATTGATTTTGCAATTTCCTCAGAAATATCGTCATCTCCCATATCATCTGTTATTGTATTTTGTTCGGCTTCAAAAACTGGAGACTTTATTTCCTTTTCCTCTTTTACAACGTCAACGATAACTGGCTTGTCTTCTACCTTCTTAACTATTTTTTTTGTAGTTTTTTTCTCTGCCATATTTTTACTCAAATCTTAATCTTTTAATTTGTTTTGCTCTCAATTTGTTCTTTGTAAGCATGCCCATTACAGCAGTTCTTAAAACTTCCCTCGGACCTCTTTTAATCAAAAATTCCTTTAATGTTGCCTTTTTTAAATTTCCTAGATATCCCGTGAAATGAAAATAATTTTTATTCTCTAATTTATTTCCGGTAAATTTCATTTTATCAATATTTTTTACCAAAACAGTGTCTCCCATGTCTTTATATGGCACAAAACTTGGTTTATTTTTCCCGCGCAATGAAACAGCCACTTCAACGGCCAATCTGCCTAAAGATTTATTTTCTGCATCTATTGAAATTACTTTTCTCTCTATTTGTTTAACTTGTTTAACGGTTTTCATGTTTTAACTATTTAACCAATTCTATAATTACCATATGGGCTCCGTCTGAATTTCTAGGACCCAACTTAATAATTCTTGTATAGCCTCCTTTTCTTTCTTTATATCTTGGCGCTATGTCATCGATTATTTTTTTTGTTAACGATGGTGTTAAATCTTTGGCTAATATCCTTCTATTTGCTAAATTTATATTTTTAGCTTTTGTAATCATTTTTTCAGCAATAGATCTTAACTCTTTTGCCTTAGCTTCTGTAGTTTTTATTTTTTCATGCAATAAAAAATTATTAGTCAGCACCCTCAAAAGGGCATTTCTTGGTCCAATCTTTCTTGAAAATTTTCTGCCTTTGTTTAACTTTCTCATATCTTTTTATTTTATAATTTCTAGGGAGGGAGGAGTGAAAATTTATTTTCATTCCGACCGAGCGACGTAATTATATAAATTGCTTTAGCAATTTCTATTCTTCGGATTTCAACTCTAATCCAAGTTTTTTAATTTTTCTTTTTATCTCTGAAATTGCTTTGTCGCCCATGCCCTCTAATTCACCTAAACCTTTCTCTGATTTTCTAATAATTCCACCCACAGTTTTCACGCCGTTATTCACAAGAGCATTAAGCGTTCTGCCGGTTAATTTTAAATCTTCAACTGCCAACTTAGTTATATCGGTTTCTCCCTCTACTTCTTTTTCAGATGCAATTTCCTTTTTTTCGTCGCCTGCTTTACCTTCAAAAATAATATTGAAGTGTTTTATTAAAATATCACAAGCTTCAAAAAATGCCTCTTCTGGAGTAATCGTACCATCTGTTTCAATTTCTAAACTTAACTTGTCAAAATCTGTTCTGTCTCCTACGCGCATATTTTCAACCTGAAAATTTACATTTTTTATAGGAGTAAATATTGCGTCTACTACAATAGACCCTATTTCCCCTTTCTTTATTTTTATTTGATCTTTAGGCACATATCCTATTCCTTTCTCAACGGTAATTTCAATATCTAATTCTGTTTTCTTATCTGTAATTGTTGCAATATGAAAATCTGAATTTATTAGTTTTATTTGGGAAGGACATTTAAAATCTGAACCCTTAACTTCGCCGTCTCCTTTCACTTTTAACTGGACTTTTTGAGCCTCACCTTCAAAAATTTTAAATCTTAAATTCTTTATATTCAAAAGTATCATTATCGTGTCTTCTAAGACACCTGGGATTGTTGAAAATTCGTGCGGGACTCCTTTTATTTTAACTTCTGTTACGGCTGCTCCCTGTAAAGATGACAATAAAACCCTTCTCAAGGCATTACCAACGGTAACACCATATCCAGGATATAATCCTTCTACTTCAAAAACCGCTTGGTTTTTCTTCTTTTGAATTACTTTTGGGGGTAACGGAAGAGGAATCATTGTTTGTTAGCTTTTAGTTTGTGGATATCAGTCCTGAGCTTGTCGAAGGACTATCACCCCACTTGCTAAAACCTAAAATTAACGTGAATAAAACTCGAATATTAACGAAAGCTCTGCCGGAGGCTTAACTTCTTCTAAGCTTGGCTCTCCGATTGTTTTTGCTTCTAATTTATCTTTATTTAATGATAACCACACAGGAACTTCTCTTCTCTTTAACTCATTCACTAATTCCTTAAATATTCCCTTTGACTTTTTATGTTCCTTTATGCCGATCACATCATCCTTTTTGACCTGATAGGACGGAATATTAACAGACTTGCCATTTATTAAAAAATAACTATGCGATACAAGCTGTCTTGCCTGAGGTCTTGTTTTTGCAAATCCTAATCTAAAAATAGTATTATCTAGTCTCTTTTCTAATTTTCTGATAAGCTCGGCTGATACGTCATCAACCTTATCCATTTTTGCAAGAGATTCTGCCACATATCTTTTAAATTGCTTTTCAGAAAGCCCATACCATCTTTTTAGAGTCTGCTTCTCGTCTAATGACTTTTTATATTCTGATGGATTGCCACCTTTTCTTTTTCTTTGAGGTCCGGGAGCATAAGCTCTTTTTACCATGGCGCATTTTGGCGAAAAACAACGATCGCCCTTTAATAAGAGTTTTTGTCCTAATCGTCTACAAGTTTTACATTGATCGTATTGCATATTTTTTACCTGCCTACCGGCAGGCAGGTTAAACCCTCCTTACTTTTTTAGGCCTGCATCCATTATGAGGAATTGGCGTCACGTCTTTTATTGAAACAACATTTAAACCTTGCGTTATCAGTGTTCTTACGGCAGATTCCCTGCCAGCTCCAATACCCTTAATCAAAACCTCTATTTTATCAACAACGCCTATCTTCTTGCATATAGTGGCTATGGTTTCTGCCACTCTTGAAGCGGCAAATGAAGTGGACTTCTTAGCTCCCTTAAAACCCACCGATCCTGCTGACTTCCATGCTAAAACCTGACCCCTTGAATTAGTAAGAGTTAATATTGTGTTATTGTAAGAAGAAGAAATATAAATTTTACCGCCTTGACCTCCGGCTGCAGTTAATTTTGTTGAAGCCGCCTTGGCCCCTTCTTTAGCAACTGTTTTATCAATTTTTTCTTGCTCCTTTATTGATTCTTCTTGATTTGTTTCGATTATATGCTTTTTTCCCATTATATTTTATGCGCTAAGCGCATATAAAGTTTACGTTTTGAATTTTTGCTTTTAGGTTTAACAATATTTTAGGTTGGCGCCGCTGCTGGCTTCCTGCCAGAACCCATTGTCTTTCTAACATTACCACGAACTGTCCTGTTATTGGTTTTTGTTCTTTGTCCTCTGACTGGCAATCCCTTAACGTGCCTCAATCCACGCCATGCTCCTATATCTTTCAATCTTTTTACGTTTATCATAATCTGCCTTCTAAGATCTCCTTCAATCTTGTACTTTTTCTCTATATAGTCTTTCAAATCATTAACTTCTTTTGGAGATAAATCGGATGCCTTTTTATTTATATCTATTTTTAATTCTTCTAAAATGCGCTTACTCAAAGACCTGCCTACTCCATAGATATAGGTCAGCGAAATTTCTATTCTTTTGTTTTCGGGTATATTTACCCCAGCAATTCTTGGCATGATTTTATTTAACCTTGTCTTTGTTTGTGTTTTGGATTTTTTTTACAAATAACATAAAGCCTCCCCTCTCTTCTGACGATTTTACAGTCATTACAAATTTTTCTTATTGATGGCTTAACTTTCATTTTTTTTAAAAAAAACTTAAAACCACAAAGGTTTTAAAAATAAATTATTAAAATTTTTACTTTAACCTATAAACAATCCTGCCTTTTTCTCCGTCGTATGGACTCATCTCTATTGATACCTTATCGCCCGGCAAAATAGTAATCCTATTCATTCTCATTTTTCCAGAAAGAAAACCCATGATCTCTCTACCGTCAATTAATACTACCTTAAAAAAAGCGTTTGGTAAAGCTTCTATAACCCTTCCTTCGGTTTTTATAACTTGATTGTTTTTTGGGGTACCCCCCGGGTCTTGTTGCATTATTTAGAATATAAAGGGCTTAAGGCCCTTTGTTGTCCGGGTCGCTCTAAAAATACAAATAAAAATATTCACATTTTTCTAGCTATACTCGGCAATAATAATATATTAGCAAATTAACTTTAAAAGGTCAAGCTTAAATTCAATAATTATGATTTTAACACAAATAACGCAAGGCCTTAATGTCTTCTATATAATTATGGAACGGCCTGACGACTATTGAAATTTTAAATAGACGTTAATTGCGCTTTGGTTATTAGGAGCTGAAACGACCCAGAATGGCCAGAATTTTATTTGTATGTTAGAGACTTGATCCCCTAAATTATTATTTATTGTTTGCTTAATCTGATTAGCATTCTCGCCCAGCACCGACAACCCAATAGAATTTTTATCGATACCCTGATAGATGCCAGATGAAATATTCAAATTAAGAGTTGCTTTACCACCAGAAATATCAATTACGCTAGAAGAATAATCTACCTTTAGACTGTTATCTAATAAAGTTTTTCCAACCGGCATTTGAGAATTAATATAATTATTTACAAATTGATTTATATCTGATTTTTTAAACGCTAAAGCGCTCGCCTGAACAGTCACACTATAATTAAAAGTATCGGCGATGGCTCCTGATTTTGTTTGAGTAGAAGCGTCTGTCACATTAGATAAAGCTGCGTTATCTAGCAACACATAATCAGATGAAATTTGGCTCTTCAAATCAGCCATGGCATCTGATGTTGCTTTTTGGGTCAAAACGTCTTTAGCCCCCTGAATATCATCATCTGTCACTTTTTTAACATTACCAGTATAACCGCCTGTCATTGCACTCGTAGATGTAGCATAAATACTATAATAAGACGCAGTTCCTTTTAATCCTGGCACTGAAAAGTTAGAAGGCGCTATATTATAGTCAGTTCCTCCGTCTACGGCCTGTACGGTCACCTGAACTGATCCGGGCGTAATTTTACTTCCAGATTTTTTTGCTGCAGGAATTGAAATTTTTTGCAAATCTATAAAAAGTTTCCCAGAATCAGACATAAAATGCGTACCGGATTTAAAGGTAAACGCCGTTGGCGGATCATATTTATTGTATATTGTTATTGTTCCAGTCGCTTGCCCTACGTTATCTGCGTTTCCGGTAGCCGGAAAATCTTGCGCACTTGTTTTTGATGATTGGAAATATTGGGCCGGAATAACATTTTTCGTAGAATCAACCGACGTGGCAGATTTGTCTGCCGTTACTGTTTGCTGAAAACTTAATGTGTCTACCTTAGGCCAAATAGTAACATCCGCTTTCGGTAATTTAAAAAACAAATAAATTCCTACAAGAAAGAGAATTACTAAAACGCCAGTTGATACAGGAAGCCAAATAGATTTTTTTTCTTTCTTACGACTTACGCTATGCTTTTTTTCTTTAACGTCAACCAAAGATTCTTTTGATCCCTTTTCTATTTTATGAACCAATTTTGGTGGCTTTATGTCGTAAATTTTTCTTGGCATAATTTATTTATTTTTAATTTATAATTTCAGGCGAATACGCGCCCATTATATTATTGAAAAAAATTATTCTAAAATTGCCTTAATCCTTCGCACCCCGGATGAGGAGCTTTCTTCCTTCTGAATCTTAAAGTGTCCTAAAATTCCTGTTCTTTCAACGTGAGGTCCGCCGCATATTTCCCTACTGACCACATTGTCATCTGAACCAATAGTATAAACCTTAACCCTTTCGCCATATTTTGATTCAAAAACTCCCATAGCATTTAACTCTTTAGCTCTTTCTAAAGTCATTTCTTCAAAAGAAACTGGTAAATCTTCTTTTATTATATCATTTACAAAATTTTCTACATCATTTATTTGTCCACTGGTCGTTTTTTCTTTGTGAGAGAAATCCAATCTTAATCTTTCGGCAGTTATGTTGCTGCCTTTTTGATAAACCTCATCTCCTAAAAATTTTCGCAATCCGGCTAAAAGCAAATGAGTTGCTGTATGATATTTTGTTACCATCTCCGAATGATCAGCCAGTCCCCCTTTAAACATTCCCGCCGAAGCTGTCCTTGAAAGTTCTTGATGTTTTTCAAATTCTTTTTTAAATTCTTCGGTATTAACATTCAATCCCTTTTCTTTAGCTAATTCTTCTGTTACCTCAATCGGAAAACCGTAAGTTTGGTACAAATCAAAAGCATCTTTGCCTGATATTTTGTTTAATTTCTCAAACTCCTTTAATCCTTTTTCCAGAGTTTCGGCAAACTTTTCCGTTTCTTGTCGCACAACAAAAATAACCCCACCCTCACTTTCTGCTAATTCTGGATACGCATCTTTATAAATATTCACAACCTCTTTTATTAAATTAGTTAAAAAATCTTTTGGCATTTGCAAGATTCTTCCGTGTCTTATCGCCCTTCTCAACAATCTTCTTAAAATATAACCATGCTCAATATTCGAAGGCAAAATTTCTTCTGCTGCCAGAAATACCGAAGCTTTTATGTGATCAGCTAAAATTCTAAAAGATTTTTTATTATCAATATATTTTTTCCCAGACAGTTCTTCAATTTTACTTATTATCGGTAAAAATAAATCTGTTTCAAAAACATTTTCTTTTCCATTTAAAACCGCTAAAGTTCTTTCCAGGCCCATTCCTGTATCAACATTTTTTTGTTCAGCACCCATATAATTTCCGCTTTCATCTTTTACATATTGCATAAAAACATCATTCCAAATTTCAACCCAATTTTTATTTTCCGGTTTAAATTCTTTCGGAGCCGGCTCGTCGTTTAATTTCCAATAAAACATTTCTGTATCCGGACCGCATGGACCTGTTTTTCCTGCCGGACCCCACCAATTATCTTCTTTGGGCAAGAAAGCAATTCTTTCTTTTTTAATTCCCAAAGATTCCCAAATTTCTGCAGACTCTTCGTCTCTCGGCGCATTTTCATCTCCGACAAAACACGACACCGCTAATCTTTCTAACGGAATTTTTAATTCCTTTGTTAAAAATTCAAAGCTAAATTTAATCGCCTCTTCTTTCCAGTAATCACCCAAAGACCAATTGCCCAACATTTCAAAAAACGTTAAATGAGTATCGTCTCCAACGTCATCAATATCTCCGGTTCTTATGCACTTTTGCGCGCTTGTTAGTCTTTTTCCGTCGGGATGTTTTTGCCCCAATAAAAATGGAACCAATGGATGCATTCCAGCGGTTGTAAACAAAACAGTCGGGTCATTTTCTGGAATCAAAGAAGCACTAGGAATTATTTTGTGCCCCTTTGTTTTGAAAAAATTTAGATATTTTTCTCGCAATTCCGACGATTTCATTCTTATATTTTACATCAAAAAATAATTTCCTGCAATAATTATAAATAAAAAAAGAGGCGGACACACACGGATGTGCGAACGCCTCATGGAATTTAAATCTTACCGCTTACCGCGGAAAAGGTCGGCAAACCCGACTCTTTATGTCCCAGAATTTTGCCCGAAAATTATGGATTCTAGCCCCCTTGAATGCCGGGGGCAAGTCCTTAAACGTAACGTGCTTCGGCACATTTGATGCGCTGGAAAACTCTCTCAGCCACTCGAAGTAAAAATCCGGCTTGGATTTAACCGTCTCATCAGGGGACCTAACAACCATCTTAGACATCAACGCCCGCTCTGTTGCGCGCTCAGAAGTCCTCTCGCATAGCTTTTTCCACCATTTACTGCGATCAATCAATTTGGTTTTAACCAGAAAAACAATCGTCACCAAAAAGAGTATCACCTCCACTACATAATTACCGATCCTATCGTGTAGTGTCTTGGAACGTAATGCGTCATACAGGATAGCAATCATTAGGAAGCCGAAACCAACAAGGAAAGTCAGCTCAAACAAGGTAATTGGCATGTATGTGGTCTTATCGTTTTTATAATTCCACACAGCGTAACTCTTTCTGCCGTATTTTCTTAAGTCCCAATCCACGTTGTCGGGCTCAAACTCCCACGCCCAAAGTTCGGGAAATCCTGCGAAGAGAAAGACTGGCCGGTAGCCGAAATAAAAAGTGACGATGCGCGCAATCGGCAAATAAATACTGCATACAAGCGCAAAGGCATATTTTAATACATGCCCAATAATCATTAGGGGCAACTGCAAAGTGAAAGCGAGTATCAAGCGCTTCCTATAAGCGCACTCGTCTTGCGGGGTATACTCGAACCAGCGGTTCGCCCAGCACCAAATAGCACGGCTTATTCCCGATTCCGGACGCGTGGCGAAAAACTCCTTTGGAACATCGACCTCAACCAACCCGATGGCCAACACGGTTAACGGGCAACCGAACTCTCCAGTTAGATTGCGCCTGCAAATAACTTCCTGAAGGTTCATAGCAAAACTGTATTCATTCCGACCACGTTGTTTCAAAACTTTCTGCGTCCATCCGTCAAAATCATTACCCTCTTCCTGCTTAGTAGTCCGCGCAGGATCCTTAAAGGCAATAAATGTAATCCTGTGTCTACCCGGCGCATTAAACTGTATAAAATCTGAGCCATTGGATATTGGGATAATTGCTCTTTCTCCAAGCATTGTGCTGTCTCCCTTCTCCAACTCCCAGGCTCTTTGATCTATAACCAAAAGATGTGTTGGCTGCTCTTCAATTGTCTTGTCGTCGAAAAACCACCGGAAAGGAATGGTGGCAGATTCCATAACATCACTGCCCCCATTCAAAACCACCTTTATGCCCGACAAACCTTTTTCTGCCATCAACACTGTCATTTCTTCGTTTTCCATAATGTCTTTTCCTCCTCTTTCTTGCATTTATGCAGCTCTGGTTTGGCTGCATCTTTGAAAAAACATTGAAATTTACTCAAAGATGCAGCCAAAAAATTATAAAAGTACTAAACCGATAATTTCATATCATAACATATGTAAAAAATCGTGTCAATTAAGACACGATGGAACAAAAAATCGCCTTTCGGCGGTTAATTTAAATTTATATTTTTAAGCTTTAACTTTGCTTTAGGTGTACCTATCTGCAACAACTGTTGCGGCAAATGAATACGGCTTTATTTTTGGCGTAAACCCATTACTAACAATTAATCCTGTAACCTCTTTCACCATTTCTTTTGTTTTGCCTCGCTCCCCCACATCGGCGTGTATATATTCAAATAAATATTTTAATCCTAATTTATTTTCTTTTTCTAACTCTTCTTTCAATGCTAAAGCCAGTTCACAAGATAAATAAACTTCCTGCAAGATTCTCATTTTCCAATTAGTCGGGACATTCGCAAATCTTTTCAAAGCTGAATCAGGGTAATGCATTTTCTTTAGAAAAAATCTTCCGCCAAAACCTGTCCGCAAAACCACAATTGCAATTGGAAAAAATGGCTTCTCAGATGATGGCGAATCGCATCCAACTATGACTTCATATTGATTTTCCGGGGACTCCTGCATATAACCGAAAATCTCTTTTATAACCTGTTCTAAGGTTAAATTGCCCTTGCTCGGACTAAAAAAGTGTCCAGTATTTAATATGTTGTTCTCCATATCCTCACCATACAAAAAATTGACATCTCTGTCAATTTTTTAATATTTAGATTATTCAGCTGATTTTACTATTTTTACAAATTCTGCTGCATCAAGCGACGACCCACCTACCAATAAACCATTCGCGCCGGCTTCTTTTATGTATGCACCGGAGTTTTCGCTGTTTATGCTGCCACCATAAAGAACCCCGAGGTCGGGTTTAACAAATTTTCTTATAAAATCAATCGATGTTTTTGCGTCCTCGATCGAGCAATTATTTCCGGTTCCAATCGCCCAAACCGGCTCATAGGCAATGATTAAATTTTCTAAATTTTCAACTCCCAACAATCCTTGCCTTATTTGTTTTTCTAAAATTTCATTCGTACTTCCAGCGCGTCGCTCTTCTGATGTTTCGCCAATACATAAAATAGTCTTCAACCCAACTTCCAGCGCCTTCTTTATTTTTTTATTAATAATTTCATCTGTTTCATTAAAATATTTTCTCCTTTCTGAATGGCCAACGATGACATAATCTACCCCAGAACTTTTAAGCATTTCAGGAGATATTTCTCCAGTATAGGCTCCTTTTTCCTCATAAAAAACATCTTGGGCGCCGAAGGAAAGAGACGATTTATTTTTATGAGAAAAATCTGTTAACCACGTAAAAGGAGGGCAAATCACAATATCTATGCTGCCTAATCCTTTTACATGCTTAATAATATTTTTTATTAAGCCCTCAGCCTCTATATAGGTTTGAGGATTCATTTTCCAATTTGCAACAATTAAATTTTTCATATAATTTATCGAATTATTGCGCTGAGGTTAAAGTAATGATTTTATTCACGATTGGTTGCGTTGGAGAAGTTATTGATGACGAATATAAGGGATATGCAAGCACCCTCACGCTAGTTGTTCCAGCTGGCGCATAAGTTTTGGTTGACCAGTTTTCAAATAGAAGATTATCATCTCTTAAATCAGGACCAACACCACCGGAGAACCATTGATTGCCACGATTTTGATTAAGGGCAGATTGATAAATTGTTGCCTCGTCAAACGGACCTGCGTAATTTGCATTAAATAAAACAATGTTTATGGAATCGTTATATAATGCTCCATTAGTCGCCGTCCCTTTTAGAACAACATCTGAATTTCCCGTTGGACCAGAAATTGATGAAATTGTGCCGCTATCTATTGTAAGTGAGGGCACAACACTTGAATAAATCACATTAATATTGGTCGAACAATCTGCAACTCCACCGAGACCAGAGACCTTAAGATCTATTGTCTGGCTTCCTTCAATATTTGCCACGGTTGACGCGTTTCCACTGTCTGATGGATTCCCTTGTGGCGGAACGATATTTTTTCTTATACCTCCGGTATCAAGCGGTTGATTCCAAAAAATGCCCGTTGCATTTTGAGACTGCCAGGTTAAATTTATAACATCTCCCAGCTTATAAGACTGCTCATCTGTTTGAATGCTGCAAGTTGGAGCTAGGGTTTGAGCCATGTTTTGATTAAGTTTAAAGGTGGAAACAATAGTATCTAAAATACCAGAAAGAGCTTCGGCTGATTTGTTATTTGCCAAACAATTATTATAACTTTGCGCCTGTTGGGTATTACCCGATACTATGGGCAAATAATTATCACAATTATGAGTAAAATATTGCAGCCCAATTAAATAGCATTTTCCATTTTTAAACGTAGAATATTGGACCATCATACTTTCTGTTCCCATGGCCGCATCGGTACCAGTTGATTTATAAAATGTAATCCCGTTTATCGTAAAATTTGTTGCAACCTTACCGCCTATAATTCCCCCGCTACAAGTGGACAAATCTTCAGAATTCACAGTTGTCGTAAACAGGTTGTCCTCTGAATTTGCGCTGCCAGTTTGCGCCACGAATAATGCAGGCGGCTGAGCAACGGGAGTTGTAAATTTCAAATTACTGGGATATTGAAAAGAAAAACCAAAATCATTGTTAGTGAAATGTTTGCCAACCAGCGGTTGTTTGGGTGGAATGGAGTTGCTTGAGTTGTTGTAGTGGCAGGATGCTGAGTTAATATTTGCTGTATCTCCTGTGTGAGTTGCGTAATTATTTTAGTGAACAGTTGAATCAATTGTTGTGTTAATGGCGTTTGAGTTGATGCAGTTTGAGCTGAAGCAAAAACAGGGGCTAATAAAAATGAGCACAGCAACACTGAAATAATAACAAGTTTTTTCATATTATATGTTTAATTTTATATTGAATTATTATACCACAAGCAAAAAACCACCTCAATTAAAAGGTGGTTTTCATAAAAAATATTTTATATTTCTGTTAAAATCTTAGGACCAGATTTTGTAATAGCGATAGTGTGTTCAAAATGGGCAGACAAAGATCCGTCCCTTGAAGCATAACCGTAACCGTCAGCAGATCTTTTTAAGGTATAATCTCCGGCCGTAACTATAGGCTCAATACAAATAACCATTCCTTCAATTAATTTTTCTCCTGTTCCCCTTTTGCCATAGTTTAAAACCCTCGGATCTTCATGAACTTCCTTTCCTATTCCGTGGCCACATAAATCCCTCACAATCCCAAAGCCCTGGTCTTCTATAAATCTCTGAACTGTATTTCCAATGTCTCCTGTCGTATTACCAATTTTTGCTTTTTTAATGCCCAATCTTAAAGATTTTTTTGTTGCATTTATCAATCTTTTATCCTCAAAAGAAACATTTCCAACGGCAACCGTTACAGCCGAATCAGTATTAAAACCTTTGTACAAAACTCCAAGATCTAATTTTAATACGTCGCCCTCTTTTAAAACATAATTTGAAGGATATCCGTGAACAATATTCTCGTTTACCGAAGCACACAAAGAATAGGGAAAACCGTCGTAACCCTTAAAGGCCGGCTTTGCTCCGCGAGATAAAATAAAAGCCTCGGCGGCTCTGTCCAATTCCAGAGTCGTAATGCCGGGCTTTACTATTTTTTCTAAACTTTTGATAGCGGCAGCTAAAATTTTTCCACCCTCTCTAATTATTTCTATTTCTTCTTTTGTTTTGATATTTATCATTTATTTATCCACCATTGGAGACCTTACTTTATGGCCTCAACAATATCTTTATCAACATCTGCCACGGTTTGCTCTCCATTTATCCTTTTTAGCTGCAAACCATATTTTTCAATGGTTTCTGCAACGGGAAGAGTTTCCGCTTTAAAAACCTCTAGCCTTTTCTTAATTGTTTCAAGCTCATCTAATCCTTTTCTTCTAACTAAATCCGATCCATCTAAAGGACACTTTGTTAATTTTTCTGTCTCTGGACTAAATAGAATTGAGTGACGAATAAGTTCGCAAATCCTTCTGTGAGAATTTCTAAAAATCGTTGTTTCGGCTGTAATGCTTAACAATATAAATTTAATATTTTCTAAACCGTAAAGTTCTTTCAAGAGAGGTATTTCTTTTTCCGCTTCATAAACTGTCCTCGGCGAACCAGAAAAAATAATCGATTTGTCTTCGCTAGCCAATTCTTTTATTTTTTCCACCATCAAAGAAACAACAAACGGCGGACTATTTAACAGGCCAGACTCCCACCTTTCCATTTCATCTCCAACCTTAAAGGTCTGACCATCTATTTCAAAAACCTTTTCCGGACTTTCATTTTTAAAACAAGCCTCTATAACCTTACTGGATTCAAAGTGATAATATCCGGTTTTATCAGCTAATATCTGCGCTTGAGTTCCTTTTCCAGCTCCAGGAGGTCCAAATAAAATAATGACTTGTTTGTTCATCTTTCTTTTTTATAATAATGAGCGAGGGAGGAGTGAAAATATGAATGAAAGAAAAATAAGAATTTATTCTTATTTTTCTTGAATGAATACTTTTATTCCGACCGAGCTATTAATTATTTAAATCGCATTAGCGATTTATATTTTTTAATATTAAAAGGTCTCGTATTCGCGCATTTGTAACTGCGCATTGATTTGTCTAACTGTATCTAGTACCACGCTTACAACGATTAAAAGCGATGTGCCACCAACCAAAAATGTAAATCCTGTAACGCCCGTGAGCCCCGCTACAATTGATGGCAATATTGCTATTAATCCTAAAAATATTGCACCTGTAAACAACACCCTATTTAAAATATGCTTCATAAAATCAGCTGTTGATTTTCCTGGTCTTACTCCCGGAATAAATCCTCCCATTTTTTGCAGATTTTCGGCTATTGTTTTAGGATCAAAGGTTACCGCCGTATAGAAATACGTAAAGAGAATAACTAATAAGAAATACAAAACTCCGTGTATCCAAACATTGTTAAAAAACCAACCAACGTTTGTAGCTATACTACCAACCATTCCGGCATAAGTGCCAAAATAACTAGCTATCATCCCTGGGAATAAAAGTATAGATAAAGCAAAAATAATTGGTATAACTCCGGCTGGATTAACGCTTAAGGGCAAATAAGTTGAAACACCTCCATACATTTTCATACCCCTTACTCTTTTTGCATATGAAACGGGAATATTTCTGCGAGCCTCAGTTATTAAAACAACTCCGGCAATTATAACCACAGAAAGTACAAAAAATGCTATATAAGAAGGGATTTGTGAAGGAGTATAAGATGAAAATGTTTGAAAAATATTAATTGGGATTCTGGCAACTATACCAGCAAAAATCAACAAAGAAATTCCGTTACCCATTCCTTGCTCAGAAATTATTTCTCCAATCCACATTAAGAACATTGCTCCAGCCGTAATAGTTAAAATAGCCGAGATCATAACCGGCAAAGAAAGCCCAGTAATAATTCCCTCCTTAGCAAAAACTATAAGCATGCCATAGCCTTCAAATGCTGCCAAAGGAATTGTGAGCAACCTTCCATATTGGTTAAATTTTTGTCTGCCCGACTCCCCTTCTTCTTTATAAAGCTTTTCTAGGCCCGGGAAAATCATTGTTAAAAGTTGTAAAATAATGGTAGCGGTAATATAGGGACCGAGGCCCAACAAAACAATCGAAAAATTACTAAGGGCTCCTCCAGTAAATAAATTTAAAAGACCAAAAACCTGGTTTTGGTCAAAGAATTTCCTTAAATTTTCAGCGCCGATTCCTGGAATTGGTATATTTGCCGCTAGCCTGAATACAACAAAAAGAAAGATAACAAACAAAAATTTGTTCCTTAGCTCTTTATTTTTAAAAAGAAATAATATTTTTTCGTACCACATCAACGGAAATTTTTAATTTTTAATTTAAAATTTTAATCAAATTGATTTCAAATTTCAAATTTCAAATTTCAAATTATTTTATACTACCTCCAGCTTTTTCAATTGCATCCTTCGCGGTTTTTGATGCCTTACAATTTTCTACAACTAATTTCCTTGTAATTTTCCCCGTACCAAGAATTTTGACTTTCGGGGTTTTTCCTTTGATTTTATGAATAATACCTTTTTTAATCAAGTTTTCTGGATTTATGGTTTCGCCATCTTTTGATGTTTTTTCTAAAACATCTAGATTAACTACAGCAAAATAATTTTCTATAGCAAAACTTCTGTATCCTTTTAATTTTGGATATCTTTTAATCAGCTCTCTTATAATCGGTACCATCTTTCTGCCGGCCCTGGATGCCTGACCCTTTGTACCCTTTCCAGAAGTAGTTCCCTTCTTGCCTCCTCTTCCAACTCTTTTTTTATCCTTATTTTTATGTTTTCTTTTTAATTCGTGAAGTTGCATATTTTTGCATAAGCATCCTGGCAAATAGCGTTTTTTCACAGAAAAAATGCTACCATTTGGCAGGATATTCTATTAAACTTTTGGAGCTTTTAATTTTTTTAAAGCCTCAATTGTAGCTCTGGCATTATTCAATTTATTTTTCGAACCTGAAAGTATTTTTGAAGAAACGTTTTTAATTCCGGCCAAATCGCAAATGGTTCTAACGGCTCCTCCCGCGACCAATCCTCTTCCTTTCCTCTGTGGTTTCAATAAAATTACCGCTGGTCCGTATTTTGCTTCCACTTCGTGAGGAATCGTTCCATTTACAATAACAACACTAACCAAATCTTTCTTAGCGCGTCTGGTCGCCTTTTCTACAGCTTGAGATACATCTTTTCCCTTATCTACGCCAATACCAACTTTACCCTTTTTATCTCCTGCTACAACAACTGCCCTAAAACTCATTCTTTTTCCGCCGCCAGTAACTCTAGTAACCCTAGCCAAATCTAAAAGTTTTGTTTGAAACTCGTCTTTTTGTCTATCTCTACCAACTCCAGCCCTGCCAAAACCGGGTCTTCTTGATTGACCAAAACCTCCACCTTGTTGCCCTTGGCCTCTTCCCGCAGGAAATCTGCCAGCATCTCTTGGAGCTGGTTGTTCGCCTGTAGGGATGGGTACAAAGCCATCACTTGTTTTTTGTTTTGTTTCTTCTGCCATAATTTATATAAATTTAAATTGAAAGTTAAAATTTTAATCCTCCGTCTCTTGCTCCATCGGCTACTGCCTTGATTCTTCCATGGAAAAGATTACCCCCTCTGTCAAAAACAACATTTTCAATTTTATGTTCTATTGCCTTTTTAGCAATTGACTTGCCAACTTCCTTAGCCGCATCAGACTTTTTCTCTCCCTTTTTCAATTTTAAATCTTTATCTGAAGCGCTCATTAAGATTTCCTCTTTGTCGTCATCGACTAGCTGAACATAAATGTGCTGATTAGATCTAAAAACAAAAAGCCTTGGTCTTTCTTTTGTACCATGCATTCCTATCCGTATTTTTTTATGCCTTCTTATTCTTTTTTCTATTTTAAGCGACATTTTTTTGTTTTATTTTTAACTATAATTACTAGCGAGGGAGGAGTGAAAATTTATTTTCATTCCGACCGAGCGAAGCAATTATATAAATTGCTTTAGCAATTTCTATTTACTAGATGCTACAACTTTTTTACCCTCTTTTCTCCTGATTTTTTCTCCCTGATACTTGATTCCTTTGCCCTTGTATGGTTCTGCTTTTTTCTGTTTTCTAATTAAAGCTGCCATATGACCAACTCTTTCTTTGTCTGAACCAGAAACTATAATAACGTTTTTCTCCACCGCGAAACTAACTCCTTCTATTTTTGCAATTTTAATAGGATTAGTAAATCCAACATTCAAAACCAAATTTTCTCCGTCAACATTAGCCTTAAATCCAACTCCTTCTATCTCTAATTTTTTTTCAAAACCCTTGCTTACCCCCTCAACCATATTTGAAATCAATGCTCTATATAAGCCCCACAGTCCCCTGCCCTTTTTAGAAAGTTCTGCTTTTGGTGAAACCAAAATCTTGCCGTCCTTAACTTCAACTTTAATTTCAGGGTGTATGACCTGTTTTAATTCTCCCTTAGGACCGGAAACTTTTATCTCTTTTGCTGATATTTCTGTTGTTACTCCTTGAGGAATTTCAATTGGTTTTTTACCTATTCGTGACATTTTTTTGTTTAATTCCGCAAAATTACAGTTATGTAATAAGCGGTTATTATTTAATTACCAAATTTTACAAATTACTTCTCCGCCTACTTTTTTATATCGTGCGTCTTTATTTGTCATAAGACCTTTTGATGTTGAAATTATTGATATTCCATAACCTCCGCGCACTTTTTTAATTTCAGAAAAACCTTCGTAGATTCTTTGACCTGGCTTTGAAATTCTTTTAAAACCTGCTATTGCTGGCACCTCATTATCATATTTTAAAGTAATTTTTAAGCTTTTTATCTTTCCTTTGGTAGCCTTTTTAACTTCTCCCACAAAACCCTCTTTGGATAAGATATTAGCAATTTCATTTTTTATTTTTGACAAAGGAATCAAAACCTCTGTTTTGCCAACAGCTTCTGCATTCTTTATTTGATTTAACATGTCTGTAATTGGATCTGTCATAGATTTTGCTAAGTAAAATTATTAATTACCAACTTGATTTTTTAATTCCTGGAATCTCGCCCTTATTAGCCAATTCCCTAAAACAAATTCTGCAAAGTCCAAAAGCTCTCATAAATCCATGCCTTCTTCCACATTTAAAACAGCGCCTTATCTTTCTAGATGGAAACTTCGGTTTCATTTTTGCTTTTGCTTCTTGTGATGTTTTAGCCATGAAATTTATTTTAGCGTAGCGATATAATTATAATTAATTTCTATTTAGTTTCTTTCATCGGAAACCCTAATAATTTATACAATTCTAAACCTGCCTCTTTATTTTTTGCATTTGTTACAACCGTTACCTCAAATCCGAAAATAGTTTTTTCTTTTTCAGTAAAAATTTCTGGGAAAAAAATATGCTCTTTAAATCCTATCGATAAATTTCCATTCTTATCAACCGATCTTGGATCAAGTCCTTTAAAATCTCTAGACCTTGGCAGAGAAAGATAAATTAATCTCTCCAAAAAATCCCACATTCTTGATTTTCTTAAAGTAACGACTGCCCCGATTTCTAATCCCTCCCTCAATTTAAATCCGGCGATTGATTTTTTTGATTTTCTTAAAGTGGTTTTTTGTCCTGCAATTAATGACAAATCTTGTGATATAAGGTTTTGCACCTTCTCTCTTTCAGAAGCAGACTTGCCGGCTATTGCTTTGCCAAATGAACTATTCAAAACTACCTTCTTTATCGAAGGAACGGCCATGCTGTTTTTATAACCCAGATTTTTCATCATCTCTGGTATCACTTCTTTATTATATTTTTCTTTTAAGCTTTGCATATTATAATTTTCTAGCGAGGGAGGAGTGAAAATTTATTTTCATTCCGACCGAGCGGCATAATTACATAAATTATGAAATAATTTCTAAATTTCTTGTTTACACTTTTTACAAACTCTCTTTTTAATATCTTTTTCTATTGCATAACCGATCCTTGCAGCTTTTCCGCATTTGGGACAAATTATTTTTATGTTAGAAACATTTAAGGCTGCCGGAATTTCAACAACCTGACCTTTTTCTCCATCTCTCTTCGGTCTTACGTGTTTTTTCTTTAAATTTATTCCTTCAACCAAAACCTTCAAATCCTTTGGGAAAGATTTTATTATTTTTCCTGTTCTACCCTTGTCTTTGCCCGATGTTATTAAAACTAAATCTCCTTTTTTTACTTTCATAAAATTTCTATAAATATAAATTTAAAGTAATTCCGACGCCATCATGGCTATTGTACCAAAACCTTTATCTTTCAATTCTTTAGCGGTTGGTCCTAAAATTCTGCTACCTTTTGGCTCTTTGCCATCTCCCAAGATTACCGCTGCATTATCATCAAATCTTATGTAAGAACCGTCTGCTCTCTTAAATTCTCTTCTTTGTCTTACGATGACTGCCTTTACTTTTTCGTGTTTCTTAACAATTTTTCTTGGTTCTGCTTTTTTTACCGCGGCCACAACAATGTCTCCTAGTTGAGCATATCTTTTGCGCGTTCCTCCAGGCACATTAATAACCTGGATAATTTTAGCTCCAGAATTATCTGCGACTTTTAACATTGATCTTGGCTGTATCATGACTAATTTTTAATTTTTAATTTGAAATTTTAATTAAATATATTTCAAATTTTAAACTTCAAATTTTAAATTTTTTTAACTACTACCCAATTTTTATCTTTCGACATCGGTTTTGTTTCTTCAATTTCAACTTTATCACCAATATGATATTCTTGATTTTGATCGTGGGCCTTATATTTTTTGTGGACCTTAAATCTTCTCTTGTATTTTGGATGCTCTTTTATCCTCTCAACTTCAACCACAACGGTTTTTTGCATCTTATCTGAGACCACAATTCCTTGTAATATTTTTTTTGGCATATCTCTATTTTATTTCTTTTAATAAAGTTAAAGTTCTTGCTCTTTCTTTCTTCAAATTATTAATCTCTTTGACATTTTTTAATTTTCCGGATGAAAATTTAAACCTAAGATCGCTCAGTTTTTTTGTTATCTCTTCAACATTTTTATTCAATTCCTTTTTGTCTTTTTTTCTTAATTCTGCTGTTTTCATGCGTAGGCATCCTGGCAAATAAAATTTATCGACACGATAAATTTTAGTATTTGGCAGGATTATTCATTTATATATTATCTTTCTTAACAAATTTCGTCTTAATTGGCAATTTATTTCCTGCCCCCTCTAACGCCTCTTTAGCAATATCTTCTTTCAAGCCATCTAGCTCAAAAATCATTCTGCCCGGTCTTATTGCATAAACATAGTGGTCAACTCCGCCCTTGCCTCCACCCATTCCAACTTCTGATCCCTTAAAAGTAACCGGCTTATCCGGAAAAACCCTTATCCAAAGCTTTCCTCCCTTCTTTAAATATCTTATTATATGACGCCTAGCTGATTCTAATTGCCTTGCCGTGATCCATCTTGTGTCTAGGGACTTTAAACCAAAGCTACCAAAATTAATTTCGGTTGCTCTATTCTCAACTCCTTTTGAAGAGCCTTTGTGCCACTTTCTGTGTTTAACTTTTTTCGGCATTAATATTGACATATCTTTGTAATATAATTAATCGAGATTATTTCTATTCAAACTTGTCTCCTTTATATATCCAAACCTTTATACCTATTTTCCCATAAGTACACTGAGCCTCATCTTGCGCATAATCTATATCGGCCCTAATTGTATTTCTTGGCAACCTTCCTTGACCTAACCATTCACGTCTGGCAATTTCAATCCCATTTAAACGGCCCGACACCTCTATCCTTATTCCCTTGACCTCTCTATTGGTCATGACTCTCTCTATCGATTTCTTTAAAACTCTCCTAAATGGCATACGTTTTTCTATTTGCTGAGCACACATTTGAGCAACAAGCGCAGAAGAAATCCACGGATTTTTCAACTCTCTAATTTCTAGCTTTATATCTCTTTTGGGTGCGCCCAAAAGCCTATTTTTTATTTTTTTCCTAATTTGGGTTTCTATTTCTTTCTTTAAATTATCTACTCCTTCGCCGCCCCTGCCGATAATCAAACCTGGTCTTGCGGTTTCAATAATCACATTTAACTTATTTGCGGAATGCTCTATTTCTATATTAGCAACCGATGCTTCAATTAATTTTTTCCTTAAAAAATCTTTAATTAAAAAATCTTCCTCTAAGTAATGGGGCATTTTTCTACCGTAAAACCCGCGGATGTTCCAATCCTCTGTTTCTTTTATCCTAAATGATTTTGGATGAACTTTGTGTCCCATAATGATAAATTATATAATTTCTATTTTTTAGTCTTGCTTTGCGTTTTTACACTTTTCACTTTCGGCTTTACGCTTTTTATTTTTTCAATCTTTTTTTCTTTATTAATTTTCACTTCTTTTATTGCTGTCGTTTTCTCTTCGCTTTTCTTATTTGTTGGATTTAATTCCTGTAATGTCAAAGCAATATGTGCTGATCTTTTAATAATAGGATATGCTCTCCCACGAGACATTGGGTGCCATCTTTTTAGTTTTGGGCCTTCGTCAACAGTAATCTTAGAAATAAATAAATTAGATTCGTCTAACTGATAATCATGTTTTGCAGACGCTACAGCTGAATTTAAAAGCTTCAAAACAGATCTAGCCGACTTATTTACGGTAAACAAAAGTATTGACTGTGCTTCCGGAACCTTTTTCCCCCGAACTAAATCAATCACCTGCCTGGCTTTTCTCGGAGCTGTTCTTAAATTGCTTAATTTTACTTTTATTTCCATAATTTTATTTTAACTATAATTGGCTAAGACTTTCTATTTTTTAGCCCCCGACCTTGCCAGCCGGAACAACTGCGGCTTTTGCGGCCTCTTTTTGATCAGCCCCCGCTTCTATATCTCTTTGCATCCTTCCTCCGTGTCTTACGAATTTTGTTGTTGGAGAAAACTCTCCAAGCTTATGACCTACCATATCTTCGGAAACATAAACTGCAACAAAATCCTTTCCGTTGTGCACGCCAAAAGTGTGACCAACCATTTCTGGGGAAATTGTTGAATGCCTTGCCCAGGTTTTAATAATTTTCTTCTCGTCTTTTCTTAAACTTAAAACCTTTTCAAGCAATCTCGCATCGATATATGGACCTTTTTTTAAACTTCTTGCCATAATTATATTAATTTCTTAATAGCTCTATTTCTTCTTTCTTCTACTTATTATTAATTTAGTTGACCATTTTTTTCTATTTCTTGTTTTGACTCCTAAGGCCGGCAAACCCCAAGGCGTTTTAGGATGTTTAAGACCAATTGGCTGCCTGCCCTCTCCTCCTCCGTGTGGATGATCTACCGGATTCATGGCTGACCCTCTAACGTGTGGCCTTCTTCCTTTTAATCTTGATTTTCCAGCCTTACCTACTCTATAAAATCTATTTTCAGGATTAGAGACCATTCCGACTGATGCAAAACATTCGCCGCTAAACCTTCTGACCTCAGATGATGGCATTTTTAGGTTTATATAATCTCCATCATGAGCTAATACCTGGGCCGAAGATCCTGCAGACCTTACTGTTATTCCTCCCTTCCCAGCCTCTAATTCAACATTATAAACTGAACTTCCAACCGGTATATTTTTTAATTTTATTCTATTTCCAGGAGTTAGGGGAGCCTTATCTGCAAAAATAATTTCATCTCCTATCTTCAAATTCTGTGGAGCTATAATGTATTGTTTTTTATTATCTTTATATTCAATTAAGGCAATGAAAGCAGTTCTATTAGGATCGTACTCTAGGGCAATTATCTTAGCCGGAGAATCCATCTTTGTCTGAGAAAATTCGATAACTCTGTATAATTTTTTAACTCCACCACCTTTATGCCTAGTTGTTATTCTTCCAGTAGAACTAGACCTGCCAACATTTCTTTTTACATATTTTAAAAGACTTTTCTCTGGCCCCTTTTTGGTAAGCTGAGAGAAATCTATTCCAGTCATTCCCCTTCTTGCTGGCGTTGTTGGTTTATATGTTTTCATGCTACAAAATCTCTATTTTTTGACCTTCTTTAATTTTAATAATCGCTTTTTTATATGCTTTCCTAAAACCTTCTGTTTTACCCAATCTTCTTTTTTTGGATGGAATTTTTATTATATTTACTGATAAAACATTCACTCCGTAAATTCCTTCAATCGCATTTTTTATTTCGTGTTTATTATAATTTGGCAATACTTCAAATGTGTATTGGTTAGCCTCAGATAAATTAGTAGCCTTTTCAGATATATGTGGTTGTTTTATGGCCTCGTATGAGAAATTAATTCCGCCCTTAGCCGTTGAAGATTTAGCAGTTGAGATATGCGAACTAGCTTTTTCAACTTTCTTTTCTGTTGTTTTTGCTTCTTTTTTTGCAACCGAAGCCTTCTTAACCGTTTTTCTTTCTGGTTTTTTAGCTTTTTCTATTTCTTCCTTCTTTTTTAAAAAATCTAATAGGGCCATGTTATTTAGTAGTAAATGTATTCTCTATGGTTTTAATGCTTTCTTTTGTCAACAATAAATATTTATAGCTTAACAACTGCAAAACGTTAATATTTCTTGCGTCTTCAATTGATGTTTTCTTTATATTTCTCGTGGCCATAAATATCTTTTTGTCGTAGTTTGGTAAAGCAATCAATGTAGCTTGATTTTTGCATGGCAACTTTCCTAACGAACCTGTCATCTCTTTTGTTTTTCCTTTCGTTAATTCTATTTTATCTAAAATTATCAATTGTTTATTTTTCGCCTTTTCAGACAAAACCATAAATAAAGCCTTTCTCCTCATTTTTTTTGGCACTTCTCTTTCAAAAATTCTTTCTGTTCTTGGTCCATGAGTAACTCCTCCGCCCTTCCATAATGGCGAACGAATTGATCCATGCCTTGCCCTTCCTGTTCCTTTTTGCCTCCATGGTTTTTTACCACCACCGGAAACCTCTCCTCTAGTTTTAGTGTGAGCTGAAATCTGACGCTTGTTAGCCGACAAGGAAACTGTAATTTGGTGCACCAAATCTGCATTAAACTTTACGTCAAAAATTTCCTTAGGTAAGGTGGCGCTTCCTGTAACTTCTCCATTTTGATTGTATATATCAATTTTCATCTTTTAAAAATTATCCTCTTATTTCCAATAATGTTCTATTTGTTCCTGGAACGGCACCTTTAATTACTAATAGATTATTATCCTTATCAATCTTCATTATTTTTAAATTTTTTACAGCAATTCTCTCAGATCCCATTCTTCCAGGCATTTTTCTACCCTTAATAACGTGCTGGGGGAACCTCTGACCGGTTGAACCTATTGTTCTGTGTTCGTGTTTTACGCCATGAGTGGCATTTCTTCCGTGCATGCCATGCCTCCTAACTCCTCCTTGAAAACCTTTTCCCTTAGAAATACCAGAAATTTTAACAAGCTGTTCCACCTGGAAAAGGTCTGTGTTTATTTCGTCTCCAACATTTAAATTGTAATCTTCAGTTTCATTTATAGACGCTCTAAATTCTTTTATGTGCCTATATTCTTTTCCCTTCATGGACTTGCCAATTTTACTTTTCTTTTCTATTTTTTTCCATCCTATCTGAAGTGCTTCGTATCCATCTTTTTCTTTATTTTTCTTTTGTAAAACATAACAAGGTCCAACAACAACTAAAGTAACCGGTGTTAACTTACCGTTTTTATCAAACATCTGTGACATTCCTACTTTATTTCCTAATATATATTTCATGCTTGCTATTTTGCTAATGAAAAACTGGGCAATTGCCCAGTTACGGCAATGTTGTTATTCTATGAACTTTTTATAAAAAAGTATTCATAAAAAATTTAACAATCGCTCACTTTTAATATAATTAATTATCCTACTAAATTTTTATCGTAATGTCAACTCCGGATGGCAAATTAAGATCTCTTAACGATTCTATTATCTCCTGATTTGGATTTAATATATCGATAACTCTTTTATGCACTCTCATTTCAAACTGCTCTCTGGCATTTTTGTGTACGAAAGATGACCTGTTCACGGTATACTTTGTAATTTCTGTCGGCAATGGCACAGGACCTAAAACTTCTGCTCCGTATCTGTTCGCAATATCAATTATCTGACGAGCGGAATTATCAATTATTTTATGGTCATATGCTTTAAGCTTTATTCGAAGCTTAAGTCCCGTTTCCGGGATGACGTGCCCCTTAGGTCCTTCCTCTTTTTTTAAAACAGTTTTCGGGTCTTCTTTCTTTACTGTCTTTTTCTTTACGATAGTTGTTTTTTTAGTAGCGGGCATTTCTATTTAGTTATTTTTGTTACAACTCCAGCTCCGACTGTTTTTCCACCTTCTCTAATGGCAAACTTGCTCTTTTCTTCCAAAGCAACTGGCACAATTAATTTAACTTTTAATTGAGCTGTGTCTCCGGGCATTACCATTTCTGTTCCTTCCGGCAAAGTTACGTCTCCTGTTATGTCAGATGTTCTAATGTAAAGTTGAGGCTTATATCCTGTGAAGAATGGAGTATGTCTTCCGCCCTCATCTTTAGACAAAACATAAACTTCTGCATCAAATTCAGTGTGAGGGGTAATTGAACCTGGCTTGCAAAGCACCTGTCCTCTTTCAATATCTTCTTTCTTTAATCCTCTTAACAAAATTCCGACGTTATCTCCAGCTCTTCCTTCGTCTAAGCTTTTTTGAAACATTTCAACAGATACAACAACTGTTTTAGCTGTTGGCCTTAGTCCTACGATTTCAACTTCATCGTTTGGATGAATAACTCCTCTCTCAATTCTTCCTGTTGCAACTGTTCCTCTTCCTTCAATTGAGAATACATCTTCAATAGCCATAGAGAATGGCTTATCTAATTCTCTGTTTGGTTCAGGAATATAGTTATCACAAGCATCCAATAATTCAACAATTGGTTTAGCTGCGGCATCGTCAAGTGATGTAACTTTTAAGGCTTCTGCGGCTGAACCTCTTATAATAGGGGTTTCATCTCCGGGAAATCCGTTTTTCTTTAATAATTCTCTAATTTCTGATTCAACCAAGTCCAAAATTTCTGGATCATCAACCATATCGCATTTATTCATAAACACAACCAATGATGGCAAGCCTACCTGTTTTGCCAAAAGAATATGTTCTTTTGTCTGAGGCATAGGTCCGTCTGGAGCTGAAACTACCAAAACTCCTCCATCCATTTGAGCAGCACCAGTAATCATGTTTTTAATGTAGTCAGCGTGACCCGGGCAATCAATCCATGCATAATGTCTTTTTGGTGTTTCAAATTCCAAGTGAGTAATAGAGATCGTCACGCCTCTTGCCTTCTCTTCTGGAGATGCATCAATCTTATCAACATCAGCGTCAGTATGCTTAAAACCGCGCAATCCTGTTATTTTCATAACTGCGGCTGACAATGTGGTTTTTCCGTGGTCAACGTGACCGATGGAACCGATGTTTACGTGAGGCTTAGATCTCTCAAATTTTTCTGTTGCCATTTTATATTTTTTCCTCGCACCATTCACCAGGTTACGATGGATTTAATTTTTTATTTTTTTAAACTAATATTATTGTATTCTATTTTTTTATATAAGTCAATACTTATTTATATAATCTACCAAAAACGATTTCTATTTTCTCTTCCCATCAACAATCTCCTGTGCAATATTCGCAGGAACTTGCTCATAACTATTAAATTCCATTGTAAACGAGGCCCTTCCTTCTGTTAAGGATCTGATAGATGTGGCATATCCAAATGTTTCCGACAATGGGACCACGGCATCAATAACTTTCATTCCAACTCTTTCTGATGTCTCTTTAATTTGGCCTCTTCTTGAACTTATATCAGAAATAACTTGTCCAAAGAAATCTTCCGGAGTTACAACTTCCATTTTCATAACAGGCTCTAAAATAACTGGACGAGCGGCTCTGGCAGCTTTTTGAAAGGCCATTGATCCTGCAATTTTAAAAGCAAACTCGGACGAGTCAACTTCGTGATAACTTCCATCATATAGGGTGACTTCAATATCAACCATAGGATAGCCAGCAACAACCCCCTTATCCATTGCCTCAACAACTCCCTTTTCAACCGGCTTAATAAATTCTTTTGGAATTGAACCTCCTTTAATCTCATCAACGAATTCAAATCCAGCTCCCCTCTCTTTCGGCTTAACTTTTAATAGCACATGTCCGTATTGTCCTTTTCCTCCAGACTGTCTGGCATATTTTTCTTCTCCATTAGCTTCTCCGATAATTGTTTCTCTATAAGCTACCTGAGGTTTCCCATAGTTAGCTTCAACGTGGAATTCTCTTCTTAATCTATCGGCGATAATATCTAAATGTAATTCGCCCATTCCGGAAATAATCGTTTCTCCGGTTTCAATATCTTCTTTAATTCTAAATGTTGGATCTTCTTCGGTAAGTTTCCTAATAGACATAATAAGTTTTTCCTGGTCAACTTTCGTTTTTGGCTCAACTCTAATACCGATAACAGGCTCTGGAAATACAATTTTTTCTAAAATTACAGGCGCAGATTTGTCGCACAATGTATGCCCGGTACTTGTTGCTTTCAATCCAACCGTTGCTCCAATTTCTCCGGCATAAATAACATCCAACTCCTGCCTTTCATCTGCGTGCATCCTTAAAATTCGAGAAATTCTTTCCTGCTCTCCGGTGTTAGCATTTAATAAATATGATCCTTTCTGTAAAACCCCAGAATAAACTCTAAAAAAAGTTAATGTTCCCACAAAAGGGTCTGTTGCAATTTTAAAAACTAAAGCTGCAAATGGTTCGTCGTCAGACGCCTTCTTTTCTATTACAGCTCCGGTTTTTGGATCTGTTCCCTTCTGCGCTGGCACATCTACTGGAGATGGCAACAATTCAACAACTGCATCTAAGATTGTCTGAACCCCTTTATTTTTTAAAGCAGAACCGCAAAAAACTGGTACTAATTTATAATTTAAAACAGATTTTCTTAAAACCTCTTTTAATTCTGCAACTGAAATCTCTTTTCCTTCTAAAAACTTTTCTGTTAAAACATTGTCTTCTCCGGCAATTCTCTCAATCATTTTTTTGTGCCATATGTCTGCTTCTGCCTTCCACTCCTCAGGTATTTCTTTCTCAACAATATCAATTCCCTTTTCTCCTTCGAAATAAAGGGCTTTCATTTTCATTAAATCAACAATCCCTTCTAATTTTTCTTCTGCCCCCATCGGAAACGATACGGCAACGGCATTTGGAGTTAATTTATTTATAATTGATTGAAAACTTTTTTCAAAGGATGCCCCCATTCTGTCTAATTTATTTATAAAACAAATTCTCGGTACATTGTACTTATCCGCCTGCCTCCAAACTGTTTCTGATTGTGGTTCAACTCCGGCCACTCCATCAAATACAACAACCGCTCCGTCTAAAACCCTCAACGACCTCTGAACTTCTGCGGTAAAATCAATGTGTCCGGGAGTATCAATTAGGTTTATCTGATGATTCCTCCAATACATTGTAGTAGCCGCTGAAGTAATTGTAATTCCCCTTTCTCTTTCCTGAACCATCCAATCCATAACGGTATCACCTTCGTGCACTTCGCCTATTTTATGAGAAACTCCAGTATAAAATAAAAGACGCTCTGAAAAAGTAGTTTTTCCGGCATCAATATGAGCGATAATACCAATGTTTCTAAGGGTTTCTATTGGATGTTGACGAGCCATATTATGGTTATAATTTTAAACAAAACATGAAACAACAGTTTCATGTTTTGAACTTTTATATATATTATCTTGCGTAGCGGGCAAAAGCCTTGTTCGCCTCGGCCATTCTGTGCGTATCTCCCTTCTTTTTAATTGCAATGCCCTGATTATTTGCGGCATCAATTAATTCTTGGCTTAATTTTTCAGCCATTGGTTTTCCCTTTTTATTTCTTGCACCGTCTAAAATCCACTTTGTTGCCAAGGCTAATTTTCTTTCTCCTTTAACCTCCATAGGAACCTGATAAGTCGCTCCCCCAATTCTTTTCGGCTTAACTTCTAATAATGGCGAAGCATTTTCAATAGCTAATTTAAAAATTTCTAAAGGTTCCTTTTTTGTTTTTTCTTTTATTATATCAAAAGCCCCGTAAACAATTTTCTGAGCAATTGTTTTTTTGCCACTTTTCATTACTTTATTTATAAACTGAGATACAACTACCTCATTATAAATTCCGTCTGGTGCTACTTTGTGTTTTTTATATGCTCTTCTCATTAAAGTTTAAAAAATTATCGCAATAATTTCTATGATTAATTTAAATTATATTATACTTTTGCTTTTTTAGTTCCGTATCTGCTTCTTGTTTGTTTTCTGTTTTCTACGCCGGCGGTATCTAATATTCCTCTGACAATGTGATATCTTACTCCAGGTAAATCTTTAACCCTTCCTCCTCTAATTAAAACAATCGAGTGCTCCTGTAAATTGTGTCCTTCACCGGGGATATAGGCTGTAACCTCCATTCCGTTAGATAATTTTACCCTGGCAACTTTTCTCAAAGCTGAATTTGGTTTTTTTGGGGTTTGAGTAAAAACCTTAATACATACTCCTCTTTTAAAAGGCGAGGAATAATATGATGCTTTATTTTGCAAAACATTAAAACCTCTTTGCAATGCAACAGTTTTTTTGCGTCCTTTTACAGACTTTCTATTTTTTTTGATTAATTGATGAATTGTTGGCATAGTTTTATAAAATATAAAAGCGCTAAGCGCTTATGTAATAATCATATTAGCAAATAGTTTTTATTGTGTCAATATTTTTCACTGATTATAAAAATTACATCAAAGGAAATGGACCCCCAGCCACCAAATTATATAAAAGTTGAGCTAAAATTCCAAGCCCGGCAAGCCCTCCAAAAAATATAAAAAATATTAAAACAAATAATCCGTACTGCTGTAAAAATAATTTTACCTTTTCCCAGCTCTGCGGCATAAATCTAAAAAGAATCCATGAGCCGTCAAGCGGTGGGATTGGAACCAAATTGAATATTCCCCACAAAAAATTATAAAAAACAACAATCCCCAATAATTGAATAAGCGGAGCGATTTGAGGAAAATTTAAAAATCTTATAAATAATCCGAATATTATTGCGATGGCAAAATTTGTTGAAGGGCCAGCAATTGCAACTTTCAAGGTGCCCCATTTTTGATCTTTAAAATTATATGGATTTATCGGTACGGGTTTAGCCCATCCAAAAATAGGTCCCTGGCCCTGAGTCGCCAACAATAATAAAAGCGGCAATAAAACAGAACCAAAAGGATCTAAATGCTTTAAAGGGTTTAAGGTTAACCTGCCTTCATATTTTGCCGTTGGATCTCCTAAAGAGTACGCAACATAACCGTGAGCTAATTCATGTATGATTACCGAAAAAAGCAAAACAACCAAAGAAAAAATTGTGATAACTAATGCTGAAAACATATTATATTATTATATTTAATATAACATACCTTGAAAAAAATAAAAGAAGATGGTATATTAATAATATTAAATTTCAATTAAATAATTTCTAAATAATAAATTCATAACATGGCAGAAAAAATTTGTACAATTTGTGGCAAGAAATCATCAATGGGTGTAACTCTTGTAAAACTAAGAGGTAAATACAACCCAACATCCAAGGTAAGGAAGCGCCCCAATCTACAGTGGGTTAGATTGCCTTCTGGCAAAAGAATTTTGGCTTGTGCTAAGTGCATAAAAAGAACAGCGAAAATTTAATTTTCGGGGTATACCCCGTTAGAAGCAACGGGGCTACTTCCGCTAAATTTGCTTGAAAAAGCTTCTAACGGGGTATAGTGTAACGGTAGCACGAGTCCATGGGGTGGATTTAGTCTGGGTTCAAATCCCAGTACCCCGACGGAAAACCTTAAAATAAAAAACGTCCGCCTAGGGCGTTTTTTTTGCTTGCACAATAATTAACACAAACAAAAAACCATCTCGTTAAAGATGATTTTTTGCCGCCCTGAGTTCCTATAGATTTCTAATAAATTTTGGGATGTGGAATAGAATTAGAATAATTTTAGCGGCAGCGAATTGGGATAATATTCAAGGCGCGAGGAGCGAACTCGAATGCCCATGTGCATCGTGAGCGACGAGCAACGATGAAGATTATCCCAATTCGCCCGCGCTTTGCGAAGCTAAAAAATGGTTTATTTCTAGGTCGGGAAATCCCGCTACGCGGGAATTTATCGCGACCAGTACGTTGCGACTTCGTCGGTGTATCCTAGCGGATACAACCTCCTCGTCGCAACTTGAACTCACCTCATTTTTTAGCTTCTAAATATTCTTCTAATTCTATTCCACATCCCGGGTGGGTGTCCTCACGTCCAAGCCACAGCCGGAACAAATATTAGACTCCCATAAAAAAGTTTGTTTAGAAAATTTGAAACATCAGAGCTACTCTTATTTTAGCTTATTAGGAATGCAAGTCAATAGAGACTATAAACCCAATGCTCTTACCAATTGCTTTATCAAAGAAACAACAACCGGAGGTGGCATTAAGCTGTTTGATAAATTACCTTCGTCATCTTTGACTTCCCATGGTTTCTCAATCGTTTCAACTTTTCCAGTTTTTTCATCAAATTTATAAACATACTCGGGGGTAACCTCATAATCATCTGTCAGGTCCTTTGTTTTATCAACTGGAATTGAATTTCTCAATAAAACCTTTGGAATTCCTTGTAATTTGTAAGCTTCTTTCATTAGCATTTCGTCTTTGTTAAGTCGCTCTCTTATCGGCTCTATTCCCTGTTCGTCTCCCTCTTTGGTAACCATCCTGGCTCCCTTACAATCTGAATTATCGCAAATTAAATAAAATTTCGGGGTACCCGATGGGTCGTCTTTATCGTACTCAACATTTTTAGTGGCCAAAAGTTTTAAATTTCTTGATGTTTGACACAAAGGACAAATCACTCGAAATTTCACCCTTTCATCTATTACTGTTGTTGGTACGTCAATCAAAATAAAAAGGTCTGCATCATCTCTATAATTAATCAGGTCACGGAAAAACAAAGCGTACGAAATTTGATCTAAGTCTCTAGGAAAACCATCGATAAATATTGTCTTCTTTCCCAATTTAGCAATTTCCCTTTTGGCCAAAGCTAAAATTAATTCTGTCGGTAAAAGAGTTTTCGTGCTCCTGTTGTCCCAGGACTTCATTATATCTTCTAATGGCATAAAACCTCTATAATTATTTTCCAAAAAATCAACCATTTCTTTTCTTTTCTCTGGATCTTTAATGGTGTCATCTAAAGACCTTATCATATCCCCTATCGAAAAATGAGCTATTTTGTCTTTATCTATAATTTCAGCCAACATCTTGGCGTAAGTTCCCTTACCCGAAGATTTTTTTCCCATCAAATAAGCTATAAAAGAATTGTCTTTTAAATATTCTCTTAATTTCTTAATCTCGGGACCAGCCTTATATTCAAAATATTCCTGGCGCGATTTGCCGTCGGACAAGTCAAATTTTTTATAAACTTCGCTTTTTGTTTTAAAAAGCGGAAAATCTAAATCTTTCATGTGTTATTTTTTTTAATTTAATTATTTAATAATTTTATCGTATTCCCGTCAGAAACAAATTTAACGTCTCCGTCTTTATCTGTTCTAAACATCTTTATACCAAAATTTTCCAATCTTTGCAAAACTTCAGGTGTCGGGAAACCATAAGAATTACCTTTCCCGCATGAGATTACAGCTATTCGCGGTTCAACTGCGGCTAAAAATATGTCGGATGTTGAGTATTTAGAACCGTGATGTGCCACCTTTAAAACATCTGACTGCAAATATGTTTTGCTATCCACGAGCTTTTCCTCTTCTTTGCTTGTTATGTCTGCTGAAAATAAAAAAGATATTTTACCGTAAATCAGACGAGAGACAACCCCAGTATCATTATCTTCTTTAAAATATTTATCATCTAGAGAGCTTAAGGGATTTAGCACGTCTATGAAAACATTGCCGGTTTTTATTTCCTCACCCGACTGTGCAATTATTATTTTAGCTCCCTCTTTTTTCTGCTTTGCTAAAACTTTCAGCCACTCCTGGTAAATTGCACCATCCCTGCTTATTCCAGTCCACAAAATATTATCGACTTTATATTTTTGTAAAACATCTATCAACCCAGTTAAATGATCTGAATCCGGATGAGTTAAAATAACAAGATCTATTTCTTTATCCCAAAAAGGCATGCTCTCCGGTAATTTTTTCATTACGGTCGAATCCGGCCCACCGTCAATTAGAATATAGTGCATATCTGGGGTTTCGATGAAAAAGGAATCTCCCTGCCCCACATTTAAAAAGTCCACTTTTAATTTTTCTCCGGCATACAAAGCAAAAACCTCCTGCCAGCAAAAAATATTAAGCAAGAACAGAAATGTGGCGATAGATAGAATTATCTTTTTTGACATTATTTAAATCTATAGCTCGATAATCAATCTGCTGCAAATTTAATTTTTGGGCTACGAAATTATAAAATCTCGTCAGCATAAATTACTTCATTAGTATGCCTTCTCGCTTTTCTAATTTCTCGCCTTCAAGCATTCAATTTTCGTTACGAAAATTATCGAGCTATAGGTTTATTTATTATACAACAAAAAACACCCCGTTGATCAGGGTGTTTTAAAAGTTAATCCTTTTTCATTCCCATAATCTTGAACATTTTCGTCCCGCATTTTACACACGTTCCGGTCATTGCCGCACGCTTTTTTCCACCTTTCCCGTTCATTGAAACTTCTTTTGGGTCTTTCATCTCTCCTTTCGCCTTACATTTTACGCAATAAGCTTCTGTTGCCATAAATTTATTGAAATCCCAAATCCCAAAATCCAAATTCCAAAACGTTTTGGTCATTGGGGTTTGGTCATTGGGGTTTATTTATATTATTAAGCTATTCTACCTAAATACCCAATAATAAGTCAATATTTTAAAACTATCCTGCTACCCAGCCACCGTCGCTCGCCTATTCCCGCCTTCGGCGGGCGCCTATTCTGGCTACCGGCTCACTCCCTTCAAAACCCACTGTTTTGAATAATTTCCTACACGGGAGGATACCCAATCCTCCCGACCCCTCCTGTGGGTGGCCGCATCGCCTAACCGGCGACCCAGCCACCATCAACCACTATTGTAGATCCCGTCATATATGAAGATTCACCTGAGGACAAAAATAAAACTGCATTTGCAATTTCTTCAGCCGTTCCTTCTCTGCGTAAGGGAATTGGCGCCAACATTGCTTGTTTTTGTTCCTCGGTCATGCTTGCATTTGAAGCTCCGGGAGTGTCTATTGCACCTGGGTCAACATTATTTATGCGTATTCCTAATGGAGCCAATTCTAAAGCTATTGCTTTTGACATTGCCACCACCCCACCTTTTGAGGCGCAATAATGAGACAATCCTGCAAAACCAATAATTGCCGCAACCGAAGCAATATTTATAATCGAACCAGATTTTTGCTTTACCATTTCTTTCGAACAGGCTTGTGCCATTAAAAAATATCCCTTAAGGTTTATATTTATAACTTTCATAAAATCCTCTTCCGCCATTTCTAAAAATGGTTTAAAAGGATAAACACCGGCATTATTTACCAAAATATCTATTTTCCCAAATTTCTTAATCGCTTCAGCCACAACATTATCAATATCTGCTTTATTGCTTGTGTCGCACTTTACAATAATCGCCTCTCCCCTGCTTTTTTTAATTTCATCTGCAACCAACTGGCACCCCGCAACATCAATGTCGCACAAAATAATTTTAGCTCCGGCGTTAGCCAACTTTAAAGATTCGGCTTTGCCCATCCCTTTAGCTGCTCCAGTAACTACTGCCACCTTTCCTTTTAAATCGCAAAACTTTGACGTTGTTTTATTTAATCCAAACATATATAAAAATAAAAGTTAAAAACTAAAAGCTAAAAACTACAACTCAAAACTTAAAATATTTTAAACTTTACGCTGTGGCTTTACGCTTTTAAATTTTCGCTTTACGCTAGGCTCTAGACTAGCAAGACTAGTCAAAGTAGCCGATTAATTTAATAATATTTTTTAATAATTTTCCACAATTCCTTTTTCATTGTATCATTTGTTTTTCCGTAGCGCCACTCCGACTCTTTAAGATGCAGTTCGAAATTCTTTTTTACACCATTAAATTTAGCCAGTCGACGTTTGGTGAAGCTCCAGAAATTTTCAATGCCGTTGATGTGAATACCTGTACCTTTCCTTGCAAATTCATTGTCTCCGTGATTAACCCTGAAATGTTTGTCGTATCCTACATCAACAAGTCCGTCATAGCTACGCCAGCTGTCCGAATAAATTACTGCTGATTTATCTACTTTCCCTCTGATAATGCTTTGCAGAATGTCTTTTTTGCAGTTAGGGACGATTTCTGTGTAAACATGTCCGTTGCGTTTCAGTATTCCGAACACCGGTTGCTTCTGCGTGCCTCGTCCGCGTTTCAGCTTGCCGTGAAATCCGCGTTTGCGCCTTGCTCCAAAATATGATTCGTCCACTTCCGCTTCACCGAAAATCTTTTTCGAATTCTTTGTGCTGATGAGCATAAATTGCCACACGAAATCTGTTGTACCAGTAATTTATCGTGTTGCGATTTACGCCCACCAGAGGAGCTGCTTTGGAGGCGTTAATATCCAAACAAAAGTGTTCAATAATTTTTTTAATTTTAAATGTCGATAATTTAGATTTTTTGAGACTATTTACTAACATTTTGTCATTATACCATGACAGACTGCTAGTCTAGAGCCTACGCTATTATTATATTTCATTATACTATATTTTTATTTTACAAACAAAATATAAATAAAAAAAGAGTGCATCCGTAGAAACACTCCTATGTTGTTTTAGCTTCTCGCTTGTATTTCGGATCGAACAATTCATAAATTTTCGTCCCATAATCAATTACTGCTTCTTGCGTCCTCTTGTTCCCATAATCAAGGATTTTTAATTTCCCATCGCTAAGGCAGAAATTGGCTGGATTTATAAAATGATGGTCGTCCCAGCCGACTGTACTGACCCCCGTATGTAGACAAAAGGTCGAAACCTAATGTAATATGGGGAAAACACAAAAAACACATGAAAAAAGGATACAAAATATCACAGGAAGTAAAAGATCAAATATTAAAACGAGTCAAAGAAGACGGAGTCACGGTGATCCAGGCAGCCCAGGAACACGGAGTCCATGAGTCAACAATTTATGGCTGGCTAGGCAAGGGAGCCGAATCTGGCTCCACAGCAGAACTGCTTAAACTTAAGCGTGAAAAGAAAATGCTACTGGAACTAGTGGGAGAAATGACGCTGAAGTTATCCGAATCCCAAAAAAAGAGTTGATTGAAAAACAGGAAGAGAAAGAAAACAAGAGCTTAATGGCAAAAGCTCTCGGAGTTTCAAGATCAGCGATTTACTACCGATCAAAGAAATTAGCCAAAGATTGGGAATTAAAAATCAAAATTGAAAAAGTATTAACTGATGATCCGAGTTATGGATACAGAAGGGTGGCTGACGCATTGCACATAAACAAGAAAAAGATACAAAGGGTAATGAAATTATTTGGCATGAAAGCCTACCGAAGGAGAGGCAGAAAACCAAGGAAAAAAGGTGTTGCAAACACATTTTTTCCAAATCTGCTGAAAATGAATTTCCCGCAATATCCGAATCACATCTGGGTTTCAGATTTCACCTACATACCGTTCCAAAACAAATTTGTTTATCTGGCTACGGTCATGGATTTGTTCACAAGAGAGGTTGTTGGCTGGTCAGTTCTTACCAATCATTCCGTGCAATTGACGCTGCAATCACTGTTTACTGCATTAACTTATCATTCCAGGCCTGAAATATTTCATTCGGATAACGGACGCGAATACGGGGCAAAATTGTTTATCCGGGCATTAACCGAATTCGGCATAAACATATCCCGCTCAAACAAAAAATCTCCGTGGGAAAACGGATACCAAGAAAGTTTTTACTCCCAATTCAAAGTTGACTTAGGAGATCCAAACAGATTCAAAACATTGGGGGAGCTGGTTTACGAAATACACCACCTTATCTGGAAATACAATCACACGAGAATTCACTCCGCCTTACGCATGCCGCCGGTGTTGTTCGCTAAACGATGCCAAAACGTTCAAAAACATTTAGAGAAAGTGTCTTAAAAACGGGGGTCAGCCCAGACATTATTATCGGTGATTCTACGTATTTGTATCGTAAAATCAATTCCATCCATTGTACACGTCTCATCAGACCTTTGGACGTTTATTAATCCCAAAAAAGAAAAGTGGGTTGGTTGCACAAATGGGTTTTTTATTCTCAGAGAAAACATAAACTCTCTCCAATTTACCAATATACCCTCGAATAATATGTTTCTATATCCAAAAACACAATTGTTATCTGTTGACGGTCGCATCTGCCTAAGTATTTTTTTAAATCTTAGGTGTGCCACGTCCGCGATGAATATTTTTGCAGCTTTGAGAAAATGAACAATAGGAAATTTAACTGCTAGTCCAATTGAAGGAAAGACAATAACAAATCTGTTCCGCCCTTTTTTAAAGTTCATTTTTTACTCGCGTTCAATGTTTTTCTAAATTCCCCTAGGTTAAAACCTGGGTCAAAGGATTCGTAGATTTTTGTCCCGTATTCGGTTATAACCTTTTGCGTTACGATACTTCCATAATCATGAATCTTTAATTTACCACTATCAAAACAGAAATTGTCGGAATTTTCAAAATGATGGTTATCAGCCATAACCCCAGAATCAGTTAAGTTAAGAAGCTGACACCATAAATCAACGTAAGATATATCGCACGGCGTACCCATTTTCTGGATATTAATTAATCCAAGAAAAGAGAAATAGGTCGGCTGTAAAAAAGGATTTTTTGTCCTGCGATAGAATATAAACTCTCTCCAATTAGTTACGATACCACCGAAAAGACGATTTTTGTACGACCACCTATCAGATATCGGAAGAGCCATCTCTAAAAATATGGATCGAAATTCAAAAATTAATGACAGCTTGACTAAGATCTTAATACTCAAAAACAAATGAATAATCGGCAGCTTAATCGCTATACCAAATTTAGGCGCAACTATCACAAACCTATTCCATCCTTTTTCAATTTTCATTTTTTACCTCCGGAAAAGTTTTAAAAGACCTATTTAGACACTAACATTTTTTTTAATTATGTCAAACAAAAACCGCCTTTCGGCGGTTTTATTTATAATTTCGGTCGGATGACCGCCCGTAGCTTTAGCGGAGGAAATTATATAAATCCAGCAATTTTGTAAAGTTTTACGAAGTAAAATTAATTTTTACAAAATTGCGTTAAAGCACCGAAGGTGCGAGGATTTCTATTCTTTGCAACAATTTATTACGTATTGAACAACTTTGCCCAACTTTCCCATAATCCCTTTTTTGTCTGTATCTTTTTTGTCTATTTGATTCTCGTTGATTTTTTTTACTTCTCCCAAATCAACCAATTTCAAATTTATTCCCCAAAATAATGAATAAAGATCATATGCTTTTTTAAACATTTCTTGCGCATCTTCTTTTTTGCCTTGGCCCTGAGCTTTTGTTCCAACTTCCATTAACCTCATTGAAGCTGACAATAAATGTTTTCGAAATGCACCAAACTTCTCCCTCGTAGTCTTTTATAATTCTTTTCAACAACTCTTTTCGCATTTCTCTAGCCGTACTCAACAAATCGTAATATCCGGGCTTTCCCGTTTTGGCTCCCGTAAAAAAGAAATGCTCCTCAATAGAGATTAAATTCATTATAGCAATTGATAAATCTTCGTCAGAAGACAAATCAAGCTCTGATTTTTTGCTCGACTGAACTTTTTTTATAAACTCATCAACTTTTAAATTATCCTCCATGTAAGTAATAAATATAATAATAAACTTGTTAATATTAAAATTACAACTGGTATAACCACTTTTTGATAAGGAAAAAATGATTTCCCTTTATTCCCCTTTTTCAATGAAAGATGCAACCAGTTTGCCAATAAAAATACGACTGTTCCGATAATGGTCCCAACAACTATCTTATCAACACCAAAAATTTTATTTAAGGGGTGGCCGACGATTCCTGCATAATAAAGCGGAATAAATGTTAATAGATAATATGCTAAAGAAATAATAACTGCGTCAAGCGGGAATCTCCAATTATGTTTTTTCATTTCTTCTATTGTCCATATAATCATCGAAACCAATAAAGCTCCTATCCAAACCGACGAAACTACGTCATCAACTCCTAGCCACCTTGAAAGCCCTAGTCCCGCGCCAATTGCCACAACGCAAATAGGGCAAATTGCTCTTGCGGCATTCGCCCATAAAAATCCTACCGACAATAATCCCAGAAGGGTTAAATTTATTTTTTTCATTTTATACCAGCTTGTGTTTTAAAGAAATTAATCACGTCTACTTCGCCGACTAGGCATTTGCCATTACCGTCGTATAAAAATGGCACTCCGACAGAATTTGCGGTTATCCCGCATTTTTGCGCAACCTGACCTAATAGTGCCGCATTGTTTTTATTATACCAAACTTCTATCTTGGTCCATTTAACTTTCTGGGCAATATTGTTTGCTGCCACAAAAGCATCTACGTCGGCGCAATGAGGACAACCCTGGCCATAAAACTCCACTATTCCAGAAGGCAAAGGGGTCGCGGTCACAGGACCAGAAAAAACACTCGTTAAAAAACCAGATTGAAAGACCCAAAATAGACCTCCAGCCAAAATTATTATAATAACTATATATACGATTGCTTTATCCATGTCACTAAAAATTTAATATATATTATTTTAATTAAATCACAAAAAAATAATAAAATCAATTACTATTTGTGTCTTTTCATGGAAAGAGAGTTTAACACAACGCTTACAGACGAAAATGCCATAGCCCCAGCGGCAATTGAAGGGCTTAAAAGCCATCCAGTAAATGGGAACAAAACTCCGGCAGCAACTGGAATTCCAATTGTGTTATAAAAGAAAGCCCAAAAAAGATTTTGTTTTATCTTATCCAATGTATACTTGCTCAAATCCATAGCCTTCACAACATCTCTTAAGTCGTCTTTTATTAAAACAATTTCTCCGGTTTCCATAGCAACGTCGCTACCCGATCCAAGCGCAATTCCCAAATTTGCTTGGGCCAAAGCTGGCGCATCATTTATCCCATCTCCCACCATAGCCACTATTTTACCTTCTGATTGTAATTTTTTAATTTCGTCGGATTTTCCCTGAGGCAAAACTTCAGCTAAAACTCTGTCAATTCCTAATTGTTTTGCAATGGCCTCACCTACTCTTTTATTATCTCCGGTAATAATCGCAACCGATTTTCCCATTTTATGAAGAGTGTCCACGGCCTCTTTTGAATTTTCTTTTAAAACATCTGCTACTGCGATAATTCCTATAACCTTTTTACCAACCGCTAAAATCATTGCTGTTTTACCTTGATCTTCCAAAACTATCATTTTATCTTCAATCAACGCAACAGAAATTTTATTGTCCTTCATTAACCTTCTTGTTCCCAATAAAACCCTTTTCCTATTTACCATCGCCTGAACTCCCTTTCCCGGGATCGCTTCAAATTTTTTGGCTTCAGACATTTTTATCTTACTTTCATTTGCTTTATTAACAATCGCTTGAGCCAAAGGATGTTCAGAGTTTTTTTCCACAGAAGCTGCCATTTCCAATATGGCTTTTTCTTTTATTTTTTTATCAACCAAAATTATATCTGTCACAACGGGTTCACCTTTTGTTAATGTTCCTGTTTTATCAAAGACAACCATATTTACATCTTTTGCAATTTCCAGCGCCTTAGACGATTTTATTAGAATTCCATTTTTTGCGGCTAACCCGGTTCCCATCATAACCGCCGTCGGAGTTGCTAGACCCAGCGAGCAAGGACATGCGATTATCAAAACCGCCACAAAAACTGTTATTGCCATGGCAATCTGGTGAAAAATTAAAAACCATATTAACCCAGAAATTAAAGCAATCCCGATTACAACCGGCACAAAATAAAACGACACTTTATCTGCCAACAACTGAATGGGCGCTTTGCTTCCCATTGCATCTTCCACAATTTTAATAATCTGGGACAACATTGTATCTTTGCCAACTTTCGTCACCTTAAATTGAAAAACGCCCGTCTTATTTATCGTAGCTCCGATAACTTCATCACCTTTTTTCTTTTCAACCGGCATTGATTCTCCGGTGATTGCTTTTTCGTCTACCGCAGAATATCCGCTGACAACAATTCCGTCAACGGGAATTTTTTGCCCAGGTTTTACTAAAACTATATCGCCCTGCACAACTTCAGAAATTGGAACTTCTGTTTCTACGCCGTTTTTTATAATTATTGCAGTTTTTGGCTGAAGACCTATTAAACTTTTTATCGCTGATGACGTTTTCCCCTTTGTAATCGCTTCTAAATATTTTCCCAAAGAAATAAAAATTAAAATGAAGGCTGACGACTCAAAATAGAAACTGTTCATTGATACAACTCTCCCGAAAGATAAAAGTAAAAGATTTATCAGACTATAAAAAAATGCCACAGCCGTCCCAACCAAAATTAACGTATCCATATTTGGCGCCATCTTTATCATTTTTTTAGAACCAGAAATCCAAATGTTAAAACAAACCAAAATGACAACAGCCGATAAAACTGCCTGGATATAAAGCCCATATTTTTGAAGAAATCCAGGCACCGGCAGACCGATCATGGCGCCCATAACCATATATATTACTGGCAAGCCGAAAACTAAAGATAAAATAAATCTATTCTTTAATTTCTTAGCCTCATCGATGCTCTCGCCCTCAACCACGCTATATCCTAGCTTTTTTATTATTTTCCTAATATCTTTTTCAGCTAAAGCCCCTTTTTCAAAATCGATATAAGCTTTTTCTGAAGCAAGATTAACGCTAACAGAATTTATTCCATTCTCTTTTTTTAAACTGCGCTCAATAACCGAGGCACATGAGGCGCAAGTCATTCCGCCGATTTTTAAAGTTAATTTCTCCATTTTTGCATAAGCATCCTGGCAAATAAAGTTTTGAGATGGCCTCCTGATTAAATAATATTTTTTCACGGAAAAAATATTACTATTTAACAGGATTGACACAAAAAACTTTAATATTTGGCAGGATATTACCTTTAATTTATTTCTCTTCTGCTGCTTTATAGCCCAAATGTTCAATCTTACCTTTTATAGCCAAGGGGGTGATTTCTTTTGAATTAAATTCCAAAAATGCCCTAAATCGCTAAAATTAACGGCAGCTGAAGCAATTCCTTTTTCGTCTGCAAGCTCTAGCTCTATAATTTTGGCACAAGACTTACAGCTCATACCTGAAATTTTAAATGTTGCTTTTTCCATATTATTTATTTAATTCTTTTAATATTTTTTGCAAATTTAATCCATACATTTTACAAACATCTCCAATTTTAAGCTTATCAATTTCAAATGAAGCAAGCGGGCAAGATAAACATGGCACACCATTTTTTGCTAAAATCTTAACTGCACTATCTTTTTCCATTATTTTTTCCAAAGTCGTTCCGACACCAATCTTTCCTATATTATTAATTTTTGGCAGCTTCGCTTTTGAATTATTTTTTTTAATTTCCTTTGCCATATTGTTTTCTTAAATTATTAATCAACTTGTATGGAACCAAAATGTACCATTCCCATGCCACAGGTGATGTTATAGTTTCCCGGACTAGTTGGAGTAAATTCCATATTAACTACATCCCCCGCATTCAAAGGAGTGACGTTTTCGTAGAGACCAGAAATCTTAATTCCACCGCCGCATCCGCTGTAACTATCCTTCACATCAATGGTAAGCTTTACCCTGGTGCCTGCCTTAACTTCAAAGGCATTTGGACTTAAGTTATTGCTACCAGTGTATGTTGCATTTATCACCTGTTCATTTCCCTGGGCCTGAGCCACAGTATTGGTAGCATCTTTTTTTGACTGGAGTTCCACCGCCGCATCCGCACCCTCCAGTAGATCCGGAAGAAGCTGCGACCTGATTATTAGTTGTGGCCGCTTCTGCAGTTTGGACCACAGAGCCAGTGTTCGCACTGGCTGTAGAATTTACAACTTCTATCGTACCCCTAATCATTCCCATCGTGCAGGAAAATCCGAAAGTTCCTGCGGCTTGCGGAGTAAATTCCTTAACCGCAACTTGTCCTGGAGTCAAATTAATCTGGCCATCAAATAACTGGGCTGAAACAATTGCACCATTACAGCCAAGAGAGTTGCCTCCAGTAATTTCCCATTTTACGGGAACTCCGGCCCTAACCTTAAAATAATTTGGCGAGTCGCCCGATCCTGAGGCTGTCATAGCGATCACCTGCTCTCCATTCACAATCGCAGGCAAACCATCTTGACTAGTCAATGCTGTCTGCGATTGATTGGAATTAAACCCTGTAAAGCCTAAAACTGTTGCCTGGTTTGACATGTTGAATAGCGCAAAAAATAAAACTAAGAATCCTGCAACTTTTGAAAACCTTTCAGCTAAATGAGGCTTTCGAACCGAATTTCACAGAAGATAACCCTATAAAGAAAAGTACTGGCATGGTTCCCAAAGCAAAAGCTCCCATGATTAACGCACCTTGCACGGCGCTACCAGACAATAATGCTAAACTTTGAGCCGTTATAGTAAAACCGCAAGGCAAGAAGAAAGTTAAAGAACCCATAACAAATGGCATATACTTCCCTTGAAAATTACTTTCATTAGCAATTTTTCTAGTAAATGATTTTGGTGCTGTAATTTGAAACTTTCTAAATGCTTTCACTCCCAACATTTGTAAGCCCAATGCAATCATCAAAAGAGAAATTGCTATGACCAAATATCCCGTAATTTGTGGAGAGATTTGAAGCCGGCTTCCGATCAATCCCAACACTCCACCTAAAACTATATAAGAAATCAACCTGCCTGCATTAAACATTATGTGCGGCTGGAGTTTTTTTGAAGTAGATTGCTCTGCTGAGTAAAGATCGTTCCACTGTTTTGACATAGATAAGACAATTCCACCGACTAGGGCGGCGCACGAAGACATGCCTGCCAACAGCCCAAATCCCAAGAACGTCAATAAAGAGGACGTTGAATTTAGGGCAAGAAAATTAGCAATTCCCAATTTATCTAAAATTAAAAATGCAATTATTACAAATATGGCTATATTAAAGGCTACCAATGTCGGGTTTGCCTTGTTCCCAGAACTCTTCTTTTCTTCGGTTTTAATCTTTTTTGTTTGGCTGTTTATGTCAGAAAAATCATAATTTTCGTCCTTAAAAATCTTAGTCAGCCTCTCTGGATTTGGCCTGTCGCCCTCATATTCTATAACAACCTCGCTCTTAGAAGTTGACGCATTAACCGCTTTAACATTCGGCAATTCTAAAAGCTTTTTTTCAATTAAAATTTCACACGAAGCGCAATGCATTCCCTCAACTTTATAAACATGCTCTTTAATGTTCGTATTTTTTATTTGAAAATCACCAGTTGCAACTTTTTCTGTATTTTTTACCTCAGTCTCAACAACCGCATTCACAACCACCGATTCTGAGCTTTGCAACTCTTTAACAGAAAAAATAAACTTTTCTTCTTTAAAAATGTCCTTTAACTTTTCTATATTAGGAATCTCCTCATCACCCTCTATTAAAACATCTCCCCTATGCTCAGAAACTTCAACATATTTTATACCAGGGAGTTTTGATATTCCCTCTTTTATTAATATCTCGCACGAATGACAGTGCATTCCTTCAACTTTATAAATTTCCTGATTCATAAATTTTTATGCTGCGCCCATTTTAAAAGGCCTTTAATTATATATTTTCTATTTATTAAATAATCTTGTTACTTTTAAAATTTCATCAGTCATCTCTTTTTTCCTTTTTTCATTTTTTGCCGCCATCGCACTTTTGAAGCAAGAATTCAAATGGTTTTCCATTAATAATTCGTGTGCAGACCTTAAAAGTCCTATAACAGCTAAATTTTGCTGCATAATATCAATACAATACTCTCCCCCTTCAACCATTTTTATCATCTTTAAAATTGAACCTTGCGCTTTTTTAAAACTAATCAGCGCTTTTTCTTTATTTTCTCCTGTCATAATCTTGAGCGAGGAAGAAATGAAAATTTATTTTCACTTTATCCGAGCGATAAATTATAGAAATAGCTTCGCTATTTATATAATATTAATATTTTACTTATACCCATACCTGGGGTATAGGTCTATATTATCAGAAACAAACAGCCGTGTCAAGTCTTCACCCAAATTTCAAAATTAGGGTGAAGCTAATAGCCAACACGGCTTCTATTTAATTACTCCACCGCCCAATACCCGATTTCCCTTATAAAAAACGGCTGATTGTCCTGGGGTTACAGCCCTCTCGCCTTTTACAAAAATTAAACTTCCGTCTTTATGCAATTTTGCTTTTTGTAAGGGAGCCCGGTAGCGAGTCCTTGCATCTACTAATACCGGAAAAGCCATTGGCTTATTTATCCAATTAATTTTTACAACCTTAGTTTTTTTTGTTTTTAGATCTTTTTCTTCTCCTACGTATATAATATTTTTCTTAATATTTTTCTTAACAACATAATATGGCCCTCCCCCATCTTTTATATCTAATCCATGCCTCTGGCCTATTGTATAATAATAAACTCCATCATGTTCTCCTATTTTCTCACCATCAAGCGATAATATTTTCCCTATTTTTGGCTTTATATACATTTTTAAAAATTCCTTCATGTTAAATTGGCCCACAAAACAAACGCCTTGGCTATCTTTTTTCCCAGCATTTTCTAATTTAAATTTTTTAGCCAATTTTCTGACTTCCGGCTTTATTAAGTTTCCCACCGGAAAAATAATTTTGTTTAATTGTTTTTTTGAAATTGTGTATAAAAAATATGTTTGGTCTTTATTTTTATCTTTAGCTTTTAATAATTCTCCATTTTTTGTTTTGGCATAATGACCGGTTGCGATAAAATCAGCTCCCTCTTTCATAGCTTTATCAAAAAATAATCCAAACTTTATAATTTTATTGCACATTACGTCTGGATTTGGAGTTAATCCTTCTCTATAGGAATCAATCATATATTTCCCAACTTCTTTTTCATATTCTTTAGAAAAATCCCACGTCAAAAAGGGAATTCCTAATTTAGCGCAAACTAGCATGGCATCCCGCCTGTCTGTTTTCCACATACATTCTTTACCAAGAATTTTTGGATCCCATTGACGCATATAAACCCCAACAACATCAAAGCCGGCCCTTTTTAAAAGAGCCGCTGAAACGCTGGAGTCTACACCTCCCGACATTGCGCATATCACTTTTTTAGCCATAATATTTCTCTAAATAAAACCTGATAAGCTGCTCTATTTCCGGAATTGATTCAGGATCTCCTACCCCCACTTTTAATTTCTTTTGAACATCTATTAAAGTTCTCGCTCCCTCTAAAACCGCACCCTCTATATCCTGCTCGGTAATATTTAATCTTTTATCTATAACCTTAGAGCCCTCTACAATAATTCTTTCGTGCTGTTTGGTGTTTCTAAAATAGTTATTGGCTGCTTGACGGAACGCTTTGTCGCACAATACAGAACAGTGAACTTTTCTAACCGGCAATCCCCCCAGACGCGCCATTATGTCCTGAGGTTTAATTTTTAAAGCGTCATCAATTCTCATTCCCCCTTTTTCTGTGACCATAACAGAAAACATAGAAGTTGCCGCAATGGCCGAAGCACAGCCAAAAGTTCTCCATTTTAATTTCTTAATTTTTTCTGTTTTGGGATCAACTTTTATCCATATTTTCATTACATCTCCGCACTGAGGCGATCCCACTTGGCCCTCGGCATCAAACTCTTTGCCTTTAGGTAATTTAGGTAAAAAATTACGGGGATGGAAAAAATGATCTTTGACGATTTTTGAATAAACCCAGCCTTCGCCGGTATTTTTACTGACAACGTCTAATTTTTTAACTTTTTTTATTTTTGTCTTCATATTTTTGCATAAGCATCCTGGCAAATAAAATTTTTTGACACAAAAAATTTTAGTATTTGGCAGGATATTCCTTTATTATAACAATTTTAATTTCTACTTTTAAAATTGTCTGTATTCTGTCCTATGAAAGCTTTTTGCGAAGAAATCTTCTTCGCATCCATTTCTACATTTACCGGAGAAATTCTTCTTAATTCCTTAACAATTTTTGGTAAAACTTTTAAAATATAATTTAAATCTTTTTTAGTTGTTTCTCTGCCTAAAGTAAATCTTAAATTGCCATTTGCGTATTCATACGGCCTGTCTAAAGCTAAAATTACGTGTGAGGGCTCCAAGCTTTGGGAATCGCAAGCTGATCCGGTAGAAACAAAAACTCCATATTTATCTAACCAAAGAAGCATTGCCTCTCCTTCTATGTCTAAAATAGAAATATTAACGTTATTGGGCAACCTTTTTTGAGGATGGCCGTTTAAAACGACTTTCGAAATATTTTTAGAAATTTTCTTTATAAAATAATCTCTAAGCTTGCCTTCTCTATCCGACTCTTTCCTCCTATTTTTTTGAACTATTTTCAAGGCCTCGGCTAATCCAATGATGCCAGGTATATTTTCTGTACCGCTGCGTTTTCCCTGCTCCTGCCCTCCGCCGAAAATTATTGGCTCAATTTTAACTCCGGATCTAATATATAAAACTCCGGTCCCCTTGGGTCCATAAATTTTGCTTCCATTAAGCGTTAAAAGATCTACTCCCAGCTTTTGGACATCCAAATCCAAATAACCAGCAGCCTGACAAGCATCTGTATGAAAAATAATTGGAGTGGTCACTCCTCGCTTTATCCTGTCTGCGCGGACCTCTTTAATAATTGCTCCAATTTTTTCTACTGGCTGAATAGTTCCTATCTCATTATTTGCATACATAATAGAAATTAAAACTGTTTTATCGTTAATTTCTTTTCTAAAAGAATCTAAAATTAGCAATCCGTCCCTGTCAACTTTCGAAAAAGGTGACCTTAAATCCCTCTTTTTCCAATTGTTCGCAGGGATACAAAACAGCGTGATGCTCAATATTAGAAGTAATAACATGATTACCAAAATTTTTATTTGCCCTTGCAGCCCCCAATACCGCCAAATTATCGCTTTCGGTTCCAGAGCCTGTAAAAATAATTTCTCCTGGTTTACAATTTAAAATCTGGGCTATTGTTTTTCTGGCCTGAAATATTGCCGCATTAGCTTCTCGGCCCGCTTTATGCAAAGATCCGGCGTTACCGGAAACTTTATTAAAATATGGCAACATTGCTTTTATTACGCGCGGATCTGTTGGCGTTGTTGCTGCGTGGTCTAAATAAATTTTTTGCATAATTATAAATATTTTAAAATTCTATTTTATTAGGGTTGACAGCGTTATAGACTTTAGGGTTTTTCCTATAGCTGTATCAATTTTTCTCCAAACGCTTTTAGTTAAGCACTTGCCAGAAATACTACAAAGACTGCAATCTACGGCAGTTGTATTTTCCAAAACTTCAACAATATTTTTTGCATTAATTTTTTCAGGTTTTTTAGATAAAATATAACCCCCTTGAATACCCTTCTTGGCTATTACAAGTTTGCCCTTTTCAAGCTGAGACATTATTTTCTCTAAAAAATCAAAAGGAATAATTTCTTTTTCTGAAATATTTTTTAACGAGGTTACTTTTTTAGTCTTAGCTAAATAAACCATAGCCCTAAGACCATACTGTGTTTTTTTTGATATTTTCATAAAGCGGACCAATTTAGTCTGGTTTATCATAACAAATAAAAATTACCACGTCAATATAAAAAGCCTTCAGCGAAAAGCGTCGCTGAAGGCCATGGCATTAAGAGGAATTAATCCTCAAATTTCAAAATTAAAATCTTATAACTTTCGCTCAGAGGATATGCCTAAATCGGTGAGACCGACATTATCGCTACCAGGAGATATACAGATACCGGACTTCAGATAAAAAGCCACACGAACATGATTCCCGGAGGAATCGATGCTTGATGTCCTCACATAGGTGTTAAGGAATAGATGCCTGCTGTTGGCTAAAAAATAACCGACCGTTGTATATATTATCAATTGAGCTGTGGGTACCTCATCACTTTTAGTTATGAGTGACTCTTGCTCCTGATAAGTTTTAGATAGCGACTTGTTCACCGGCGTCTTGCGAACTAAATGCCAACCTACCCTACAACCGCATCGGGCAAATGATTCATTGTCGTACCAGTGTCCTTGTTCGCAAAAAAGTTTGGATGCTACATCGCGGATAGATAGGGCACAAACTGGAAAAGCAGCCACAAGGATATGCGTATCTTTTGACAGCGAAAGCTCTTCTATAGGGAAGGGAATCTCCCGAAGAGCGGCAAGTTGTCGCCGACTCGGTCTGACGTGAAAATATTTAATCGCCTCTTCAACCCCCAAGAAATTTTCCCCCATAATCTCGCGAGCCTGAATCCACTTTGAGTTAAGGCTCGTTGTCATTTTGCTTGTCACTAGCGCTTGAGACACAATCTGGCTAGTAATTTCCTTAACGAATATCGGATCTGCATTAATACGCTCTATAACTACATCCGCATTATCACCAAAAGCGACACGCAAACGCTGTTCTGCAGCGTGAAGGTTTCCTGCTCCAATCTCTGTCCATTTCATACACGTTTCCTCCCTGTTAGCTCTTTTGAGCGACTAGGTTTTACCCGTTTCGTTCGGGTTTGGACCCGTCCCAGAATGAGACGAGCGTTTTAGAAATTATTTTTTATAACATCCAAAACGCTCGCCCCATATCATGTTGAACTATAATTTAAAGGTGCTAAATTACTAACAGCGTAATTATACATAACAATAAACATCTGTCAATTAAAATACGAGCAAATAAAAAGCCCGCAACCGAAGTCGCGGGCATAAACTAAATCTTAAGAATTTTCGGCGTCTCTTACCATAGCTGATGCTGTAGTGGCTGGACCCGCGCCTAGACCCACATGAAGAGAGGTTTCATAGGCATCTCCTTCTCCATCAACCGTTAGGATGCCATTATGCACCCATGGTGTTGCTTCGCACAATCTGGCGATATAAGGATTATCCATTTTCACAAACCCGCCCTTAATCACCCAGCCGTCAATATTGTGATAAAATGCCAAAATGTCTGTTGGTTCTGAGATAAAATTATCTTGCCGATAAAAAGACACCACAAATCTCCTTCTCCTTGCTTCCCGCATTGCTCTTTTTACCATCTCTTCGGTTAGGCCAACTTTTATGTTCTTAGCCCTAAGGATTATTGGAGATTTAAAACATGTATTAAACAAAATTGAAGCCTTCTTGGTAGCATCCAATTCTGCTTCTTCTTTGATAATTTCCGAAAGAGTACCATCTCCTTCTGCATATCTTAAATCAAGCAACTCTTCAACAATATAGCCGGGCGGATTGCCCATTGCAAGATCATGAAGAGCATAGTTGTCTGTTCCGTTTAATATTACGTGAACTTCTTGCGTGTCATCAAAAAATCTTTCCTGCAAGGAGTGGATTATGCCTGACCCGCCACCAACTGTTGCGCTATACCTGATGCCGGACATCACGGGCATTAATTCTTCCTGGTAATTAGCCAGTGCTGCTTTTGCACAAAGTATAACTTTAATATTCATTTCCCTAAGTTTCAAAATCAAACCCAAAGAGTTAAGGCCGTCATCTTTTTCTTTTACTGCCACAAAAGCGACGTTGACGTCTGCACAATATTTCTGCCAGTTCTCAGCGGAGTCTTTGTAATTTTCTAAATCATCGGTATAAAGAAACTTGCTTGTAGTGACAAAAACTACATCCCAACCTTTTACTATAAGTTTCTGGCGTAATTTTTTTCCGATTCTTCCAAATCCGATTATCGCGGCTCTTTTTTTCATATATTTTTATCCTTTTGCAAAGTGCTATCATCAGATTATGAATTTTATTTGTCTTTGTCAACAAAAAACCGCCTCGATAAGAAGCGGGTTTTAAAATTTTAACACTAAATATTAATTATTAGTTTTCTTTTTTGCCGAGTCTCTCAACTCCCTCAAAGAAAGACCCATAAATATAACTAACAATAAAAATGTATTAAGAGGGGCCAGCCAAAACGGAAAATTATGCCCGAAAGCTTCTAAAACCATGACCCCACCCAAAACCCCAATTGAATACATGGCTCCATTTTTCAAGTAAGCAAATTTTGCAATTACATCTGTTTCTCTAACAGTAAATTCTCTAACTATATAAGCCCCCAAACCATTTCCCAAAAATATTAAAGGCACCCAAATAGTAAAAGCAAAAGCTCCTATAACTCCATCAATTGAAAAAGTAGCATCAAGAATTTCTAAGTATAAAATTTTACTCCAGGCTGACATATGGCTACTCTTTAAATTCTTTCCCTGTTCTTCTGCGCTCTTCTTGAAACCATCTGAAATAAAAAATGCCGTAGAGCCCACGGCGGCCGACAAAGCCAAAATGGGGTTTGTTTTCAAAGAAAAATAAACTACTCCCAAAAAAAATAAAGAAGATACGGCATAAAACCAAATAGATCTCGCTTGTATAAATTCCTCCACTAAAAAAGCGTATTTTTTCTCTTCCGTAAAAATCCAATTCAAAAATAACAAAAACAGATAAACTCCACCCCCTAAAAGCAAAATAGGTTGAGATTTTTCTATATACGCATTAATTTGAGGCGTAGGGTGGAAAACAAAACCCAAAACCTGTAAAAAAGAAAAACTTGGATTCGCCATCCAAACAATCAAAAAGGGCAACATTCCCCTAACCACAACAACTGCTATAAAAAGACCAAATGTTAAAAAAATCTTTCTGTATTTATTTGGTAAGGTTTTCAGAACATGAGCATTAATAATCGCATTATCAACACTGGTAATAACCTCAAAAAGGCACAACCCCAATACTATAATTATAATTTGTAGTACATCCATATTTTTATATAACCTGTAAATTATGACTTAATATTTTATCTTCCTCCCCAAAAAGAAAATCTGCCTCAATTTTTTCTCCTTTTAAAATTTTCGGCATCCAATATATATCATCGGGCCACATGCTTTCATATGGAATTTCGTCATATGAAAACCATCTTGGCATCATTTCTTCAGACTCTGCTGGCTCGCCATTCCATTCTGAAACTAAAAATAGAGTTACATCCTGATCCCACTCTGGTTTATTTTCAAACTTAAAATGGAACAACCCAACTTTTTTAGGATTTTTTATCTCAACATCAATTTCCTCTTTTGCTTCTCTTATCGCGGCACTCAAAATGTCTTCATCCTTTTCTGGATCAAATTTTCCGCCAACTCCATTCCACCTTCCAACGCCAAATCCCCTCTTTTTCATCGCTAAGAGAATTTTATTGTCTTTAATTAATAGACACAACGTCAATTGCCTCATTTAGCCTATTTAACTATTTCCGCTTTCTTTTTATTACTAAAAAAGAAAATATAAATAATTTCTAATATTCCCAATGTGTTTACCAATAAAAGGACAACAAACCAGATACTGCTGTTATTTCTGGCTGCTTTCCATAAAGCAATTCCCTTCCAAACAATAGTCCAAATAGCTAAAACTGTGAATGCTAAAACAATCCATGGATTATGCAATAATTGAGCTAATTGTACAAATTGTAATTCTTTTGCTGTCATATAATTAACGGCTCTTATTTATCTCGTATCCTGCGACGCCGAAGGATACGGAAACATTTAAGGATTCCTTTTTACCGCGCATCGGTAAAAAAATTATTTTATCACATTTTTTTAATATTTTTTTAGAAACTCCCTTTACTTCATTTCCCAAAATAAGCGCACACGGAAATTTAGGTTTAAATTTTTCGTAAGAAATTGCCTCTTTGCTTTGCTCTAGCGCCACTATCTGCACTTTATCCTTTTTTAGTTTGTTTATTAATCTTCCAATTTGTCTGCAATATTCGAAAGGAATTGTTTCTTCAGCTCCCAAAGCTGTTTTAGATATTTTATGATGCGGAGGCTTGCCGGTAATCCCGCATAAAAATATTTTAGAAACCCCCAATGCATCAGATGTCCTAAAAATTGAACCAATGTTTTCTAAACTTCTTATATTATCGCAAATTACGAAAAACTCTTTTTCCATTCAATTATTCTATCATTTTTTAGAGTAAAAAAACAACCCCACATAGGGGATGTTTTCATTTTTTTAATTAAGTTTTATCAAATATTTTTTCGACTTCCTTCCAATTTACCAGATTCCACCATGCTTTCAAATAATCTGCTCTCACGTTTTTATATTGAAGATAATAGGCATGCTCCCATACATCATTCCCCATAATTGAGAAATTGCCGTCTGACATGGGATTATCTTGATTGGCAGTAGAAATAATTTCCAATTCTCCTTCTTTATTTTTTATAAGCCACACCCAACCCGAGCCAAAGCGTTTTGCTCCTTCATCATTAAATTTTTGTTGAAATTCAGCGAAACTGCCAAAAGTGTTGTTGATTTCGTCTGCCAGCTTTCCCGATGGTTCGCCTCCGGCATTTGGCGACATAATTTTCCAAAACATAGAATGGTTTACATGACCACCTGCATTATTTCTAACAGTGGTACGAATGTCTTCTGGAATTTTGTTTAAATCCATTAAAAGCTCTTCTGCACTTTTATTGAATAAATCTGGGTGTTTTTCAATAGCAGTATTTAAATTATTCACATATGCAGCATGATGTTTGTCGTGATGCAACTTCATTATTTCCTCCGAAATATATGGCTCTAAGGCCTTATAATCGTAAGGTAATTCTGGTAATATATATTTTTCCATATTTTTATTATTTTTATCTCTCGTCCACTCGAGCACAAACAGGACAATAAGTTAATAAATGCTGAGCCATTTTTTCTCTTTTTTCTTCGGTAAGACTAGCGTTATTAAGCCAAATTTCAAATTGAGCCACACAAACACTGCACTGCTCACTTTCTTTTTTTATTTTTTGTGTTGCGTATTTCATGTTTTTAAGGGTTTTGTTACACCCACCTGCTACTACGAACTAGCAACATTCTTTGGTGCCATAAATTCTTTTCTTTCTCCAAATTCTTGCTTTTTACCCTTGTGCCATTGTTGTACGGGCCTGATATAACCCACAACCCTTGAATAAACTTCGCATGGCTGAAAATTTGTTAAAGATTTATTTTTTTCAAAACATTCATTGCATTTAAAAATATTTATCATTTGTCCAGCATTGTCATAGCTAAGATATACTCCATTTTCTATAGAATCTCCGTTGGTTATAATTTCTTTTTGACAATCGTGACAAACATTATCTACCTCTAAAATATTGTTAGTTTCCATATTTTTTAGGCTGGTTTTTTATGCTATTTGCAGTTTTTGCAAATACCGTAAAAATTAATTTTGTAACTGTTGATAGAACCAACCTTTGTTTTTTTATTCTTTAAAACTCCGCATTTAGAACACTCATCAATAACATCAAAAACCTCTCCACAGCTTTCGCATATAAAATGCGCATGATTTGAAATATCGGCGTCAAAATGCACCGTTTCTTTGGTATCAATTGCTATGAATCTCTCCTTTTTGTTTAAAATTATTTAAAACCCTATAAACTGTCCCCTGGCTTATGTTGGGCAATTTTTTCTTTACTTCTTTATAAACAACTTCTGCCGATGGATGAGTTTTAACGCTTTTCAAATAGCCAAAAATAAAGCTCTTTTGCGCCGTCATCCTTTCTTTTTTTAACGATGTTGCCATAACTTGAATCGTCGACATAGATGTATTATTTGCGACACCTTACCGATGATTTTTTAAATTTAATTAATAACATTTACTAATTAGATTTTATTATTATTAAAGACCGTTGTCAATAGCTTTTTTATTCTAAGTCGGCTACATATTTTAGTTATTATTTTAAAAGTTATCCACAGTTGACTATTTCTTAATAGTAATAAAATCTAAATAATAATCACTTTTAATAGCCTTTGCCTTAATTTAGGCGAAAAACAACAAAAATATGCAAATTATACGTAACAAAAAGAGATGGCAGTAAAGAACAATTTAACGCCGACAGAATTAATAAATCTATTGAGAGAGCTTGCCAAGGGCTTGGAAGATCCAATTAGCAAAGTTGTGCAGATAGCCACAGAAACCCGCTTGATGCTTTATGACGGAATAACAACAGAAGAATTAGATTATGCGACCATAAACGCTGCGCTTCAAAATATTCAAGAAGATACATCTTATGACAAGGTGGCCACTCGCCTATTGTTAAAAACTGTATACAAAAGAATTTTTGGAGATTATGAAGAGGATAAAGATATTTTAAAAGAAAAATATAGAAAATATTTTCCAGAACATATAAAAAATGGCGTCTCCTCTGAAATTTTAGACAAAAGAATGTCAGAAAAGTTTAACCTAAAAAAATTAGCGGATGCAATTGATATTGAAAAAGATGAACTTTTTCAATACGCAGGCATATCAACGTTGTTTGACCGATACTCCCTAAAAGATAAATATCAGAAACCGATTGAAACCCCGCAATATTTTTTTATGAGAGTTGCCATGGGGCTTGCCTATAATGAAACCGACCCCAATGAATGGGCAATAAAGTTTTATGAAAAAATGTCCAATTTAGAATATGTTGCCGGTGGATCAACAAATATTGGAGCTGGAACCCAAAGACCGGCGCTTTCAAATTGTTTTTTAATGGAAATTCAGGATGACATAGACAATATAGCAAAATCGGTTTCAGATGTTATGAAAATTTCTAAAGCAACCGGCGGAATCGGAGCGTCGGTAACTAAAATACGAGCAAGCGGATCTCCGTTATCTTCAAACAATACAACGTCTTCCGGCCCCACCCCTTTCGCAAAAATTATTGACACCGCTATAAGGGCCATTCAAAGAGGAGGAAAGAAAAAGGGAGCTTTGTGTTTTTATATGGAAAACTGGCATATTGATTTTCCCGATTTTTTAATGTGGAAACATAATGCTGGAGATGATTATCTAAGAATGCGAACCGCAGACACCGCTGTTTTTATTTCCGATGAATTTATGAAAAGAGTTAAGAAAAATGAAGACTGGTATATGTTTGACCCGAAAGAAACTCCCGAGTTAATTGAACTATATGGAGAAAAATTTTCTAAAAAATATCAAGAATATATTGATATGGCTAATGCGGGCAAATTAAGAACATTTTTAAAAGTTCCAGCCGAAGAACAATATCGCCAAATTCTTGTTATGTTACAGGCGACATCTCACCCATGGCTTACATGGAAAGATCCCATCAATTTACGAGCTATAAATAATAATACCGGCACGATACACATGTCTAATTTGTGCACCGAAATATGTCTACCCCAAGATAGAGACAATATTGCAGTTTGCAATTTAGCTTCACTTAATATTGCAGCTCATATAAAAGACAAAGCCATTAATTGGGAAAAGTTAGAAGAAACAGTAAGATTATCCGTAAGACAATTAGATAATTTAATCGATATAAATTTGCTTCCAATCCCCGAAGCGATCAAATCGGACAAAGAAAATAGGGCCATTGGCTTGGGCGTAATGGGATTTTCTGAAGCAGTAGAGTTGCTTAAATTAGGATACGAGGAAGAGAAAACCTTTGAAATGGCTGATAAAATTTTTGAATTTATAAGTTATTTTGCAATAGATGAAAGCGCAAATTTAGCTAAAGAACGAGGAAATTATAAAAATTTTCCGGGATCTGGTTGGTCAAAAGGTCAAGTTCCATTTGACACTATCGAACAAGCTTGAAATTTCACGGGGACAAAAATTAGATCTAGATAAAAAAAGCCACGCCAAAGAACTTGGGATAGATTGGGATAAATTAAGGAAAAAAGTAAAAAAGGGTATGAGAAATGCCACCCTGATGGCTGTTGCCCCTAACGCAAACATTGGCCTTTTGGCTGGAACGACGCCTGGCATTGATCCAAGATTTGCCCAAGTTTTTTCAAGAAACAAAATATCCGGGAAATATTTAGACATAAACCATAACTTAGCAAAAGAATTAAGAGAGTTAAAAATATGGGACGAGGTTAAAAAAGAAATAATAGAAAGACAGGGAGATATACTAGATATTGAAAAAATACCGGAAGACATTAAAAAAAGATACAAATCAGCTTTTACCACCTCCCCCTACGCCTTCATAGAAATAGCCGCCAGGGCGCAAAAATGGGTTGATCAAGCGCTATCTCGTAATATGTATTTAGAAACGAGAATTACAGAAGACCTGATGGATATTTATCATAAGGCTTGGGAAAAAGGATTAAAAACAACTTATTACTTACACATGAAGCCTAGACACACGGCCGAGCAGAGCACCACCTCTGTTAACAAGAGAGAAAAACTAGGCAAGGTTGGTTTTGGGGCTGTCGCCGCAGCAAAACCGGCAGAAGAAACGATAGACGAACCTCAAACTGAAGCTGAATACGCATCAATTATGGCCAAGGTATCGGCCATAAAAACTTCTGTAAACGGACCGTCGGATCCGCAAGAAAAATTTATATGTGACAGTTGCCAATAAAAATTAAATAAAAAATTAAAGGAAAATCCTGCCAAATAATAGAATTTTTTGTGTCAAAAAATTCTATTTGCCAGGATGCCTATACAAAACAATATGCCATTAATAGGAAAAGCGTCGCCAAAAGATTATAATATTCACCCCTCTCTTTATCCTTGGGCCAGAGAATTATACGACCAAGCAATTGCAAATACCTGGTATCCCCACGAAATACCGCTAAAAGAAGATTTAGAAGATTGGGCAACTATGACCGATGATGAAAAATTTGCGGTTGAATTTGTGATGTCATTTTTTAATCCTGCAGAATTAGTTGTAAACAGGGTTTTAGCACTGGGGGTTTATCCGTATCTTAAATCGGCCGAATGTCATTTATATTTAGCTAAACAAATGTGGGAGGAAGCAAACCACTGCATCGCCTTTGAATATGTTTTAGAAACTCTACCCCTTGATAGAAATAAAATATACGAAACGCATATTATTACCCCTTCCATGAAAGCTAAAGAAGATTTCATAAATAAATATGTAAACAGAATGACCGAAGAGAACTATGACGTTACTACAAAAGAAGGAAAAAAAGATTTTGTCAGAAACCTCGTCGCTTACAATATAATTATGGAGGGTATTTGGTTTTATTCTGGGTTTATGGTTATGCTTTCTTTCAGGCAAAGAAACAAATTAAGAAATTTAGCCTCAATGATAAACTGGGTTTTAAGAGACGAGAGCCTTCACCTAAAATTTGGTATAAATCTTGTTTTGAATATTTTAGAAGAAAATCCGGAGATAGTCTCTGCAGAATTTGCTGAAGAAATAAAACAAATAGTTATCGAGGGAGTAGACCTGGAAACGAAATATAACAATGATTTATTTCCCAAAGGAATACTTGGATTAAATTCTGAATATGTAAATCAATACGTTCAATATGTCGCCGACAGAAGATTAGAGGAGCTAGGGTTTTCTCCACATTATAATACTACCAACCCCGCAAAATGGATGAGCACCGCCACAGACGTTTACGAGTTAGTTAATTTCTTTGAAGCCCAAAATACAAATTACGAGGTAAACTCTAAATCCTATAACACAGATAAAGACAAACAAAAGTAAACAAAAAAAGCCGCCTATATGGCGGTTTTTTGTTATATTTCATTCTTTTTTAATTCTATATCTGATATGGCTCTAGACTAGCAGTCTGTCATGGTATAATGACAAAATGTTAGTAAATAGTCTCAAAAAATCTAAATTATCGACATTTAAAATTAAAAAAATTATTGAACACTTTTGTTTGGATATTAACGCCTCCAAAGCAGCTCCTCTGGTGGGCGTAAATCGCAACACGATAAATTACTGGTACAACAGATTTCGTGTGGCAATTTATGCTCATCAGCACAAAGAATTTGAAAAGATTTTCGGTGAAGCGGAAGTGGACGAATCATATTTCGGAGCAAGACGCAAACGCGGATTCCATGGCAAGCTGAAACGCGGACGAGGCACGCAGAAGCAACCGGTGTTCGGAATACTGAAACGCAACGGACATGTTTACACGGAAATTGTTCCTAACTGTAAAAAAGACATTCTGCAAAGCATTATCAGAGGGAAAGTAGATAAATCAGCAGTAATTTATTCGGACAGCTGGCGTAGCTATGACGGACTTGTTGATGTAGGATACGACAAACATTTCAGGGTTAATCACGGAGACAATGAATTTGCAAGGAAAGGTACAGGTATTCACATCAACGGCATTGAAAATTTCTGGAGCTTCACCAAACGTCAACTGGCTAAATTTAATGGTGTAAAAAAGAATTTCGAACTGCATCTTAAAGAGTCAGAGTGGCGCTACGGAAAAACAAATGATACAATGAAAAAAGAATTGTGGAAAATTATTAAAAAATATTATTAAATTAATCGGCTACTTTGACTAGTCTTGCTAGTCTAGAGCCCTGATATTTTATACAAAGGTCCAGCCTTCTATGCATTTCCTTAATGAAGGGTGCGAGCACTTTAATAAAAAAATATTTTATATTTCCCCTTTCTTTATCTTGTCTCTTATATTTTCCACGAAGCTGTTAAAATACCAAAGATTATGACAAGTTAAAAGTTTCATGCCGGTTATTTCTCCAGCTTTAATCAAGTGGCAAATATAATCTTTTTTATAATTTAAACAAACACTACAAACACAATTTTTATCCAGCGGTTCGTTTTTCTTTAAAAATTTTGTTTGTTTTAAATTTAATTTTCCTTCGGACGTAAATGCGATTCCCCTTCTCGCATAATGAGTCGGAACCGTGCAATCAAATGTGTCAGCTCCAGCTTTTATAATTAATTCCATGTCTTCTAAATAACCCACCCCTAAAAGATGCCTCGGCTTTTTTTCTGGAAGTTCGTCTACTACCCAACCTATCATTTCGCCCATTTTTTTCTTATCATTACCAAACTCTCCGCCAATCCCAAACCCGTCAAAATCTAAACCGCCGATGAACCTCGCGCTTTCAACCCTTAATTCTTTAAATCTAGAACCCTGTACTATACCATAAAGCGCCTGTTCTGATTTCTTTGTTTTCAAACAAATTTCTGCCCAGCGATGGGTTTTTTCTAAAGATTTTTTAACATATTTAAAATCAGCTAAAGGAGGCGTACATTCGTCAAAAGCAAAAATAATATCTGCCCCTAGTTTTTCCTGTATTTTAATCAACTCTTTCGGACCTATAAATAATTCTTCGCCGTTTACTGGCGAGCGAAAAGTTACGCCATCGTAATTTATTTTTATTTTCTGTGGCTGAGCATTCTCTTTTATCAACTCTCCCCTTGCCTGTTCCTTTTTTAAAATTTTACTTCCCAGACCAAAATCAGTTCCAAAGCCCAAAGAAAAAACCTGATAACCGCCCGAGTCTGTCATCAAGGGTTTTTTCCAATTCATAAACTTGTGAATCTTTCCCGCCCTTTCAACTATTCTTTCTCCCGGCTTTAGGTGCAAATGAAAAGTATTAGAAATTAAAATTTGAGATTTTGTTTCTTCTACTTCTTTACTATCTAACGTTTTTACAACTGCTTGAGTGGCAACAGGAACTAAACACGGCGTCTCAACAACGCCATGATCTGTTTCTAAAAATCCCAATCTCGCTCTACTGGTTTTAGATTTTTTTAATATCTTAAAGTTCACTTTATTTTATTGAATTACAACAGACAAGCCAAATTTTTTGTCGTTTGTTGGCGCCCCACTGGGGTTCTCGTTGCTGAAAAAAAAGTGGCCGGACCTTTATATTTTGACTGAAAAGTAATGTCTGATTCAAATTGGGTTGGCGTTTTTGTCCAATCGGTTGTAGCTTTTAAAACTCCATCGGCCAATTTATTGCCCTTGCCGTCTAATAACTGCAGAGTGCCAACTTGACCCTCAAAACCAGACCATCCTCCCCCATTTACAGAACCGGTAATTTTTAATGGAGAAGAGACTCCTTGGGCCGCCTGAGGAGAATCTATTTGTATGCCCTCTACTTTTTGCTGCTGCGTCACTTGATTCTGTTGCGCAGTAGTTGTGTTATTTTGTATATTATTTTTAACTTTATTTACTGGCCACAATAAAACAACGATCAGTATAACTATTATTATTGCTAATACTACTACAATCCAAACTTGTTTTTTCATATTCCTATTTTTTATATTAAGGCTCTAGACTAGCAAGACTAGTCAAAGTAGCCGATTAATTTAATAATATTTTTTAATAATTTTCCACAATTCTTTTTTCATTGTATCATTTGTTTTTCCGTAGCGCCACTCTGACTCTTTAAGATGCAGTTCGAAATTCTTTTTTACACCATTAAATTTAGCCAGTCGACGTTTGGTGAAGCTCCAGAAATTTTCAATGCCGTTGATGTGAATACCTGTACCTTTCCTTGCAAATTCATTGTCTCCGTGATTAACCCTGAAATGTTTGTCGTATCCTACATCAACAAGTCCGTCATAGCTACGCCAGCTGTCCGAATAAATTACTGCTGATTTATCTACTTTCCCTCTGATAATGCTTTGCAGAATGTCTTTTTTACAGTTAGGAACAATTTCCGTGTAAACATGTCCGTTGCGTTTCAGTATTCCGAACACCGGTTGCTTCTGCGTGCCTCGTCCGCGTTTCAGCTTGCCGTGAAATCCGCGTTTGCGTCTTGCTCCGAAATATGATTCGTCCACTTCCGCTTCACCGAAAATCTTTTCAAATTCTTTGTGCTGATGAGCATAAATTGCCACACGAAATCTGTTGTACCAGTAATTTATCGTGTTGCGATTTACGCCCACCAGAGGAGCTGCTTTGGAGGCGTTAATATCCAAACAAAAGTGTTCAATAATTTTTTTAATTTTAAATGTCGATAATTTAGAGTTTTTGAGACTATTTACTAACATTTTGTCATTATACCATGACAGACTGCTAGTCTAGAGCCATATTAATTATACTCTTAATAATACATTCTAAATGAAAAAAATAAAGGACTTGACATGAACAGATAAAAAGAGTATAATAGAATCAACTAATAGTTCGAGGTATCTTAGTAATAAGTAGAACGACTATTAGAATTAAAAGGTCGTTTTACTAAGGCGTGCAAACGCCTAAACAAACATAACCTTCTATAATATTATTATAAGAGGGTTACAAGAAAAAAATGTTCGAAAGAAATAACAATAGCAGAGGTTTCGCTCCAAGAGAAATGGTAAAGGGAAACTGGAAATGCTCCGAATGCCAAGTGGAGATTACAGAACTTCCTTTTGAACCAGCTCCTGACAGACCAATCTACTGCCGAGAGTGCTGGTCCAAAAAGAGACCTCCAAGATTCAGCAGATAAACATTTGCTAACAAAAAATCCGCTTCTGGCGGATTTTTTGTTTATATCCTAGCACCCTTCATTTAGAAAATACATATACGGCTGTAATTTTTCTGAATTTTAAAAAATAGCCCGCCAAAAGCGGGCTATTTTTGTATAAAATAATTATTAGTGATACAATAAAAAAATATTTTAAAAACATGGAAAAAATAAAAAAACAAATACTAAATAATTTAAAAAATACCTACTGCAGATTAAAACCTTCTAAAATTGAAGGGGTTGGTGTTTTTGCCATAAGAGACATTCCGAAAGGAGCAAATCCTTTTTCCGGAAACAGAAAACAAAAATGGATAAAATTCGACATAAAAGAATTAAAAAGCCTAGGGAAGGAAATACTAGACCTTATCGACAGTTTTTTTGTTATTCATAAAAATGGAATAGTTTACATATCAGACTCGGGATTGAATGGAATGGACATATCCTATTTTTTAAACAATTCAAATAAAGCAAATATTAAAACTACAGATGATGGAGAAAATTTTGTCACTTTAAGAAAAATAAAAAAAGGAGAAGAATTGATGGTGTCCTACGCCACATACGACGAAAAATTTAATTAATTCAAAAAACTATAAAATATTTAATGAACGGAACAAACGGAAATAATCACATAACGATACCGCCGAAAAAATTTCTTTTCGTAAGCTCGGAAAGCTTGTCGGGTGATTTAGCTTGGCAAATTAAAAAGGGCGGTCACGAAGTCAAAGTATACGTTAAAGCGGAAGCTGATAAAGACGTTTATGATGGATTTCTAGATAAGGTAGACGATTGGGAGAAGTATATTGACTGGGCAGATGTCATAGTTTTTGATGATGTGGGTTTTGGTCAAACAGCAGATAAGTTAAGGGCGGAGGGAAAATTAGTTGTAGGCGGAAGCACATATACAGATAGGCTAGAAGAAGACCGGGAATTCGGGCAGGCAGAAATGAAAAGGGTCGGGATGTTAACGCTTCCCCATTGGGATTTTTCTGATTACGACTCTGCATTAAAATTTATTGAAGAAAATCCGGGACGTTATGTATACAAGCCGTCTGGTTTTGTGCAAGCCGATTCAAAAGGACTTTTATTTTTAGGAAAAGATGAAGACGGAAAAGATATTCATGAAATACTTAGGTCAAACAAAAAAGTGCTCGAAAAAAAGAGTAAAACAATTTCAGCTTCAAAAATTTGCGTCAGGAGTTGAAGTTGCCGTGGGGGCTTTTTTCAACGGAAACGACTTTATTTATCCTCTGCACGTTAATTTTGAACATAAAAAACTTTTCCCAGGAGATATTGGGCCGTTTACCGGAGAAATGGGGACTTTGGGATATTTTTCTGGACCGAATATGATATTTAAAACCACTCTTGAAAAGATGAGAGAGGACATTAAAAAATCTGGGTATGTAGGATATATTGATATTAATTGTATCGCTAACGCAAGGGGGATATATCCCTTGGAATTTACTTGCAGATTCGGCTACCCCACCATATCTTTACAAATAGAGGCCATCACAAACGAATGGGGTGACTTCTTATACAATATCGCTAAAAAAGAAAACTACGAACTAAAAACAAAAAGAGGGTTTCAGATATGCGTCATATGCGCCGTACCGCCTTTTCCATATAACGATAGGAATGAAATGGCCCTCTACAAAGATCTTTCAATTATTTTTAAAAAACCCAATTTAGAAGGAATACATTTAGGCGATGTAAAACTTGTTGATGGCAGCTGGCAGATAGCGGGAGAAACAGGATACGCGCTAGTTGTAACGGGTTCGGGTACAACAGTAGAAGACGCCAGGAAACAAGTATACAGCAGACTAGAAAATATTTTATTACAAAATATGTTTTATAGAACAGATATTGGTCTTGGTTGGTACGAAGATTCAGATAAATTGCAAACTTGGGGATATTTATATTAAAATAGAAACAAAAAAGCGCCAGGACGGCGCTTTTTTGTTTCTATCTATAAATTACTATTTCTTTTCTAATTTTGAAGCAATGATTGCCAAATAGATTGCCGACAATCCAACTAAAACATACACAATCGTAACTAAAGCCGGGATAACCCCAAAAATTATTGTCACCAAATTAAAACCCAGGGCAACAAATAACCAATTCAAACCCCCGACTATTACTAATATTAAAGCTACTATATCTAAATTACTTAGTTTCATTTTTACTTTCGATTTTATAAATTAATTTTTAAAATCGACCTTTTATATATTATAATTACAAGTGGGAGAAAAGTAAATGAATAATAATTCACTTACTTTGACCGAGCGCCATAATTATATGAATATATTCATTCACATACCACAAAATGATGCGTCAACGCCTATAGCTTATTCTATATTTAATTTTGCGACATCTCCCATCTTTATCCCTAAATTTTTCGTAACATCCGCATTAATCTCTAAAACATATTTAGCTTTAGCCGAGGGAATAACTATGGGACAAATTAAACTTTTACATGGCTGAACATTTTGACTGATAAAGACAACCCTAGAGTTATCGTCAAGCCAAATCATATCTAGAGGAATTAGGGTATTTTTCATCCAAAAAGGATAAATGCCCTCATTGTCAAAAATAAAAAGCATCCCCTTATCTCTATCTAGCTCTTTCCTATTCATCAATCCATTCTCTCTTTCCGCATTTGTTTTTGCTAATTCAACGATAAAACAGTTGCTACTGAAGCAAACCGTGTTGCCTGTACTCTGCGGGGTGGTAGGAGAAAATAAAATATCGGCTGAATAAAATAATAAATATCCCAAAATAACTATTATAATTATCAACAATATTATTTCTAAATACATTTTCATAATCACTTACTAATTCTTATTTTAATTTGCTTTTTATATTCTAAAAATACGAGCAATATTACAAAAATATCAAAAACGGTCAGTGCCATAAGCAACAAAGAATGCCCGTATATGCATCTATAAATTTGATAAATTAAAAATAATGAAAAAAGCCCGATAGCCACCGGATATGCCCAAAATTTGCCCTTTAATAAAAAAATGGCTAAAAACACATTCATCACTCCGTGAAAAATTAAGTAAACAACGGCAAAAACGTGAGCGCTCCCAGAAAAATTATTAGACGTTTTTATTAAAAAATTAGCGAACAAATCTTTGGGATCCTCTGAAATTTCCTGTTGAGTCATAATTATAATTAAGTTATTTATAATTAATCGTCCGGAAAATGCCAAAACCGATCCAGCTAAAACCTCAAAAAAACCGACAAATGCTTTTAACAAAATGCCTATTTCAAAAGTTTCATCTAATAAATTTTTGTATTTTTGAAAATTCATTATTTATTTTTTAACCTATTTTTTACTTTTTCGTCCGTTAATTCTCGAATGGCATCGCCCGCTATCCACTTCGCGCTCTTGGAATCAATTTTTTGAATTTCTTTTGCCAATTTTATTGCCTCTTTATTAAGTTTTTTATTTCTTTTGCCAATTTGCCGCAATGCCCAGTTTACTGCTTTTTTTACAAAGTTTCTTTCATCGGTTGAAGCCTTCTTTATCAAAGGAAAAAACTTTATAAAATCTTCATCCCTCATTTCCTTATTATGCACAGACAAAGCTGCTATTAGAGTAAAAGCTGTTCTTTTTACAAATTCCTCTTCCCTACTGCTAAATTCAAAAACTTTTTTATATGCAAATTTTGTTTTATCAAAAAGATTCCCGCAAACCTGATCAACAATATCCCAAGAATCAAATCCCCTTACCCATTTTTCCATTTGCGACTCAGTTAGCTTTTCTGAGTCAGCAATAAACGCTGCTAAAAGCTGAGCTTCATGAATCCCAGAATCCCAAAGTTTTAAGGCTAACTCGTGGTCTTTACCTATACTCTTTGCCATCTTTCTTAATTCTGGGATAGAAACTCCCAAAACTTCTATTTTTGGCTTTATGCCAAATCTCATCATACCATCAATATTTCTCTTATTTCTTAAAGATTTTAATTTTTTTATAACTTTATCATAATCCATATATAGATAACGTAGCGATATAACTTCACTATAATTCATATTCAGTCATTCTATCACTTCATTAAGCCCGATGTAAACAAAAATCGCCTAAGCGGCGATTCTGTTGGAATTTTATCTATTTTTTCCTCTTATTAAGTTTCGTCCTATTTCTTTTTTTAACTCTTCTTCCGAGTCTTTTTTTATTCGCCCAAGTTGGCATATTTTTTTCTTGCACCCTTCCTATAAAAATATCTTGTACCCTTCTTATATAAATTATATAAGGGGCTATATAAAAGGCTGTATTTTTAATTATATTTTTATTATACACAATTTTTAAATATAAGCAATAAAATGAAAATATTACTAAATAGGACTAAATACTACAAATTTTAAAAATAAAATGATATAATAAAAACAATATGGATTTTACAATTATAATATATATAATTTTCGGTTTATTACCAAGTTTAACTTGGCTCTTTTATTATTTAACAAAAGATATACACCCTGAACCGAAAAAGATGATACTAAAAATATTTTTGTGGGGCGCGTTTATAACCATCCCCGTATTTTTCGTACAAATAGGCCTTTCAAAGCTCCTAGAATTAACCGGCTTTAACCCTGCTGTCTCTAATATTTTATATTGGTTTTTAGTAATAGCATTTTCCGAAGAATTTTTTAAATATCTTGTAATAAGGGTCAAAATAATTAACAGCCCGCATTTCGATGAGCCACTAGATGCAATGCTTTATATGGTAGTTGCTGCCCTAGGCTTTGCGGCCATAGAAAATATATTGTACTTATTATCACCCGCCGGACAAATAACTTTTAACCAAATAATAGACAGGGCGCTGATAGTAATCCTTATACGATTTATTGGTGCAACCTTCCTACACACATTGTGTTCAGCTGTTATAGGCTATTCAATGGCTATTTCTTTTGCCAGGGCAAAAAGAAAATATATACCGCTTACTTTAGGAATATTAATCGCTATATTTTTACACGGACTTTACGATTTTTCTTTAATAACATTAAACGGCTATATGAAGCTTGCTGTTCCCATTATAATCATATTAATTCTTGCGGTTCTAGTGTTCTCTGGATTTGCAAAACTAAAAAAGATGAAAGGTATCTGCAGAATAAACTAGCTTAGATAATAAAATTGTGTCCCTTAAATAAAAAATGCCGATTTCTCTACATTTTTTTATTTATATATTACGCTCTCTAATAATTTTATTATTTTTTGTATATAGACCAAAATATATATGCTGCTACAACAACCACCACCAAAGAAATAACCCAAATAAAATTTGACATAAACCAATCTCCGAATTGATTGAAATTAAAATCTTTAAAGGCTCCAACGAGTCCGGCTTGAGCATAGCTAGCTATGGCGTCTATATTATTAGATGAATTCTTATTTTGAGCTGTAACGGCTTTAGTGGAAACACCAGATGTTAAAGTTATAGATCCACCGCTGGTTGAAGGACTGCTAGACGAGCTAGAACTACCCGATGCATCATTTTGCGTTGAATTTGTAGATTGATTACCAGATACGTTTTGTGTGGCCTGTCCTGAGTTATTTTGCGTAACGCTAGTGCCCGTACCGCTACTTGCACCATTAACACTTTGAATAATATTTTGCTCTTGGCCAGATGAAGATAGCTGGGCATTTTTAGCTGTAGTAAATGCATCTCCCGTGTAGTCTGAAGTCAGATTATTACCAGACGCATCACTCACGCCAGCATTTACATATAAATAATATTTCGTATTAGTGTTTAAGTTTGAACTCGGCTGCAAAATTACCCTCTTGCCACCATTAGCAACCAAAACCTCTACCGATACGACGCTATTATCCGTAAAACTTTTTAATTCTACATTATCTGTTGTAAGTGTCGTGACATCCATTGTTTTAGAAAAATCTATATATGGCACAACGTCTACGGGAACATCTTGTGCTCCGCTTAATGGATATTGAGATAAAACAACAGGAGTTGTCTCGTCAGACGAAGTAAACACAATTTGCGTCTGGGCATTTATGGTACCCGCAGAAGCAGTTAGATTGACTGTTCCATGCACACTTTTACTCAAAGAGGATGAAGCTACGCCATCAGCAAGCGTGATTAATGCAGAACTCAACGAACCCCCATTATCAACAGATAAAACAACCTGGGTTGAGCTATCATTGCTTACAATGTTACCGGATTCATCTTCTCCGGTTATTGTAATCGCGCTTTTGTGATTTGTATCAACAGGGCTGTCAACAGAAATTGATAACTTTGCAATTTTTCCCGGAACAAAATTTACCGGGCTAGAACTTCCGATAGATACGCCATTCACGGTGGCCGAAATTATTTTTGACTCAGCTGTAATGGATGATAAATTAACCGTCACTATACCAGGATCATCTGCTGAACCAGGCTGGCTAAAAATATTATTACTACCAGAAGAAGATACGTTAACTTTTGCGCCAGGAATTATGTTCCCGTACTGATCTTCGCATTGAATTTTTATAGTTGCCAATGATTGACCATCAGCCACGACGCTAGCAGGACTAATTGAAATTGAAGAATTAGATTCACTAGCTGCCCCAGGGGATAGCTCCATTGAACCAGAAACCGCCTTCCCAACGCTAGAAGCAAAAGTAATTTGAAAAGAATCTGTCCCACTATAACTTAAATCGGTGAATGTAGCTAATCCACTTGAATCCGTAACCTCAGACAAACTGCCGCTTAAATTCCCTTGGCCATTTGTAACTGCCGTTACGGTAACACCAGACACCGGGTTATTGCTAGAGTCTGTCACCAATAAAACTGGCTGCTGAGATAAAACAGAGTCCACGCTGTCGGTGCTGGATGGCTGAGTAACAATTTTAATTGAGGAGTGATTTGCTGTAGCCAAAACTGAAAAATTAAAAACAAATACACCGACCAACACAGTCAGCAACACAATAACTAAACTATATCTTTTAATTGAAAAAATATGCATTATTTATATTTTTTATATTATAACATTATAGCATAAACAAAAAAATCTTTACATTAAAATAAAAAAGTGTATTATAAATATAATAAATAATAAAAAAATAACACATGAACAAGCTATTTTTAAAAAATGCTTCTACGTTGACTTCAACTTTAGTTTTAGCAATTAGCGGACTTATAATAGGCGCACCTCAAGCTTATGCCCAGGTTTCTGGAAATTACTTAAGTAGACATTGGAGAGGCTGACTTGATGGGCATTGCCTCAAAATACCCAACTTTATTCTGGGCTGCGCTAATAATCCTTATTTTAGCTTGCGTAGTATACGCAATCTATTACTTCGCAAAAAGAAAAGGCAAACAGGCTTAATCTCTAACAAATAATAAAAAACAACTCCATTTAACGGAGTTGTTTTTT
>CAVWMZ010000006.1:0-107524 GCA_963756225.1 Candidatus Staskawiczbacteria bacterium
GCGGCGGACCGGTTTTTACTCAACCTTACCCATAGCCAAACTACCTCCTGAAACTCTCAATGGGAAGTGCCAAAGCGTCGCCATTTCTTCTGAGCTTAAAATTGGACACAAAGAATGCCTATCTGGGTATAAGGGCGGAAATCTTAACACCGACATTCTAAACATTTTTCTTGCTCTCATAAAAACTCTACGCTTTCTCATAAAATAGTGAACCCTGGGTCTTGTCTCGCTCTTAAATCTAAAACTGTTCAAGTCACCAGTATTAAAGTGCCCCATATATGAACGTGACATCACCCTGTTTGCCGCTTTCCAGTTTTCTCTTTTAGCTATATAAACTCCTCTTATATTGGTTCTAAATACCGGTTTGCTCATTTTCTTTTCCACTTCAGCAATAACCTCTCTCTCGCCTGCAGTTAAAGATACCCTTAACTCATCCGTTTCTTCATCTTTTTCCAATGGCGCCCAACTATACGAAGCAGAATCGCCACCGCCCTCTTTTTGAGGTCCCATAACAAGTTCGCGCGCCGCATGCATCAACATATCAATAAAAGTAACCTCTTTCTTTTCCGGGCGTTTTGCTATTTTATTTACTATTTTTTGTCCCTCTTCCATCCATTCAGGTTCATCATGTTCTCCTACCGGAACAGTTGTAAATTGCATCCAATAATGTTCGCCTGGCCCCATTTTAGACATTGCCTCCAGTAAAGAAATAATTGGGTCTATTCTTTTTTCTTCAGCCGAAATTCTTTCACCTTGTGGTTCAAAAAATTTCTCATATGTTTTTATAGGATAAGCGTCCTCTTTAAAAAGACCCCAGTCTTCTCCATACATATCCCACTCTTCGTTTGGAACTGTAGGTGGAACTAATTTTACATAGTCTGGAACCTCGCGGATTTCAATATCGGGATAATGACCGTAAAGCGCCGACTCAATAGACATACGATGCTGCTGCAAAGCTCTTACATAAAAATGAATTTGCCCTTCAATGCTGGCAATTTCCCAAGAACACCAATAAGGACCATTCATAATTCGCCATCGCACCATATTTCTCTAAAGTTTGCCACATCCATCAACGGCCAAATAGATGTAAAAACATCTTCCATGGCTTTGAGGGGCATAAGCATTGCTTCAAGCGGAGTGATTTCTAATAAAACCCATCTTTGTTTCTGATAATCATAATCCCAACTAATCCACCAGATGTAAATCACTTTTAGTTGTGACATTAACATCATAGGCAAAAATACCCACCACCATACTCTCAAGAATGGAACCCACAAAATAATTACAAATAAAATTAACCACCAGAAAGGATCCCAAACAACTTTTTTGACCCACGCCCACCAAAATAAATAACTGGGTAATTTCATGTTAGTCCAGATGCCTGTATTATAACGGGCAAATATTGAAGAATAATAGATACTATTGCAACAATAAAAAATCCGGCGGCAAAAAATTCAAAAGTGAAAATTATCGGCACGACAACAAAAGTAGTTTTTCTTAGATGCCAATAATATATAAACGAAAATAAAACAACATAAAATACTACAGTTGATGCGAATAAAGTTATTAAGCCGATAGTAAAAAAATCCATGAATATTTATTTACTTATTAATATAATTATACCCCTTGAAAAAAACATAATCAATACAACAATAACTGCGAAAATTATCTTTACTAATTGATATTTTTATGTTAATAAATAAATACTTTGACGATTCAAAGAAAACAGTACGTTGATAACAAAAGGAGGAAAGAAATATGATAGAGCTACCGAACGGACACAGATTGGAATATTTGACAGCGTCTGGCGCAATGGGATATGACGGTTTCGGCTATGCGCACGAACAACCACTAAGATGGCTTGGCTTACTTGATACCCGCCTTTTCACACACGTGATGAAAAGCGTTACGCGCCATCCGAGAAAAGGAAATTTTCGCTGGTGGAAACCTTGGGATTGCGTCAAACCTATTTGGCGCAACGGGGAAATTGTTGGGGTTATAAATGCTTTTGGGCTAACAAACCCCGGCTTTGATTGGTGGGCAAAAAACATCGGACCGAAAGTCGATTCCTCAAAGAACAAGGTGATTGGATCAATCTTCGGCGAACCCGGAGAACTCGCTGAAATGGCAAAAGCAATGAACGACTTTGATCTTGTTGCGCTCGAATACAACGGCTCGTGCCCCAACGCACAAGATGACACACTTTCCAACACAGAGAAAGTTATACGGTCGTGCGAGATTGTGGCAAATAATACGCGCCATCCAGTTCTGATGAAGTTATCGGTGGTTCACGATATTGAAACCATCGTCCCTGCAACAGAGAACGCGCTTAAGGGATTCGATGTCAATAGCATACCTTGGCACGTATTTTCAAACCGCAGAAGCCCTCTTGAAAAATTTGGGGGCGGCGGCGTTTCAGGAAAAATCGCCCAGCCGTACACGTGGACTTTTGCCAGAAAACTACAGGCAATGGCTAACATACCGGTTATCGCCCCAAGCATGTGGGAACACGAAGATATTGGCACAATGCGCGACAAAGGATTTAAAGTTTTCAGCTTCGGATCTGTTTTCACGGTACTCCCGTGGCATCCGACGCTGTGTGTTCAAGAAGACATTGAAGCATTAGAAAGAGGAGAAAGATTATGAGTCAAATAGTAAGCGCAAAAACGACTGATCTAGAATCGCTTTGCAATCTCCACTCGCATATTCGCGAAGGCGAAGAAATTATGCGAGCACTTATTGATGACAATATAGAAGGCGGGGCTGATGTTCTTCTGGCTATGCCAAATACCAATGCAGGACTAACGACTTGTGAGCAAGTTCTGGAATACAACCAACAAGCTATGTCTTTGGTTCCACCAGGCCATTCTATGCATTTTATCCCGACCCTCTTTCTCACAGAATTGACTCCCCAAACTGAAATCGTAAAGTGCGCAAGGGAAGGAATAAAAGACGCAAAAATATATCCGCGCTACAGAACCACAAAATTGAATAACGGCGTTAGGAATTACTACAAAATGATTCCCAAGATACGCCTCTGCGGCGAACTCGGCATAAAAATTCACCTCCATCCGGAACATCCATGGATGACGTTTATTAATCGCGATGCAGAATTTACCTTTCTACCAATTGTTGACATGTGTATGAGTGAGACTGAAGCAACCATTGTATGGGAGCATGGAACCGATGCAAGGTGTATCCCTTTTTGGAAAGAAATGGCTGAAACCGGTCGCTTTTTCGTAACGCTAACCGCGCACCACTTATTCAGCAATGAAGATCTGGCGTTCGGCAACGTACGAGAAGTCTGCAAACCCCCGATTAAAACTGAATTGGATCGACTAGCACTAATCCAGCTGGTAAAAGACGGCCATAACTGGGTTATGGCAGGTGGCGACGATGCGCCCCATGACATTAAGGGAAAACATGTGCACGAAGGAAACTGCGCATGCGGAGCATCTACCGGTAAGTTTCTTTTGCTTTACTACGCCCATGCGCTTGACTCACTACTCCAATCAGGAGAAGTAGGGTGGAATATTTTTATAAACTTTACAAGTCGCAACGGACGCAAACTTCATGATCTGCCCAGGGCATCAAAAACGATCCAATTGGTCCACAAAGACTTCTTAATTCCTAAATCTTATCCAGTTGGAAGTTGGACGGTTGAACCGCCGTTAGCCGGACAAAAGATTAAATACTCCTTCGCTTAACAGCGAAGACAACAAGCAGTTGGATTTCCAACTGCTCTTTTTTTGTAACAAAAAAGCGCATCGAGTGATACGCTTTTTTTATTTTTAAAATTGATCCTAGCTCTGTTGCGCACCCTTTATAAAATATTTGTCGTTTGAATCTTTATCGAAATGTTTTTTATTATTCAAATTCATCAATACTGTATTTTTTGCAACCAATCTTTGAGCCAAAACTTGTTTTACAACTTCATCTTTATGTGTCGGTTCATTTTTATCTTTTAAAACTTTGGTAATTATATCTTTGATAGTTCCCGGGACATATCCCCAATCTGATAATGCATAAGTTCCGCGTCCAACCAATACAAATCTTGGATCTTTTATTAACTCATTATGAACTGTTTGAGGATAGGTTTTTTTGTTTGGCATATTGTAATCAGACTTGTCTATCATTTTTGCAACATCTGTAAAGTGCAAAGGCTTTCCATGTTTTTTAAAAACTAAAAATGCTTTATCCTTCACCCCTCTTGGTTTTATTTCCGGCCATTCAACTAATCCCAATCCGCCCTCTTTATTAGGTTGAATTCTCTTTGAAACTTCTAATGCCGACATTGCTGTTGGCTGCGAAAGACCTTGTTTGGATGCAACCTCAGCATAAAAACTTTTTCCCGGAATTGGCTTTCCTATTTTCTGCATTTGAGAAACCAAAGAACCTAAAGTATCTTTAACTTTTGCTTGTGCATTAGGAATATTTGACCAAAAATAGTGATAATCTTTCTTCTCACAAACTTTTGAAAATTGCTCTCCTAATGTTAATAAAAATAAGACGTAAGGCTTTTGGTTCTTACCTCCTAAATCATTTAAAATATTTTCTTCTTTTTTAAATCCCCCTTGTTCCTTAAAGTAATTTGCAAAATCTGCATAAACAGTGTCTAAGGCGTCTTTGTTATTTTTTCTTACATAGTTAAAACCAGCCTCTTCAATCTGACGCACTCTTTCACGGGTTATACCCAATGTTTTACCAATAGCCTCTAAAGTTTCCGGCTCACCTGATTTCACTCCAAATCTGCGATCAAAAATATCTTTAGTTTTTGGGCTAAGACCTTTGGTAAACTTCTTATAAATTTCTGAATAATTAATTTTACTCATTTATTAAAAGGCGACTTCATCGCCTATTGATATAGTTTATCATATTAATCAAACTATGTCAATGGTGAACAACGAAATATCCCTTGGTTACCTTTTTGATGTCTTATTAAGTTCTTTTTTGGCACTCCATTTGTACCAGGAAACAAGTATCGGGCTGGCAATAAATATAGACGAATACGCTCCCGAAGTTATACCGATAATTAACGCTAATGCAAAATATTTAAGAGTTTCCCCTCCTAAAAAGTAAAGTGAAAACAACACAAACTCCACTGTCAAAACCGTGCTAATTGATCTTCCAAGCGTCTGAGTTAAGCTCCAGTTTACCGTATCTTCAAACTGACCCATTCCCCTCCTCAAGATATTTTCTCTAATTCTGTCAAAAATAACGATGGTATCGTGCACAGAGAAACCTAAAATAGTAAGTAATGCCGCAATAATTGGAATCGTAATCTCAACATTATAGAGTTTCCCTAAAATTGAGAAAACTCCGATTGGAATTAATACGTCGTGAAATAATGCGACTAAAGATGCTATGCCATATTTCCATGAACTCACGGGCCTAGAAACTTTTCTGAATGCAAAAGCGATATATAAAGTAATCGCCAATAATGCTAAAACAATTGCTATTTCCGTAGAATTTCTCAGCTCCTGTCCAATTGACGGACCAATGTATTGAAAACTTTTTTCCTGAACCGGAAATGCCGTGTTTAGCGCAGACAATATCTGCTGATGGGTTGCTTCATCAACGCCCTTAAACTCTAAAATATCCCCTGTGGTACCCGTTGGTTGGACCGTTATATCTCCCAAATTAAAACTCTTTAAAGAATTGCTGATAGCACTGCTTGATGGCCTTTGATTCTGAAACTGAACCTCCATACTGCTTCCACCAACAAACTCAATTCCAAATTTCAATCCAAACATAGACAACGAAACAATCGTGGCGACGATTAAAATTCCAGAAATAATATAATAGACTATTGAATATTTTGTAAAATTAAATTGCATATGATTAGTATTATAATTATGAGGGAGGGAGAAATTTCAAAATTTATTTTGCCATTTCGACCGAGTGATTAATTACATAAATTGCCAAAGCAATTTCTAAAGTAACCATTTGGCTTTTTCGGCCCACTTGCCGACAAAAACCATCAAGAATATTCTTGTTATAAATATTGCTGAAAACAAACTGATAATAATGCCAAGCGCCAATGTAAATGCAAATCCCTTTATAAAAGAGGTTGCTACAAAGAATAGAATGGCACAAACAATTAAAGAGTTAAAGTTACTATCTCTAATTGATGGCCACGCGCGCTTAAACCCTTCTTCAATTGCCTGATCCAATCCTTTTCCTAACTTTATTTCCTCTTTCATCCTCGCAAAAATCAAAATATTAGCATCAACCGCCATACCAATAGAAAGAATAAAACCTCCAATGCCAGCTAACGTTAACGTTACGGGAATTAATTTGAAAATAGCAAGTGTTATAGCAACATAAATTACAAGCGCGATTGAGGCCAATAATCCCGGGAACCTATAGAAAATTATCATAAAAATAATAACCGCCAAAAGTCCATAAATGGCTGCCATAAGTGACTGCTTTAGAGAGACCGATCCCAAAGTTGGTCCAACTGTTTCCTGAGAAATTGGAGATCCAATTTTAACCGGCAATGCGCCAGAGTTTAACCTTGAAGCAATTGAATTAGCTGTTGCGTCTGACATGTCTCCGGTGATAACCGCTTTCCCGCCGGTAATTTTAGCCTGCACGATTGGAGCATATAAGTCTTGATTATCAATTTTTCCGTCCCCATTTGTATCAATAATAGAAGCTCCGTCTAAATAAATTGCCAAAGGCTTATTAATATTTCTACCGGTAATATCTGTAAAAATTGCGGCTCCAGCATCATTAAACTGCAACTGAATTTGTGGTTTGTAAGTTGTAGGATCATAAATAACAGTTGCTTTTGTTAAATATTTTCCGGTTAACTCAGTTGGTTGGAAATAAGGATTTTCTAAAGCCGTCTGCCAATTTGGCACTTTTGTAATATCTTGTTTTGCTGTTTCTGCCGCCTGAACAGCTTTTATCACATTTAAAATATTCTGAGTGTCGGCTGCCGTTCTTTCTTCATCAAATTCCAAATATGGAGTCTGACCAATCATTTGAATTGCCTGCTGAACATCTGTAACTCCGGGCAACTCAACCAATAATCTATTTTCGCCCTGTATTTCAATAACGGGTTCAGAAACTCCAAACATGTTAACCCTTCTTTCAATAACGTCCCTTAGTCCAGACATAGCTGTAGCCTTATCCGTCACAGTGCTTAAATCTGCTTGATAGACCAAGCTTACTCCGCCCTGCAAATCAAGTCCCAAAACATATGGTTTTTCAGGAAAGTGTGGAATCGTCCACGATAATTTGCTATTTAAAAAATCCACTCCGCTGTTATAATAATTTGGATATGAAAAAATCCCGGCAACTATCGCCAAGATTAAAACTCCAATAAAAATATAATACTTCTGTTGCATTTGTTAAATGTTAAATGTTAAATATTAGTTGTTAGAAGTTAATTAAGTATTATAGCGCCACCTTTAAAAATAGTCAACTCTCTATTAATCGATTTGGATTATAAGCAATCCTTTTTCTTTAATTTCATCTTCCTGACCAAAATCATCAAGCTTAAATTTTAAAATATAGGAAACCTTCTTTTCAATTTTTCTACCGGTGTATTCTTTTGTTTTTGGATCCCATTCTTCTAAAATCAAGATATCTCCTTCTTTCACAGCAAAATCATCCACCCTTAAATCAAACTTCTTTTTCCCAGAATTTATAAGTTCAAAAATTTCCGGCCAAGTTTTCTTTTTTACCACTGTCATATTTTTAATTTATCTTTAACCAAATTAAAATCGTTCATAAATCCTTGGCCAAAATTTTCTGGAGCTTCTATTAATTCTTTTTCAATCTCATCAACGCTCATTTTTCTAAAAAGTACTGCTTCATGATTTAATTTAGGATTCTCGTCGCTTTCTGCCAAAAAAATCCCGCAAAATATTTTAAACTTCTTACCGTCATGTTCGTTCTCCTGATAAAGTTTGCCTAGCATCTTAACGGGATCCTTAATCCCCGTTTCTTCCCAAAGCTCCCTTTGAGCCGCCACCTCATATGTTTCACCTGCGTCAACACTTCCAAAAGCTGCCCAGTCGTATTTGTCCGCATCAATTCTTTTGTGAGACCCTCTTTTACACACAATAATTTCCCCTTGTGAATCTCTGACAATTATCGCAACAACTCTAGATATAAAACCCAATTCCGGCTTTTTGCTTTTTAGCTCGCTTCCTATAACTTCATCTTTTTCATTAACTATATCAATTAAGTGATCCATCTCTTTTTTATTTTAAAGTTTTTCTATTTAATTCCGCAGAATTACAGCTATACAATAAGCGGTTATAAATTTTTAAAGCCTCTCTAATATCTTCAAATCCAACTTCCCCGTTATTGTGTCATAAGTAGCAAATGTGGGTTTATTAAATTGGCCGGCTAATTCGCCAGGATTTATCATATGGCACTCGTTATCTTTACCATCTGAGGGCTTTGGATGAATAAACACTTTTTCATCCCACGGTCTATGGGTATGACCATAAAAAACCGAATCAAATTTGCCCGATTGGGATAATTTTTTTGCTATGTCTGGAAAATGGGTAAATGCAATTCTCTTTCCATCAATTTCTAATTCCATTTTATCCGGAATATCTAAATTCCAGTCTCCGTTTCCTTTCACAAACTTTATCTCTCCGTCAAAATATTTTACCGCTTCGTTAATCACGTCTTGAGTGCAAATATCTCCACAATGTAAAATTAACTGGATTTTTTCTTTTTTTATCCAATCAATTGCTTTTTTAAAGTTTGCCCAATTGTTATGGGTATCTGCAATAATTGCTATTTTCATTTTACGATTCTTCTAAAATAATCTTATTTTTAAATTTCCCCCGTTCTTTGGCTTTTTTTATTTTAATTTTATTTAATTCGTCTTTATCAAATTCTTTATAATCTATAACAGCGTCAATAACTTCTAAAATATCCGCAAGCTCTTCAGCGCTTTCAGTTTCTGAAAATTCCTTAACCTCTTCTGCAAATTTATTTTTCAGTTTCTGCCAATATTCTTTATCGTCAGCAATATGAATAACCGGAGCTCCTCCTTTGCTTCTTATATACTCTGGAATCTTGTCTCTGACTAATTTATTGTATTTCATATAATTCTTTATTTTCTAAATGTATTAAGGCCATCCTTATCGCTTCTTTTGTATATGCTTTCCTGTCTAGCCTGTTTTTTGTAAGAATGGAAATCGCCCCATTTTCTGCTCCCAAATTAGTTCCTTCGGTCAATCCCAGATCATAAAAGGCCTCTGATATATTTTTATTTTTTCCTAAAATATATTCAACAACTTTTGGCGGATATTCAAAGCATGACGATAACCCTAAATGGAAAATTTTTCCGTCATATATTGCACAAGCGGTAAAATCCATATATCCGGTTTTTGTTTCTGAAACTTTCATTAATCCAGACTCTAATCCAAAACTATACTCACAATCGCCAAAAGCATTTTCTGCCCTATGCATCGCCCCCTTAATCGTCTCATCTAAAGATTTCGGCTGGTCAGACACATCTGAGCTCACATCTTTAGAAATAATTTCTAAATCTAAAAAATCGGGGTAGTCTTTTATAATTTCTTTTAACGCTTCAATTTTTACTATATTTTTTGAACCAATATTTATTTTCATAATCCTACATATTTAAATCTTTGAACTTTTTTACCTCCAAAATCAACTTCTTCCAAAAACATCCTTACTGGACGAATCCAAAGCCCTCCATCGGATAATTCCCTATATACAACAAATTCTTCGAGGCTCTCTGAATGTTTTGCAATTCCTAAAACCTCACACTGTCCTCCTTTAAAATGCTCATATTTTCCTAATTTCATGTACCCGCAACACATTTATTAAAAATATTTACCTCATTATTATAGTTTGCAACGATATTTTTGGTAGTTTGTGCCAAAGAATTGTACTGAGTGACTAGCTGATTATAGTCATCTACAATTTGGCTATAATCTGCAGAGCTTGAATCTGCGCCATCAATTTGTTTTTTACTTTCATTAATCTGCGAAAGCAATGAATCCAATTGATTATTATTAGAATCAATTTGATTTTTTAAGGTTACATCGGGTTGAGCGCATGCAGACAACGGCAATCCAAATTCCTGTACGCCAATCCAAACAGTTTGATCTTTATAGGTCCCTTTAACAATTGCTGCTCCCATTTCTTCATACCTAACATTTAAAATATTCGCCCTATGACCCGGACTATTCATCCAATCTTGCACAACTTCTTTTTCTGATGAAAAATTTCCTAAAATTAAATTTTCTCCCTCAACAATATAATCGTACCCATACTTTTGCGCTAAATCTCCTGGCCCAACCCCAGAAGGAGAAACGTGTTCAAAATATTGATTTAAAAACATATCGCTGGCTTTGGCCGCAGCCACTTGGTCAAGCACGGCATTTTCTTTTAATGCGGGTAAATTTCCATTTTCCTGCCTCTGTAAATTTGTCTCTGAAATAATTTTACTTTGTAATAAAGTAACCGAATCTACTTTTTTATACGCCAACAATGGCGGTGGCGTTAAAAGCTCTTTTGAAGCCTGACTTATAACCGAACCAACATTAGTTGTTTTAAAATTTTGAACCTGCTTATTAAAACTATCATAAAATTTTACGATATCATCCTTAAAAAAAACGCCCGCGCAGCAAGCCACAACAATCAAAAATAAAATAATAATTTTAAATGTCCTCATTTATTTTTTTTCTTTTTACCCCTTTCCCAGACCATAGACATACTTCCGTTTGAAGCTGCATATGAGTCCGGTCCAAAATCCTGCTTAAATCCCAGCCTCTGATAATACCTCACCAATGCTTTTTGCCTGGATAATTCTTCTTGTTCTGTAACATTTTTATCAACTCCAAAAACTTTCGCATATAACTTAACTTTATCAAAATCAGAAAAAACTTTTTCCCAAAGCTTTTCTGCAGGCTTACTATCCTGATATTCTGGGTCTGTCATAAACCAAAAAGCCTTAAATTGTCTATCCCCCTCGTTCTCTCCACTTATCAATCCTGCCAATTCTCCATCAGAACTTCGAGCTACATAAGAAATAATTTTTCTGCCCACTGCCGGATCTTCCTCTATCTTCAAATACTCTTTATCGGGATATTTCTCGCTCATTTTTTGCATAAATGTATCTACGAGCATGCGTCCTGCCGCAGAAGGTTCTTGGCCGCTTAATTTCTGTACCTCAACGTCTCTATGCGCCCCAGTTGAAAGCGGCATATTATCTTCTGGATTGTTTCTAAATATTTCTGGCATATAATTTTATTATATTAATCTAAACATTTATTGAGATGCTCCACCGCCTCTTCTTTCCCTAAAAATCTTCCCGTTTTTACTGTTTTTCCCACTCGGTGATCAAAAACATGCGATACAAATTCTATTAATGTATTTTTTGTTTCTTCATCGATTATCGCGCCTTCCTCCAATAACTTTGCCAAAATATTATTATCTTCTTTACCGTCTTCAGACTGTTCCATAATCCCAATCGGTTCGCATTCTACTATTTGCCCTGTCTTCAGTTTTTGCTTTGTTATAATAAAACAATCTAAATTGTCACCATCTCCACTAGTTGTTCCTAAAATAAAACCATAGGGAAAAGGATAGCTACGAGAAACTTTAATAGTTTTTTTATATTCTAATGTTTTCTCGTTATAGAGGTTCTTTTGATCGGACCCCGCTTCATTTTCTATAAATACTTTTATTATCTTTCCCATAATTTTTAATTATTTCGACACCACATAGGCCAACACATCAAAATCCGGGTCTCTAAATTCAATCATTTCGTATTCTAATCTTTTTATAAAAATTAACTTATTTTTATATTTATCTAAGTATGTTTTTTTAAAATCGTCATAATTTATTTCAAAATCGTTGCACCCAATCTGCGGACGTTCAACGTCCGGCGTTCTAACTCTAAGATAGTTTATATAATTACTTCTAACTTTTATCGGCTCAGATAATTCTACCCTGGGTCCGTTATTATAATTATGAGGTTTTCCCATTTCTGCTAAAATACCGGTCAATAGTTCGTATTCAGATTGCGAATGCGCAAAAACAGTAAGCGATTTAATCGGAAAAGTTTTCCTGATTATTTTTTTCGCCAACTTCGAAGTTTCCGTAGCAATATATTTAACCACCTTTATCAACTCCTCTTTATTCTCAATTGTTTTTGCCGCAACTTTATTTTCCATGAAAACTATTGCATTTTTTACAAATTATTTGTCGTGCTTATTCTCGAACACCCCCCTTGCTCGTTCCGCAGCATCCTTTGGCGATAATTTACCAACCTTTAATTCTCCTATAATCTTTTGTAGTTTATTAAATTCATTATCATTATTGCCTTTAATGCCAATCCAACTTGTTATCGGACCATTAATATATTCTTCCGCCTCCTCTATTGTTTCTGGATTATCGCTTATTATTTTTCTTGGATCTATTTCTTGCTCCGCAGCTTTGTCTGCGTCGTTTCCGGCATTGCTTTGCGTTCCCGGCTGGGCTGCTTCGGTTTCTAGATTTTGAACTTCGTCTTCCTTTTTATTTATTTCATTCATAATTTTAATTATTTAATTACTTTCCATGACACTTTTTATATTTTATAAATACAAGCATTGTTGCGTTTATAGATGATTATACTTATAATATAATAGGCTCTAGACTAGCAAGACTAGTCAAAGTAGCCGATTAATTTAATAATATTTTTTAATAATTTTCCACAATTCCTTTTTCATTGTATCATTTGTTTTTCCGTAGCGCCACTCCGACTCTTTAAGATGCAATTCGAAATTCTTTTTTACACCATTAAATTTAGCCAGTCAACGTTTGGTGAAGCTCCAGAAATTTTCAATGCCGTTGATGTGAATACCTGTACCTTTCCTTGCAAATTCATTGTCTCCGTGATTAACCCTGAAATGTTTGTCGTATCCTACATCAACAAGTCCGTCATAGCTACGCCAGCTGTCCGAATAAATTACTGCTGATTTATCTACTTTCCCTCTGATAATGCTTTGCAGAATGTCTTTTTTACAGTTAGGAACAATTTCCGTGTAAACATGTCCGTTGCGTTTCAGTATTCCGAACACCGGTTGCTTCTGCGTGCCTCGTCCGCGTTTCAGCTTGCCGTGAAATCCGCGTTTGCGCCTTGCTCCAAAATATGATTCGTCCACTTCCGCTTCACCGAAAATCTTTTTCGAATTCTTTGTGCTGATGAGCATAAATTGCCACACGAAATCTGTTGTACCAGTAATTTATCGTGTTGCGATTTACGCCCACCAGAGGAGCTGCTTTGGAGGCGTTAATATCCAAACAAAAGTGTTCAATAATTTTTTTAATTTTAAATGTTGATAATTTAGATTTTTTGAGACTATTTACTAACATTTTGTCATTATACCATGACAGACTGCTAGTCTAGAGCCTATAATAATATGAGAAAATGTAAAATAAAAGGGTGCAAAAAATTTTCTCCCTATAAAAATACTGTAAACCCTTACTGTTCGATGCATATGGCTAGAATCAGACGACACGGATATCCAGAATTGAAAAAGGACGCTTATCGGTCTTTAGAAAAAATGCCCCATAAATTTGTAGACTCTTTCATTCGTAAAAACTGTCATAGAATGATTGACGAAGATATAGCCAAAAGATTGATTAAAAAAGGAATAGTCGGTGTTACTGTATGGAATGTTAAATATCGTTGAAGAAAACTTGGCGTTAAAAAATATTTATACGGTGAGATTCAAAAGCACAAAGCATGGATTCGTGCACAGGCTATAAAAAAGTATGGGAATAAATGCGAATTATGCGGATATACTATGGCCGTAGATACGCATCATATTATACCAAAGCACGATGGTGGTCCGCACGAGATAGACAATTTGATGGTGATATGTCCAAATTGCCATGCATTGATAACCAGAAAAATACTTACTCTCAAAAACAGACAAGAAATTCCCAAAATTCGTAAAAAAGTTTTGAAATTAGTGAAGTCTTTCTACCCAGATTTAGATTAAAAATTTATTTGTTTTTCCCATGACAGTGCTTATACTTTATTGGACGTCCATCTTGATGTTTTGCTCCGCAAGGACAAGGATCATTTCTACCAATTTCTTTCTTCCCCGATTCAACCGCCTTCGATTGAGGCGCCTGTTTATTATTAATTTGCAAACCTGCTTTTAAAATATTTTCTGCGATGTTGGCGTCGATAGTCGCCAGTAACTGACCAAAGGCCTTATGCCCTTCATTTTTATATTCAACCAATGGGTCTCTTCCTCCGTAGGCTCTCAACCTAACAGAGTCTCTAATGTGATCCATATAAGATAAATGCTCTTGCCAGAGCATATCTAAAACACGCAGACAAATAGCTTTTTCCATTAATTTCATATTCTCTGGCCCAAGCTCTTTTTCTTTTTCATTATATTTTTCTTCAGAAATATTTGCTTTTTTAAACATTTCTAAAACCCTTTCCTTCAAATCCGAGCTTTCTAAATATTCTTTCCTTTTTTTATAAATAATTTCTCTGTGTTTGTTTAAAACATCGTCATACTCTAAAAGCTGGTGACGGGCATCAAAATTAGCTCCTTCAATTTTTTCCTGAGCAGATTCAATTGCTCCAGAAATCATTCCAGCCTGAATCGGCTCATCTTCAGGAATTTTTAAGGCGCTCATTAAAGATTTTATTCTATCTCCGCCAAAAATACGCATTAAATCGTCTTCCAAAGAAATAAAAAATTGTGTAGATCCGGGATCTCCCTGCCTTCCCGATCTTCCCCGAAGCTGGTTGTCAATTCTTCTTGCATCATGCCTTTCAGTTCCCATAACATGCAGTCCGCCAAGTTTTTTAACTTCTTCTGTGGTTTCTATTGTAGAAGGATTGCCTCCCAAAATAATATCCACTCCACGACCCGCCATGTTTGTAGCAATTGTTACCGCCCCTCTTTTTCCAGCCTGAGCAATAATTTCTCCTTCTCTTTCGTGGTTTTTAGCATTTAAAACATTATGAGGAATGCCCTTCACTTCTAATAATTTTCCCAAATATTCATTCCTCTCAGGAGATTTAGTTCCAACCAAAATAGGCTGACCCTTTTTATTAATTTCTTCAATTTCTCTTATAACAGCTGTAAATTTTCCCGTTTCAGTTTTAAAAATTTTATCAGCAAAATCTTGCCTTGTTGTTGCCCTGTTAGAAGGGATTGCAACAACTTCTAATTTGTAAACTTTATCAAATTCTTCGGCTGAAGTTATTGCGGTTCCCGTCATGCCAGATAATTTTTTGTACATTCTAAAATAATTCTGAAAAGTAACCGTGGCCATTGTTACTGACTCCGGCCTCACAACAACTCCCTCTTTTGCCTCTACTGCCTGATGCAAACCGGCAGACCATCGGCGACCCGGTAAAACCCTTCCGGTAAATTCATCTATAATTAAAATTTCTCCATTTTTTACAATATAATCTCTGTCTTTAAAAAATACTGCTTTGGCTTTTAATGCAGACTCTAATTGGTGTGTTGTAATAATATCGTTGTCTAGCCAAGGATCAAATCCTAATTTTTTTACAATTTTATTTTGGCCTCCATCTGTAAAAACAGCCGTCTTCATTTTTTCATCAAGTTCAAAATCTGATTCTTTTTCTAGGGGAGCCACAACCTGTGCGAATGTATAATATTTTTCCGTTGCTTCTTCGGCTTCGCCGGAAATTATTAAAGGCACCCTGGCCTCATCAATTAAAATTGAGTCTACCTCGTCCACAATTACAAAATTAAATCCTCTTTGCGTCTCCTGACCTTTTTCATAAACCAAATTATCCCTTAAATAATCAAACCCAAATTCATTATTGGTTCCGTAAGTTATGTCAGCTGCATAGGCCTCTTTTCTTGAAACCGGCTTTAAATAATCTTGAATAACTTTAAAATTTCCCGTAGTGTCTCTTTCTTTGTCTTTTTCATCATTTTTCTGACCTGCTAGCGTAGCGATATAGCTTGCATCATAAACATACCCCGATTCATTTACGACACATCCTGCCGTCAATCCTAGGGCGTCGTAGACCTGCCCCATCCAAGCCATATCTCTTTTGGCTAGATAGTCGTTTACTGTCACAATATGCACTCCACGGCCCTCTAATGCGTTTGAATAGGCCGGTAGCGTGGCAGACAAGGTTTTACCTTCTCCCGTCTTCATCTCTGCAATTTTGCCCTGATGTAAAACAATTCCGCCTACCATCTGCACATCAAAATGCCTTTGATTTAAGGTCCTTTTCAATGCTTCCCTAACCAACGCAAAAGCCTCCGGAAGAATATCTTCTAAGGTTTCTCCTTTACCTAATCTTTCTTTAAATTCTTTTGTTTTCTCTTTTAGCTGTTCGGCTGATAGTTTTTCAAATTCAGGCTCAAAAGAATTTATTCTTTCAATTATTGGCTGGAGGCCTTTCACGAATTTTTCGTTAGGATCCCCAAAAATTCTAGTTAAAATACTCATATATAAGATTATAGTCACAAGGGAGGGAAAAGTAAATGAATAACAATTCATTTACTTCGAACCGAGCGCAGTGATTATATGAATAGTCACAATTATTCATATACAAAAAACGCATTTATTCAATGCGTTTCCACTATATTAGGGTTAAAAAATCTTATTATTCCTCTATCTCGCTTTTTAGCTTTCTTCCTTGTTTTCTATTTTTATCGATCTTTTTAAACTTGTATTTTTCAATTTCCATTTTCAACTCATCCTTAGCTGTAATAATAGCCTTAAACAAATCGTCTCCATCAGAAGTAATCATCAAGCTCTTACCAGGTAAAATAACCTGAGTTTTAACTGAAAAGATCTTTCCTTTTTTGTGATGTTCTGTCTCTTTCTCTATTTCAACAAAAATTTCAGCTAAAGTTTTCAACCCCTCGGGAGTGTCTTGCTTTAAAATATTAATAAATTTTTTAATTGAGCCAATCTTTTTCTCAATAAAACCTTGTAAATCGGGTGTTAAATCTATATTTTTTGTTTTTATAATGATCTTCATTTTTTTAAATTGTTAGCTGTTTATAATATTACGTATTTAATAATATAACGATTTAAATAAAAAGGTAATTATTTTTTATCAAAACCTATAAACCGTACTTCCGGTTCGAGCGATATGCCAAAATTATTTTTTACTTTTTTCCTTGCTAGATTCATTAAAGCTAAAACATCTTTAGCCTTAGCTCCGCCTAGATTAACTATAAAGTTAGAATGCTTTTCTGAAATCTGAGCATTACCAATTTTTTTACCGGCTAGGCCAGACTTAGCGATTAAAAATCCTGCTGCTATAATTCCTAATTTATTGAAGCCGTTCAACTCCGGAAATTCTTTCAATAATTTTTTATTTTTAATTTTTATTTCGGGGTTAACAAACGCCGACCCCGGCGTTGGAAATTCTATCGGGTGCTTATTTCTTCTATAGTCTAAAAACTCTTTAATTTTTTTCTTAATTTCCTCCTTTTTGCCCTTCTTAAAATTTAGAACAGCCGAAACAATAATTAAATTCTTATTTTTTTTAAAAATACTATTTTTTAAGGAAAACTGGCATTCTTTATTTGTAAAAGTTTTCAACTTTTAAAGTCTTTGAATCTATCACCTGCACGCTTTCTACAATGCTGGATATTTTTGTACCAAATGCTTGAGCGTGTCCATAAATTGACCCCCCTATAGCCGCACCGGGAATGCCGGTAGCCCATTCTAACCCAGACAAACTCTTATCTGCCGATAAATAAGACAGTTTAACCAACTTCTCTCCCGCGCCCACTATCAACTTACTTCCTTTTGATTCTACGCCTAAAATATTTATCATAATCACCAAACCGTTAAATCCCTTATCGGAAATCAAAAGGTTGCTTCCTCCGCCCAAAATAAAAACCGACAATTTTAACTTTTTAGCTATTTTTACCGCGGCCATTAAATCTTCTTTCGTCTTAGCAACAAAAAAATACTTAGCCGGTCCGCCAATTTTATAAGTAGTATAATTTTTTAGCGGAACGTTCTTAGCAATTCCGCTTAGCTCATTTAATATTTTATTATTCATTTTTTTATAATTTCAGGCGAATGCCTGCCCGTAACGAAGTGGAGGAAATTATATAAATCCAGCGATTTTGTAAAATTTTGCCTAGCAAAAATATTATTTTACAAAATTGCGTTAAAGTGGCGAAGTCACGGGGATTTCTATTGAGCAGCAGAAGTTAACATCTTATTTATTTCTGCCCTAGTTAAATCGTCCACAACGCCCGTACCCTTCGAAAGCCCCTGAGGAGTTAAAATATCTGCAGCATATTTTTTTTGAAATTTTATTACCGCAGCTTTTGTCAACGGACCAAAATATCCATTTACAATGCCTAAATACATATTAGATCCCTGATTTAATAAAAACTGCTGTAAACATTTTACATTGCTATTGTTATACATACCAAAATACAGATCGCTGGTTATTTGAGAACAAATATTATTTTGACTTACGGACGCTCCTTGTTTTTGCGCTATAATAGCTGCTATTTGTGCCTTCAAAGAAGCTATCTGATCTAAAAGTTGCTGTATTGTTGCTTGATTCGCGCTAGAATCATTTCCGGTAATAGAAACTGTAAAATTATAAGGGAAACTAAGACTTAAACCATCAAAATCTGAAGTTTGAGTCTGCAGGGAGGGCGCAATAATTAAAGAGCTATATTGTGTTCCAAAGTTCTGAATATTAATTTCTCCTTTTCCGCTTTGATCAAACTTTAAAAATTTTATAGTATAGTTATTATTTTTATCGTAAATTATATAAGGCACTTGGAAATTAAGTCCCCCCGAATTTGAAAAATCCAACTTTAGATTTCCGCTTCCTCCAATAATTTTCTGCCAATTGCCGGCCCAATTTTTAGTAACATTCGTTTCCGACAAAGAACTATCCCCCGTTAGAGGTAAAAATATAAGCGTTGGGTTTATTCGCAAACTAGTAAGATTTTTATTTAAATAACAATATCCTGCATTTTGAGAACAGTCATTAACCACGGAAGCTATTGTCCAATTAGTAAAGGCTTGCGCAAAATTTTCTTTAGCACCCCTTTTTATAAGGGCTTCATTTATGCTGGCTACGCCGACTAATTTAGACTTTAAAGAATCTGACAAAATATTTAAGCCGTAGTGGTCAACCAAGTAGTGCAGAAATAAACTCGCACTAGCATAGTCATATTTTGTACCAGTCCAGTCGGTCACCGCGTCAAAAGGATTCTCTACAAAATCTTTAACTCTTTGCTGTAAATTACTCCCCGTATAAGCATCATCGTATCCTAAAATAGTTGATGAATAGTCTGCCCTTGCTTCATTTAACCAAGTATCCTCTTCAACTCCATAAATCTTATTTTTTTGGTTAAAAGTTATTAAGTGCGTGAATTCATGGGCTAAAACTATTTTTGCATTCGGACTATCAATATTAGAAACCGACAAATATAGCATTTCTCTTTCATTTGATGCGGGCAACTGCAATTTATCATACTCATCTGTTTCCCTAAAATAACCACCTTCCGTAGTGTTCATGGGCTCAAATAAAACCGTGATCCTTGAATCATTATCTATGCCAGGATTCCATTCTGAACCAAAAAGAGAAGTTAAATTAGGATAAATATTATTATCAAACTCACTCGATAAACTATCTAGCGACGTTAAAATTTGGGTCTGCGTTGTTCCATTTTGAGAATCCCACCATTGCTTATCTACATAAAAATATAGTTTGTCGGTTATTTTTACCAGAGTAGCCGTCATTTGCGTTCTAGCCGAAGCATCATAGCCTTTATCTACATTAAAATTAACCATATCCCCTACATTGGCGGCCTGAATACTCCCGGCAGACAAAAATAAAAACATTCCCGCCAAGAAAATAAATTTTATACAAATTTTCTGTTTAATCATATTGATTTTTTATTCTATCATAAAAACCAAATTCAGCAAAAAATTAAAGAAAAAATAACCTAATTGATTTTAAAATAATCTCTGCATCTAAAAGCAAAGACCTATTCTTAATATAATACAAGTCATACTCAAATTTTTCCCTTGCCTCATCTACAGATTTTGACGCCGGAAAATTTATTTGCGCCCACCCAAATAATCCCGGCTTTACCAAATATCTTTGCTTATAGAAAGGTATTTCCTTTTCAAAAACTTTCGCCAATTCTGTCCATTCTGCTCTGGGGCCAACGAAACTTAGACTCCCCAAAAACATATTCCATGCTTGAGGCAGCTCATCTATGTGGAGTTTTCGCATAATTCTTCCGGCCCCAGTTACATTATTTTTATCTATCTCGCGCCAAGTTTCTTTATCCTGATTTTTATTCTCTTTCATGGTTCTGAACTTACGAATCAAAATAGTTTTTCCGTCTTTTCCAATCCTTTTTTGATTATAAAAAATGTGGCCGCCATCCCCCAATTTTATAATTAAGGCGATGAATGGCAAGAAAAACACAAATATTATCAACCCAATTACAGATAAAATAATATCAAAAAATCTTTTTACAATTTTTTCAAAAATATCTTCGGGTTTTGAAATTTTTTCTAAAAACCAAATTTCATCTAAGTGATCCAAAGATACTTTTTTAGTTATAGACTCATACAAATCATCTATTCCAACATAATTTAAGGTTAAAGGCAGCGTAGCAAAAATTTCTTTTATTAAATTTTCGTTAGAATAAAAATCTAATGAAAATATAATTGAGGTAATATTTTTTTCTACAATTATATTTTTTAAATCAGATATTTCAGAAATTATACTAATCTTCGAGGAAAGAACCAGGCACTTCTTCTGTTCATCCATATGGGGAGTACAAAAGAATGCCTCTACGCTATAAGTTTTTTCTATTTGGGGTAGAATTTCTTTCAATCTTTTATAGAAGCCGACAATAACCACTTTTTCTTTCACTCTCTTCGCCTCTAAAAAAAGATTAAACAAATAGCGCCAAATTAAAAATATTACGTCAAAAATAATAACATTTAGAAGTAGAAGCGTCTTTGGAGTAATGCTGAATATTGGCCGGAAATAAAAATATGTTACGCCTATGAAAAAAGCTAAAACAGAAAAAATTACCAGATTAAAAAAGAAATCTATTGGTTTTTTAAAAAAATGCAGGTCGTATAAATTCAGAACAAAAATAATAAAAATCCATATTATATACAAGACAAGGAACTCATAAAAAAAACCTCTAAACTGACCTAGCAAATTTTTATTCCTTATAAATACAGCCAACAAAAGGGCGGCGTACATGAGGGAAATGTCGCCCAAAAAAAGAACTACTTTAAAAATTTTACCCTGCCCTCTCATATATTTTTTTCTTTGATTAATCTTTGATACTCTTCTTTTATTCTACCAAAAACCAGCCTCTCATCAAACTCTTTTTGTGCCCTAACTCTCGCTTCTTCTGCCATCTCATCGGCCTTTTGTTTATTTCCTAGCAAATATATAATCGCTTCTGCTAGTTTAGCTGGATTTTTCACTGGGACTAGAATGCCATTTTTACCATTCTCTATTTCTTCTCTGCAACCCCTGATATCGGAAGCTACAACCGGTCTTTTTTCTGCCATAGCTTCTAAAATAGATATTGGCAATCCTTCTCGATGCGAGGGCAAAACGAATACATTCATTAAGGGATATATTTGTTCCAGATCATTTCTTTCTCCTAAAAATATAACATTTTTCTCGATACCATAATCTTGTATATTCTCTAGACTTACGGCGTCTTTTTTCTTCGGTTCGTTCCCTCCAACCAACAAAAGAATCGTATTGGGAAAAAATTTCAAAACCATTTTAAGCGCCCCAAATAAATCCAGATACCCCTTCTCCTCTACCAACCTTGCAACAATGCCTACAACTTTAAAATTATCAGGAATATTTAATTCTTTTTTCTTTTTAGTAATAAACTCTTCTGAAAATTTTTCTGAATTAAATTTATTAAGATCAGCGCCATTTCCAAGATATTTAATCTTTCCATCCTTCACTATTTTTTCTTTTATTAAAGTATTAATATCTTCTTTATTAACTGAAAAAATTAAATCGGAGCAAATTGCCGCAATCTTTTCAATAAAAGTATAAAATCTTCTTTTAAGTGGCGGTGAGTTTTCTTGAAAATATAATCCATGTATGGTGTTTATTATTATTGGCACGCCCGCAATTTTTGCAGCCAACTGGCCCAATAAGCCCGGTTTTGGATTGTGAGCATGCACAATGTCAAATTTTTCTTTTCTAAAATATATCCATAACCCACAAAGCGTAATTAAATCATAAAAAGGGCTAATTTTCCTTTTTATCTCTACGATCTTAACTTTTATCCCCTCTTTTTTTATGTCATATATCCATTTTCCGTTGGAACAAACAACATAAACGTTATAGCCCTCTTTTAATAAGAATTTAAGCTGCGAAAGTAATAAAAACTTTACAGCCACATCATCATTGGCCACCCAGCAAATTTTTAGCTTTCTATTTTCCATTATTTTTATACCAATCAACCGTCTTTATTAAACCTTCTTCTATTGTTATTTTTGGAGAATAACCCAGTATTTCCCTGGCCCTAGAAATTTCTGCCACACTACCCAAAACATCTCCGGATCTAAATTCTCTGTAGTCTGCCTTAATATTTGTTTTTAAAACATCATTTAATATTCCCAGCAATTGGTTTAAACTTGTTTGACTGCCACAACCAATATTAAAAACTTCTCCGAAGCCTTTCTCTGATTTTAAAGATAGTAGATTTGCCTCCACTACATTGTCTATAAAAGTAAAATCCCTACTTTGCTCGCCATTTCCAAAAACAACGGGCTTTTTATTACTCAAAAAAGCCTTGATAAAATTTGGGATCACCGCTGAATATTGAGAGTTGAGATCTTGGCTAGGCCCAAAAACATTAAAGTATCGCAAACATATTGTAGGAAGTTTATAAATTCGCCAAAAAATCTGACAATATCTCTCTCCTGCATATTTAGTTAACGCATAGGGAGAAATAGGTTGTACCGGAAAATCTTCTTTTTTAGGTAATTCAGGGCTATCACCATATATAGCGGAGGATGAGGCATATACAAATCTTTTTATTTTTTCATCTCTTGAGGCAATTAACAAATTCAATGTCGCATTCACATTGTAACTATTCCCCTTTAAAGGATCTTCAATAGACATTTGTACCGATGACATTGCCGCTTGGTGCAGAACAAAGTCCATGCCCTTAACCGCATTCTTTGCAACTTCAAAATTGGTCAAGTCTCCTTGCACTAATTCGAAATTTTTATTTTCTAAAAAATCTTCTATATTTTCTTTTTTGCCGGAAAAAAAATTATCAACAACCCTAACGAAATCTCCTTGTTTTAAAATTCTTTTAACTATGTTAGATCCGATAAAACCAGCTCCCCCAGTAACTAAATATTTAGCCATTTTATTTTTAATTTACTATTAATTTTATTGGCTCTAGACTAGCAGTCTGTCATGGTATAATGACAAAATGTTAGTAAATAGTCTCAAAAAATCTAAATTATCGACATTTAAAATTAAAAAAATTATTGAACACTTTTGTTTGGATATTAACGCCTCCAAAGCAGCTCCTCTGGTGGGCGTAAATCGCAACACGATAAATTACTGGTACAACAGATTTCGTGTGGCAATTTATGCTCATCAGCACAAAGAATTTGAAAAGATTTTCGGTGAAGCGGAAGTGGACGAATCATATTTTGGAGCAAGGCGCAAACGCGGATTTCACGGCAAGCTGAAACGCGGACGAGGCACGCAGAAGCAACCGGTGTTCGGAATACTGAAACGCAACGGACATGTTTACACGGAAATTGTTCCTAACTGTAAAAAAGACATTCTGCAAAGCATTATCAGAGGGAAAGTAGATAAATCAGCAGTAATTTATTCGGACAGCTGGCGTAGCTATGACGGACTTGTTGATGTAGGATACGACAAACATTTCAGGGTTAATCACGGAGACAATGAATTTGCAAGGAAAGGTACAGGTATTCACATCAACGGCATTGAAAATTTCTGGAGCTTCACCAAACGTCAACTGGCTAAATTTAATGGTGTAAAAAAGAATTTCGAACTGCATCTTAAAGAGTCAGAGTGGCGCTACGGAAAAACAAATGATACAATGAAAAAAGAATTGTGGAAAATTATTAAAAAATATTATTAAATTAATCGGCTACTTTGACTAGTCTTGCTAGTCTAGAGCCTTTTATTATATCCTTTTTTAAAATACCGATATATAATATTATTTTCGGTAAATCCAAAGGATGCGATACATAAAAGTGAAATAAAGGCCGGAATTCTGATTCTAACAATAAGTCCAAAATTAGTATCAAAAACAGCAATAACAACCAGCGTTATAATGCTAAAGATCAATAATGGTGCAGCTTCTATGATACGTTTTCTAAAACAGATGATTGTACCGCTTACCACAAAAAATAATAGCAAATACCATGGGACCGTTTCAAAAATAGCCAGAGACTGACGCAAATTTTTAATCTGCCAAGGAAACGGTCCCAATAAAACATACGTAGAAGATTCCGCATATCCTAATAATCCGCGATCTACAACAAATGAAGAGCCAACTCCTACTTGAGTCAGCTCCGGCAATGGGTTGCTTAATGTTGAAACTGGCCTGTTATATTTTGGATTATATGCAAACTGTCTATAAAAATTAACAACCGTAGGATTTAAAAATTGATTAAACGAATTAATCCCAAGATAGCCGCGATTAGCACCAAGCTGAGGGATAAAGCCCATCACGATAACAAATACAACACCCAAGATAATCTTTTTTTGAAAATCTACCCTTGAAAGAAAAAACCAAGATATAAAAAAAGTTAATATAGCGGCATATCCTAAATAAAAACGAAAATGCGTGGTGCATATCAACGATAAATATAAAACAATAAAATTTATTATACTCGGCTTCTTTAGCATTTTTATCAAAAATAATAAACTTAAAATTGCAAAGCATATTTCAAAAGCATCTTTAAGCAAAAGCCCAGTATTAAAAATATAACTAGGATAAAATGCAACTATGGCTCCAATAACAAATGCATTTTTATTTTCTCCCCCAATTTCTAAAATTATTAAATATACAAAAATAATTGTAATGGCAACGAGCCAAACATTCAACATTAATCCAATTATTTCTTTTGGCATCGTAATCCAATACAAAACTCCAATTATAACCGGATAATAGTGGCCCGAGAATAAATCGGGGTACTTTAGAGCAATACTTCTTACCGAAAAATTACCCTGCCTAAGGCATTGCAACAAATCTAGAGCTAATTTTTGATAAGTTATATAATCTCCTGCGCCTCCAGAAAATGGCTGAAAATTAGCATAGTGCATAAACAAAGTAGTTGCCAAATGAACTATTAAAGCAATAAAAAATAGACTATAAAGTTTTCTTTCTCCAACGCCCGACCTATGCAAAAAAAATAAGGTAGCCGCAGAGAGAAGACTCAACATAATAAGTCCAGCTGATAAGCCGGTATCAAAAAAAGAAGACGAGAATATAGCGATCAACAAAAGACTAAATATAAATAATTTGTATTTCATGAAAAATCCTTTTTTCACATTATCACCAGTCTGCAAAAAACCTACAGTCATGCCCAACCCTTTTCGATAATGCCTGACAAGGAATTGACGAATTACCCACCCCACAGAAGCCATAAAAAAACATACATAGTTTTTTATACTTTTTTTAACATGCGTCTTAAATATTATTTTTTTATTTAATCCGTCTTTGACTCCAGAAATAAAAATATTCTCTCTTCCGACTGGCGATTCGTTATGAATTAATTTAGCAAACGGAGTAATAACAAAATAATAGCCGTCATTTTTAAGTTGCCACGAAAATTCAATATCCTCAGCTCCGGTTCGTCCTGGCTGTAGCGGTTGAAATTGATAGCTATCAAATATCTCTTTTCTAAAACTTGTACAACCAGGCACCCAGTCAGTCACTTCATCTTTTTTTATACTTGAATCCCAAGTTTGATAACCCCAAGGCAAAAGCGCCCAAGACTTTTTTGAATAGAGACAAAAAATTTTATTAAAATAAATCTCAACCGAAGACTTTTTTCTACTATTTGTTGCGACCCCAGCAATCCCTGCCAATTTTTTATCGTCCCATCTTTTTGACCAAGCCTTAACTAAATTATCAATGTGGTCGTCATGCAAAATTACATCGTCATCTAAAAACTCAACCACGTCTCCGGAAGCTTCATTTGCTCCTAAATTTTTAGATTCTGAAAGTCCTGGTTTATTTTTTTTAATATATTTTAGTGCAATACCGTTATCTAAAAGTAATTTCTCAATTTCCCCTCTAGTTTTTTCTGAGATACGTCCATCATCTATGATTATAGTTTCAACAGGTTTAACAATCTGTCTGGCTACTGCATCCACGCATTTTAACAAATCTTCCTCCCTATCTCTTGTGGGAATAATTATGCTTAGGTTTATCATTTATCAGAAACTATTAATTTATAATATTTTTTCCTAGAAATAACAATAATTATAGAAACAATATATGACAATATAATAGAAATAACTGCACCAAAAAATCCCAATATCGGAATAAATATAATATTAGCTACAATATTAACAATGGCCGTTACAATTGCCGCGATAGATGTTGTTTTAGCGCCTTCTGTCCCAAAAGAATTTGCACACCAAACGTATAAAGCATTTATAAGCAATACAACCGCAGCCCCACTGAATAGCAAGCAAAGTAAAAAATTAAATTGATATTTATGGCCGTATAATTTTACAATTATTGTTCCCATCAACAATATTAATAAAAAAAATAAAATAGACAGTCTCCATATTCTTTTATTAATTTTTTTGTATATAACCTCTTTATCTTTGATGCCGGAAATCATTGGGAAAAAAACGAGATTGAATGTATTAAAAAGATAAACAGATGTTGTTATAAAGGCAAGATAATAAGATCCGTAGATACCCACCTGTGTTGCACCAAAAAGTTTATTAATCCATATTCTATCAAAATTAAAATATATAACTGCTGCTAAAGAAAAAATAGACGTATACAATCCATATTTTAAAAATTTTTTAGCCAAATTTTTATCTAAATTAAAACAAAAATATTTGCGAAAAATAATAATTATTGCAATAAAAACTATCGAATAATTTATCAAACTAGAGAAAAGAATTGCCCTAAACGAAAGAAATTTAAAAAAAATGAAAAGCAAAAAAGCTACAATTCCGCTTATGCCATATATTATCTGTAAAATAGAGAGAATTTTCATTTTCTTTAATCCTTGCATAATCGATATTGAAATCATATAAAACGAGAAAAAGAAAGAAAAAATAACAGAATAAACAAGCAGTTCAAATGACATATTCAAAATATATGAAATTGTATGAGAGAAAATTAAAAATATAGCTATAAAAACAGCAGAAAAAATTAGAAATAATAGATATGAAGTAGAAATTATTTTTTTTTGATCATCAAAATTATCTTTTTCTGCACCATATTTTATTAATGCAGTGGAAATTCCCATAAGCATCGGCAAGCATAAGAAAGAAGCTACTGCCTGTATTAAAGCATATTTTCCGTATTCTGAAGGCCCTAAAATTCTGCCGGCTAAAATTTGCGTAGCCAAACCCAGAACTGCAGAAATTCCAAAACCCATACCAACAAAACTCAAGCTTTTCAAAAAATTATCAACAGCGGGTGTTGGTTTTTCTCTAAAAATTATTTTGTAAATTACGAGTATAAATTTATCTAACGCATTTTTCATTGCTTTTTGAGGACATAATTTGTATTATGTGTTAATACAAATAGGTTTAATCTTTTTATCATAAATTATGACTAAAATCAACGAGAATGATAAGCTTAACTGGGTTTATCTAGCTGGCTTTTTTTTAATACTGGCCTTGCCGTTATTAAATATTAGTCCATGGTTTTCACCGTCATCATGGATACAAGCAATATTATTCCGGTCTTTACTGGCCATCTTGGTCTTTATCTATTTATTTAAAGAAAAAATAAACTTTCAAAAGATAAAAAAGGGATTTAATCCAAAATCTAATCTTTTTATTCCGCTGGTTTCACTTCTAGCTTATTTTATCGCAGTTTTTATTTCAACTTTAACTTCTCTTGATGTCTCGTTTAGTTTGTGGGGAAGCCCCGAAAGAGGCGCCGGATTTGTAAATTTTTCTTTTTTTATCTTATTCTTTGTTCTTCTCTTCTCAACTGTCAGAAAAGAAGACTGGGGGAAATTGCTCAATTTTTCCTTAATTATCGGATTTTTAGTAAGCTTATTGGCTATTTTCCAACAATTTGGTATTTTTAGCAACGCAATTGTTTCCTCAGCTTTCAGACCAGCCTCTACATTAGGAAATACCATAATTCTTGCTCTTTATCTCTTGCCACTTTTTTTCATTTCGTTATCTTTTTTTATTTTAGAAACCCGTTCGACAGGCTCAGGACAGACTAAAATTAGAAAATATTTATATTTATTTCTGCTTTTATTTTTTGCTGTTACCATTATTTTAATAAGCCAAACAAGGGCTGCTTTTTTGGGCCTTTTAGCCGGACTTTTCTGTTTTTTGATTTTTTACCCCCTGCCTGCCGGCAGGCAGGAAAAAAAATGGAAGCTAATTAAAATAGGCGCCATTCTTCTGCCTATATTCATTTTCTTAGCTATTTTATTTTTAAATGTTTACCCCCAAACTTATGAAAATTTGCCTAATTTTTTAGAAAAACCCATTTCAAGGGTCGCAACCTTGATGCAAGCTTCCGACGAATCTGAATCTGCAAGAATCTCTGTATGGAGAATATCATTTCAATCATTTTTAGAAAAACCTTATTTAGGATACGGCCCAGAAAATTTTTATATCGCCTTCAACAAGAATTACAATCCAAATTTGCCTTCAATGGATATTGAGAAAGATTTTGACAGGGCACATAATTATTTGATACAAACATTAGTTGAATCCGGCATTTTTGCCTTAGTTGCCTATCTTGTCTTTTTCGTTTCAATTTTATGGGGCCTCCAAAAAATTAAGAAACAATTTCCAGTTGCCAATGGACTGCAGGCGGGATTTATAGCTTTATTTGTAGCTTCCCTGGCAAGTATTGATGGTTATGCAATCAACATTATGTTTTTCTTTCTTTCGGCCTACTCTTTGCATCTAGTGGCATCAACTTCTGCCGAGGATGTTAAAAACGCCGGAACAAAGAAAAATCGATTTAAATTTATTAGAATTCCCGCTTTAATTATTTTGTTTTTAATTTTAATAATATTCCTTTGGCAATATAATTTTGTGCCATTGCAAATGAATGAACAGCTAAATGTTGCCCAGTCATTGGCAGACAATAATTGGCAAGACGCCTCAAAAATTTTAGATGAACAATCTAAAATTAAAACTTTTTTTCTTCCTTTTACAAATTCAATTTATTTAAACTTGCTGATAGATAGAATTATTCAGCACCCTGAAGAGAATAACTCACTTTCGGTTAAGGTTGCTCAAATTGCAGAAACAAATACCAAGCTACAACCCTATAATTATATAAATTGGCTTCGCTTAGGAGAAGCGCTAGAAACAATTAATAAAGAAAACAATAATCCCCAAATTGCCCAACAGGCCAGCGAAGCCATGAAAGAAGCAACAAAATTAAGCCCGGAGAGCCCCACAATTGCCTACAGTTCTTTTATGAACGACATTTCTGTAAACAATTTAACCGCGGCAAAAGAAGAATCTGTTTATTGCTTGAGTAAATTTCCTAATAGCAAAGAATGTTTGTGGATATCAGGATTAATTAATATTTATTCGAACAATATTGCAGTTGGCCAAAATTTTATAGAAAAATCACGAACTGAAGGATATGAAATAAATAATAGCATAGAAAGTGAAAATTCCTTAAATCAATTGGCCATGGCTTACTTGGAAAATAAGCACTATGAAGATATGATCCCTATATACCAAAAATTAATTATATTAAACCCTTCACAAGTTCAATATAAAACCTCTTTGATGCTTGCCTATAAGCTTTCAGAGCAATATGGCAAAGCCAGAGAATTGGCCGGAGAAATCATAAGAACAAATCCCGAGCTAAAACCAACCATAGAAAACTTCCTACAAAGCTTCTAGCGTCGTTAATTATTAATTTGATAATCTTTGTACACAACAGAAGAAATGCTTTTGATAACAGACTCCATTTCAGATAGGCTACTTCCATCGGTCATAACACAAAGAAAATAAGGCGATGTTTTATAGTAAACAATTCCGCAGTCGTGAAGTTCTAAATCGGTAACATTGTTGTTTGTTGAAGCGGCATATAATCCAAACTTGTGAGACACTGTTGTGCCCGCTGGTACTCCGGCCACAAGCCCATCGTTAAAGGTAGTTTTTGAAAGAAGTTCAAGGGCCTTTTCAGATGCATCAGAACTTAAAAATGTGGCATTATAAATAATTCTAAAAAATAAGGAATATTGCTTTGGAGAAATTAAAAGATCGGTATCAGGATTATAAGACTTAATGCCAAGAATATTAAAAAGATTCTGAAAAAAAGCCGGGTTTGCGTTATTCATCAATAAGTCTTTGGCGCCATTATCTGAATCTATTATCATTTTATTTATAAGTTCGTTTATTGTGTAGCTTGAACCAACTTGAAGACTGGTTTCGTCGTCAAGGGGAATGCTTTTTACTACGTCATCTATGTTTTTAGTGTAAGTCAATTGCTGATCTAATAATCCTGGAGTTTGTTCGGCTCCTTTTAAATATGCAATCATTACTACAACCTTAAACATTGATGCGGGAGAATATTGATCATTTTCGTTAATACCTATCCACTGCCCCTTGTTCAAATCAGACAAATAAACAGACGCTTTTTTAAGCCCACTGCTTTTTTCTGAATGCAAGGTACCCATTTCTTCGGACACTGATTATACAGATAAGCTCAACCTTTCGTAATGATTTCTCGCAAATTCCGCAGGCGGCATTTTCAGCGATGTCTGGATTCTGGTGTTGTTGTAATTATGGATTGTTTTGTATATCGCCCACACTAATTCTCCTAAATGGTTGAATCTGTTTGGATCTCCTAAATCAACTTTGAATTGGGAATAAAATGATTCTTGGTATCCGTTTTCCCACGGGCAGCCTTTCTCGCTCATCAATGGATTGATTCCCAGATTGTTTTGCAATGCGACGTAATCTTTTGAAGCGTATTCTGAACCTTGGTCTGAATGGGCGATTTCCGGAACCGGATGGTTTGATACAGCCGATAAAAGAGCGTTCATTACGAGACTGCTGGAATGGTTCAGCAAGACGGAAAATCCGACAATTTCCTTCGTGAATAAATCAAGCACAGTTGCAAGGTACACTGTTCGCTTTTTGAATTGGATGTAAGTGAAGTCGGAAACCCAGATGTGATTCGGATAACTCGGACAATTTGTTAAAAGCAAATTTGGGAATTGCTCTGAATATTCTTTTTTGACTTTTTTCCATTTTTTCCCTCTGCGTCGATACGGCTTGATGCCGAATATTTTCATTACTCGCAATGTTCTCTTTTTGTTGATTTTTAAATGCATCGCCAATCTTTTGTGTCCGTAGCTGGGAAATTCTCTGAGCGTTAATTCAATCTGCTGTTTTAGTATCCAATCTTTGTCCGGCTGTTTGTGATGGTAGTAAAGCATTGAACGGGACATCCTTGCCGCTTTGCTAAACTGTGTTTTATCTAATGAACAATCTTTACTCAATCCTTTTTTTGGGCTTGGGATAGCTTTATGGTCAGCGAACCTACCAGTTCCAGCAGTCCTTTATTTTCTTTTTTCACTCTGGCGAACTCGGCCCACGATGGATTTCCCGATACTCCCTTGGTCAGCCACTTGTAAATCGTGGCTTCGGACACGCCGTGATCCTGGCTGGCTTGGGCAACACTCACGCCTTCGTCCCTTACTCGCTTTAATATCTGGTCTTTTACTTCTTTGGCTACGTGGTAGCCTTTTTTAGTTGTAGTTGTCATATTATCTTTTACCCCTATTATACATTTACATTGTTAATATTCAAACCCGTAGAAAGAGTGTCTGAATTTTGGGGTACCTGCCAGAATTAATTAAACTGGAAATTTTGTTTTTTAAAGCGGAAAAGCGCGAATCTTGGTCAGCCGACGGAACCGCATAAGACAACAACGGGTTAATAAATTTATAAGAAGCACTATCCAATCTTACGGGATGCGAACGATCTAATTTAGCTAAAATGGGGCGCTCGTTGTAGAAGTTTAAAAAATAACCGGCCGTAAACCCTATAACAAAAAATAATACAGTTAATAAAATTATTTTATAAATACTTTTCATTATTAAAACATATCACAAAATTTTAAAATAGCAAAGTACCCTTCGACAAGCTCAGTGCAGACAACAAAAAGCCACCCTTTCGGGTGGCTTTTTTGACTACGGAAGTTAAACTTCCAAGACTCTTAACAAACTATTGAACGTTTGCGAAAGGTGTCTTGTAGTTATTCAACCATGTCTGTTGAGTGGTGATTGGTCCAGATTGGCTACCAATTGTCCAGGTAACTTTATCAATGTAGAAATTAATAAATCCTGTACCAGATGTAGATCTTGGCAAAGTAACATTAACTGTTACAACTGCTGTTCCACCATCTGACAAGTTAGCGTTATCTGTTCCTCCAATTGGAGCGAAGTCAACATTTACGTTGCTTGAGCTCACAATATGAGAGCTTCCACCGTAGTTGGCGCTTACTTCAATTGTACCGTTTGTCAAAGCTGTCAAAGTTCCACCATCAGCTTTTGCGTTGAATGTTATTACACCTGATGTGTAAGACAATGAAGGTGTTTGTGAGTTGTAGGTGTATACAGATGATGCGTTTTGGAATGACAAATCAGCTGTTGCTCCATTAAAGAAATATTGTTCGTTTCCTGTAACTGCTGATGAAGCAGAATTTACAGATGACATATTTGGCTGCTGATAAGTAACATCTGTGGCTGGGTTTGCAATGGATACGATGATACCTGTTCCATTTGTTACACCAGATCCAACGTTAACTTCTGCAGTTAACACTTTTGTAGCGTCTTGTGCTACAGCAATGTTAAGGTTGTTAAATGAAGCTGTTGCTCCAGATGCTTGGCTGCTCAATGATTGTGAACCTATTAAGGTTGAACCATCAAACAATTCTACAGCTGTTGTTTTGGCAACTGCTGCGTTGTCTCCTGTTACTGTAAACTTCAAGTTGGTAATGTTAGATGCTCCTGTTGTTGACTTTGCGTCAAATACTAATGCAGGAACATTGTTTGTTCCACTTGTAGCGTTTACGTTAACTGAAGATGAAAGTGTTGTTGCTGTGTCTTGTGCAACTGTTAATGTTGAAGTTGCAACTGTGCTGTAAGTAATTGTGTAATTTCTTTCGTTGGCTACGCCATTGACGGAAGAATATGCGCCCGATGCATCGGTTGCTCTTATTGAGTCTGAAGGATAAAGACCAACTACCAATGCCCTGCTTGTATCCAATGAAGGAACGAAGTCAGCATTAATTGTTAATGTCTTTGTGGTATTGCCAGGAATTTGGAAATTAAATCCTGACAAAATTACATAGTAAACATTTGGGCTAACTGAATTGTCTGTGACAATTGTGCTTGAGTTAACTGGGAATGTGCCCAATAATGTGCTGCCATCATATACATATAGGTTTTCAACTACTGTAGATGGGTATTGAGTAGCGCCAGTGTCAATTCTTGTTACTGCTAATTGAACTTTAGCACTATTAACTGTCATATTAGAACCAATGGCTTTTAGGTCTAATCCCAATACTGGGACATTTGATGTTTGTGTGACATTAGCGTTTGATGCTGGTGTAGCAGCTATGTCAGCAAGAGAAATGAATCCTGTTGTTCCTGTGGCTGTGCTTACTGAGCCTGTTGTACAGTTGCTAGAAAGTGTATTGCCATTTGGGCAAAGAGCTGTTTGTGCTTGTGCGTTAGGCGCAAGTGTGCAGCTGCTTGCAATTGTATTGCCATTTGGGCAAAGAGTTGCTGCTGGAGTTGCAGGTGTTACTGTTCCTTCAGCTATAGTTAATTGAGCTCTTGTTAATGGACCAACATTACCTGATGCTGTAATTCCATATTTTGTCTGGAATGCTTTTACACCAGCTAATGTGTGGGCACCAAATGTTCCTGTAACTGTTTGTGAGATTCCTGTGCTGTTCAAGATTGATTGTAAACATTTTACCTCAGATCCTGTTGAGCCTACGTTTAAAGTTGTGTGAATGTAATTCCTGTGCAAAATCCTGTTCCGACTTGTGTTCCTGCGGAACCTGCTTGCAAGGCGTTCAATTGAGCTGTCAATGCATTGATTTGAGCCATCAAATCTGACAATTGATCAGCTTTTGCTCCTACTGGAGCGATTACTGCAACCAAGGCCAAGGCCAACACTGTTGCGATAATTGTTTTTTTAATACTCATTTTATTTGTTATTGTTTTTTGTCCTTATCTAATTGAATATGAATATTTAACTAGACAAGAATTTATTGATTAATTTTTTTGTTTCTCGTCGGCCGACCTTTATTCGCTCGCGAGTTTTTGTTCGCGACTTTACGTACTAATCACGAACTTTACCACGAACAACGACTCATCCACTGATAAATTGATAGTCCAGTGGCCTAATAACTCTTGTATAAAAGTAATTAAGTCACGGGACTAACGCACGAATTTATTTAGTTGGATTTGTTGTATCTATTGTACTTGCTGAACCCGCTATACCACTATTGATGTTATTGGTTATTGTCCAAATTGCTTCTAATGCCTGTTCATATTTTTCCTGGTCGTATAAATCTTCAGCCTGTTTTAATGTAGTCTGCTGATCACTTGTAAGTGTTGTTTTTTGCAAATCGGTTATCTGGCTTTGCACAATCGTTTGATACAAATCTTGCACGTCTGTATTTTGGCTTAAGTCTGTTCCGGGCACATCAGCTAACGTTTTTAAACTGCTGGCAAGCTCTTTTATTGTTTGTGGATCTTGTGTTGGATTAGCTTTTAAACTTTTGGCTAATTGTGATGCGTTTGCGCCAACCTTACTTATCGCAGAAGGCATGTTGTTTGTCTTGCCGTCTTTAGCTGCCGTGGCCAAATCATTAATATTACTGTTGAAAGCAACTACATTTTGAATTAATGGAGTTTGCTGAGTTAAAGATGCTATCTGCGTATTTACCTCAGTTGATGGCAATAATTTAACAAATCCAAATGCACCAACAATTAATAAAAGAATGGCTGCAAAAGAATAAGCTAATTTTCTTTGGGAAAATACAGAAGAAAAAGTATTTATGAATCCCACTGATTTTGCTTGTCTTTGTGGTATTAAATCTTCTAATTCAACTTTCTTTTCTGCTAAAATTTGCGACTTAAGCAAAGAGACCCATTCTTGTCTGGGCTTAATTTCTTTCATCTGTTTCAATGACTCAATAAGTTGTTTTTGTGTTATCTTGGTCATTATGGTCTCTGTATAAGTATGACGCTTGATATAGCCATTTTGTTACAATCTTTATGATTCCTGAATAATATCCTTTAAATCTTTCAACCCCCTGTGCAACATCACCCTTACGGTACCAACCGGTCTATTTAATAACTCAGCTATATTAGCAATTGGCATATCCTCTAAATAGTGCCAAATTATTATATCTTGCTGTTCTTTTTCAAGCTTTTGTATAGATTTTTTTATAGTATTAATATCTGCACTTAAAATGGCTTTATCTTGAGCGTCTTTCCCTGGGTCGGCTATTTCTGGACTGGCGTCAGCTGATACAACCTTTGTCCTACCCCTGTCTCTGTAATGGTCTACAACCGCATTTCTAGCTATTTGGTACAAGAATGCGCCTGGATTTTTAATATCAGAATTTTGGCTCTTAAATGCCTCCCAGCCCCTTGTAAATACCTTAGATGTAATATCCTCGGCTACTTCACGAGAATCTACCTTCAGATAAATAAACCCATATATTTTATCAATATATTGGTCGTAAATTTCACTAAATTGTTCGTTTAAACTATCTGTCATTAGAGATTAAATATTATACTAAAAATGATAAAAAGTCAACTCTTCACCCCTCTGATAATCTCTTTATTAGAGCAACATGAGCTTCGCCGCCCTTCAGTTGCCTTTCTCTCTTTTGAGCAATTTTTCTATTTTTATAAGATTCATAGTAAATTAGATCTAACGGTCTTCTATAAAAAGTAGCTTTTACTTTGCCCAAACAGTGCTCATTATATCTATTCTTTAAATCGATAGTGAAACCAATATAGTGCCTCCCATCTTTCCTACTTTTTAAAACATAAACATAAAACATATTAAATAGAAAAATTGCTCAAAATTGACACGATTGGGGTGAAGAGTCAATACTTTTACGACTATAAGTTTACGTAGCGTAGCGATATTTTAGATAGGACATTACGTTTTTGATTCAAATGTCCTATCGGTGGATTTTTTGTCCTATCATGTCCTACCCCGCACCTATCAAGCACAACGAAGGCTATTTTTTATTCTACGCTTCAATTGAGCATATGCTTTGCCGAAATACTTTAAATTATGTTCACGCCTTAATGCATCTTCTTTAGAAAAATAGCCTTCAACGTAAACTATATCCCATGGTAAATATCTTTTTGTTGATATATTTTTACCATCATTATGTTCTTTGATTCTTCTTTTCAGATCAGGGGTACTGCCGAAATATAATGTATTATTAACTTTATTTTTTAAAATATACACCCAATACATATTTTTTAATTTAGTGCTTAATAGGTGCGGGGCTACCCCTTTATCTTATAAAAAACTTCGTTGAAATCCCCCAGTCTCTCTATTTTTCCAGATTCAAGTAACTCGTCTAAATCCCTTCTTATGGTTCTTTTTGTAATATCTGGAAATATTGTTTGCAGATCCATAACCTGAGCCTTATCGTTCTTCGTTAAAAATTCAAGAATCTGTTTTTGTCTACCTTCTTGCGCTGGCGAATCTGATATAGAAAAAGATGGAGCTTCTAACTCCGTATTATCTAATACGGGGCTAACGACCTCTTTTGGTTCTACTGTCAAGTTTTCTCGCACGATTGGTTGAACATCAATATTCGTTGCTTTTGATGCAATTTCTATAACCGGACCAACCTCATTCTTTATTTTTTCGTATTCGTTGGCAACTATTAAATAATTAACTGAGTTCAACCAACCCTGAGATTTTCCTATCCAGAGGTATCCTAAAATAATTTCAATATCTTCTAAAAGTTGGACTTTAATTTTTTCTTTCTGAAATGAAGCCCAGCCAGAATCTTCGCTGATTAAAACCAAATTATCCATTATCGCCAAGGCCTTATCTTTTGCCCTGTTTTTTAATGGATCTGATTCTGGAAAAAACTCCAAAACTTTATAAACTGTATTTGTTAATTTTACCCCGTTAGAAAATCTGTTTTGAGAACTATTATTTTGACTAAATAAATCGGACTTTCTAACGGGGTTTAGAAATTTGTCCTCCATAATTTTTATCACTAAACTTAACAAAAAATACAACAAAAGTAAACCCCGTTAGAGATTTACAATCATTAAAATATTTTTTAAGAACATCTATATTATCTATCAGCCAATCTGCCATAAACCTCTAACGGGGTAAAGTGCATTTAAGGGTCTACCGCATGACAATAATTCTACTACAATTTATAATTTTGGCTGCAAAAATTAAAAAGATCGTCGGCAGACTTTATTCTTCAGTATGCCTTCTCACTTTTTAACTTTTTCGCTCAAAATTATTTCATTTCGTAACGAAAATTATCATGCGCTAAACCCACGAAGACATTCGACAATTATATAACAATTACACCAACCATTCAACTGTGGATAAATGCCTGTCCAAAAAATTAAGCTGTCCCAAATTCACGCGATAGCGTAATTTTCGGACAGCTTAATTTTGACATCTTTTTCTCTCTTTTACCCTTTGATTTTTTTCCTGGTAAAAATTATCTATTAGTTGCGAATTGACCACAAGCAGCATCTATATCGTCACCAAATCTGTATCTTTGCGTATAATGTATTTTTGATTTCTTTAAAACCTCTTTAAAGGCTTCTACTCTCTTTGTATCAGAAGCTTTAAACTTTAGACCTGCTGCAGGATAATTATTTCTACTGCGATTTGCAATTTTGGCTGCAAAAAAATCATCGCTCGTCGCCAGACCCTGCTTTGCCAGTATGCCTCCTCGCGCTTCTTTTTTTTCGCTCAAAATTGCTTCATCTCGTAACGAAATATTATCCCGTAGCAGGTCTCCTGTTTCGTTATATAAAATCAAATTAACAAAACACAATTTTTTATCCATTATTTTAGCTAATTCTCTAGCATTATCATCTGAATCATTTACACCCTTAATCAAAACATACTCAAACATCACCTTTCTTTTTGTCTTCTTTATATAGTCGTCAACCGCCCTTAAAACTTCCTCCAACGGATATTTTTTATCTATTGGCATTAATTCTTTTCTCAATTTGTCGTTTGGCGCATGCAAAGATATTGCCAAATTAACGTGCAAATTTTCGTCGCTTAACTTTTTTATTCCTTCAATAATTCCAGCCGTTGAGATGGAAATAGATCTTACTCCAATATTAAAAAATTTAGCATCATTAAAAATTTTTACAGAGTCCCAAACATTTTCATAATTTAAAAATGGCTCTCCCATTCCCATATAGGTGACATTAGTAACTTTCTGCCCTTCTGGCTTTAAATATCTGTTAAAAAATAACACCTGCTCTACAATCTCGCCCGAAGTTAAGCTTCTTTTCAAACCCATTTTACCTGTTGCACAAAATAAACACCCCAAAGGACACCCAACCTGAGAGGAAACGCAAACAGTGTTTCTACCGTCTTCGTGACGCATTAAAACGGTTTCTATCATCAATCCGTCTTTCAATTTTATTCTTGCTTTGACGCTATCTTCTTTTTTAGAAACCAAAACATCCGCACTAATTTCAAGCGGGCATTCTTTATTCAATTTATCTCTTAAATCTTTTGCAAAAAAAGTTGCCTCTGACCAATTGGAAATAAAATTTTTAAAAACCGCCTCATTTGCTTGCTTGAGGCGATATTTAGGTTCATTTTCTAAAATTTTTTCTAAATTACTTAAATCCATACGAGATTATTATAGTTCAAATTTCAATTAAAGAGAAGGGGGAATTGTGTCGTCCGGTGGTGGTGGCGCTGCGTCAACGGAGATTGTATAGATTGCTTTAGTCGTTCCGTCTTGAGCTGTAACAGTCAAAGTATCGCCCGATGCTACCGGGTCTTCTATCCCAGAATCATCCCATATTTGATCAGATTCATCTTTTGTTAAGGATTTTTCAAAATCTGATTTTGACGTTGCGAAGGGAATACCAATAATAGTAAGTCCTGTTTGGTCTATTGTATAAACTGAAGATGTTATTTTATCGTTACTACTTAAAACTGGCGCGTTAACCGTTATCGTATATATTGATTTTGCTACCCCATTTTGCGCCGTAACATTGACGACATCTCCGCTTGACACCGTATCATTAACTCCAGAAAAATCTAAAATTGCTCCTGTCGCGGGAGTAAGCAAACTTTCAAAATCTGCTTTTGATGTTGCATAAGGAACGTTAACGATAGTTCCGGTTCCGCCCACAAAAATTCCTCCCGTTGTATAGACCGGAGAAAAAATTCCTACCGTATAGGGGCTTGCCACTGTTAGCGTTGCGTCGCTGCTTAGCGTTGCTCCGGTTGTATTTGAAAGAGATGACCATGCCGATCCGTTAAAATACATTCTATAATAATCGCCCAGGGAGTTGTATTTATCGTTGCAATTCTGGCCCCCACAATATGAGATATAAAAATCATATTCACCAACAGTAGAACCTTGATTATAGATTAATATAAAATGGGACATATCCACACTCCAAGAAGGATAAGAATTAGCACACGGACCCGATCCATTTCCCAAATTTTCTTTTTCACTTGGATAAGTGCCTTTATAAATACCGTAACTAAACCCGCACCATGACATTTGATTTGGCATAAAGTCACTGGTATGAAAAACAAACTTTCCATCAGTTGTAAAACTATCTATTGCGCCTTGTGAATATGGCGTTGTGTCAACGGTGATTGTATAAATTGCTTTGGTTGTTCCATCTTGCGCCGTAACAGTTAAAGTATCGCCCGATGCTACCGGATCAGAAATTCCAGAAAAATCCAGGGTTGCCCTCATCGCCGGAGTTAAATAAGATTCAAAATCTTCTTTTGCTGTTAAATAAAGGATGCCAGAAATAGTTCCAGCCCCCTTCTCAAGGGAACTTACTTTATAAACCGTGGATGTAATCGTATCATCACTGCTTAGAATTATCTGGTTCTGCGCCCTCGGAGTTGGGATAGCCAACTCAAAATCATTTAAATTATTATCTGTATCCTGTTCAGTCCCATCGCTTAAGGGCTCCCTACTTATACTTTTTCCGGACAAGGGATTTACCGTTGAGGCTGTTTCAAAATCTAAAGCTGCTCCATAACCAACCTTATCGATAATCGTTCCGTCAGACTTCTTTAAAGCTAAAGAGTTGTCATTGCTTAGTGTCATGGTAGGAAATAAAATATCTGAACCCGAAAGCTGTCGTGAAATTAAAAAATAACTATGTGCTGATATTATTTTATCCGCAAAATTTGTTGACGAAATAAAAGAAATCCAAGAAGTAGCGCCCTGTGTTTTTCTCTGCAGATACCATCCGGTCAAATTGATGTCTGTAGATCCGGGGTTATAGAGCTCAACAAATCTTTGCGCTATTGGATTAATTTGTATTTCACTTATTAAAATATTTTTAGGCAAACTTACTGTTGTGGTCGCCGGTGTACTGACCCCCGTATGTAGACAAAAGGTTGAAACCTAATGTAATATGGGGAAAACACAAAAAACACATGAAAAAAGGATACAAAATATCACAGGAAGTAAAAGATCAAATATTAAAACGAGTCAAAGAAGACGGAGTCACGGTGATCCAGGCAGCCCAGGAACACGGAGTCCATGAGTCAACAATTTATGGCTGGCTAGGCAAGGGAGCCGAATCTGGCTCCACAGCAGAACTGCTTAAACTTAAGCGTGAAAAGAAAATGCTACTGGAACTAGTGGGAGAAATGACGCTGAAGTTATCCGAATCCCAAAAAAAGAGTTGATTGAAAAACAGGAAGAGAAAGAAAACAAGAGCTTAATGGCAAAAGCTCTCGGAGTTTCAAGATCAGCGATTTACTACCGATCAAAGAAATTAGCCAAAGATTGGGAATTAAAAATCAAAATTGAAAAAGTATTAACTGATGATCCGAGTTATGGATACAGAAGGGTGGCTGACGCATTGCACATAAACAAGAAAAAGATACAAAGGGTAATGAAATTATTTGGCATGAAAGCCTACCGAAGGAGAGGCAGAAAACCAAGGAAAAAAGGTGTTGCAAACACATTTTTTCCAAATCTGCTGAAAATGAATTTCCCGCAATATCCGAATCACAGCTGAAAATGAATTTCCCGCAATATCCGAATCACATCTGGGTTTCAGATTTCACCTACATACCGTTCCAAAACAAATTTGTTTATCTGGCTACGGTCATGGATTTGTTCACAAGAGAGGTTGTTGGCTGGTCAGTTCTTACCAATCATTCCGTGCAATTGACGCTGCAATCACTGTTTACTGCATTAACTTATCATTCCAGGCCTGAAATATTTCATTCGGATAACGGACGCGAATACGGGGCAAAATTGTTTATCCGGGCATTAACCGAATTCGGCATAAACATATCCCGCTCAAACAAAAAATCTCCGTGGGAAAACGGATACCAAGAAAGTTTTTACTCCCAATTCAAAGTTGACTTAGGAGATCCAAACAGATTCAAAACATTGGGGGAGCTGGTTTACGAAATACACCACCTTATCTGGAAATACAATCACACGAGAATTCACTCCGCCTTACGCATGCCGCCGGTGTTGTTCGCTAAACGATGCCAAAACGTTCAAAAACATTTAGAGAAAGTGTCTTAAAAACGGGGGTCAGCCCATATTAGATGCGCCACAAGCGACTGAATTATTTGAATTATGTGTGACAGAATTAGTTTTTATAGTTGGCAACGATTTTTGCGCTGAAATCGTTGTTAGTAATTTTGATACAACTAAAGTAGTAGATTTATGATCATCATTTTTAAATCCCAAATAAATACACCCTCCGATTATTACGGCTCCAATTATTATCGCTAAAAATATTTTATTTTTTTCTTGCATTATTATATTTTACCACAAAAAAAGAGCCGAGAGCTTGTCTCGGCCTCAAACTGATTAAAATTTAGAGCGACGCCTTATAGTCTTCCAGTTGTTTGGACCAAATTTTGAAAAGCATCGGCTGATCGGACTCGGGAAGGTAAAAAAACTTATGGTCGGCGAGCGACTTATCAATAGGAGACGGATTGAATGGCGACAGGTGCGAATTGACGAGCGATTCAACTGCAGACCCCTTGTTATTACCGCAGAACTCTCCAAACAATTGGCTTAAACTGCGGATACCACCCAACTGAATATCCTGCCACGCAATTGTGGCTTGACCGTCTCCTTCAACAATCTTCTTAACAATCGGGCTTGACGATGGATCGAATTCAGCGACAACTTTGAAAACTTGAAGCTGCGCCCAAAAATTGTCGGATGAAGCGCACGACCCAGCGACATTCGGCCTCAAAACGACACCCCTTTCTTTGTGCTCAATGCGCCCCGCAACTCCCAAATTCAAGACAAGCTTTAGCTCGCCATCCCTTTTTTCGCCTTCGCGCCAAAAATTCCAACAACCGCGTCCTTGGATTGTAAGACTTGTCACCCCATCTGCCTTATGATCAAATTTAAAATTATTTTCCTTAAGAGCCTCCAAAAAAGCACCCTCAATCTTATAGGCGGCAAATTTCTTTCGAAAGCCAATACTGACCAAGTTCTTGCGCGATCTCCAAATTCGAATAAGCAAAGGCTCTTACGATCAGACGTTGCTCGCTTATCAATTTTTGCTCAACTGAACCTATCATTTCTCTCAATTTCTCTGCAGAAATGTATGACATAAGCCATACCCCCTTTCGTAGATGTTAACGAACCACCTATATACTAACAATAATAATGAAATTGTCAATCCCGCACCTATGCAGTACATAGAATTATTTTTAATATAAAATGGCGCCACATAGGTGCGGGACAAACAAAAAATCACCCCTATAATTCAGGGCGATTTTTTTTGCTTCTATTTTTTTGCTTTAGCTAGCTTCGGCGCCTCTTTAACCCCGTTAGAAGTATGGGGCAAAAATATATTTACTATTTATTTTTTCTCCCCATCGAAGTTTTTTCTCCCTTACTTATACTTCTAACGGGGTTCATTCTTGGCATTTGTTTTGGTGATTCAAAAACCATTTTACCGGCCTGCTCATTAATGAAAATCCTGCTACCTTCTGCAATTTCATTAGTAACAATTTTTATTGATAAAGGATCTAAAATTAAGCGCTGGATAACTCTTTTTAGCGGACGAGCTCCCAAATTGGCATCAAACCCTTCTTTCACCAAAAATTCTTTGGCTTTCTCCGAAATATCAATTTTTATTTCTTTTGTTGCCAAGCGTTTTTCAACTTTAGCTAATTCCAAATCAACTATTGTTTTAATGTTTTCCTTTTTCAGATAGTTAAATATCACAATTTCATCGATTCTATTCAAAAATTCCGGTCTAAATGAATCTCTTAAAGAATCAAATATTTTCTCCCTCATTGATTCTCTTTGCACCAACTCTTCTCTTGTATTAAATCCAATTGATGACATTTTGTTGATAAAATCAGAGCCCAAATTAGATGTCATTATTATAATTGTATTTTTGAATGAAACCATTCTACCCTTAGAATCGGTAAGTCTTCCGTCTTCAAAAATTTGCAATAAAATATTAAACACATCAGGATGAGCTTTTTCAACTTCGTCTAACAACAGAACTGAATACGGTCTTCTTCTAACTTTTTCTGTAAGTTGACCTGATTCCTCGTAGCCAACATATCCTGGAGGAGATCCGATAATTTTTGAAACCGTGTGGCGTTCCATATATTCTGACATATCCATTCTTATCATTGCTTTTTCATCATCAAATAAAAATTCTGCCAAAGCCCTTGCTGTTTCTGTTTTCCCAACTCCGGTTGGACCTAAAAATAAGAAAGAACCTAACGGCTTGCTCTCTTCTGAAATTCCCGCTCTCGCCCGCCTAATAGCCCTTGAAATCGCTGAAATTGCCTCTTGCTGGCCGATTACTCTTTTATTTAGAGTATCTTCCATCGCCTCTAATTTTTTGGCTTCCTCTGTAATTAAACGCATGACTGGAATTCCCGTCCAACGCGAAACAACTCTGGCAACTTCCTCTTCGGTAACTTCTTCTTTCAAAAATCTGTGCTCTTTTTGTATCCTTATTAATTTCTCTTCTGTGGCCGCTAATTCTTTTAATAATTCTGGAATTCTTCCATATTTTATTTCAGCAACCTTTTCTAAATCTGCCTCCCTTTGAGCAATTTCTGTTTGGTAAGAAAGATTATCTATTTTCTCTCTTATATCTTTTATTTTATTTATTAATTCCTTTTCTGCTCCCCATTTTAATCTTAGCGCTTTTGTTTTTTCATTTAAGTCGGCCAACTCTTTAGCAATAACCCGTAATCTTTTCTCGCTTCCTTTCTCTTTTTTCAACGCCTGCTTTTCAATTTCCAATTTCATTGTTGCCTCATTAAAAGTTTCCAATTCCTGAGGATCAGACTCAATTTCTAACCTTAAGGCCGAAGCCGCCTCATCCATTAAGTCTACCGCCTTGTCTGGCAAAAACCTGTCAGCTATATATCTGCTAGCTAAATCAACGGCAGCCTTAATAGCTGAATCTTTTATTTTTACTCCATGATGAACTTCATATTTTTCTTTAATTCCCCTCAGCATTGCAGTGGCATCTTCAATGTTTGGCTCTTGAACAAAAATTGGCTGAAACCTTCTTTCTAGCGCAGGGTCTTTCTCAATATATTTTTGATACTCTCTTAAAGTTGTAGCTCCAATTGCTCTCAATTCTCCACGCGCTAAGGCTGGTTTTAACAAATTTGAAGCATCAATTGCGCCCTCTGCAGCCCCAGCTCCAACTAAGGTGTGTAGCTCATCTATAAATAAAATATATTTCCCCGCAGCCCTTGATAATTCTTTTAATAAAGCCTTAATTCTTGTTTCAAATTCTCCCCTATATTTTGTTCCCGCTATTATAGACCCCAAATCTAAAGCAATAATTTCTTTATTCTTTAAAAAATCCGGCACATTTCCCCTTGCGATTCTTTGAGCAAATCCTTCTACAATAGCTGTTTTTCCAACTCCGGCTTCTCCAATAAGCACTGGATTGTTTTTTGTACGCCTGGAGATTATTTGCATTAATCTTCAAATTTCATTGTCTCTGCCGACTATTGGATCAATTTTTCCGGCTGCCGCTAGATTAGTTAAATTTCTAGTATATTTTTCAATTACCTGATATTTAGATTCGGGCTCTGGGTCAGTAATTCTTTGGCCGCCTCTTATTTGCGACAAAACTTTCATAACTGCTTCGTAATCTAATTTTGAACTCTTTAAGTTGTTTCCCTCAGATCCAAATGTTCCTTCGCCAGCTCCAGCCAAAAAATTAACTTTTTCTAAAATATCTTTGGCTCCAGATTTAGTATCGAGTAATGATAAAAATAAATGCTCAATTGAAATAAATTCGTCATTCATTTTTATTGCTTCCTGTCTGGCCCTATCTAAAACTTTTGCCATATCTTGCGTAAGATAAAACTGTCCAAATGCCTGTGAAGTGGAAATTGTTGGAATTTTTAAAACCTGAGTATCAACTTTTTTTATTAAAGCGTCTGCATCAACTCCCAATTTATTTAAAATTGTAATTATGATGCTTCCTTCTTGCGTAAGAAGAACGGATAACAAATGCAGGGCATCAATTTGAGACTGTCCTTTTTCTTGGGCCAAAGATTGCGCCTGCATTAACGCATCTTGAGCTTTGTTTGTAAAATTAGCACCATTCATTGCCATATGTAAAAATTTTTAGTTTATATAATTTAATACGATAAATAATTCCTTTTGTATCTTAAGCTTGATGCATAATAATTATTTCTATTACAATTTATAATTTTGGCTACAAAATCATAAAAGCTTCTCTGCTTGCTATTCTATAGTAAACATCGTCGCTTTTCTGATTTTTCGCACAAAATTATTTCATTTCGCTACGAAAAATTATTATGCCTCAAACTCTATTTTAGCATCTATTACAGTTTACACCAAGTATCACTCTCAAGTCAAGAGTGATAATTGTGTCAATAAAAAAGCGGGCTCTTGCGAGACCGCTATACCTAAAATATTTTGTTACATGCTTCTGCCAACGGCAGATGCAAGAACCTTCAGCTCTTCAGAAAGACGGGCGAAATCCGAAAAAGTAAGAGATTGCGCTCCATCAGATAAGGCCTTCTTCGGGTCAGGATGAATCTCAACAATCAAACCGTCGGTTCCGCCGGCAATTGCCATCTTGGCATAATCTGGTACGTACCGGTAATTACCTGCTGCATGGCTCGGATCTGTAATTATCGGCAGATGCGTTAACTGCCTCAAAACAGGAATAACGCCAACGTCGTAGCTGAAGCGCGTGGAACCGTCGAAAGTTCTAATGCCCCTGTTGCACAAAATAACATTCGGATTTCCATTGCTACGTAGGATGTAGTCGGCCGCTTGCAGCCACTCATCTACGGTGGCAGATAGCCCGCGCTTCAAAAGAACAGGCCTTTCGGATTTTCCTGCGGCTTCCAACAAACGATAATTCTGCATATTCCGTGCACCAATTTGCAGAATGTCTGCATAACCAGCGACGAGCTTCACATCATTTTCGCTCACCACTTCAGTTACAATCAACAATCCCGTTTCGTCTCTGGCCTCTGCTAGAATTTTTAATCCCTCCTCTTTTAGACCCTGAAAAGCAAACGGTGAAGTCCTGGGCTTAAATGCGCCGCCTCTCAAAACCTGAGCCCCATTTTTCTTGGCGGCTCGAGCGCAAGCCAAGGTTATTTTTTTATCTTTTTCAACCGAGCAAGGACCCGCCATTAGCACCAATTTATTTCCACCAATCTCAACGTCACCAATCTTAATTACCGTATTGTCTCTCTTGAAATCACGAGATGCAAGCTTATACGGTTTTTGAATCCTTAAAACCTGCTCCACTCCCGCAAAAACCTCAAAAGATCCTGTATCCAACTCTCCGGTATTTGCGCCCAGAACAGCAATAACCTTTCTCTCGGTCCCGATGTTCATTTGAACTTCAAAACCTAAATCTCTAACCCTCAAAATAACTGCCTCAATTTCTATCGGATTAGCTCCAGCCTTCATTTCTATTATCATGTTGAGCTCCCTTCTTCTTTGGTTAATTTTTCAATGTGCCACTAAAAAGCTCCTCACCAGAGGAGCTTGTTTGAATCTTTAATTTTATTTTTTATTAAACACTCAAACAAACTCCTTTTTTAAAGTAGCTAAAAAAGAAAAAATAATTGTTTGTTCGAATTTCCATAATCTTTACGATATTTATTATTATCATTTTTTATCAAACTTTGTCAATAGCAAAAAATAAATTGCAAAAAAAGAGACCGAGAGAGCTTGTGCTGACCCAGTCTTTAGAAATTAACTTCTGCATCCGAAATTTTATCCGATTATTTTTGCCTTCAAGTCTTCCCAATTCTCAATGTCTTCAAGCGCTAGGCGAACCACGTCAGAAGAGCGTGCCTGCTCAAAACTGATTGCGAACTGAACGCGTTGTCCGTCAAGAATTACAGAATTAATTCCTGTTAAATTAACTTGTCTTCTTGTGAAAGCTCCTGATATACGCTCTAACAGTCCGGGCTGGCTTTTCAATACGGCAAGCTCCAAAATTACCGAATTCTTACCGTAGAGTGTGCTCAAAACTCCAAGTATTCTCATAAACAATTCGTTGGCCTCACGAATGACCTCTGGTCCAAAATGCTCCCTTGCTTTGGCGAATAATGCTTCAAATGCAACGCGGTCCTTTTCTATAATCATTTCCTTCATGCGTTGCTCAATTTCAATTCTACGCTCAAGCATGACCAAAGTTTCCGGATTTTCCATCACTATATCCGTATAAAGATCGGGACTCTGGCCGACAAGCCTGCCCATAAGCGAGAATAATATCCTGTAAAAAGGACTAGTAAATGCCAAGCTTTCCGTAACGGAAATTCCGGTCTCAGTAATCAGTAATGCACTGGCAAGATTTCCAAGATGCGGATTCACTTGGACTGTAGTCATATATCCATCGTGTTCTGGCGGCGTACTATACTTAATGTTAGATCCTGTCGCCGCTAACATATTAGCAATCCATGTTTTCCAGCAACGCATAGTCAAGCGTGCCGGGCAAACCACCACTGTTTGTCCCTCAAAATTACCATCGGGTCTGAACATCGGATGAAGTCCAACAACTTGAGCCTTGCTTTCGAGCATTGCCTTAACAGCCGGTTGTTTTACGGATGTCACATCCATCAGAAGTTGATCTTCCCGAAAATAAGGCAATACAGAGCGGATCACTTCGGGCGTATCCCTTATCGACACCGAGATAATAACAACATCTGATCGCTGAACCATTAAGATTTTATCATCTAGGCTTCTCCCGGCGCCGACAACATTGCATCCGAGTCCTTCAAAAAACCTCTTAAGAAATTGGCCAAAGCGCCCCTTAAGACCGATTATGCCAACTACTTTTGGCTTAACCTCGGCCTTGTTTTCCAAAAGAAGAAAGGTAGTTTTGTTATCTGGCACATCCTGGATATAATCTGCAAGAATCTTTAATCCATATGCATTCGCAGCCTCCTTTGAAGCGATTGCTGCAAATTTGACGTGAGCCGGCAACTTCGATACGGTCTTAGCCGCTTTCCCCGTAGAATCGCACGTGCTGCGCCTGTCGGGAGTAATGCCGATGCTGTCGAGATATTTTCCGCACTGCTGAATCGCCTTTTTATGCGACAAGACTCTTTCAATCTCTTCAACACAATTAACATGTTGTGGCGCCACAAGAAAATGATTAATCTGAAGTTTTAGTCTGGATATTTCCTGTAGATCATATCCGAACTCCCGAAATTCAGCTAAATCGTCAACTACATCCTCGACTTCGTGAGGGATTGCTATCGAGTTATAAATTGGTACAACGGCGTACGCCTGACCCTCGGCAAGACGCTTGAAAACATTATGGTGGTTGCCACATGAAATTATTTCGCAATCTTCTTCTGCCCAACCACTATTTCTAGCAAAGGCCAAAGCCGCCTCCCATCCATTAGTAAAAGAATCCAAAACCAGAATTTTCTTGCTCATAATATGTTCCTCCTAGTTAGATGTAAAAGAGCTCTATTCTAAATTACTATATTTACTGGTTTTGTCAAATAAAAAAGCGCCCCTACGCGGGGCGCTTTTTTATTTGTAATATATTAAGAACTTCTTTCGGCCAAAGTTATACTAACATCTTGCTCTTTACTATTTCTTAAAATATGCAATGTAACCTTATCACCAACATTATACTTTTGTATTATTGTCGCCATCGAATCATTAGTGGTAATTTTCTCTCCATTAATTTCTAAAATGACATCTTTTGCTTTTAGTCCGGCTTTATCTGCTGGAGACCCTGGCGTTATGGCCGGCTCACTGCTGCTACCGCCCACAACCAACGCTCCGTAGTCAACCGATAAATTATATTTTTGTTTAACCTGATCGTCAATCATGACATATCGTACACCTAAAAATGGATAAACAATTTTATTTGTTTTTATAACCTGGTCTATATCTTTTTTCGCCATATTAATAGGAATTGCAAATCCGATATCTTGCGCCCCTTGTGCCATAGCCGTATTAATACCCATAACTTCTCCCTTTAAGTTTAACAGTGGCCCCCCGGAATTCCCCGCATTAATTGCCGCATCTGTTTGGATAATTCCCGCTAATGTTTCTGAAGAAGAACCCAATTCATCTGATGCTGAAATTGTTCTCTGAAGACCGGAAACCACCCCAACAGAGACCGTATTAGAAAATTGCCCCAATGCGTTTCCAATAGCTATTGCAGTTTGACCTATTTGTATTCCCGAAGAATCTCCCAGGGTTACAGGTTGAAATATTTTCCCCATACTCTGAATTTTTATTACAGCTAAATCCTGGACGGGATCTAAAGCTAAAACTTTAGCTGTATATTTTTGCCCGTCGTTTGTAAAAACCGTATAATCTGCCTTACTGTCTGAAACAACGTGCTTATTTGTTAAAACTAGGCCGTCAGCTGAAACAATAAAACCCGAGCCAGCCCCAATCTCCTGATATTGAGTTCCATTCTGCACCTGCTGAGGAATTTCAAAATTAAACGGACTTAAATCTCCGAAAGGATTGTCATTGCTGTTATCTCCAAAAGGATTTACAAATTGTTCTTCATATGTTGGCACATTCTCTGAAATAACAATACTGACAACAGATGGGGAAACATTTTTAGCAGCATCAATTATTGCCTGCTCATACGGTACATTTGAAACGTATGCACTTGAAGCCGTCTGATTATTAATTTTTGACGCAACTGGCTGAGGCACCGTAAAATACTGCAAAAATGCCCTAGTTTCTGACGGGAAATAACGCAAAGCAGCCATACCGCCAGCAAAACCAATAATACAGCAAACAATTACTATAAATAAAAATCCCCAAAAATTTCTACTCTTAAGAATCTTTATGGTTTTATTTTTAACGTCGCCAATATCAGATTTTGGTAAATTGTACATACTCATATTTTTCCAGATTATATAAAATATATTAACAAATAAAGAAAAACTTTCAAGGTTTTAACTTATTTACAATAATACGATTAGGAATTATTTTTAGTTTCACCCTTCTTCTCGTAATGCCCAAACTTATATTTAAAAATATCTGATTTCGCCGGACCGATAAATATCATATACAGCTCACAAAGAAAAAACTTTGCGCCAGTCACAAGCCAGCCATCTGTTTTCAACCTTCTATCTGAAAAATAAATTTTTTGGGACTTTATAATGCCGAATCTTGCCTTAAATTTATATTTAGCTCTCCTAGCAAAATCCATATCTTCAGCTAATTTTATCTCTTCATCAAATCCACCTAATTTTTCAAAAAGATCTTTTTTCACCAAAATACCCATTGCTGCATGTGGCAAAATTTTTTCTAACAGAACGATTGGTTGATTATAAAAAATATTCAAAGCAAACGAAGATATCCTTCGGATAGGAAGTGGAATTAAACAGAAACTTGCAATATCAAGTTTCCGCTCATTGAATTCATTTAAGGCTCTCTCAAAAAAATTATCGGGCAAAATAATATCGGAGTCTACAAAAAACAATAAATCAGCTTTCGCAATCTTAGCGCCCTCGTTCCTCCCTTTAGCCGGCAAACCACCTGGCGCGACCATGCAACCGTATCTTTTTGCAATTTCTATGGTTTTATCTTTTGACCCGGCATCAGCCAAAATTATTTCGTACGACCCGAAGGGTACCCCGAAATTTTGATTTTTAATTGACTCTAAAAGCAGGGGCAAATATTTTTCTTCGTTTAAAGCTGGTATTATAATGCTTATCATATTCAATTTTGTTGGAATAAAACTTTTGCTTCATTCCAAATTTGTGGCTGATTATGTTTTTCCTTCATCCAATACCACCAAGTCGCTCGCCCGGCTTACTTCTTAGAAACCCTCGGTTTCTAACGTCCCGCTTCGCGGGACTGTTTTCCCATACGGGGAAAATCCTTTTCCCCGACCCCTTTTGTGAATGGTGGTATTATATTTTAATTTTGTTGAAATAAAACTTTTGCTTCATTCCAAATTTGTGGCTGATTATGTTTTTCCTTCATCCAATACCACCATTCTACTCCCCAAAAATAAAAATCGTCCATCCCTGTTTCTTTGGCATATTCGATATTCTGCTCAAACAAAGTTGGATTCATCGCCTTAAGCTGTTCGCTCAATGGAATATTCTTTAGAGGCTCTGAACCCCATGGCTCTGCCTGCAACTCTATACAAATAGTATCTTTCCCAAATACCTTTTTAATAATAAGGGCTTTTCTTGAATAAAAAACCGGTGAAAATAAATAATGGAAATAAAAGCCGAGACTATTTGTTATGTGAACCCACGCCTCTCTATACATGGTTATTCCAACTATGTCGCCGATTTTAGCGGCACCAAACCACATAGAATCTTCTCCTGAATCAGAAACAATTATCTTCCTCGATGGATCTAATGATTTTACAAGATTCACCTCTTGTTTTAGAAAATCCTCATTATCATAATACCACGAAGGACACTCGCCAAATTGGAAAAAGGGCTCATTTTCTACCTGCCAATTAATAATTGCACTATTATCTTTATACCTTTCAACAACCTCTTTTATATAGCTTAAAGTTGCATCTTTTTGCTGTTGTTCTGATAAATTATTTGCCCATTTTGGAATATGGCATTCCGGCCAACGCCCGCTCTTCATGCCCAAAACATATATAATATTTACCCCCTTATCTTTTGCCTGTTGCAACTGCCAGTCAACGTCATCAAAATAATAATCTCCGCTCTTGCTTTCAATCCAGTCCCAATCTGTATGCAACTTTATATTTTTTGCTCCCAAATCATCTATTATAGCCGAATATGTATCCTTCCAATTCAATCCCAGATAAACTGCCTGCACTTGAGAAAAATCCACGCCCCATGTGATATTTTTTTGAATGGGAGCATTACCAACAAAAAAGTAGCAAAAAATAATCGCTAAAAAAATTATGACTATTGCTAAAAAAATAAACATCATTTTAAAAAACTTTTTCATTTATTTTTTGCTCCCTGTTGCTATTTTTTCAATATTATATGTTCCCATCTTTTCTATTTCTACAAAACCCTGCATTGCGACCTCAGCCAGATCTCCCGCGTTAAGTAAGTCAAAAAACCACTGATTGGCATATTTCGGATTTTCTTGAGACACACCAGCTCCGACATGCAACAACCACCTCTTATTAAAATCTTCCTGCGAGCCTATTGTGGGAGCTATAATTATGGGGATACCCAAGCCCGCATAAAAAGAAAGCTCTGACGGCTTTGTCCACAAAACATCTGTCTCTCTAAGAGCCTCGTTAAAAGTTTTAAAATATTCGTCTGTTGTTATCCCGGAAAGTATATGAACCCACCCGTCTAATTTTAGCCCGCTTATATTATCTGCATAATATTTTCTCAACTCTTCTCTAACCCCAACAGCAATAATAAGTCTTAATTTTTTATCCTTTATTTTATCTTTCAGACTATTTACTATATTTAGCGGTATCTCCTTTTGTGCGCCGGCTCCCCCAATAGAAAACATAATCGTTAGAGGATGATTTGATTTTTCTGGTAGCCTTCCCAGTAAATCCCTTATTAGGGGCTTATAAGTGTTTCTATATTTTTTATTGGGGTCTAAATTAATAAGCCTATACCTCATGTCTTCCTTCAAAATTTCTAAATTTTCGCCAGTATTTTCCTTTGGCAAAGGATATCCCGTTAAAAAAATATTATCCGGGTTCACTCCATAAAGCTTCAAACGGTCTCTAACCCAAGTACAGGGTGCAAAATATTTAATTTTACTTTTTTTAGGCTCTATTGCCGCCCAAGTTCTATTAACGTCTGCATCACAAACTACACAATAAATTTGTGCAGGATACTTTAATTGTTCCGCCATAAAAGCTGGGGTAAAGAAGGTGGACACTAACGGCAACGGATTTTTTTTAAATCTCTCAATTAAATCTTTGCCCCATCCCTTTTTTATAAAATGAAAAATATTTCTTTGCGCAAAATCCGGTTTTGATAAATCTCTTTCGGGATAATAAGTTAAAATTTTCTGGAACCTATCCATTATAGAAAAAGCAATACCCCCTATGATTGGAATTTTTTTAAATCTGGAAATAAACTCATATAAAGAACGAGTTTGCTGCCAAAATCTTTTATCTTTTTTAGGAATGCCATTATAGCTATTAGCATTAATAACCTTGCCAGAAAAAGCAATATCTCTTAATGGGTAGGCTGTTCGCTGGTGACCATAGCCCATATCTGCAGCGACAACCCACACTTTTTTTGTTTGTTTTGCTACCATATTTATATCTATTGTACCTTATTTATTAAAAAAAATTAATACCCAGGTATATTGAAATTTATAATAATACGTGCTATGATATTTATGTTTGCGTTAAATTATTTAATGCCAACAAGGAACCTTGACAAAGGAAAGGGACAAAGAATATGGCAGAAGAGAAGAGGTACAAAGTCAGTTTAGCCCAGCCGAAAAAAGCAGTTGTACTGCGTTGCCCAGATTTGAGACTACGTGAACCTCATAAGAATTTTTTAAAGCAGGAGCTAGGTCTTAGTGGTGGTGATTATTTTTCGCTTAAAAGGGCCGGTGGAGCTATAGCTTTGGCCAGACCCGAAGAAATGGGAGCGGAATTTAGATCTGTATTCACAGAAATTGGTATGTTTCTTAAGCTTCACGGGGAAATAGGACATATCATTATCATTAACCACGAAGATTGTAAAAAATACGACGCAACCATAGACAGAGAAAAATCCAGGCCAGACCCCGAAAAAAGGGACCTACTCAAAGCAGCTAAATTTTTAAGCAGAAACTTCGCAGGAATCCAAATCGGCGCGTATTACGCTAGGTTCGCCGACGGCAAACAAGAAGAAGTAGTTTTCGATACAATTTTCGAAACCGATAAGGCGCAGTCACTGCGCGAATAGTCCCATAATAATCAGCAGCAGGCCATGGATACGTCCATGGCTCTTTTTTTACGTAGGCACTCCTGAAATAGATGTTTGGTTATACAATAGTCTTGCTATACTTTATATTTAAAAACCATGTGGCAACTCCAAGAACGATATAAGAAAATAAAACCCAAACCCAAGAAACATTTGTAATAGGTTTTGCCATCCACGATTGAGAAAAAAAGTTAACCACCCACATAAAATACAAAATCAAAAAATAACAAGGAATTGACAACAACCAACCCAACCCCGCCCAAACAATTCCCACCAAAGAAGACAAAAATCCAAAAAGCATTAAATAATAAAAAACCGGTAAAATTAAAATATTAGTTATAGGAGAAACCCAAGAGACAACGCCAAAATTGAAAACCATAATTGGCAAAGTAAAAATTTGAGCTGCAACTGTCACAGAAATTAACATTAAAATGCCCTCCTGACTTTCTTTGATCTTTATACCAAAAAATATGTTACACAAAAATTTTATAAAATTCCTTATAAGCGGTTCAAAATATATGAGCCCCAAAACAGCTAAAAATGAAAGCTGGAATCCAACGTCGTAAAAAAGGAGTAGCGGGTTTACTAAAAGCATTACGGCAGCAGCCAAAACAATGAGCCTGGTGCTGAAAACTTGTCTGCCCAATTTTTGACCCAACAAATAAGTTCCCCCCATAATTCCCGCCCTCAAGGCTGCGGCCGACATGCCGGTTAAAACAATATAAATACAAATAAAAATTACTGTTATATAGAATGCTTTATTTCTCCACATGCCGCAAGCTAGAAGAAAAGACATAACAATTGAAATTATAATAACAATATGTAAGCCGGAAATAGCAATAAAATGCCTCAAGCCGGTAATATTTAACTTATCTTTTAGATCTTGGCTTATAGTTCCGTTTTCGCCTAAAAGTGTTCCCTGTAAAATAGAGCTTTGCGGCGGCGAAAAGTTATTTTGTATATCTTGATCTAATTTTTGCTTTAAAAATAAAACCTTCTCATATAAATAAGAGCATATACTATATTGATTTTTTGTTGACACGATCTCAATTTTCGGAAAAGACATCACAGAATAAATATGGTCTGGCAATAAGTAATTCTTATAGTTAAAATCATCAGCCACCATTGGAGTCTCCAGTTTTCCTGTAATTTTTACTCGGTCTAAATATTTGTATTCAGGATATTTGGCCGTTGTCACTAAAACTGTACTATTATCAACTTTTACCTTTATTTTTTGTGAGGTATCTCTGATATCGGGTTCATCTGAAATTATACCGGCTAGAACAATCTGCCCCTTACCGTTAAATTTACTCAGCTTGTCGCTTGCAATATTAAATTCAGAAATCTGTACTCTTAAAATTCCTATTGCCAGGAATAATAAACAAAACCCCATGGCAAAACCCAATTTTTTAAATAGAAGTGACAAAAAAACAAAAATAATTCCTAAAACTAAAATCCCCCAAATAAAAAATTGTGGGATTTTAATAATCGATTCTAAAAATATTCCTGCGACAAAAAACAAACAAAGAAAAAATAATATTTTAGACGAACTCATTATTAACCGTGCCTAACTTGGCAATCTTTAAAATATGGAGAAATTTCTTTTACTATTTCTTCTAAAAAATCTTTTTTAAACGGTTTTACTTTTTCGAATTCCGGATCAATTGTTTTTTCTGCCCTAAAATTTTGCAAATAATATTTTATATTCGGGCCGCCTATCCATTTGGCAATTTTTAAAAAATTATCTTTTCTATGAATAGTATTTACTACTGTAGTGCGAAATTCAAAGTCTAAATCGCTGTTTTTTAAAAAACTAACGCTTTCTTTTATGTTGTCTATGGTAATGCCCTCAATCATTATATTTTTATAAACAGCATCATCCTCGTCGGTTTTAATATCCATTGCCACATAATCTATGAGTTTGGCGCCCACCAATTCCTTCAACATTTTTGGATTTGAACCATTCGTATCTAGCTTTACAGAATATCCCAAGCCTTTTATTTTTTCAATAAATCTTGGCAATTCTTTATTTATTGTCGGCTCTCCCCCACAAAGCACAACTCCATCCAGCATACCCTGTCTCTTTTTCAAAAAATTAAAAATTTCTTCTTCTGAAATTCGTGGTTGCTTAGCAATTTTCAAGGGTAAAACTAATTCCGCAGAATAACACCAAGGACATCTAAAATTACAACCAGCCAAAAATATTATACAGGCAATTTTGCCAGGATAATCTATTAAAGTTGTTTTTTGTAGACCGGCTATTATCATAATTATAGGGGGGGGTAATGAGAAAGTAAATTTTCTCATTACGACCGAACGATTAAATATATAAATTGCGTAGATAATTTATATCTATTGGCTAAAAAGCCCCTTTGCAAAGGGGCTTTTTTATATTAAACTGTTGCTGTTATTTTTTCTTCTATTTTTTGTGAAACTTTCTCTGTTTTTTCGTCAGGCAGAGAAAACTCCTTTCTTTCTTCATATTCCTCTTGCTTTCCTTTATGCCACTGCTGAACTGGTCTTATATAGCCCACAACCCTAGAATAAACCTCACAGGGCTGTTTTATTGTGCATTGAGGGCACTCAAAGTGCTCGCCGGCAATATACCCGTGAGTAGGACAAATAGAAAATGTTGGAGTTAAAGTAATATACGGCAGGCTATAATTATTGCATATCTTTTTAACTAATTCTTTAGCCTGATTAGGGTCTGAAATTTTTTCTCCTAAAAATATATGGAAAACTGTCCCGCCGTATATTTTGTCTGAATATCATTTTGCAAATCAAGGGCTTCAAAAACATCGTCTGTAAACCCAACCGGCAATTGACTTGAATTTGTGTAGTATGGAACTTCTTTTGTGCCAGCTGTAATAATATCTGGATATTTTTCTTTATCCATTCTGGCTTGCCTATAGCTAGTGCCTTCTCCGGGAGTTGCTTCCAAGTTATATAAATTTCCGGTTTCTTCCTGAAATTTTACCATTTTTCCTCTCATGAAATCTAAAACTTCAATAGCAAATTTTCTGCCCTTGGGCGTTGTAATATCTTCTTCTAAAAAGTTTATCAAAGCTTCATTCATTCCTATGATTCCGATAGTGCAAAAATAATTACCAAAATAACTATTTCTCATCTTCTTCATATCTTCCAAATAGTGCCTAGAATATGGGTAAAGCCCTTTTTCCATAAAGTTATCTAGAGCCTTCCTCTTAATTTCAAGGCTTTCCTTCGCCAAATCCATTAGTCTAGTTAACTTATCAAAAAATTCTGTCTTTGTTTTAGAAGTATATCCAATTCTTGGTAAATTAATTGTGACTACGCCAATTGATCCTGTTTTTGGAGAAGATCCAAATAAACCACCTCCTCTTTTATATAACTCTCTATTATCTAACCTGAGCCTGCAGCACATTGACCTTGCGTCATCTGGACTCATGTCTGAATTTATAAAGTTTGAAAAATAATTAATACCGTATTTTGCGGTCGCCTCCCACATTGCTGCCAAATTTGGATTATCCCACTCAAAATCCTTAGTAATTGAAACTGTTGGGATCGGGAAAGTAAACGGCCTGCCCGATGCGTCGCCCTCCATTAATCCCTCGTAAAAGGCTTTTATAAACATATCCATCTCCGGCTGAAACTCTCCATAAGTTTCGTTTTGCGGCTCGCCTCCAATAACTACCGGCTGCTTGGCCAAAAATGACGGGGCTTTAATATCTAAAGAAACATTTAAAAATGGCGTCTGAAAACCAACGCGAGTTGGAACCATGCAGTTATATAAAAATTCCTGTATTATCTGCTTTACTTGTTTGTAGTCTAATTTATCATATCTGATAAAAGGAGCTAAAAGTGTATCAAAATTAGAGACAGCATTAGCTCCCGAGGTCTCTCCTTGCAAAGTAAATAAAATATTCACCAGTTGTCCCATGGCTGTTCTAAGATGCTTTGGTGGACTGCACTCTATTTTCCCAAGAACTCCACCAAATCCTTTTATTAAAAAGTCATACAAGTCCCAACCGGCACAATAGGGAGCCAATAATTCTAAGTTGTGGATATGAAAATCCTCGGCTAAAGCAGCCTCTCTTATTTCTTTAGGATAAATTTTATTTAACCAATATTTTTTTGAAATATAAGAACTAGTATATTGATTTAACCCCTGCAAAGAAAAGGTCATGTTGGCATTTTCTTTCACCTGCCAATCAAGCTCTTTTAAATAACTATCTATTTTTTCTGAAGATTCATCAACTACTTTTGCCGCTTCACGAATCGCTCTTCTTTGCTCTCTATATAGAATGTATGCCTTGGCAGTATCAACTAAATCTTCCAAAATTAAAGCCTCTTCAACGATATCCTGAACCTGCTCAATGGTTGGAATCTCTCCCTTTTTAAATCTTCTATTCAATAAACTGACAACCTTTTCTGAAACTTTTTTAGAAACTTCACCGTCTCCCTGGTTAGCTGCAACAACGGCCTTATGAATTGCGCTTTCAATTTTATCTTGCTCAAAATTAACGACCCTTCCGTCTCTTTTTTGAGTCTTTTCTATATGATTTTGTAACTTCTTTTCTTCTTCTGACATAAAATTAGGGTCAAAAAAAGGCATTTGCCTTTAACCAAGCTGATTGTTTGGAAATTATGTTGAATTTTAGACTTATCCTGGAGGCGGAAAAATCCCGTATAGACCTAATTTCTAAACAATAAGTTTGTTAAAATGCCTTTTAAAAAATTATTATTTAATATTATAAATCGTCGTGATTACTACCATTTTACTCTACCTAAAAACCCTGTCAAATCCCGTTTTACATTCAAAACCTGTGCATAAGTTCGAGTTCCGCAAAAAGGAACGAGAACCCAGCCCTCTTTCCCAATATTAAAGTGCAAAAAATCGGACAGAGAACATATAGGGCTGGGTAATTTTGTTTTTATTTAAACAAAAAGTGTCCGTACGGACACTTTTTGTTAGTTTGTGTTACAAAATTATATTGCAGCAATTCTTGCCATAAAATAGTCAAACTTCTCTTTACTCATCTCCACAACCGAATTTTTTACCGCCTTCTTAGAAGATTTTTGGCCAATTTGTTTTTTAGATGGCAATCTTTTCTTTACAACTACCTTTTTCTTAGATAAAACTTTCTTCTTCTTTACCACAGCTTTATTTTTTTTCGGTATTACCTTCTTCTTAATTAAAAGTTTTTTCTTTTTTATTTTTGACATATAAGTAATTTAAAAATTTAATTTAATATAACTTTTAAATCCCCTCTATCTTATTTTCCGCATCCCCTAATTCTTGCTTTCCTAATGATGTAGCTTCTTCAGCTTTTACCCCACCCCTCTCCCCTTTACGTAATTCTAAATTCATAATTTCTTTTAGACGTTCTTGGCTATATTTTTCAAGTTTTTCATTTAATGCGACCGCTAATTGCTCTTCGCTCGAAAGAAGAGTTGCTTTTGCATCTGGGACCGTTTTATTCCCAAGTAATTTATCTAAAGCAGAATCGCGAACTTTCATATACCTAGTATAAATAGGTTGCCCCCTTCTATCTGGAAAAATCTCGGTAGCAAGTAATCTAGTTTTATTAATAAGCTCATCATAATGATGTTCTATCGCCGCCCTTTCGGCTTTATAATTAGATTCTCGCAATTCAGTTCCAATAACCTCCGGAGATGGTGACTCAGCACTTGGAGCTTCCGCTACTTCTTGTCCATCAATTTCCGGAGCCGGCATTTCTTCTTTTGGAGCTTCGACTCCGCCTTGTTTTGTAATTTGCTGACCCTCGGCTAACTCTGCTGGCGAAAGCTCAATGCCTCCATCTGGTTTCGGCGCAACTTCTTGCGTGACAGCTGGATCCGACTCTACGAGCCCTGCGGGCAATTCTTCGGCGCCAGGTATAGAAATTTCCTTTTTTTCCGGTCCTACCGATTCTATAGTTGGATCTCCCGACCCCACATTCAAACCCGCCTCGGGTAATTCTAGCTCTGGGGTTTCATTTGTTTTTGGTGCTTCTAACTCTGAATCTGGAGTTATGTTTGGCTTTGGTTCTTCCGAGGGAGGTTCTGGATTTATATCATTTTCTCTTCTTGGTATTGGTGCTTCTCCTATCATAATTTTGCATAGGCATCCTGACAAATAACATTTTGAGATGACCTCCTGTTAAATAATATTTTTCACAGAAAAATATTACCATTTAACAGGACCGACACGAAAAATGTTACCGTTTGGCAGGATATTCCTTTTAATTTATTTTTAAATCAATCTTAATATTTACGATATATACTTAATTATAGATGCAAATGATTAAAAAGCAAATGACTTTATATTTTATGCTAACTTCGTGGCAATTACGGTAACTTTTATTTCTCCTTTTTTTAAATTCTTATCCTTTACCGCGCCAAAAATTATTTGAGCCCTTGAGTCAACATTTTTTGTAATAACTTTTGCCGCTTCCTGAATTTCATTTAAAGTAATATCGTTTCCAGAAACTGAAAATAATACCCCCTTAGCTCCTTTAATTGAAAAATCTAATAATGGAGATTGGATTGCTTTTTCTGCAGCTAAAACTGCTCGATTTTCTCCAGACATTTTTCCTACTCCAAACAAAGCTTGCCCAGAATTTTTCATAATAGATAAAACAGATGCAAAATCAATATTTATAATTCCTGGCACTAAAATTAAGTCTGTAATTGATTGCACGGCTTCTCTTAAAATATCGTCGCAAATCAAAAAAGCCTCAGATACTGTAGTTTTTTCGTCAATAACTTTTAAAAGTTTATCGTTAGAAATAACTAATAAAGAATCTACGGGGGACCCATCAGTTCCTTTTAAATTTCCTATGGCCGCTTCAGCAATTTTTTTTCTGGCTTCTCCCTCAAAAGAAAAAGGAGTTGTAACCACTGCTATAGTTAAAATGCCGAGACTTTTTGAAATCTCAGCAATAATAGGGGCGGCCCCAGAGCCGGTACCACCACCCAATCCACAGGTCACAAAAACCATATCTGCCCCTTTTAAATTTTCTATAATCTCCTGTTTAGATTCTTCCGCCGCCTTTCTACCCAAGTCCGCGTCCATTCCCGTCCCAAGACCTTTTGTTATTTCTTTCCCTATTAAAATTTTTTTATTAGCTTTAGAAAAATGCAAGGCTTGCGCATCTGTATTAACCGCCAGCAATTCAACTTCCTGCATTTGAAATTTTTCCATTCTCGAAACCGTATTAGATCCCGAGCCACCGACTCCAATAACTTTAATTTTAGGATTCATAAACTTATCCCATTTTATGGGATGAAGTTCTTGAACCATTTCTTAAATCCAGAACCCCATCCCTTGGTAAGTCCAAGTATACCTTCTTCTTCGTCAAAATCAACCCCTTCTAATACCAAACCGGCGACGGTAGCCAAGGCGGGATCATTTTGCAGCCCCATTATGCCTTTAGGTACGCCAATTTCACAGGCGAGTTTTAGCGTTTCTCTTGTTAACTCTTTTATTCTAGGAATTTTAGCGCCCCCTCCCGTTAAAACAATTCCGCTCGGCAATAGCTCTTGTCTATTAATTTTTTTTAACTCTTTTTGAACTAAATCTAAAATCTCAGAAACCCTAGGCTCAATAATATCAACCAAATTTTTCTTTGTAAAATTAAGGGAATCTGATTTATCAAAAACTTCTATTTTTTTCCTTGATTGGTCTTTCCTGTCTTTTTCTGTTCTGGCAAACATACAGGTGCCATGCTGTTTTTTAATTGACTCAGCAATTGCAACTTCTGTTTTAAGTCCTATGGCGATGTCGTTTGTAATGTTAGCTGACCCAATCGGAAAAACGGCCAAATGTAATAATTCTCCCTCTTCAAAAACAGCTAAAGACGTTGTGGCGGCTCCAATATCAATTAAGGCAACTCCTAATTCTTTTTGTTGCGGAGTTAAAACAGAATTAGCGGCGGCTAAAGGAGAAGGCACCACATCATTTATTTGCAGCTTTGCGCCCAAAACAGCCTGAGTAAGTTTAATAAAATATGGAGAAAAAACACAAAGCAATAAAACTTTTGCTTCTAACCTTACGCCAGTTAAGTCCTCTGGCTGTTTTATCCCTTTTTGATCATCAATAATATATTCTCTTGGAAAAACATCTAGCACTTCTTCGTTTGACGGGATATTAACGGCTCTAGTTGCCTGCAAAACTCTTTCAACGTCTTCTTTAGAAATTCTATTATCAGCCCTAGAAACAGAAATTATTCCATCAGATGGGGTGACATAAAGATGACTGCCCCCGATATTTACAAAAACAGAATTAATTCTTCTGTTGCAATCCTTCTCTAGACCAGACATTATCATTTGCACATTTTTTGAAGTTTCTTCAACCGATACAACTGCGCCCTTGCGAAGTCCGAATGAAGGGATTTCTGCATATGATAAAACCTCCCAATCTTTTCCTTTTTTTTGGGCTACCAATGCTTTTATACTATATGTTCCTATGTCTAAGCCCGTAACAATATTACTGCGCGCCATGAATTAATTTATTTTACTTTAGATAAATATTTATCTTGCTTAGCCTCCATTATCTCTTCTTCTTTTTTAGACTTTTCGTGATCATACCCGCATAAATGAAGAATCCCATGAGCAAAAACTTTTAGCATTTCACTTTTTATCGAAACCCCATACTTTTTAGCGTTATCGGCCACAACTTCAGGACAAATAATAATTTCGCCTAAATATAATTCGTCATTCAATTCAAAAGAAAGAACGTCTGTTGGTTTATTTTTACTCCGAAATTTTTTATTAAGCTTTTTCATCTCTGCCCCAGCGACTAAGGCGAGCGAGATGCTTTCCGTTTGTCTATTTTCACCTTTTAATACGATTTTTGCAACCTGTGAAAAACTTTTTTTATCTAATTTGAATTTTACAAGATTATTTATTTCTAACTTCATATCATTTCAATAATTTAAAACTGGAAATAATTTTATCAAAAATTATTTTATCATTGCTCCTTATAATATTCTCTTTGTTTTTTTCGGTCGGTGAAATATAAACGAACTCATTAATCTTGTACTGAAGATCGTTGTGATAAAAAGAAATATTTTCTACCTTTCCAAAAATTGGCGAATCCGATGATCCATCTACTGCATCTATACCAGCTATTTTTATATTACCGGAACTATTAATTCCACCTCCCACAACATTGGGCGTATAAAAAACATCCACCTCTAATATAGACCCGCTTGGAAGACTAGAAGACGCGACCCCCGAATCTAAAAAATCATCGGGATATTTTGAACTTTCAAATCTAAACGCACCTATTTCTGCTCCAGAATTGTTTGTCTTATTATTTTTATTATCGGCAATTATCTGATCGATAACATCTTCATAATATGACGTATTCTGCTTTGCAAACCAACTATTGGGCGTCTGCAATTCAAACCCATAGTATTTATTCACAATACGATAATTATGCGGCTTAATAAACCGGTTATATAAAAAAAATCCTGCAAATAAAATCAGCAAGACAATTACAACGATTATTGCAAATCGTATTATTTTATTTTTATCAAAAGTTTTACGACGTTTTGCCATTATTATATTTTAACTCTTTTTTAAAAATTTACCAAATCAAATAAAAAGCGTCCAGATTACTGAACGCTACTGCAAACGGGAAAATAGGTTTAGTTAACTATGCCGCCCTGTTTTAAGACATCTATCATCGAGAAGACATGCCCTTTCATCGGGTCACACCCGGCAGGATTCATCTTGGCAAGAAATCTTATGGCCCTCAATGCGCCATCAACATAGACATTGCGGCCAAGCACATTATGTGAAAATTCCAGTTTCACGGTATGGTCTGGATCTTGGGATTCAATCGCATAAGTGTGATAGCCGTGGCCATCAAGGTATTTCTCCGGGACATCCAATGCCAAATGCTGAAAGTGAGGATCCCGCAACATTTTTATATTCTCCTTATCAAGCGGCAATCCAAGGGCTGCAAAAGACGGCAAAAGACTTACTGCCGTCCCGCTGGGATCTGGCTTTGACGCCTGATGGCTTTCACGGATAACAAGCTTAAACCCGTTAAGTGCTCCCGCAAAATTTTGACCCGCAAATTTAATCATCTCCTGAAAAATAACAACCGGAATCGCCATATTTGTTGCGATGACTGCGGATATATTAGATGTCCGAACTGTTTCAGCTAGCTTATCCCTATCACCGCCGGTCGTACCCATAACAAAGGGGATTCCAACCCTGCAATACATTTCGGCGTTTCGGTTAGCCGATGTTGGCTGCGTAAAATCCACAATCAGATCAATATGCTCCCGATTCTTCAATAGATGTTCTTCATGTTTTTCCATGGGAATAGTCGGCAGCCCGAGTTGCCCGATATCCACACACGTTTCTCCTAAAAATGCACAACTCGGATACATGTCTCCCTGTTTCAAAATTGCTTGAGCAACAAGCGTAGCCATTTTTCCCGGCAATCCAGCTATTGTTACATTAATCATATTTTTCCTTTCTTTTTCTTTTTTTCAAGTTGCAAAAGTAATTTGATATTATAGTAAAAAATATATTTGTCAATTATAGTACAAACAAAAAAACCGCGGTTTAGCGGTTTTTTAATATTATTTTGTAGATAATAGTTCTTTAACAATTTTGCTTACGTCTCCACCGTCTGCCCTTCCCTTTATTTTCGGATTTATGTCCGCCATAACTTTTCCCATGTCTTTCATTTCTTTTGCCCCTGTTTTTTCTATTGATTCCTTAACTATTTTTTTAAGCTCCTCTGACGACAATTGTTTTGGTAAATATTTTTTTAGAACTTCAATTTCTTTTTTTTCCCTTTCTGCTAATTCCGGCCTTTTGCCTTGCTCGTATAAAGCCATAGCGTCTTTCCTTTTTTTTATCTCAGAAGATATAACTTCAATTATTTGTTCATCGGATAGCTCTGATTCTTTTGCTAAGGTTTCTTCGCTCGCTTCTGGTTTGTCTTTTGATATTTTATATCTCTTATCTTTTTCTTTTGAAGTTATAGACGCTGAAAGCATACGCAAAACACCTAGGTTAAATTGATATCCCGATTTTAATGCTTCTGTTGTGGCCGTTTTAATGGCTTGCTTAAGCATAAAATTATTTGAACTATTTAGGTTTAGCTAATTTATCTGCCTTCAACTTCTCTGCCTTCAATTCAATCCTTCTCAAAGCAGATCTTTTTTTAACTAAATCAGACTTTGATCTCTTATGAAATCTGCCTTTTCTGATTTCAAGCAAAACACCAGATTGGCGGACGGTTTTCGTAAAACGGTGCACCAAGTTCTGAGAAGTCTCCTTTTGATTTTTTGTGACTTGTACTGGCATATATGTTAATTATTAATTAATATTATTGATTTTCTTTAATTTTTTCTTTCATTTCACTAACGACCTTGTAGAGTTTTATTTCTTTTTGGGTACCGGTATCCATGTCCCTCAAAACAATAAAATCTTCTAATGCTTCTTTTTGCCCAAAAATTAAAACCCATTTTATTTTTAATTTATTAGCGGATCTTAACTGAGCCTTTAAAGAATCCTTTGAAAATGATTCTGCTACAGGAATTTTAGCTGCTCTGAATTCCTCAAATAATTTCATGCTTTTTCTTTTGGCCAACTGCCCCAATTGAGCTAAAAATATCTTTGCTTCTTCATTTTTTGGACCAGTCTTCATCTCCCTAGTTTTCATCAGGCTTATTATTCTTTCAATGCCTGCTGCAGACCCGCAACCCGGTGTCTCTCTACCACCAAAAACTTTTGATAAATTATCGTATCTTCCTCCGCCAGCCAATGATCCAAGAGCTTTTCCATCCTCTGTCGTTTCTATAATTTCAAAAACTGTTTTTGTATAATAATCTAATCCTCGTACTAGATAAGGGTTTAATGTATAAGGAAGTTCAAGCTCGTCTAAAAACTCTAAAACCTGCTTAAAGTGTGCGTGACATTTTTCGCAAAGATGATCAATTATTTGAGGAGCTGATGCCTTTACTCTCTGACATTTTTCTTCTTTACAATCTAAAATTCTTAAAGGATTTTCTTTTAATCTTCTTTGACAATCAGAACATAAAGATGAACGTCTTGATTTAAAATAGCTGGTCAAAATTTTCTTAAAATACGGCCTACACTCTGAATCACCTATAGAATTTACTTCAATTGTTAAATTTTTAAATCCTAATTCTTTTAAAACGTCGTAAGTCATCTGAATAATTTGGCCGTCTATAGAGGGACTAGCGTCTCCTATGGCCTCAAACCCAAACTGGTGAAACTGCCTGAATCTTCCTGCCTGAGGCCTTTCATATCTAAAAAATGGACCTATATACCAAAGTTTTACAGGCTGAGGCAGGTTATGCATTCCATGCTCCAAATAGCTTCTCATCACTCCGGCTGTGCCTTCCGGCCTCAAACAAACCATATCTCCGCCCTTTGTTCTAAAAGTATACATTTCTTTGCCCACAATATCCGTATCGTCTCCAACTGCTTTCTGAAAAACTTCGGCGAATTCTAAAATAGGAGTTTCAATTTTATCAAAACTATAATAATTCGCAACAGATTCAACAACTTTATTAACCCTTTTAAAATAGACTTGTTCTTCGGGCAATATGTCGTGTACCCCGGCTAAGTTTTGATATTTTATTTTTGACATTTTTTATAATTTTATTATCTAAACCTAATATATTGGCCTAGAAATTTCTGACAAGGACGTTAACGGCAAAACTCTTAATGCCGCCTTGCCGATTATATATTTTGATGAAACAACCCCCCAAAATCTTGAATCATATGAATTTGCCCTGTTGTCTCCCATAACAAAATACTGATTTGATTTTAAGGTAACTTCTTCTGGGGGCGCAAGAGGGCCATAACCTGTTGATGGGTCGTATCCATACGTTTTTAAACCACTAGGTAGATACTTTTCATCTAAAACTGTTGTTTTTCCATTTTTAATTATTTCCACGGTGCCATTTGTTACGTCAACGGTATCACCAGGTAGCCCGATAACTCTTTTGATAAAACGCTCGCCTTTATATCCTGGGATGAAGCTTGCATCGAAAACAACCACGTCGCCTCTCTGCGGAGTAGACAATCTGTATGATATCTCGTCAACAATTAGATAATCTCCTGTGGCAAAATTTGGAGCCATGGAAGCGCCACTTACAATGAACGGCTGAAATAAAAAATAACGAATCGGGGCTACTATTACAAAAGCTATAACAGCTATCTTAATAAGCTCCCAAGCAAATGATAAAAATTTTTTACCTTTCGTTTCAGGCTTCTGGCTTTCAACTATATTATTTTCTTGATTATTATCCTCCATTAAAATGTACTCTTAGATTAACTAATTAAAATTAGCAAATAAAGCTTTTCCCATGGAAAATCTTTACTCAATAGACCCATAATATCACACTTTTAAAGCGATTGCAAGCCCCATCAAAGTCCTATTTATTATGGTAATTTTACAAAAAAAGTGGGCCCCAGACGATGTGTCTGGAGCCCCTTAGAAAATGTGCTGATGCCTTTTACGGCGGGAGCATTAATAATGCCTTGTGTGGCTTGCCGTACGTACGGGTCGGCCTTTCGTGTCGCCAGGGCGAATCTTGGGGGTGCCGTTTCCGGCAAGAACATCCCTGACCACCTTATCGGTGATGCGGATCTTGAGTGATGTTTCGGCGAATGTTATAAGTTCGCGTGATTTTTTGGGAGCCGCAAGGCTACCATTGAGACGGATGGCCTCATCGACGATGCCAGCCTTTTGGAACTGAGTTAGGTGACGAGCGGTACTAACGGTTTTTACGGTCATTTTTGTTTTCCTGGGTTTTGTGTTTTCAAGGGTCTAGCCTTGTGCTGACATCCATAATTAGATGACAACAAAAATAATTATAGCTTTTTTTATAACCAATGTCAATAGCATCAAAATAGGCTCCCTAGCATATTTAAAAAATTATAAAAGGTGCTATAATTATCCAACATGATTGCAATTATTGGTCTCGGCAACCCGGGCGAACAATACAAAAATACGCGTCATAATGTTGGATTTATAGCAATTGATGCTTTTGCGGAAAAAAATAGTTTTCCCGACTTTAAATTACATAAAAAATCAAACGCGCTTATCTCAAAACAAGACAACATAATGCTGGTTAAACCTCAAACATTTATGAATGAATCTGGAAGGTCTATAAAAGAAATTTTAAAAAATAACCCGGCTGAAAATTTAATCGTTATTCATGATGATATTGATTTACCGGTGGGAAAATTAAAAATTATAAAAGAAAGGGGTTCGGCTGGTCATAAAGGAGTTGAATCAATAATTAAAAATATTGGAAATGATGGGCTAATAAGATTTAGGATTGGAATTGGCGGACAGAAAGACGTAAAGGCTATGAAAATTGTTTTAAAAAACTTTTCCAGTGAAGAACAAAAATCTATAAATGGAGTTGTCCAAAAAGTCACAGACGCGCTTAATTTGTTTATGGAGGAAGGACTGGAAAAAACAATGAATGCGTTCAATTAACAAAATTTAAAAGCAAAAAAATGACGTCCTCCCCGCACTCCGCTAATCGCTACGTGCGGGGTTTCCTTTGAATCTCATTCGAATTCTCCAGTTAAATCAATTCCACGGTCAAAGTTATTCTGCATTTCAATGTATTTTCTGATGTGCGCCTCATTGAGTCCGACTGTAGATACAAAGTATCCGGTGCTCCACACGCCGTCATCTCCATAAATTTTTGAAATAAATTTGAACTTCTTTTTCAAAACGAACGCGCTGTCAGCTTTCAATTTCTGCACCACCTCCGAGATGGAATACTTTGGTGGGACTTCAATCAGAATATGGACATGGTCACCTCCAGTATTGATTTTTATCAAATACCAATCAGGATATTTTTTCTGTGTTTTATACAAAACTTTCACGAGCTCTGCACGGACATACTCTTTCAAAAATTTACGTCAATAACGTGTGCCCCCAAACAATATGATATTCTGTCTGATACACAGTGTGATTTAACTGACGAATTCTCATGATAACAGTTTAGCACGTCTTCGCGTGCTAAACCATTCCTCCCCGCCCTCCGGCGGACTTCCGTCCGCCTCAACGCCTACGGGCGGGGTTTCCTGTAAGGAAATAAAAGAGCCTCGGAAGCAAATGTTTGCTCCGAGGCTTTATCGTTAAAAAACTATTCTGATGCTTGTTTAGCGACCGCCGAGAGATCATGAACACCACAATAAGAATCAAGCAAAAAAGCATTCTCGCGACATGAACCATCATCGTCTAGGTAGATTTGCAGGCCACAACGCTTGCCATCCGGATTACGAAGGACGTCACCGAGGAAATCAACATGAGTCATGCCTCGTCCCTGACGAAGTCTTCCGAGCACGCTTTCTGATTTGTCCTCGTACGAATCGTAATCCAACCAAAGGCCAAGAAAAACGTTCAATCCATAAATCATACGGCCCAACTTCTTGAGGCGAACAATTTTCTCCTCGCCAGAAATTGAAATTTCGTTCTCAGCTAAGCGGTCAAGAAAATCCACCTCATCATTAAAATCCACCTCTTTACGATTCATGGACACTTTGTCGCGCTCTTCTTCGCCACTCAGCCCATCGCCATCTTTCGGACCCTTCCAGAAAGACCAACCCTGCGCCAAAATAACCAGCGGGGTCAAAAATCGTAACAAGCTACGCTAAGGTTGCCGAGGATAAGCCGTAAGCCATTTCTTAAAACCGCTGTAGCCCGACGACCGAATTCTTCCGGCGACAAGCTTGCTACATCTGCGTGCAAACTTTCTCCATCAAGCTCATCCCAATTTACCTGAGTTAAAAACCGAGACGAAACCTCAAGCGCTAAACCGCGTGACACCTTTTTCATAACTATACCTCCATCTTGCCGACTTTGATCTTCTCACGTTGTGCGAGAAAGACTATATCGGCGTTCTTGGTGGCTCTTTTTGCCACACATCAAAAATGTTTATAGAATCTTTGATGTATGGCAAAATACAAGTATCTATATATTTAAATGTGCTATTGCTTGTTAAGCATACATCTTTTGCTAATTTTGTCAATGGTTGACCGACAACCTATTTCCTACTACTATAATTATATTGCTGAATGGAAACAAATGATAAAAAATTAAACCAACTGCTAATAGTTGGCATTACCCCCTACTTCCTAGAAGAAGCAGGCTTTTTGGTTTAACGAAAACCTACAACAAATACTGGATGCAAGACATTCTCAGAATTTTTTTGAAGATAATATAATTTTTTTAGAAAAAGATCATAGTTATCAATTTTCTCAATTTTTAAGAAAACTGAACGAAATGGGATATGAAAGGGTTTTTAAGGTTTCCGATCCCGGTGAATTTTCCCGACATGGAGGTATAATAGATGTTTTTCCAATTAATATAAAAAATGCTGTTCGTTTAGATTTTTTGGGAAACGAAGTTGATGAAATTAAAATTTTAGAGACTAAAATTGACGACGAAGAAAAATCAAAAGAAATTTTAAAAAAGAGGCTAAAATCTCAAAAAATATTTTCCGAATTAAAAGGCCTAAAACCTGGAGACTATCTTGTACACCTTGATCATGGAATTGGAAAATTTATTGGGATAGAAAAATTTCAAACTTCTGTAGAAGAATTTCAAGAATATTATGTTTTACAATACGACAAAGAAGATAAACTTTATATTCCGCTGGGACTGGAAAGAAAATTGTCTAGATATGTTGGGTTTCAAGATCCTAAAATTTCAAGACTTGGCTCTTCTTTATGGCAAAAAACCAAAAAGAAAATAAAAGAGGATGTTGAAAAATTAGCCAAGGAGCTTCTACAATTATATGCCCAAAAGGAATTTGTAGAACGAGCCCCCTATATAGAAGACAAAGAATTGGAGGCACAATTTAAAACAGGCTTTGCTTTTCAGGAAACTCCAGACCAACTGCAAACTATAGAAGATATTAAAGACGATCTTCAAAAAACGAAACCCATGGACAGAATTGTTTGTGGAGACGTTGGCTTTGGCAAAACAGAAGTGGCAATGAGAACGGCCTTATTGGCTTTAGCAAATAATAGACAAACGGCCCTAATATGTCCGACAACAATTCTTGCTAATCAGCACTTCAATTCATTTAAAAAACGATTTGAAAAATTACCGGCTAGAATCGCTCTGCTTTCAGGCTTGCAAACAAAATTAGAACAACAAAAAATCGTAAAAGACTTAAAAGACGGAAGAATAGATATATTAATCGGCACACATAGGCTCTTATCAAAAGATGTAGAATTTAAAAATTTACAACTTTTAATTATTGACGACGAACAAAAATTTGGCGTGAAACAAAAAGAAAGACTTAGACAACTAAAATCTAGCTTGGATGTCTTAAGTTTATCGGCCACTCCGATACCGCGTACAATTTATTTGGCCCTCTCTTCTTTAAAAAATATAAGCTTGATGCAAACTCCTCCACTGGGAAGACAAGCTATAAAAACAGAAGTTTTACCATACGATGAAAAATTTATTAAAAAAATAATCGGCGATGAATTTAAAAGGAAGGGTCAGGTTTATTTTTTGCACAATAGAGTTCAAAGCATTGAAATGAAGGCGGCAGAGTTAAAAAAACTTTGCCCAAAAGCAAAAATCTCTTCAATTCATGGCAGAATGCCAGAAAAGCAGTTAATAAGAATAATGGACGATTTCCAAAATGAAAAAACTAACGTTTTGGTTGCCACGACAATTATAGAAAATGGAATAGATTTTCCAAATGTAAATACCATTATAATAGAAGATGCCACAAGACTTGGGCTTTCACAGGCGCACCAGATAAGAGGTCGCGTAGGAAGATCTGGAACAAAAAGTTTTGCATATTTTATGTATGACGAAAAAAATTTAACGCCGTTAGTTAAAGAAAGATTAAAAGCCCTAGAAGACTCGCAAGAACTTGGGTCTGGATACAGGATTGCAATAAGAGATTTAGAACTAAGGGGGGCTGGCAATATTTTAGGCAAGGAACAATCGGGCGCCATAAATAAAATCGGCTTGAATTTATACAGCCAGATGATTTCTGAGGCAATCGAAAAATTTAAGCAGTCATAGAAATCCCCGCCCCTCCGGCGGCGGGTTCTTTCCGAAAAGAACCTAAGCAATTTTTTGATTTAATCCCGCGGAATTACCAGCGAAACGGTTCTAAACTTATCCCTCTTTGCGGTTTCAAAAAATTGCTAGATTTATGTAATTTCCTCCGCTAGGTCGGGATTTTCCGCTTCGCGGATAAATCTCGCGACCCTACGCTACGGGCTGGCATTCATCCACGCATCTACGAGGCAGCGATGAATGCCAGAAATTATAAAATTTCGTGCTATGATTAATTCATGGAGGAAACAAAAGCCATAAAAATAGAAGATCCGGAATATCCAGAAGTATTAAAGAAGATAAAGGATGCACCAAAAATTTTATATTATAAGGGAATTCTGCCAAGCTCTTCTGAAAAATGCATTGCCATTATAGGGACAAGACGCTGCTCACCATATGGACAACAGGTCGCTCTAAAAATATCTGGAGAATTAGCTGATGCGGGGCTTACTGTTATTTCGGGATTAGCCCCCGGGATTGATACATTCTCTCATAAAGCCGTTATTGAAAAGAAAAAGCGCACAATTTCCGTGCTTGGCACAGGGTTAGATGAAAAATCAATTTATCCTCAGGCAAATTTAGACTTATCAAGAAAAATTGTAGAATACGGCGGATGCCTAATTTCTGAATTACCAGACGGAACTAATGGATCTAAGTTCTCTTTTCCAAGAAGGAATAGAATAATCTCGGGGCTTAGTTCGGCCGTATTAGTAATAGAAGCAAAAGAAAAATCTGGATCTTTGATAACGGCAGATTATGCAATAAAACAAAATAAAAAATTATTTGCCGTACCGGGCCAAATTTATTCATTAAATTCTTCTGGCCCGAATAAATTAATCAAAAATGGTGCCAGATTAGTTACAGGCTCGGCTGATATTTTAAATGATTTAGGCGTCGAACTTATAGAAGCAACACAAGATAACATTGAACCAGAAAATAACGATGAAAAATTAATTATGAACGCATTAAAAGACGGATCATTACAAGTAGATAAGATTATTGAAAAAACTAAATTAAATGCATCCATCGTCGCAACAACGCTTGCATTGATGGAAATTTCAGATAAAATACGTAATTTAGGGGGAAACACATATTCATTAAATTAAAAAATAGATTAAATGAAAAGTTTAGTAATAGTAGAGAGCCCGACGAAGGCGAAAACAATCCAAAAATTTTTGGGGAGCGATTTTATAATAAAGTCATCTTTCGGCCATGTAAGAGATTTACCAAAGAGAGAACTTGGCGTTGATATTGAAAATAATTTTAAACCAAAATACGTTGTACCGACAAAAGCCAAAAAAGTTGTCGCTGAATTAAAAAAAGAGTCAGCTAAAGCAGACAACACAATACTGGCTACCGACGAAGACCGCGAAGGAGAATCGATTGCGTGGCATCTACAAGAAGCATTAAAATTAAAAAATCCACAAAGAATTGTATTTCACGAAATTACCAAAACAGCGATAGAAAAAGCCGTTGAAAACCCGCGGCATATTGATATGAATTTAGTTAACGCACAACAGGCTAGGCGCGTTTTAGATAGAATTGTCGGCTATAAACTTTCTCCCTTTTTATGGAAAAAAATTGCCAAAGGACTTTCGGCCGGCAGGGTGCAATCGGTTGCCGTTAGATTAATAGTTGAGAGAGAAAGGGAAATTGAAAAATTTATAGCTCAAGAATATTGGGGCATTGAAGTATTACTAAAAAAATTAAACAAGGAATTCGGTGCATCTCTAATAAAAAAAGATGGAAAAATTTTAGATAAATTGGAGATAAAAAATAAAGAAGAGGCCGATAAGGTTTTAGAGGATTTAAACAGTGCCGATTATATTGTTGGCGCAGTAGAAAGAAAGGAAACAAAAAGAAATCCTGCTCCTCCATTTACAACATCCACCCTGCAACAGGCGGCTTGGCAAAGATTTAAATTCTCTGCGAAAATGACTATGTCATTGGCTCAAAGACTCTACGAAGAGGGAAATATAACCTATCACAGAACCGATTCTTTAAATCTTTCTGAAGATTCTCTTAATTCTGCAAAAAACTTTATAACCCAAGTATACGGCCAAAATTATTGGGCCGGGAAAGTGGTAAAATATAAAACTAAAAGCAGCGGAGCCCAAGAAGCGCACGAAGCAATTAGACCCGCTTATGCAGACAAAACACCCGAATCCTTAAAAGAAATAGATGCTAGACAATTAAAACTTTACACCTTAATCTGGCAAAGATTTATCGCCTGCCAAATGGCGCCCGCCATATTTGATTCTGTTTCTGCTGATATAGACGCAAAAAATTTTACATTTAGGGCAAATGGCCAATTGGTAAAATTTGACGGATTTTTAAAAGTTTATCCAACAAAATTTGAAGAGTCAGAATTGCCCGATTTAGAAAAAAATGACGCTTTGGATCTTTTAGAACTGACACCACTTCAACATTTCACAGAACCACCTGCAAGATACACCGAAGCCAGCCTGGTAAAAACGCTAGAAAAATATGGCATTGGCCGCCCATCAACTTATGCTCCAATTATATCCACAATACAAGACAGAAACTATGTAGCCGAAAATGAACAAAAAAGATTTTTTCCTAGTGAGATGGGAATAATAGTTAACGACGTATTGGTAAAAAACTTTCCGGAAATTGTTGATATTAATTTTACGGCTACAATGGAAAAAGAGTTAGATGAAGTAGCAGAAGGCAAAGATACCTGGGAGACAGCTTGCAAAGATTTTTATACTCCTTTCGCTAAAAATTTAGAGGAAAGATATAAGGATGTTGAAAAAACAGATTTAATCAAAAAAACAGATAAAATCTGCCCAAAGTGCGGCTCCCCATTAATTGAGCGCCTTGGAAGATTCGGAAGATTTTATGCTTGCTCAAAATTTCCAGAATGCAAACATACAGAATCCGTTGGGGGAGACAAAGATACTTTAAATATAAGCTGCCCAAAGTGCAAAGAAGGCAAGCTAACAGGAAAAAGAACTAAAAAGGGAAAAACTTTTTATGGATGTAACCGTTTCCCAAAATGTGACTTTGCTTTATGGGATAAGCCCGTAAATGAGTTTTGTCCAAAATGCGACTCTATATTAATAGAAAAAGGCAAGCATAAAATAAAATGCTCTAATAAGGAGTGTGATTATCAAAAAGAATCATTTTAGCGGAGCGAATTAAGGCAATATTCGAGGCGCGAGGTAGGGAGTTCAGCCCTTGCCAAAGGCAAAGCTGCCTCCTAGCGAGCCCAATGCCGCAGCGCATTGCGAGCGACGACTAACGAAGAAGATTGCCTTAATTCACCCGCCCGGAGGGGATCCAAAAAATGGCCGACTTCTAGGTCGGGAAATCCCGCTACGCGGGAATTTCTCGCGACCCGTTCGTTGCGACTTCGTCGGCGTAGCGCATAGGCTACAACCTCCTCGTCGAAACTTGAACTCATCTTATTTTTTGGATTCTAAAACTTTATTCTTTTTGGTAATCACGCTCCAGGATTGCGACTTCGCTAAGGATGTATAAAAATGAGCAATAATATACAAAAAATAATAAAAAGAAGCTCAGACCCAAAATTAATTGAGTCGGCTTTTGAATTCGCGATAACCGCATATAAAGACAAGCAAAGACCTTCCGGAGAAAATTATATTGACCATGCCACAAGGGTGGCACTGATGCTCGATAAAATGAACCTAGACCCGGCAACAATTGCCTTTGGATTGCTTCACGACGTATTAGATGGCGTACCTAATTCTGCTAAACAGATTCAACTGAAAGAAATAGAAAAAAAATTCGGCAAAGAAATAAGCAATTTAATAGAAAAAATATCTGAACTAGGCAAAATTCGATACTCTTTGTCAATCGAAATAAAAGAGAAAAAAGCCTTTACTAGAGAGAAAACTGAAAATCTTAGGAAAATGTTTTTAGCTTTGTCTGGAGATTTAAGGGTAGTTTTGGTAGACCTCGTTTCAAGATTAGATTATTTAAATTCTTTAAAATACTTACCAGAAAACCAACAGAAATTATTTGCCCTTGAAACTTTGCAAATTTTTGTGCCAGTTGCCAGGCGACTAGGTTTATCCGAAATAAGAAGAAGCCTTGAAGACGTCGCATTCTCATATTTATTTCCTGATAGGTTTAAATGGCTTAAAGAAAATATTATTGAACAATACGAAGAGAGAGAAAAATATCTAAGAAAATTTATACCAGCCCTTAAAAAAATATTCGAGAAAGAAAGGATAAAAATTTTAGACATAAACTACAGGGCAAAATCTTACTGGAGCACCTATCAGAAACTTGTGAAACACCAAATGGATTTTGATAGGATGCACGACCTGCTTGCATTAAGAATAATTACCCACGACGTTGAAAGTTGCTACAGGATATTGGGCGTTCTACATAAACATTTTAAACCAATCTCTGAAGAAATAAATGACTACATCGCTAAACCCAAACCGAATGGTTACAGATCTTTACATACCACTATTTTTTCTAAAGATGGAAAAATAACCGAAATCCAAATAAAAACAGAAGAAATGCAAAAAGAGGCCGAATATGGTATCTGCGCTCATTGGTCGTATAAAGAAGGAGTAAATCTCAAAGAAGAAGGAAAAAACTTTGAGTGGCCCCAAAATACTCCCGATTTTTGGAAGACCTTTAAAATTGATTTTTACACAAACAAGGTTTTTGCTTTTACCCCCAAAGGAGACGTCATCGTTATGCCTAAAAATTCGACTCCCGTAGATTTTGCGTACGCTGTGCATTCAGACATTGGAAACCACTGCGAGTCAGCAAAAATAAATGACAAAATAGTGCCACTAAACCATACTCTTGAAAACGGAGATGTAGTTGGGATCACAATAAACAAAAATAAAAAACCGTCAAAAGACTGGCTAAGATTCGTTAAAACTTCTTTGGCAAAGTCTCATATAAAAAAATTAACCGGAGAAGAAAAATCTGGTTTTAAGTTCCCTATCCCTGGATTTATAAAAAGAAAATTTGCTCAAATTTCAGAAACTGTAAAAAAGAACAAAGAACAAAAACAATTAGTAAAAAGAGAGGGCGCAAAACATGTCTACATAGCGGGGCAAAAAGGAATACTTATCCATGTTGCCAAATGTTGCAACCCTCAACCCGGAGATAAAGTTAAAGCGTATCTTGCTAAAAACAGGGCTACCGTTTTGCATAGAACATCGTGCAGTAATCTTAAAAAAATAGCCGAAAAATACCCACAAAAAATAGTCGACGCTTCTTGGCAGTAATGATTCCGCCTCGGTCCGATTATTCCTACTGCAATTTGTAATTTTGGCTGCAAAATCATAAAATTTCGTCGGTATACATTACTCCGCCAGTATGCCTTCTTAATTTTATAATTTTTCACACAAAATTACTGCATTTCGTAAAGGAAAATTGCACAGAGGCGGAATCTTGAAATTTATTAAAAATCTGATAGAATAAACGACACTAAGCCGAGGTGGCGGAACTGGCAGACGCACGGGACCTGCCTACCGGCAGGCAGGCTCAAAATCCCGCCAACAATATTTATGTATTACGTGTATGTAATAAAAAGCGAAAAACGTAATTATAATTATGTTGGGATTACCAATAATCCAGAACGGCGTATGCAAGAACACAATCAAGGATATAATAAAACGACTAAGCCGTATAAACCATTTAAAATAATATTAATCGAAAAATATCCCAACAGAATTGAAGCCAGAAAAAGAGAAAAGTTTTTAAAATCTGGATACGGCAAAGAATATATTAAAATTATTTAAACATGCCGAGGTGGCGGAACTGGCAGACGCACGGGACTCAAAATCCCGCGACAGCAATGTCATGAGGGTTCAAGTCCCTCCCTCGGCACAAATAAAAAAACCAGGATAACCTGGTTTTTTTATTTAAACATTATACTCTTCAAGAGGCTGTGGCAATATTATTTTTAGCCCCGTCGCAGGAATTGCGTCTTTTACCTTTTCCCGGGTCTCGTCGTTAAATGCTCTTTTAAAATGGCCCAAAGCTAAACACTTTACATTATTTCTTTTTGCCATTTCAAAAACATCTACAGCTGCAACATGGCCCTTAATTCTTTGGTCAAACATATAACATTCGTGCATTAAAATATCTGCATTTTTATAAATTTTTTCTGTTTCTTCATCAAACGGACCATCGCCACTATAACAAACAATATTTTTACCGTCATCAATTCTAATGGCTAAATTATATGCCGTGTGTCCCGTCTTAGCAAAAGATAATTTTAAGTCATTAAAGTTAATACTCTCTTTATCTTTAGCAATTATAAATTTTATTTCAAACCCATAGCTATTTATCCCAAAATATGAGTGCTCCGTTAATCTTTCTATGTCTGATTTTAATTGCTCTGAACAAATTATCGTTAATGGCTTTTTCCTTTCTTCCTCCAACATCCTGCCCAAAAGCGCCGGAATTCCGAATAAATGATCTGAATGCCTATGAGTTATATATAGCGCATCAATTAAAGAATGGTCTTTCGTATATTTCCAAAGCTGCCTAACAGCAGAATCTCCGCAATCGAGCAATAATGCAGTTTTATCGGAAAAAACCAAATGCGAATGATTGGGATACCTTTCGTCAAATGCCTCGCCGACCCCCAAAAAAATAACCTTCATTTTATTTTAAAATTATTTTTAATATTTCTTCTTTATTACTTAAATTGGGAAAAACATAATCTGCTCCAGCTTCTTTAAGTTGCTCTGCCGAATAAATTCCGGTAGTTATGCCGATACATTTGAATGCGCCCCCCTCTTTACCAGCTTTCATGTCTGACGGCGCGTCTCCAATAGAAAAAACATTATTATCTAACTTAAAACCGAAATCATGTTCTGCTCTAGAAATTGCGAGCTTTACTAATTCTGTCCTACTTATATGGTCGCTCCCAAACCCACCCAGTTTAAAATATTTATCTAGGCCTGAGTTTTTTAACTTTCCCCAAGCTATTTTTTCCAAATTTCCGGTTACCAATCCCATTAATACCTTATTTATATCTAGTTCTTTTAGAAATCCTTCTACCCCTGGCAAAATCTCTACTTTACTATTTTTTATCTCCCTTGCAAAGTATTCTTCCATAACTTCCATGGCTTCACTCATTCTTCCTTTTATAATTTCGCTATTTATCCCATTTTTCTCCAAAACTTCTATTATTATCTGTTGCTCGGTCATCCCAGCAGATTTAATAATACCCGTATCCGTCTCAACCCCATAAACTTTTTTAAAAGCCTCTGAAAAAGAATCGTGATGGACTTTCGTCCATTCCATTATGGTGCCGTCTATATCAAATAAAACTAATTTCATCTTATTAGAAGTACAAGATTATAAATTATTATAGCCGACACAAATCCAGAAACGATTCCGCCTAAAATATCTAAAAACCAATGCACTCCGCAAAAAACTCTTGCAAGACCCACGAAACATGAACAGATAATAAAAATTATCGCTAATGGAACGCTGTAAAAAAATAGATAAAAGGACATTCCAAATGTAAGCGCAGCATGCCGCGAAGGGAAAGACGGGTTTTCCGGAACTTTTATTAATATTTTTGTACTTTTTAATTCTGTTGGCCGATTTTTTTTATAAAAGGAATAGATAATCGTGTTAATAATAAATGCGCCAGATAATCCCGACAAAAGCGGATAGAAAAATATTCCCCTGCTATGAATTATGATGGCAATAAAAAATAAAAATGCCAGCATCAAATACAAAAGATACTTTGCACAAAAAATCGCGAACCCATCAAGCAATGAGGACTTGCCGGCAAATCGATTAATATTTTTTAAAACAGAGAACATTATCGTGGAAGGGGAAATTTTTTACACAACCTTATTACGTCCTTATGCATTTTAGCCAATACTTTTTCGTTAGCATGATTGGCTATCGCTTGATTAATCCAATTTGCAATAATTTTCACTTCTTTTTCTTTCATGGCGCGCGTCGTTATAGCAGGAACTCCAATGCGCACGCCGCTTGGATCCATGGGTTTTCTGGGATCATCTGGTATCATATTTTTATTAACGGTAATGCCAATTTTATCTAAAGCTTTTTCGGCCTCCTCGCCGGTAACCCCTTTAGATCCGAAAACATCTACTAAAACCATGTGATTATCGGTTCCCCCAAACATTATTTTAAATCCATATTTTTTAAGTTCCAATTCTAAAACTTTAGCATTTTTTAAAATTTGTTTTGCATAAACTTTAAATGAAGGTTTTAGTGCTTCGCCAAAAGCCACTGCTTTTGCGGCAATATTATTCATATGAGGCCCTCCTTGAAATCCCGGAAAACATGCCTTGTCTATAGCCTTTGCAAATTTTTCCTTGCACATAATCATGCCGCCCCTGGGACCACGCAAAGTTTTATGAGTTGTAGTTGTCACAATGTCAAAATATGGCACTGGATTTGGTATTGCTTTCCCGGCAATAAGTCCGGCAATGTGGGCTATATCAAACATTGTCATAGCTCCAACTTTTTCTGCAATGTCTTTAAATTTTTGATAATCAAGCTGTCTTGTATAAGCCGAAAATCCTGCCAAAATTAATTTTGGCTTTTCCTGGATTGCCATTTTTTCCAACTCTTCATAATCAATTTTTCCGGAAGCATCTGTTTTATACCTCACAAAGCGATAGATTTTTGCTGACAAAGTTACAGGATGTCCGTGCGTTAAATGGCCTCCATGCGACAAATCCATTCCTAAAACCGTATCGCCAGGTTGCAATATCGCGCTATAAACAATCATGTTCGCGGGAGCTCCAGAATGGGGCTGCACATTTACGTGTTCGGCTCCAAAAATCTTTTTCGCCCTTTCAATTGCCAAACTTTCAACAACGTCAGTATAGGCCTGTCCTCCGTAATAACGCCTACCTGGATAACCCTCAGAATATTTATTAGTGAAGATAGAACCAAGCGCCTCTAAAACGCCGGGGGAAACATAATTTTCTGAAGCAATCATCTCCATTCCTTCTTGCTGTCGTTTTGTTTCTCCGACTATCGCTGCATAAATTTTAGGATCTTGTTTTTTTAATTTTGGCATAGTTACTTTCTAATTATTTTTATTTTATCACTTGTTAAATCTATTATGGTTGATGGCTTAGATTTTGGCAAATTTCCCGCATCAAATATTATCACATCTGCATTTTTAAAATCTAACACAATATCATTTATTATTGTGGTCGACGGTTTATTAGAAATATTTGCTGACGTTTGGGCCAATGGTTTTTTAAATAATCCTATTATTTTTAAAATCAGTTTATAATTCGGCTGTCTTAAGGCAACAGTATTATCTTTATAAACCAATGGAGACAGCCCATCTTTACTTCCCAAAACAACCGTAGTAGCTCCTGGCCACTTATTTTTTAAAAATTCTTCTTGATCTTTTCTAATAACAGCATATTCTTTTGCCATTTCTATATTTTTTACAAAAACTGGCAACGGCTTAGACTTATCTCTTTTTTTAATTTTATATATTTTTTCTACAGCCTTCTTATTCGTGGCGTCACAAACTAGCCCATAAACAGTATCTGTCGGTAAGACTAAAACTGCTCCATTTTTTAGAGCAGTAATTACTTCCTTAATATTTATTTTACTTTCTTGAATTATTTTCATTTTTCAAAAAATCTGATAATTTCTCTATATCTTCTGGTTTTCCAAAATCTTGCCAATAATCTTTTATTAATTTTATCTTCATTTTTTTCTCTTTAGCTAAAAGAGAAATAGCATCTGTAATTTCATATTCACCTCTTGGCGATTTTTCAATTTTTGATATTTTATCAAAAATTTCTGGAGTAAATTTATAAAGTCCGGCATTAATTAAATTACCTATATATTCCTTCGGCTTTTCAACAATTTTATCTAAATATTCTCCACTAGCAACCAAAACTCCGTAATTTTCCGGATTTTCGTGTGTAAGTCCCGCGATATAATTAAAATCATCATCAATTTTCATTTCCTTTAAATCTCTAACAGAAAATAGATTATCTCCGCAAATGAATAAAAATTGCTCTTTGATGTCGTCCTTCACGCACATTAATGGACAAGCTGTGCCATATATCTTTTCCTTTGGGCCCAACACTTCGTATTGATTGATAAATTTTATATTAAGTCTTCCTTTGTTGGGCGCCGCATACTCATTTTTAAAGCTTTCCATTAATTCCATTTTATATCCTCCCACCAAAATAACGTCTTCATATCCTGCCAGAAAAAGACTATCTAAAACATATGATAAAAATGGTCTCCCATTAACCTCAATTAAATGCTTCGGCTTATCTTTAGATAACTCGAGCATGCGAGTACCTTGGCCGGCTGCAGCTATAACAACCTTTTTAAACATAATTAATTTTGGTATCCCAGCTCAAAAGCTTTTGTGTTTAATTCTTGATACTTCTCAGGGATAATATTTTTTATTGCCTGCAAGACAGATTCTTTTTTTAAAGGCATTAATTTTTTACTGATGGCATACCCTAAAAGATATAAAGTGCATACAATTTCTTTTTGCAAATTATCTTTGCAACTTTTTGATGATGGCACTAAATAAAGATCTTTTTTTGCATCATTTAATTGCTTTATAATATCTTCTTTTTTAGAAGAACCTATAAATGGCAAAAAGTATTCGTTGACCAACAACTTAGTTTGCTTGCCGCCTTTTGATGATTCTCTTAATCCTTCTAGCGCCTCTAACGCAATTATCAAATCTGCTTCTCCATTAGAAACCATCGGCGAATTAACCTTTTTACCAAATCTTATATGCGCCTCAACGCTTCCGCCTCTTTGAGAAAGCCCGTGAAGCTCAGAAGATTTTATATCATATCCCTCAACAAATGCAGCCTCATCTATTACCGAGAGCAATGTAATTATGCCCTGTCCTCCAACCCCCGTAAGAATTACATTAAAATTTTTGTTTGTCATGTTATTTAGATTTTTGCCTTCTATCTAGGAGGGCACAAATTCTCTTGCAAATTATTAATGAAACTTCATCTTTTTCTAAAAATTCTTTGACTGTATTTTCTAAATCTTTCATGTCTATCGGATCTAACACTTTTATATTTTTTACTCCGCAAGCTTTAGCAATTTCTTCTATTTTTAATTCTTCTGTATCTTCGCCCATTAATGTTTTACCCATTCCAGGATTTGGTTGATGCCCAGTCATAGCTGTTATCCTGTTGTCTAAAACAACTATTAAGGGATTAGATTTGTTATAAACAGCATTAACAACCGCTGGAATTCCTGAGTGGAAAAAAGTTCCATCACCCATCATAGAGATAACTTTTTGATCAGTAGATTTTTTAACCCCATGAGCAATTCCCAAGCTAGACCCCATAGAAATCATATAATCATCCATGCTATGAGGAGACAAGCTGGCTATCATATTGCATCCGATATCTCCGCCAAATATTGTTCCCTTCGGAGCTATTCTTTTTAAGACAGGGAAAATATGCCAATAAGGGCACCCTTCGCAAAGCATCGCTGTTCTTTTCGGTAGGTCTAATTGTTTGACCTTAAACCCTGTAAACTTCTTACCGGTGATCTTAGCCAGCGCCAAACAAATTTTCTCCGTGTTTAATTCTCCTATTATTGGTAATAAATTTTTTCCAAAAATTTCCAACTTTTGATTAGATCCTTTGGCCAGACTTCTTATTTCTTTTTCTAAATAGCCTTCTAACTCTTCTACAACCAAAACTTTTTTTAGAGGACTGATAAATTTTTTAATTTTCCCTTCGGGTAAAGGATAAAAAAATCCAAGTTTTAAAATTGGCAAATCCAATTTTAATTCTTCTAACGCCTCTTTAACGTGCAGATAAGAAACGCCAGAAACAATAATACCAATCTTACTCTTGGCCGCAATAGCCTGATTCGCTTTTGACTTATCTCCAAATAATTTTATTTTTTCAATTTTTTCTAAAAGCTCTTTTTTCATTTCCATTACCCTGGGTGGCATCGTCACAAACTGGTGGGGATTTTTTACAAACTCTCCCTTTTTAAATTGGCTACCCGTTTTTACTTCATCAAAAACTACCGGCATTTTTTGGTGGTTAACCCTTGTAGTGGTGTGCAATATAACCGGCAAATTAAATTTTTCTGACATCTCAAAAGCTAATTTTGTAAAATCATAACATTCCTGCGGATCAGCTGGTTCTAACATTGGAATATGCGATAAATATGCATAGCCCCTTGAGTTTTGCTCAGTTTGAGCAGAACTCCAGCAGGAAGGGTCGTCAGCCACCACAATTACCATTGCTCCTTTTGTGCCAGTATAAGCTAATGGGAATAGACTGTCTGAACAAACATTTATTCCAAAACTTTTCATGCTTACTAAACACTTCAACCCAGAATAACTGGCACCTATTGCCGACTCTAAGCCAACCTTCTCGTTTGTTGCCCATTCTACATATACTCCATTTTCCTTGGCAATTTTAGCAAAATCATCTCCTATTTCTGCGGAGGGACATCCGGGATAACCAGAAACAAAAGAGACTCCCGACGCCAAAGAGGCTTTAATTATTGCATCGTTGCCTAATAATATTTTTTTTGAATTCATGAGCAGAGCGAATTAATTCACTTTGAAAATTTTAGCATGATATATTAGATACATTATTGCTAAAATTGAGAAGATGCAATTGTTACACTACTATATTAATTAATTTATTTGGAACAAAAACTATTTTTTTTATCTCACTTTCGCCAACAAAATTCTTGATCTTCTCTGATTTTAAAACTATTTTTTCTGCTTCCTTTTGAGTGGTGTTTAATTTCAATTCTATTTTATCTCTAACTTTACCATTTACTTGAACTATTAAAAGTATATTCTGTTCTTCAATTAATTTTTCGTCATATTTCGGCCACTTCTGCTGACAGCACATTTCCTTCAGTCCAGTATCGCTCCAAAGCTCTTCGGCTAAATGAGGGGCGAAAGGAGATAAAATTTTTAAGAAATCTACTAAATCTTTTTTACTTAAGCTTTCTTTTGAAACCTGCCAGGCGTTTACAAATTCCATCATAGAACTTACCGCCGTATTAAACTTCAATAGCTCAATATCCTCTGAAACTTTTTTGATTGTTTTATGTAAAAATTTTTTTAAACTTTCGTCAGCTACAACCGGAACTACTTTTTTCTCAGCCAAATTGTAAATCTTTTCAATAAATCTGCGACATCCCACCACTCCTTTTATGTCCCACGGAATCATCTGCTCAAAAGGCCCCATAAACATTTCATACAGACGCAACGTATCGGCGCCGTACTGTTTTACAACTGTATCGGGGTTAATAACATTCCCTTTCGATTTTGACATTTTAATCCCGCCTTCACCTAAAACCATTCCATGAGAAGTTCTTTTTTTATAGGGCTCTGACCCGATAGATGCAGGAACCGCCTTAATATCCCACAAAAACTTAAAAATGAATCTTGAGTACAAAAGATGCAAAGTTGTATGCTCCATTCCACCGTTATACCAATCAACCGGCATCCAATATTTTGCCAACGATTCATCAACTAATTTCTTATTATCTTTAGGATCAATGTATCTTAAATAATACCAATTAGATCCAGCCCAATTTGGCATTGTATCTGTCTCCCTCTGCGCTGGACCATGACAATTGGGACATTTTGTATCAACCCATTTTTTAATCAAAGAAAGGGGCGACTCTCCAGTATCTGTTGGTTTATATTTTTTAACATTCGGCAATTTAACTGGTAAATCTTTTTCATTAACAACCTGCCATCCGCATTTTTTACAAAAAATCATCGGTATGGGCTCTCCCCAATAATGCTGACGCGAAAAAACCCAATCTCTTAATTTATAAGTAATTTTAGGCTGAGCTAAACCTTTGAGAGCTAACCACAATATGATTTTTGGCCTAGCTTCTTCGGACTTTAATCCGTCAAACTGCATTGAGTTATAAAGAGTTCCGTCGTCCTCAAAACATTCTTCGAAATTTTTAACTTTTTGAGTTAACAGCTCATCATCTGGTTTTATAGAAGTACGCAAAGGTATGCCATATTTTTTGGCCATTTTAAAATCTCTCTTATCGTGCGCATCAGCAAAAACAGCTCCGGTTCCATAGTGCTCTAAAATAAAATCTGCTATCCAAACCGGCATTTCTTCGTTGGTTGCCGGGTTTCTGACAGTAATACCTTTTAATTGCACCCCTGTCACATCTTTATCCTGATTAGATCTATCCACATCAGAAATATTTTTTATATCTTCTCGATATTTTAAGACCTCACTTATATTTTCAATTTTACTTTTATACTTATCTATAAAAGTATGACCTGGGGCTAAAATTAAAAATGTTCCAGAAAAAATAGTATCTATTCTGGTTGTAAAAACTTCTATGTCCTCTTCAACTCCTTCAACCGAAAATTTTACAAGCGCCCCATACGACTCTCCTATCCAATCTTTCTGCTGAGTTTTTATTTTTTCTAAATAATCAACCGAGTCTAAATCTTTAATCAGCCTTTCCGCATAGTTGGTAATTTTTATCATCCATTGATCTTTTTCCTTTTTCTCAACTTTTGTACCACATCTTTCGCATTTGCCGTCTATAACTTCTTCATTAGCTAAACCAATTTTATCATTTGGACACCAATTAATTGATATTTTTGTTTTATAGGCCAACCCATTTTTAAATAACTGTATAAAAATCCACTGCGTCCATTTATAATATCTAGGATCCGTTGTGTCTATCTCGCGCGACCAATCAAAAGACAATCCCAGATTTTGCAATTGATGTCTAAAATTGTCTGTATTCTTTTTTGTGACCACAGACGGATGAACTCCTTTTTTAATGGCATAATTTTCGGTCGGTAAACCAAAAGCATCCCAACCCATTGGATATAAAACATTATACCCCTGCATTCTTCTTTTCCTTGCGATTATATCAAAAGCAGTAAAGCTCCTACAATGACCAACGTGAAGCCCATCTCCAGACGGGTATGGGAATTCTACCAAAAGGTAAAATTTCTTCTTTTTAGAGCCATTTTTAGCCTTAAAAACGCTGGATTTATACCATTTCTCCTGCCATTTCGCCTCTATTTTTTTAGGATTATACTTTACCATGTTATTCTCCATATTAGCATAACTATATAAATTTTGAAGACCCCTCTTACTCACAGCCAAAAACCGCCGATAGGGCGGTTTTTGGCTAATCTAAGACTAGATATTAAACAACTTTTTAGCGTTTTCTGTAGTTTTTCCTGCCACCTCATTGAAACTCATCCCCTTTAAGTCGGCTATCCTTTGGACAACATGTTTTACAAAAATCGGCTCATTCCTTTTGTCCCCCTCTATTATCGGCGTCAAATATGGACAATCTGTTTCAACCACAATTTTATCTAATGGTGTCTGCCTTATAATTTCGTCTATGTTGAACTTAAAAATTATTCCGTTAATGCCAATATAAAATCCTAAATCCATATATTTTTGAGCCTCTTCCCAGGTTCCGGTAAAACAATGGACAGTTCCCCTAACTTTATGATTTGCTAAAATTGCCAGTGCATCCTGGTGCGCCATTCTGCAATGCAAAATTACCGGTAAATTTAATTCTTCTGCTAATTCTAATTGCTGTATAAAAACCTCCTTTTGTTTCTGTTTGAACTGTTCTTTTTTTGCGGTGCCTTTTGGTTTGTAATAATAGTCTAAACCGACCTCACCAATTGCTACAACCTTTTTTGATTTAGCTAATTCCTTATATTTCTCTTTATCAAATTCTTCACCAAGCGGAGCAAATGCACCTTCGTCATCATCCATTCTCAACTTCATCAAATCAGTTTTGATATGAATTGGATGCATTCCTATGGCAGCATATATTCCCTCATTTTGCTCAGCCAACTCAATGGCATGTTTTGATGTTTCATATTTTGTACCAACATCAATACAAATAACGCCCTCTTTTTGAGTTCGTCTTATAACTTCATCCCTATCGTTGTCATATGCTTTAAAATTTAAATGGCTATGTGTATCAATTATCATAATTATGCTATTTCACTGTTGTAACACTGCTCACAATAGACTACTTCTGGTCTGTCTGGAGAATATGACGTTTCAAATTCATTGGTGCATTTGCCAGCGTGATGCGAATGATTTTTGTCGCACATGCATTGTCGGCGCCAAAGCCTTAAGGGATTGCGCAATGCTACCCTTTCGGCATGACGACAATTGTAACATTCTTGTGGAAGTGGGATTTTCATTCTTCTATAAAACTGCAGCTCTGCGGAAGTAATCTTAAAAGCTTCTGTGCATTGGTGACTGCATTTACCCACATGGGCGCAACCAATCACCTCTTGCAAGATGCTATCTTGAACTTCTTCTATAGAATCGGGAAGATTTTCCGCAGTAACTGTGATATCGTAATTCCTAGGCTCAGACTCTTCCCAACGGAAACCATTTTTTATAATCGTCTCATCAACCAGAGGGAAATGCTCTTGGGCAACTGTGTCTTTATATAGAAAGGGCGAAAGCTCAATAGGCGGGAATTCGCCGTATAAATACGGTATCCCTCGCGCATCACGATATGGATTTTCTGTCATTTCTTTAATAATTTTTTCGCGAGTAGTTTCATATTCTTCTTTTGTATACTGTTTATTCAAAATACAATATTTTTTGTTTCTCAACCCTATGCAACCTAACAGATCGGAAGATGAAAAACACAAACTGCAATATTCAAGATCTTTATTACTATTCCATGAAGCATCAGTAAATAGGCAATGATAACTGTTATAGCCATTTGAGATACACTCATAAGAAAATTCCATATCTCCCCATGACATATAGTCATAAACATCTTTTGCGTTGTTGCACCAAAATACAAACTTACAACCTCAAGCATTTTTTATGTAAAAAGATTGATGCGTATTTTCTGTGTTAGCAATATAGTCGCCAGAAAAATCTTTATTCATCTGTCCGTGATAATATTTCCGGGGCGAGGAATGATAAATTTCTTCAAATTTCTTCTTAAACGATTCTCTGCCTTTTCGAGTATGAAGTTCTAAAACGTCTTTTTCTTTCAGATATTCTTCTTTTCGAATAAGGTTTATTCAAAATATGATACTGTTTATTGCGAAGTCCCACGCAACCAACGCAATCAGAGCAATTACGGCAATCAAATAGGAAAAGAGCGTCGCGACAGTTCATACATGATTGCGAATACTGAACACCATAACAATTTTCAATATCAAGGCAATCATAACAATTTTCAGATTTAATGCTATACAAATTATCAAAGCACCATCGAGAATCATTTAAATAATGAGAATACACGCAATCCTCGTCGCGCATTGCTCCATAAACAAGATAACAGTTTTTCATTTCTCCCGCACAATTAGTATATTCGCTGTTTACCATCGTTGTGCCAGTTACGTTGTTAACATACGGACGAGGAACCTTGTCCTGTAGCTCCTTAAACTGAATAAGAAAAGATTTTTTGGGATCATAATCTTTGCCATAATCCATAGAATCCCACTTATCAGACCACCAGCATTCAGAGCAATATACAGGAAAATTAGTTTGAGCGCGATAAGCCCCTATTATCGGTTTACCACATTGTCCACACTCACGCCTATAAAGAGTCCTCTCGTTACGATAAGCCATTCTGCGCTGCATCCTGCAATCCGGACAAAAAGTTGGAGGTGGCACTTTGATCTTTTCATAAAAATGAAAATCCTCTGGCCCAATTACGAACTCTTCCTTGCAATTTTGGCATTTACGAGTTTCTTCTTGCATTTTTTATTTAACAATTTTAGGAAATAAATTTTCTGATTTTTTAGTTTCAACTGCATTATTAATTTTTTCTGCGGTTTCTGGCAAAAACGGCTCGAAGTAAAATTCCTATTTCTTTTATGGCAAAAAATAAATCATTAACAACTTGAGGATTTTTGGTTTCCCACAGCTTTTCTTCATTTATATATTTATCGCAATAACTTATAATCTCCCAAACAGAAGCCAACGCCTCATTAAATTTAAAGCTCTCTATCTCCGATTCGTAATTCATCTTTTCTTTTTTGACCTTGTCTGTAGTTTTTTTAGTTGGTTTTGATTTTTTAATTTCTAACTTACCAGCAATACCCAAAGTTCTAGCAACCAAGTTTCCAATGCCTCCGGCTAAATCTGAATTATATCTTTGCTCAAATTTTTCATAAGTAAAATCGCCATCTTCTGCGGGAGCTAATTCTCTCAACAAATAATATCTTAAGGCATCTGTGCCATATTTATTGACCAATTCAACTGGGTTTATTACGTTTCCTAAACTTTTAGACATTTTTTGACCATTTGCCGTTATAAATCCGTGTATAAAAATTTGTTTTGAAGCCGGCAAACCGGCAGACAAAAGCATGGCCTGCCACATAGAGCTTTGCTGCCTTAGATTATCTTTCCCGGCAACCTGAAGCCCCGGCCAAAACTCTTTAAATTTCTTTTTATCCTCGGGCCAGCCAAGACATGAGATATAGTTTACTAAAGCATCAAACCAAACATACATTACCTGTTTGTCATCATCTGGCACTTCAATTCCCCATGGCATCTTTTCTTTCAATCTTGATATACTAAAATCTTCTAGCCCTTTTCTAGTAAACCCCTTAATTTCGTTATATCTTTTTTCTGGAATAACGAAGTTTGGATTTTCTTCATAAAAATCTAAAAGCTCTTTTTGGTATCTTGAATAACGAAAAAAATAGTTTTCTTCATCTATTATTTCTAATTGTAAATTAGGGTGTATGGGGCATTTTCCATCAACGAGTTCTGAATCTGTTTTTTCTAACTCACAACCAACGCAATATTTAACTTTATAAATTTTTTTATAAATATCTCCGCTTTTTAAACAAAGGTTCCAAAATTCTTGGGCAGCTTTTATATGATGTGGGTCTGTTGTCCTTATGAAATTGTTGTAGCTTAAATTAAGGGCACGCTTTAAGTCGTCAAACTTCTTAGCAAATATATTACAATATTCTTGAGGATCTAAATTACTTTCTTGGGCTTTTCTAAAAATTTTCAAACCGTGCTCATCCACCCCCGTATTAAAAAAAACTTCGTAGCCCCTAGACCCGTTATAGCGGGCGATAACATCAGCCTGAATTATTTCTAAAGCAAAACCGATATGCGGATCGGCATTAACGTAAGGAAGCGTAGTGGTAATATAAAATTTTTTTGGCATAATGTGATATAATTATCTAATTCTATATCTTTTTAACTAAATTTCAATGATTTTATTCGTGCATATGCTGCTTGGAGCTGCAATAGGCTCCTATGTAAATAATATTTATCTGGCAATAATATTGGCATTTTTGAGCCATTATCTGCTAGATTTTATACCTCATGCTGATTATTCTCTTAAAAACACCGATAAAAAAGGATGGATTTTAATATTACCTAACATTTTAAAAATAGCTGGGGATCTTTTTTTAGGAATATTGCTAATATGGATGTTCTCTAAAAATCATCCAATAATTTATGCTTGTGCATTTTTTGCAATACTACCCGACGGACTTACTGTTTTAAACAACCTTATACCTAATAAAATCCTTGAAATTCATCGCAACCTTCACATAGAAAAAATTCATTTTCTAAAAAATAAAAAAATCTCCAATTTTTGGAGAATCGGAAGCGAAATTATAGTGGTCATCATTTCTATAATGGTATTAAAATATTAAACGGGCTCAAGCTCTCCATTTCTTCTTTTTTCCAGAAACTCTTTGCCAAACTCATAGATAATACCGAAGATAGGTACGGCAAAAATTATTCCCAAAAATCCAAACAGTTTAACCCCTAAAAGCAAAGATACCAAAACTAAAACCGGCGGGATGTCGGTCATTTTTTTCATTAATAAAGGAGTCAACAGTTTATTCTCTATTTCCTGAACTACAATTACTGCAATTAAAACATAGAGTACGATCAACCAAGACCCCGAAGATACAGCAATAACCGCAACCAATAAAATACTTGTTATCCATGGACCTATATATGGCACAAAATTTAAAACTCCAGATATTAATGCCAAAATAAAAGCATATTTTATTCCAAAAATATAAAAAACTATATACGAGGCGATTCCCACAAAAAGACATGCCAATAATCTTGCCCCAAACCATCCGGCAACTTTTTTTTGAACTCTTTCAAAATATTTTTAATCTGATCTTCAAATTTAGCAGGACAAATCAGCAACAAAATTCTTTCCACTGAATTCTCTTCAAGTGAGAGAAAAAAAGACACAGTCATAATAAAAGCCGCCGAGGCCAACCCACCAAAAAAAATCATTATTGCCTTTATTATACTTTGAGAGCTTTGCTGCAAATTGCCTGAAAGGGTGCTGGTAAAATCGTTAAAATTCTGCGCAGTGTTTATGCCGAATTGGTTTAAAATAGGACTTATCTGCTCAAAATACCCCGGTAAATATTGCACGAATTGATGCATCTCAGAATTAAATACGGGAGCCGAAAGATAAATTAAAAGACCCAATACGCCAAATATGGAAAAATAAACAAGCAACACTGCAATAATTCGTGGTATCCAAAATTTCTTTATGAAATTGATTGCCGGGTCTAATAAAACAGACACAGCCAGCGCAAAGAAAAACCAAAGAACAATTTCTCTGGTTAAATAAATAAAATAGAAAATAAAAATCGCTACAAATATTTTAGCTATTGTCCCCCACGAAATATCTAAAACTTGCTCTTTCTCCATTCTACAATTTTAATAATTGCTTTATTCTGTCAGAATCTTTCTCTTCGTATGGACCGATAACGGCTAGATTTAATTTCTCTGGAACAAATATATCTTCTGCTATTTTTTTAATATCGTCTACTGTGACTGCATCAATTTTTGCAAATTTTTCTTCCGGGGTTAAAATATTTTTTTCCAATAATTCCTGCAAACCATAAAAGGAAGCCTGACTATCCGAAGAATCCAAAGACAAAGATGTTGCCCCCTTTAGATAATCTTTTGCTTTTTGCAATTCTTTTTCGGTGATTTTATTATCTTTTAAATCTTTATATTCCTGCAAAATTAATTCTATAGATTTCTCTAAATTTTTATGGTCAATACCTGCCTGGGTCACCAAGTATCCGGTATCTGTAGAATTATCAGCTGAGGTATGGATTGAATATGCCAATCCATTTCTTTCTCTAACTTTTATAAAAAGTCTGGAGCTCATATTTCCCCCCAAAATAACCGACAGCAGCGCTAAAGCTGACCTCCTTTCGTCAAACAAATCATAAGCCCTTACTCCCAAACAAAAATGCGTTTGGTCTGTTTTTTTATAATTCAATAAAATTTTTGGTTCTGACTGCTCGTCTATAGCCTTAATTTTTTCTGCCTCCTGACTCTTTTTTATATTCTTAAAATAATCTTTAATTTTTTCTTCCATTTTGTCATCCATAGCCCCGGCAACAACAACAATTACATTTGACGAAGAATAATGTGACTTATAATAACTTACAACTTTTTCTCTGTTAAAGCTTAATATGTTTTCTTTTTCTCCTATGACTCTCCAACCTGCAGGCTGATCTCCATATAAAAGGCTTTCCCAAAGGTCTCCAATGTAAGCCGTTGGAGTGTCTAGATACATATTTACCTCTTCAATTATTACGCCTTTTTCTCTATTCATTTCTGTTTCATCAAATTTAGAATTCAAAAATATATCAGAAATCCAATCTAGCGCGACATCAGAGTGCCTTTTATCAACTTTCGCCCAAAAACCGGTGACTTCTTTTGAAGTAAAAGCATTATATTCTCCGCCAACCGAATCCAAAGTTTCGGAAATATTTAACGTGGTCGGTCTCTTTTCTGTACCCTTAAAAAACATGTGCTCTAAAAAATGAGAGATCCCATTTATGTCTTTTGTTTCATATTTAGAACCTGTTCCAACCAATATTAGAACCGTGATGCTGTTGGCATTTTCTATTGGAATTGTAATAATTTTTAATCCGTTGTCTAAAGTTGTTTTTTTATATAAATTCATTTTTATGTAATTTTAATATTAATCTTATTCTTATAATCTCGAATATCATCTTAACTCTTGATATAGAACCCTTAAAGAATCCCCGTTTTTTTTCTTTAGTTATGACGTCTAATTTTTCTAAAAAAACGCGCTCTATCGGCAGTTCTTTCGCCCAACAATAATAATTTAAAGTTGGTTCAACCGCAAAACCTTGAATAAATTTATCAGAAATCTTTTCAAACAGATCTCTTTTTATGGCCCTTTCTCCACCTATAGCCATTACTGGGTCCATTTTAGCAATCAAGCTTGGCAGTCCAAATAAGCGATCCCTGACCCCAATACACATTTTAACATCTCCTCTCGTCATCGGCTCTAATAACAAAGAAACATGATCTTCGGATAAACCCACCAAGTCAGCATCAAAAAAAACAATAATTTTAGCGTCTGTTGCCAATACTCCTTTTCTCATTGCGTTTCCCTTACCACTTCCACCAACCTCGGGCAATCTAATAACCGTGACTCCTAATTTTTCGCCTATCTCTGCGGTTTTATCAGTAGAGCCATCGTCAACTAAAATAATCTGGTCTAAAATTTTTGAGCGTAAAAGAACTTTTAAAACCTCTCCAACGTTTTTCTCTTCATCTAACGCGGGGATTATTGCTGCAACTTTTTCTTTAGTTGAGTTTATCATTTAGAAAAGACTGTAAATCTTTTATCTTTACCCTTTCCTGCTTCATTGTATCCCTGTCTCTAACAGTTACTTCGTCATTTTCTAAAGTATCAAAATCTATTGTCACGCAAAACGGCGTTCCAATTTCATCTTGACTATAATAACGTTTCCCTATATTCCCTCTTTCGTCAAAAGCAACTGTAAAATATTTTTTCATCATTTTATAGACCTCCTTTGCTTTTTCAACTAATTCCGGCTTGTTCTTTAACAAAGGAAATACAGCAACTTTATATGGAGCCAAACTTGGTTTTATCTTTAATACAACTCTGTCTTCTTCCTCATTGTATGCCCCACAGAGAACCGCTAAAACCGATCTATCCACCCCCCAAGTAGGCTCTATAATATGCGGATATAATTTCTCACCGGTTTCAGCATCTTCGTATGGCGCTTGATCTTTAAAATGATTTCTTAAATCAAAGTCTGTCCTATAAGCTAAACCATAAAGCTCTTTTCTAGCAAATGGATAGTCATATTCAAAATCAATTGTTTTTTTAGAATAATGCGCCCTTTCGCCGTCCGGGATATCTAACTCGTGTATATGATTTTTATTCAAACCTAAAACTTCCGTCATCCAAGCCCACATTTCTTTCTGCCACATTTTAAAAGTTTTTTCCCATTCGTCCTCTTTAATAAAATACTCTATTTCCATTTGTTCGAACTCTCTTGTGCGAAAAATAAAGTTCCCTGGAGTTATTTCATTCCTAAAAGCTTTTCCTATTTGTGCAATGCCAAAAGGCAATTTTCTTCTGGTCGTTCCTAAAACATTTTTAAAATCAACAAACATTGCCTGCGCCGTTTCGGGCCTAAAATAGACAACTGCATTTTCATCTTCAACGGGGCCCAAAAACGTTTTTAACATCAAATTGAATTGCTTGGACTTTTGATTCCTTAAAATTGTTTTACAATTAGGACATTCAACATCAAAAGAACCGAAATCCCTATTCACATTTATTGGTAATTCATGACTTAATTCGGGATGTTTATTAAAATAATCTTCCAATAAATTATCTCCACGAAATCTTTTCTTACATTTAGGACACTCAACCAATGGATCTGAAAAATTTTCCAAATGACCGGAATTTATCCAAACTTTTGGATTCATTATTAGGGCCGCATCAATACCAACCATATCGTCTCTTTGATGAACGAAACGATTCCACCAAGCATTTTTTATGTTATTTTTTAGCTCAACTCCCAGAGGACCGTAATCCCAAGAGTTAGCCAAACCTCCATAAATTTCCGAACCAGGGAATACAAAACCTCGCCTCTTGCAAAGAGATTCAATTTTCTTCATTAATTCTGAACTATTTCCTGCTTGCTCGGGCAGTTCTTCTTTTTTTGCCATAGAATATCTTATATTTTTTAAATTTAGTTCATCTTACCTTTTTGAAATCTAAAATTCAACTAAAAATCCGCTTTATTGCGGCTTTTTAGTTATTTTTATTGCACCACCCCTCCCCCAGAGTTAAAGAAATCATCAGGCAAACTCGTATCCACGGCAGGAGCTTCTGCCGTTATTGTAGTGTTTGTAAATTGGTTTTCACCAGAAATTTGCGCCAGTCCTATAAGCTGAGCGGGAAAACCTTTTTGCGAGATATCCGGTATCAGCGAGACCTGGAAAGAAAGAGTAACAGGATTCCCAGAGACTCCAGTGCCAGCTGCGACATCACCGGCTGACCAAACAATTTCCCTGCTAACAGAGTCAAAAGAAAAATTAGAGGATTGACCCTGTGGCAAAATATGTCCGGTTAGACTGACATTTTTTGGCAAAGTTGCTTTTACCTTAACATCGTTCGTATTGCTAAAATAATTTTTAATTTCCCAACTTATTGTATATGTAGTTGTTTTTCCTACTTGGGGTGGAGTTGGACCCGAATTTTGAATATCGGGACTCTGATAATATCCTTTTTGAGAAAGAACTAATCCAGAATTTACCTTTATTGTAAACTTTTGCGTTGCCTGAGAAATATCAACTTCATCATTTATTGTTATATTGTTTACATCAGTTCCAGAAGTATCCCAATCGCTTTTTACTTTTACGCTAAAATCGACCTCTCCTTCTTCTTGGGCATCTAAATGATTCAACTGCTGCACTTTGCTATTATTCCACAGAATCACATTATCGCCCGATTGCACCTGGCCGCCATTTCCAGCCTGCATCGTAGACATGTCTAATGCTAAACTATCAAGCTTGACCGCCATCGTTAAACCGTCAAAAGGCGTAGACCCTATATTTGTGAAAAAAATCTGATAATGAAGGGTTTCTCCTGGCGAAGCAACGTAAGAGTCTGAACCGTTAACCTTTTGATTTATGAGTATTAACGGCTGTATAACCTGAACATTTACGCTAGCCTGCTTTATCACTATAAAATTTCCATCTTGCCACATTCCAAGTTCCGCTGAAAAAGTTAAATTTTGATTAACATCAGCTGAAACTTTTCCCGTAATATTTATTCTTCCCCCCTGAGATTTATTTAAAGTTTGCAACTTCCACTCTGAATTGTCTAAAGATGTTGGATCTGCAGATTCAAAATCAAACCCGGGGGTAGGATTAATTTTTATGCTAAGATTCTCCAACGGATAATCCACATTTGAAAAATAATTAATCGAGTATTGCAAATCTTTTCCTTGCTCTACCCTAGTCGGTAAGTCAAAATCTAAAACAATGGGACTTGCATCAATTTTAGTTGTGAAGGTCGCATCAGATTCGTAAGTAGCGGTTATGTTTTTAGGCACATAAGATAAAGCCGCCTTGGCAATTTTTAAATCGCCGTCGTTACCTAAAAGGCGCCCCTTAAATGTTACAGACTTTTGGTCTCCAGGGTTTATGTCATTTAAATTCTGAGTAAATATTACCTTTCCATCTTCGGTCAATGAATTATCTGGCAACTCAAAAGTTAATATTGCATGCTGCAAAATAAAATTACCATTGTTTTTATATTGTACAGTATACTCTATTTCATCTCCTATTTTTGCAGTATTGGGACCTAAAATTTCAAGTTTTAATATTTCTTTCGAAAACATATCTTGCCTATAATACAAAAAAACAACAACTGCTGCAATAACAATTCCTATTAAAATTAAAAGCGTTTTTCTGCTCACCCCGTTAGAGTTCTACCCTTATGTGACTAAACTTGTCAGTTTCGGGTAACTACTTAATTATGCGATGAATCCCATTTGGTTAATGTAGAAAAAAATTTATTTTTTCTACCCAAGACCTCTAACGGGGCTCATTTTATTTCCTTGATATCTTTTTCTTCTATAATCCGTAACATATCATCTGCGGTTTCCTTGTTAAAATTTTTACCAAAAATAGACAAGTCGTCTAGTTGTTTTAACAAAATTATAACAAACAAAACAGCAACCCCAAAAAATATTTTTAGGACATCAACGATAAAACTATGATTTGGTATAAAATTAAAAGATACCACCATCAAACCAGCCAAAATATATATTAATGCCCAGTGTAATTTTAAGAGTTTTTCGTTGTATAGCATAATCATTTTCTTTCTTGAAATCTGAATTTGCAAAAATCCGCCACCAAAAGCATCCCCAAACTGTCCTATTTTTTCAGCATCAGAACCCTTGGCACCGTTATAGGCATTAAATATATATGTAATGGTTGTTGAAGGATTTAATATATGATATGCCCAATTGTTATTATCTAATATTTTTTGGTAATGCTTCTGCAGGGTTTCTCTGACTTTTTTTTGAACCGACGGGACGGCTCCTGAAATTCTATACAATAAAGAAAATGTTCCATCAGTATTGGATATTTCTTCTGCAATAGATGTATAGCGGTCATTTTGCCTGGTTATAAAATATCCGGCAAACAAAGTAAAGAAAAAGGTAACAGCCACGATGATGTCTGAATAGCTATCGATATTCAAATTAAAGTAAAATACATACAAGGAATAAACTATCAAAAATAATATGAGAGCAATAACTAAGAATGAATTATTTTTCATAAATTTAGATTTCTTTTGCTCTATTTATTGAATAGAGCGTTAATTTTATAAAGATTATTACAATGCTTAATGTTAATTATATGCGGGACAAAAGGCGCGAATAGCGCTTTCCGAAACTTCGGATAATAGCGTTTGGGTAGATGATTCGATCCTCAATTTAGATAACATCTGTCTGTCTTTCGCTAGAATAATCCTTAATATTTTTACTATATCTGAATTTATTTTTTTCGTAAACTTATCTTTGGCTGAACACTTTTTACAAACTATACCACCCTCTTCTCCAGAAAAATAAACATTATCGGGCATTAATTTTTCGTAGCAACTCGCACATGTTTGGACTTCAGAACGATAACCCAACAAAGAAAGGGCATTCCATAAAAAATAGCAGTAAATCATTTCATATCTGCCTGTTTTAAAATTACCGTCATTTAATTCGCGGAATACTTCATTCAATAAATCAAATAAAAGTTGATCTTTCTCCTCGCCTTTTATAAAGTCATCTAAAATTCTTCCTATTTTATTAGCAATTCCAAACTTTTCTAAATCGTTAGATGTATTATTAAATTTTTCTACTATAATTGCGTCCGTGAGGGTTTTTCTATTTCTTCCTTGTATAAATTCTATTTCTGAAATAGAAAAAATATCTATTCCACTCCTTAGCTTAGAAGTAGTCTTCCTTATGGCTTTAGCAAAAATGTCTAATCTACCAAAATCATCTGTAAAAACTGAAAAATTTCTATCTGACTCATTTATATCATTATTTTTAAAAACAAAGGCTCGCGTTTTATATTTAGTCGTCATATCAATCTTTTATATTTCCTATATTTTTAAAAAATGCTATTTCCTTTCTAATTTTTGCATGCTCTTGTGGGTCTTTTGTGCTAAGCATTTTCTGATTAAGCTTTTTTATGCTCCACTTCAAATCGGTCTTAGAAATATCTCTTCCGTAAACCGGAGAAAAAACTTCCTTCATAAGCTTGGCCCTCTCTAATGGACTCAAGTTAAGACCTACATTTTTACCTGCCTGCCAAATTTTAGGATCTCTTTTTAGTTTTTGCTCTAATTTCATTCTTGAAACGCCCGACTTATCCTCAAACATGGCTGCTTTATCATTCTTTGGAGCCTCTTCGGTTATTTTTTCTTCAGAAACCGGTGACATCGAATCAGAGTTGGTCACAGGTGCCACTGTATTTTTTTTAGCTTCTTTTGGATTAAGTTGGGAAGTCTTCTTTTCGGGAACCAATGATCGGTGCGCTTGGTCGTTCACAAAAACCTCTGCAGCTTTTGAAGCTTCTTTAGGCAGTTCCTTTTTGGGGAGTAACGACCTAGAATCATGATCGGTTGCAACAATAACCCTTTTATCTCCGTCCCTATTAAGGTCTGCTGATGCCATGCCACTGGTTGTAAAATGTTTTGGCACCTGTATTTTTATTTTTGCATGCTTGTCATCTTCCTCGGTTTTATCCTCTCTAGATGGCATTTTTGAGGCTAGCGTATCTTTCTCGTCTCCATCTTTATCAACTTTTAACTTACCAAGATGTTCCGAAATACTTTTCTCCTCTTTCTCTTTAAAGGTTTTCACCGCATCTTTTTGTTTTTCAACTTCCTCTTTTTTTTCAGTAGAAAAATTATTTGTAATATTTCCACCTTCATTCTTTTGTTTGGGCAAAGAATCACCGCCCCTTATTTCTCCAATAGCTTCTGACCAAGGCGACGAATTTTCTTTTTTAACTTTCTTTAAATTAATTTTTTTAATATTTATATTAAACATCTTAACAGCCGTTCTTCTTGCCAGACTCAAGGCGTTAACTATAATCACAACAAGAATAACTAAAACTATTATGACTATAACCGACGATATAACTAAGAATGCCAGATTGTCTGGATTTTTAAAATCAACGTTATTTAGAAAAGACTGGTTAAAATTTTTTAATATAGAATAATTAAAAACCATATTTAAATACGCGTAATTTTTACTAAATATTTTACACCGCTTTCTTCCGGGGAAGCAATTTTTATTTCAATCTGTACGGCCCTGCATTCTTTTAGCAAAAAATCTTTATTTTTTTCAATTATGACTTTTTCTTTATCCGACACAAAAAGTTCAACAGAAATTTTATCTTGTGGAACTAAATTTTGCTCTTTTCTCTCGGCTTGAACAGCTCTTACAATTTCTCTCACAAACCCCTCTTCTTTTAAATCTTCTGAAATATTTATATCTAACTCAACTTCGCTAACTATATTTTCATCAAAAATAACCCCTTTCACGTTCACTTCATCTTTTATTAATTCTAGTAATTCTGTATTATTTTTTATCTTTAATCCCTTATCTTTAATTTTAAGCGAAGCTAACGGCTGCTTTACCCTAATTGCTTTTTCTGTTCTTTGCGCCAATGCTTTGGTAACCACGTCTCTAACTTCTTGCATTTGTAACAAAATATCTGCATTATTTTTCTTTTCTTTTACGGGCCATGAAAGTAAATGTACGCTCTCTTCTTCTGTGCTTTCTCGAGTTGCTTGAAAAATATATTCTGCAAAAAATGGCATAGCGGGAGCCATAATTATTGAAACTGAATGTAAAACATATCGCAAAGTAGCAAGGGCGTTTATTTTGTCGTCATTTTGCTCTTTAAAGCGGTCTCTGCTTCTTCTTAAATACCAAACTGAAAAGTCATCTATAAAATCTGTAAGCGGGCGAGTTGCCAAATCAACGCGATAGTTTTCGTAACCATCTGTGACGGTTTTTATTAATTCGTTAAGACGAGATATTATCCATACATCAAGAAGATTTTTACTATTATCCGATGCTGGCGTGTCATCCTGATAAAGCTGGTAAAATGAAAGGACATTATAAAATCTACTAATATTTTTCTTTGCAATTTCATCAACACCCTTTTCAGAGAATGATAAATTATCTGCCTGAACAACTGGAGAACTTAACATATAAAAACGCATGGCATCTGCTCCGTATTTTTCCATAACCTCCGTTGGGTCAGGATAATTCTTTAGTTTCTTAGACATTTTTTTCCCGTCTTCAGCCAATACAATTCCGGTCACAATGCAGTGCCTAAATGCCTCTACGCCAAATAATGCGCCGGCCAGCACATGCTGGTAATAAAACCATGCGCGGGTTTGATCTTGCGCTTCTCCTATAAAATCTGCCGGTAATCTCTTTTTTAAATTACTTTTATTTTCCACCGGGTAATGCAAAGTGGCAAAAGGAACAGAGCCAGAATCAAACCAAGTATCCAATACGTCAGGTACACGAGCGCTATTGCCCCCACAATCGCATTTAAAAAATACCTCATCAACTACATCTTTATGCAAATCATTTACTTTTATCCCGCTTGCTTTTTCAAGTTCAGCAGCAGAAGCAAAAACAGATTCTTTTTTACATTTTTCGCACCTCCATACTGGAATGGTATTTGCCCAAAAACGCTGACGGGAAATTGACCAGTCGCGCGCACCCTCAAGCCACTGCCCAAATCTGCCTTCTTTTATATGTTCAGGAGACCACTGTATTTTTTTTGCTGTTTTTAACAATGCGGGTTTTATTTTTTCAACTGCAACAAACCATGAGCTTGTAGCATAATTTAACAATGCAGTATCGCACCTCCAGCAATGCGGATACGAGTGCTCATATTTTTCAGAAGCGAATAAAAGATTTTTTTCTTTAAGATAACGTACTATTTCTAGATCCGCTTCACGAATTTCTTCTGGCCTATCTTTTGCTCTTGGCTTTAGATCTAGCCCAGCAAATTCTCCCGTTTCTTCTTTAAAGGTGCCATCCATTTTTACGTGTTGCACAAATGGTAAATTTTCCTTTTTACCAAGATTCATGTCATCTGTTCCAAAAGCAGAAGCGATATGGACAATACCCGTACCGTCTTCGGTATTTACAAAATCAGCAGCATAAACCTTCCACCCATTCTCTCTATTTTTTAAATTCTCGTCCTTTGCGTAGAAATCGAACAGGGGTTCATATTCTACGCCAACCAGGTCTCTACCTAAAAATTCTTTGTCTAAAATCACTAAATTATCATTTGTTTTATATACTTCTAAATTATTTCTCGCTTTAGAGATGATATAAATTTCTTTTGTCTTCGAGTCCTGGATTAATTGATATTCAATCTTTTCTCCAACAGCTAAGGCGACATTTCCAGGCAAAGTCCACGGCGTAGTAGTCCATGCAAGTAAAAATATTTTCGAATCGCTTGAGAATCCAAACTTTTCTGGATTTTTTATTTTAAACTTAGCGGTTGCAGATAAGTCTTTTATGTTTTTATATCCTTCTGCAACTTCTCCTTGACTTAAAGTTGTTTCGCATCTTGGGCAAATGTGCATAGACCTGTAGTCTTCATATATAAGCCCTTTTTTATACAGCTCTTTAAATGCCCACCATTCTGATTGCATATATTCAAAATCCATTGTTTTATATGGATGCGCCATATCAGCCCAGCGGCCAAAGCGAGGAATTATCGTTTCCCATTCGTGCATGAAAGTAAATATGCGAGCTCGGCAAAGGTCATTAAATTTTTTAACGCCCATTGCGACAATTTCTTTTTTCGTTTTAGTTCCAAGTTCTTTTTCAACAATATTTTCTATCGGAAGACCGTGGCAATCCCAACCCCACTGGCGCTCAACATAAAAACCGCGCATAGTTTTATAACGTGGAATAGCGTCTTTAATTACGCTCTGAAGCAAGTGGCCGTAGTGAGGAGTTCCAGTTGCAAACGGAGGACCATCGTAGAAAACAAAAGCCTTTCTCTTTTTTGTCTTTTCAAGAGATTTTTCAAAAATCTTATTATCCTGCCAGAATTTTAAAATTTTATTTTCTTCTTCCGAAAAATTATATGGCATATTTTGTTAAATTATTTACTTTTTACGTTTAGTTTTTTCTCCTAGCTTGCCGAAATAGCCCCTCCCATATGTTTTTTCTATAAGTCTGGCAACCTTTAATTTTTTTCCCGTAAAATAGGCTTCTGCAAAAATTCCGAACACATCTTCTTTTGTTTTAAATTGATTTGCATTTTTTTGTTGAATTTCTTCTACCATATTCCAAAATTTATTTCTCTCTTCATCGTTAGCATACCTTTGCGCCAATATATTTTCTGATCCTAATTTTAGAATTAAAAAATCCTCCGCGACGGCCCTGCATGCAAACTTAGCCCTAAGCTCGCCTCTCTCTTCTACTTCTTTTGCTAACGCGGGAATTGCCCCAAAATATTTGTTATCAAATCTTTTTGTAAGTTCCTCAGTTACCGCTTCGTCAATATAATTAAAATAAGCTACTCTTTCTTCTCCCTCTTTGACCATTATTGATAACCCCGCAGCTCTATCTGACATTTTTCTAATCTCGCGATCAAAATCAGACGACTGGAAACTATTAAAATGGATTGCCTCATGCATTGATACATTTGCTAGAAGCAATTTGTCTCCCCGTGTTGAGGGCACAAAAATAAAAGACGACTGTTGGCTAGGGCAATAAAGACCTGCAAAATCCTTATAGTTTTGGCGCCTGCCTTCAGGCAACTTACTCGAATCTATTATATGAAAATGACTTGGGCTTATCGGCGCAGGAACGCCTCCATATTCTTTTATAAAATCTGGCAAATGGGCCAAAGCTCCACTTATTATTTCCAACTCTTCTGGAGTTTTCGCGCGTTCTGCTTCATAAAATTCCTGCTTGTCAAAAAGCACTTCTTTAACCTCATTCAAAATCCTCCTTTCCTTTTCTTCGGAAACGCCCGCCACCCTCATTAAACCAGAAGTTCTTTCTGGCTCTGCCTCCTGTTGAAGATCTATTTGTTCATTACGAATTTCACTCATTTTAAAATTTTATTTTCTTCTTCTGAAAAATTATACGGCATATTTTTTATTTAAAATTATTTCCAAACTTGCCCGATAACTCTGTTGGCCATCGTAGCCACATCTTCTCTCGCTAATTTTATTTTCTCTTGAATTTCCGCTTTCTCGTTGTCTGACAATGGTTCGTTGCTTCTTTTTTGATACTCCGCTATCTTTTCGGGATCTTTGTGTTTTTTTGATACATCCCACGGCTTATCATCTTCCGTTATGCCAAAAATATTATTAATTTCCTCTAGGGTAAATTCTCTACCATATTTTCTGATATGTTCTACTTCTGTTTCAGGGTATGGCAACATATCGCTTTCTTCACGAGGCCATTTTTGTCCAAATCTTTTTTTGACCCCCGATAATTGTTCGTGTTCTTGCGAGAAGCGTGACATATATTTATCCGCTCCTATATATAACTTTGAACCAAATTTGCTCCAAAAATCTTCGGGCAATCCATGACGATCACCGCCGAATGCGTTATGTACTGCCGCAAAATCAAAATTTTCTATCCCAATGCCCTCTAATACCTTCCCCATATTTTTCAACGTCTCGCCATTAAAAACATATTCTGTAATAACCAGCACTTTACTCTTTTCTGCTACGAGAGTTTTTAAATAATTCTCTATCCTGTCTAAAATCCCCGAATCTTCTTTAATGAGGCGCAAATAATGTCCCCCCGATAAAAAATATGTTTCTAAATTTTTATCCGGACACCTATCCCTCATTATTTTTCTTAAAATTAAAGTCGGAATTCTGCCACCCACTTCATCGCTCAACAACGCGCCATATTCTCCTGTCTCAATTTTATCTTTTAATTGCTCCACAAGCGAAACGATTGCCGGTTCAATTTCTGCCATCATTTCAAAATTATATTCTGGTTTTTGCTTTTCCGAATTCGGCTCTAATTGTGGTTCAGTTTGTTCTCGGCGAAATTCATTCATAATTTAATTTAATTCTCTAATTTCTCCTTTATGAATTCTCTTTTCTAAAGGATATTTTTTGATCGTATCTTTCAAAGATAGTCCCTCCACTTTTCCCTGCAATAAAAACAAAGGGCCTTCGCTGCTTATTATTAAAATATTGCGGTCCTTATACTTTTTATTGGTCTCTTTTAGAAGATTCATCATCCTATCCAAAATTTCCACATACGATTCTCCTTTGGGCGGACTTTTTCTGATTCTTTCTTCTTCTGTTTTAAAATGTTTCCACATTCTTTCCAAAGATCCATTATTAAAAATTCCAAAATTAATTTCCCTCAACCTTTTATTGAATTTTGGCTTCACGTCAAATATTTTTCAACAATTTCTGCCGTCTGTTTGGTCCGCAATAAATCTGAAGCAAAAATTAAATCTATGGCTTGACCCTCTAAATCCAACTTAGTTTTCAATTTTTCTGCGAATTCTCTCACTTCTTCCTTACCAAATACGGTGAGTGGGTTTTTAAATTTTTCTGGGAAACAAGAACAAACCGCCCTAACATTAGACTTAGCCTGACCGTGGCGCATTATATAATATTTATTTCTTAGTTTCATATTAGTGTTTTATCCTTTCGACAAGTTCAGGATGAAATTTGCCGACATCAAATTTACATTTTTTCTAGCGTTTTAATCCCAAGCATCCACAAACCATTTCTCATAACAATAGCAAATGCTTCGGTTAGCGCAACTTTATATGACGAATATCCATCTGTCTTATCTACAATTTTATTATTAGCATAATAGCTGTTAAATTCTCCAGCGAGCTTAGTCAGATACAAAACTAAAAAATGAGGTTCGAGGCTTTTTTGAGTATCCGATACTATTTCTGGAAAAGAATATATTACTTTTTCTAATTCAGTAATCCCATTTGGTATTTTTTTAAATGAAGGCTTTATTTTTTCTGTTTTGGCTTTTCTTAAAATAGATTCTGCTCTCGCATAAGAGTACTGCAAATAGGGCCCCGAATCTCCTTCAAAAGAAATAGACTTATCAAAATCGTAAATTACATCAGATCCAATTGATTGTTTTAAAATTGAATATCTTATTGCTCCGACAGCAACGGCTTCTGAAATATATTTTTTTTCTTTCTCTGATAATTCTCTGCTCTTTATTCTTTCTTTAACAAGTTCTTGGACTT
>CAVWMZ010000007.1:0-6427 GCA_963756225.1 Candidatus Staskawiczbacteria bacterium
CAATCCATCTATGAGCCAAAAAGGATGTCCGTGGGAAAACGGATACCAGGAATCGTTTTATTCACAATTCAAAGTTGATTTGGGCGACCCGAACAGATTCAATCATTTAGGAGAATTAGTGTGGGCGATATACAAAACAATTCACAATTACAACAACACCAGAATCCAAACATCGCTTAAAATGCCTCCTGCGGAATTCGCGAAAAAGCATTACGAAAGGTCGAGCTTATCTGTATAACGAGTGTCCGAAGAAATGGGTACCTTGCATTTTGTTTGATTTACGTTTTTGTAAAAGGGCTCCTCAGCTATAGATTACTAAAATTTTATAATTTGTCAATTAATATTTCACTCATAAGAGAGCATGATGGTTATATGATTATATTTAATTATCCTCTTTCTTTTTTTCCTATAAATTGCTATTATTTAATAATGTTTTTCAATGTTAAAAATATGACAAATACAGATTCTATTAAAATAGAAGAAATACTTAATCGGGGGGTGGAAAACGTATATCCTAATAAAGAGGAGCTTGGAAAGATTCTATCTTCTGGTAAAAAGCTTAGGATCTATTGCGGCATTGACCCTACCGGAAAGCTGCATATTGGGCATGGGGTGATTTTGAGCAAATTGCGCCAACTGCAAGAGTTGGGGCATGAAGTGATTGTTCTTATCGGCGATTTTACTGCGACCATAGGAGATCCAACCGGGAAAAGTCAAACTAGAAAACCTTTAACGCATAAACAGGTGCTTACTAATGCAAAAGATTATAAAAAACAAATTTTAAAAATTTTGGGTAATTCGGGCGTTAAATTTTTATATAATGGAAAATGGAGTAATAAATTAAAACCCGTTGAGCTATTGTCTATTGCATCTAATTTTACGGTTGCCAGGCTGTTGGAAAGAGACATGTTTCAAGAAAGAATAAAAGCAGCACAAGATATACATGTTCACGAATTTCTATATCCAATATTGCAGGCTTATGATTCGGTAGCTATGGACATAGATATGGAAATTGGGGGAAACGACCAAACATTTAATATGTTGGCCGGTAGGACTTTACTGAAAAAAATGAAGAATAAAGAAAAGTTTGTTATAGCCACGAAACTTTTAGTTGATCCCACTGGAAAGAAAATGGGAAAAACCGAAGGCAATATGATAAATTTAGACGATGATCCAAAAGATATGTACGGCAAGGTAATGAGTTGGCCCGACAGCTTAATGGGTCTTGGTTTTGAAATTTGCACAAGCATACCCGTAGAAGACGTAAATGCAATAATAAATCCTAGGGAGGCCAAAGGGAGGTTGGCGAAGGAAATCGTAAAATTGTATCATGGAGAAGATGCGGCTGAAACAGCGGAGCAAGAATTTAATAAAGTCTTTAGAGATAAAGAATTACCAGACGACATCGCGGTTTTTGAATCAGACAAAAATAATTATAATATTTTAAATTTATTATTTGACACAAAATTGGCATCTTCAAAAAACGAAGCGAAGAGATTAGTTGAAGGCGGGGGAGTAGAAGTTTTGTACGGGGATAAAAAAGAGAGAATTACTGATTGGAAAAAAGAGATTATTTTGGAAAACGGAATGATAATAAAAGTAGGCAGTAGAAAATTTATTAAAATTCACCCGATTAAATAATTTTGCAAAGCAAAGTTAGCGCAGAGCGCTATTTAATTGGGTAAAAATAAAACAAATAATCGCCTTATTACATAGCTGTAATTATGCGGAATTATAAAATTATGAAAAATCAAAAAGGAGGAGCGTTGTCAATTATAATAATCGTTCTATTATTAATTATAATCGTGGCAGGAGTTGTATATTTTTATTCGACCAGAATGCAACCTAAGCCAGTTGCCTGTTCGCAAGAAGCAAAAATTTGCCCCGACGGTTCTTCCGTCGGTCGCACTGGTTCGAATTGTGCTTTTGCGCCGTGTCCAACGATCCAGGCCACAGGTCAAATTCTTGGTTGGAACACATACAAAAATTTTGGTATCGAGTTTCAATATCCCGGTTCATGGGGAAATCCTCAGGAAATCATTAATACCGTTAATCAACAGGTCAATTTTAATATTAATTCTTCTGCGTCGCCATTTTCTGTAAGTATACAGCCGTTTTCAAACCCCCAAACAGGTCAAGCAGAAACAATCGATCAGATGATGAAGAGATATCTCGCAAATGATAAGTATATCGCCTCTATAAATGATATTTCTGAGAATGGCATAAGGGGGAAAGAAATTATTACCAACAGCGCCGTAGACGGAAAACTCTATTTTTTTGAAGCAATTTTTCCGATCAGCAGCCAGTCGTACGTAAATTTTTCTGGAGATATCACGTCTATATCACAAGATAATTTCAATAAGATTGTCTCGACTTTTAAATTAGACGAAAATTCGGTTATTCAAAAAGATATTGCTAATAACCTATCTATTTACAAAAATAATGGTATTGAATTTGAATATCCGGTAAAATTTAGTACAACCTACGCTTCGCTAAATATCCAGACAAGTGTACAAAAAACAGACAGTAGCAGGCTAGACAGTAATGGGTGTTATCCAGCAGTAAATGGATCTGGCAAGCCAAGTGCCACAACTTTGCTTACAATAAATAATACAAAATTTTGTTATACAACAAGCGGTGATGCGGGAGCTGGCCAGTTATATACTACCTATAGCTACACAACTTTTAGCGGAGGAAATGCATATATTATAGATTATGTAGTCCACACTTCTAACGGATGCGGAGTGTTTGAAAATTCTCCTGATGTAAATGCGCCGGGCAATGGAAATTACAAAGCTTGTATGGATTTTCAAAATAATATTAGTAGTATCGTAATAAAGCCTATACAAGAAAGTATTGCAACATTTAAATTTACAAATTAATTAGAAACATTATGCAAAGATTTTTAGTAAAAGATACAGCAAAACATATTGGAGAAAAAGTTAGAGTTTGCGGATGGGTTAACACCTGGCGAGCTCACGGTAAAATTTTATTTATTGATTTGCGGGACATCAGCGGAATTATACAGATTGTTTTTGTGCCTTCAAATAAAGAAGTTTATGATTTGGCGCAAACATTAAGGCCGGAATGGGTTGTGGAAATTGTGGGGCAGATTGTGAAAAGACCGGAAAACATGATTAATTCTAAGATTGAAACTGGACAAGTTGAGATGTCTGTGGAAAGCTTAACAGTTTTATCTCAATCAGAAACTTTACCTTTTTCAATAGAAGACGATGGATATAATATAAATGAAGAAATTAGAATGAAGTATAGGTATTTGGATTTAAGGAGAGAACGTTTAAGGGGCAATCTTATTGTGCGACATAAAGTCATAAAATTTTTTAGAGATTTCCTGGACAAAGAAGGATTTACTGAGATAGAAACTCCAATGCTTACAAAGTCAACGCCCGAAGGCTCAAGAGATTTTATAGTCCCTTCGAGATTACAGCCGGGAAAGTGTTATGCGTTACCGCAGTCTCCACAACAATATAAGCAGCTTTTAATGGCTGCGGGTCTAGAAAAATACTTTCAAATTGCCAGATGCTTCAGAGATGAAGATTCAAGGGGCGACCGTCAGTTTGAGCATACCCAACTTGATTTAGAAATGAGTTTTGTGGAAAGAGAAGATGTTCTTGAGTTGGTTGAAAGGATGTTTATTAAATTGATTGAGGCTTTATTCCCCAATAAAAAAATACAGGAAGTGCCGTTTCCAAGAATTCCTTACAAAGAGGCGATGGAAAAATATAGTTCAGATAAGCCCGACTTGAGAGAAGATAAAAACGACTCCAATCTTTTGGCTTTTTGCTGGATAATAGATTTTCCGTTTTTTGAAAAAACAGAAGATGGGGGGTGGACGTTTATGCACAATCCTTTTTCAGCGCAAAAACAGGAATTTATTAAAGATGTATTAGAAAAGAAAAATATAGGAAAAATTATTGCTAATCAATATGATATTGTTTTAAACGGCATGGAATTGGCCAGTGGCGGAATCAGAAGCCACGATCCAAAGGTTCTTGAAAAGGTTTTTGAGATAATGGGCTATAAAAAAGAAGAAATTGAAGAAAAATTCGGACACATGCTTACAGCTTTTAAGTACGGCACTCCTCCACACGGCGGAATAGCTCCTGGCATAGACAGGATTGTTTCTATATTACAGAACGAACCAAATATAAGAGAAGTTATCGCGTTTCCAAAAACAGGAGATGGCAGAGATTTTATGATGGATGCTCCGTCGGAAATTGATAAAAAGCAGTTGAAAGAATTACATATAAGCATAACTAAAGAAAAGGCTAAAAAAAATGAATCTTAGGCGAATAATCACTGGGCCGCTATTATCGGTATTATTTTTGGCTCTTTTTGTATACGTGATTGCCGGTTTGCAATGGGTTTTAGATGATTCTTCACAAAATCAAAATAATCAAGAATATTCAGCGGATATTTCTGGTGGTGTCCAGAGCGTTGCAACCAACGAAATCCCAAATGGTTTCGAATACTGTAAATTTTAAAGGGAACGCCGCTCAGGCGCTCCCAGTAGAAAATTTACAACCGGAAATAAACGCAAAGGCCGCCATTTCTGTTGAAAGCGATCTTCAAGAAATAAATAGAGTTATTTTTGATAAGGGTGCCGATGTACAGTTACCGATAGCTAGCCTAACAAAATTAATGACGGCAGTCGTTGTTTTGGACAATTATAATTTAACAGATACTATAACGGTGGACAGTGTTGCCGATGCGCAGGATTCAATGAAGCAGGATGTGAAATTGGGAGAAACAATGCCTGTTAAAAGTTTTTTAGAAATAATGCTCATTGAATCAAGCAATAAATCAGCTTATACTTTAGCAGAATTAATTGGTGAGCAAAAATTTGTGGGCTTAATGAATCAGAAGGCAAAAGATTTGGGGCTTTCGGATACTTTTTTTGTAGATCCTACTGGGTTAAGTTCGGGAGACGTTTCTACCGCTAACGACTTATTGAAACTTGCAGAATATATTTTAAAAAATTATAGCCAAATAGCAGATATAAGCAAACTAAAAAGTCTTTATGTGCCAACTTTTGGCGGCGTAAATAATACCGACGAACTTTTAGGGGAAATTCCCGAAATAGTATGCAGTAAAACTGGGTTTACCTTAGCGGCTAATGGATGTTTGCTTCTGGTGACAAATAATTTGAAAAATAGCGACTATCTAATAAATGTAGTCCTGGGGGCCGACGATAGATTCTCTGAAATGAAAAAATTAATAAATTGGTCTAGTGCAGTTTGCAACTAAAAGCATTGCTCATTTGATAGGTTTATGAAAATTATAAATTTTTTTCTAATCATTTTCAGAATATTTATTTTATGTTCTGGGATTTTTATTTTTATAGACATCCGGTAAGTTAACAATACTCAAAATATAAAGACCAATACGGAGGCAACGATAAATATTAAGGCTCTAGACTAGCAAGACTAGTCAAAGTAGCCGATTAATTTAATAATATTTTTAATAATTTTCCACAATTCTTTTTTCATTGTATCATTTGTTTTTCCGTAGCGCCACTCTGACTCTTTAAGATGCAGTTTGAAATTTTTTTTACACCATTAAATTTAGCCAGTTGACGTTTGGTGAAGCTCCAGAAATTTTCAATGCCGTTGATGTGAATACCTGTACCTTTCCTTGCAAATTCATTGTCTCCGTGATTAACCCTGAAATGTTTGTCGTATCCTACATCAACAAGTCCGTCATAGCTACGCCAGCTGTCCGAATAAATTACTGCTGATTTATCTACTTTCCCTCTGATAATGCTTTGCAGAATGTCTTTTTTACAGTTAGGAACAATTTCCGCGTAAACATGTCCGTTGCGTTTCAGTATTCCGAACACCTGTTGCTTCTGCGTGCCTCGTCCGCGTTTCAGCTTGCCGTGAAATCCGCGTTTGCGCCTTGCTCCGAAAATGATTCGTCCACTTCCGCTTCACCGAAAATCTTTTTCCAATTCTTTGTGCTGATGAGCATAAATTGCCACACGAAACCTGTTGTACCAGTAATTTATCGTGTCGCGATTTACGCCCACCAGAGGAGCTGCTTTGGATTTCTGCTGGCGACGCCGACATTCTTGCAGGCTTATATCCGGCGCTGCGAGCCGGAAGATTTCGGCAGTCTGCAGTATGTGATGGCGGGTGCGGAAAAACTGCCGGAGCGAACTTCGATTGCTTTTGAAGACCGTTTCGGACTTCGTCCGCTGGAAGGCTATGGGTGTACTGAATGCTCGCCTGCGGTCACGGTGAACACGCGCGATTTCCGCGCGGCGCAGTTTAGGCAGGTGGGCGCGAAGCGGGCCAGTATTGGGCATCCGCTGCCGGGGATCAGCGTGCGGATTGTGAATCCGGAGACCTTCGAGCCGCTGCCTTTGGGTGAGCAATACGTACTGGTCAGAAGGTAGACGATGAAA
>CAVWMZ010000008.1:0-46921 GCA_963756225.1 Candidatus Staskawiczbacteria bacterium
CAGATTGGCTATTTATAATTTATAACTTTAACGATGAAAAGTCAATCTGGTTAAAGGTATTCAAAAACGATCGGCAAGTTTATATATATCCCCCGCACCCATTATAATCAGCACTTCTCCACTACTAATATTTTCTTTAATATATTTTTCTAAATCGGCGATGGCTAGATATGAAACGTTTTCTTTTTTTATTTTTACCGCTAATTTTTTTGAACTAACCTCGCTATTTATCATTTTTGTTTCTCTGCCAGCCACATCATAAATATCTGTTATAATTATTTTATTTATTGGCGCCTTTCGAAAAAACTTTAACAAAATCATTAAATAAATAATAGGTTCTCTGGTGCTGATGCGGCTGAAAGACGCACCATATTTTTTTATTATAATATTTTCTCTTGCCGCTTTCAATGTCGCTAAAATTTCATTTGGGTGGTGTGCATAATCAGATATCACGGTTATTTTTTTATTTCCTGCTACTCCTGGCTTAATTTCAAATCTCCTCCAGGTTCCTCTAAATTCCGACAATGCTTTAAAAGAAATCGTATCTGGAATCCCTAGAATTCTAGCCACCTGCAAAGCCTCAAGTGCGTTTAATATATTATGCTGCCCAGGAATTTTTAAATATTTTCTAAGTAACGCCGCTTCTTTATTTTTAGACTTTAAGGAAAATCCCATCGTTTTAAATTTAGGATTTTTAATATTCGGAGTATTCTTCTCGTCTTTATTAAAAACTAAAAATCCATCCTTGGGAAGTTTTAAAATAAAATTCCTAAATGCTTTTTTTACATTAGCAAAAGTTTTAAAATAATCTAAATGTTCTTTATCGACATTTGTGATAACAGTTATTTTGGGCAAATATTGCAAAAAGGATGAATCGTATTCACAAGCCTCAATTACTAAAAACTTACTCTTCCCGGTTCTAAAATTAGAACCGCCAAATTCTTTCATTATAGTGCCCACAATAACCGTTGGGTCAAGTTTGGCTTTTGCTAAAATTAATGCAATCATCGCGGTGGTTGTGCTTTTCCCGTGAGCTCCTGCAACTGCAATAGTATAATATTCTTTTGTTAAATCGCCCAAGGCCTCAGGGTAAGACTTAGTTTCTAAATTATATTTAGCAGCCTGCAACAACTCTGGGTTATCTTTCTTAACAGCCGGGCTATAAACAACTAGGTCTAAATCTTTTTTTATGTTTTCTACTTTATTGCCAATTAATATTTTAATTCCTTTCTTCTTTAATAGATCCGTTATTTCTGACGCAACCAAATCTGACCCGGATACCTCGTGTCCTTTTGATAAATAATATTGCGCCAATGCGCTAACTCCTATTCCGCCAATTCCAATTAAATGTATTTTCATTTATTTTTATTAATTAATCCTGTAAATTATTAGATTCTAAAATAGTATAAACTGGCCCATCTCGATGCATTTCTGATTCCATAACTTCAATTGATTCTACCGTAAAAGCCAAATCTATATTCTCGTTTATTTCGGGTCTTTCTTCGGGCTCAATTGCTTTAAACCCCCATGCGCTGATACGAGCTAAAGTAATATGGGGAGCAAATGTTCTGTTCTCAGGAACAAAGGCAACCTTTTCGGTTAAAGAATTTTCCAAATCTTGGCGAAGCTCCGTTAGTTCTTTTGATTTTTTACCCTCAGCCCAAACCATTTTTGGTGGCATCTTTTTAGGCGGTCCATAAAGAACTTGATTCAAATTCAACGAAAATGATTTATGCCTTTCTGAAACTTGTTTTACAATAACGCAAACTTCACCAATTTCTTCATCGGTTAAGGCGCCTAAAAACTCTAAAGTAATATGCAAATTATCTTTAGCCGTCCATTTTGCTGGTAGCTCATTCCATTTTTCAGAATACGAAAATAGCTCCTTCTTTATTTCATAAGGCAAATTTATGGCTACAAAAATTCTATGACGCTTTTCCATATTTAAATACTATCATAAAAAACTATTTTATAAAATAACTCAGAAAATTTGTAAAAAAACTGGGCAGGAACGAATAAAACATTCACTGCCCTCTGCTTCTCGCTCGCGCGAGAATCTACTTACCGCTGGATTGCTTGGCCTGCTCAATAGCCTTACGCAGGATATACCACATGTGTTTTTTTTTCGAGGAACAGGAACCCTTGGGGGTACCTCATGTCACTCATAGAGGATCGCGGAATTTTTACCTTTTCCGCCTGAAGACGGCTGACCAGATCCGCTACAGCTCCAACGGCTCCGCGAAAAACGATCCAATTCCGACTAAAGCCGACCAAGAGACAACCACCGGCAAGCCATTTCCCCTCGCATTGTTCCGCCCGCAAAGACACAAAGCACCGGCCATTCTTACCAGCCAAAGCCTCGTCAAGAGATATATTAGCTCGCGTCTGCATCTCGCGAGCTTCCGCGAGACGGTTTTCCCATATCTGTATTATGCTCATGCATTCTCCAATCTAAATTCTCGCGATGCTTGTAAAAGCGGTTGCCGGCGAGAGCGGTTTTTTTGTTGGAAATGTGCTGACTACTTGTACTTGCTTATATCATGATTGTGATTTATTGTCAAGGATTTTATCTAACCCATCTCTATGGTAAAATAATGGTGATGAATAAGGAAATATCGGAAATTTTTGGGGAAACTATAAAACTCTTAGAGATAAAGGGAGACAAGGCTTTAAGTTACAAATTAAAGGCCTACAAAAACGCCATAAACATATTGAATAATTTAAAAATTGACATAAGTGATGTTTACAAAGAAAAGAGATTAAAAGGAATAAGAGAGCTAGGCATTGGAGAAAAAAATGCAAAAAAAATTGAGGAATATATTGTGGCCGCCTCCGCCAAAGGCTACGGCGTGATAAAAGAATTTGAAGAGCTAAAGGAAGAAACAGCTATAAGACAGATCGTTACCCACTTCTTTATGTCAAAAGGGCTGAACTTGCAAGAATTGAAAGAAAATGCTAAAAAGAGGAAGATAGTTTATTCTAGATATACAAAACCAGCCAAACAATTACTGGAATTAGCCGGTTCAATTGAGAAGGCCAAAGAAGCTATCGACAAGGTTGCCTCATGGGCAAATACCAGAAAATTAGACTATACAATTGAGACCGTCTTTAAAAAATGGCTTGAATTAGACCGATTAAAGCCGAAAGAAATAGTAAAAAAACCATTTTATAGAGGAGACCCAATGATTTGGTCTGAAACAAAGAAAAAATGGTTTGTTATAAGAGATGGCGAATGGCTAGAATATGCCGGTAAACAAGAAGATGTGGAGTGGAAAATAATTGACTGAAGGGAGATTACCCGGCCCTCTATGCTAATTTGACAGCTACATAAAATATAAAATTAAAATAATAAATTTGTTCATCCTGCACCTTTGCGACAGCTTAGAGGGCCGGGTGCTCACTTCGTTCGCATGCTTACACATACAGATTTAAAACCAGGAGTTCAGTTTATTTATGAAGGCCAGCCGTGGGAAGTGCTGGAAGCCAGCATGATGAAAATGGCTCAAAGGAGACCGGTTATTCAAAGTAAAATAAAAAATTTAATAGATGGCCGAGTTCAGGAAAGAAATTTTCAGCAAGGAGATGTTTTTAATGAGGCTGATCTACAAAAAAAAGATATTAAATTTTTATATCAAACAAAGGGCCAATATTTTTTCTGCGAAGAAAAAGATCCCTCAAAGAGATTTTTTTTCACAGAAGACCAAATCGGAAGCCAAGCTAAATTTTTAAGACCAAACGAAACTGTAACCGGCGTTGTTTTTGAAGAAAAAATTATTACTTTTAAACTGCCCATAAAGGTTCAACTAAAAGTAAAAGAATCTGCTCCAGGAGTTAAGGGAGACAGGGCCCAAGGAGGAACCAAAGAAGCAATATTGGAGTCTGGCGCAGTCATACAGGTTCCATTATTTATTGAAGAAGGTGATGTAATCGAAATTAATACAGAAACAGGAACATACGTTAAAAGAGCACAGGAATAAAATAAAAAACCACCCTCAAGGGTGGTTTTTTATTGCTTTAGATTTAATTTTCTATACAACAGGCGTGGGTATCCAGCGTCCTTACTTATCTCATAATCTATGTTTAATTTCTTTAAAAATTCCTCGCAATGCTTACGGGTTATTTCTGCTCCACCGAAATCCTTTTTCGCTTCCACTTCCATAAAATCCCCCAAGTTTTCTATACTATCTAGAGTCACTTCAAAATCTCCACACTGAAAATATTTTCTTATCTTTTTTACTGTAACTTTTGTAATTAATCCTATTTTATTAAAAATTTCTTCAACAATTTCCGGTTTTTCTACTAATGTTTCATACTCGTCAGTTGCTAACAACCAACCATCTTCCTTTAAGTGCAAGAAGGAATAATTTAAATGATTTTTATCTTTTTCGTATCTTACTCTCAAATACTCTACGGGAGGATCTTTTGCAAAAAAATCTTTCTGGGGCGTAGCAAAATATACATCTTTCTGCTGACGCTCTTTAACAAATTCACCAAATTTTAAAATTTGTCTTTCGGCTAAAATTGGGTCTTTAATTCTAACTTGAATTTCTATTTCTTGGTTCATGGTATTACTTCTTAGTAGGTGGAATAATTGATTGCCTTGGCGGAGGAGGTGGCGGTATAACCGGCGGAATATCAACAAACGAGCGTTGTAATATTTCCTGTTCTACAATATCTCTAGGACGGGAATATTTCAGTTTAGATATTTTTTTGATAGCTTCAATAATTTCTGGCTTTCCTGCGGCATGCGGCAAAGTATTCATCTTAAACGGTGTTGAAATTTTACCGTTAATAAGCATTTTTACAATCATTGTACGGTTATCTAAATTCACCAGGTCAAATCTTGAGAATCCCGGCTCAAACTGCTTTTCTAATTTTTCGGCATCTTCAGCTCCAATTCTAAATGCTCCCATCATTCCAACGTTTCCTAAAACCGCTTCTCTAATTTGATCTGTCAATTGGGGCATATACTGGTGCGCCATTGTTAAATTTAACTTATATTTTCTGGCTTCAGATAAAATTGTGGCAATTGAATCTGTTGTAAAATTTTGGAACTCATCGATGTATAAATAAAAATCTGTTCTTTGCTCCTCCGGGACTCTGGCTCTTCTCATGGCTGCCATCTGCATTTTTGAAACCAATATTAATCCAAGCAACGAGCTATTAACTTCTCCTGTTAAACCTTTAGATAAATTTGCTAAAAATATTTTTTTGCCGTCCATAACTTCCGATAAATCAAAACCTGAGTGCGACTGACCTATAATATTTCTCATCATCTCGTTTTCAATAAACCTGCCTAACTTTGAGACAACGTATCCCAACATATCAGACCTTGTGGAACCGGTTGTTTGAGCCCATTCTTTTGTCCAAAAAGACCTTACAACCGGGTCAGAAACTTTTGCCAATCTTTGTTGCAAAAAATTTGGGTCAGTAAACATTTTTGGAATTTCAACCAAAGTTCCCGGGTTATCTTTGTCTGCCATTAAAGCCAACATCGCATTTCTCATGTAGTGCTCAAACATAGGACCAATAATCTCTGGTGGAAAAAGCTTCATAAAAATCGCTATCATTTCCTGGACCGCAAAATCCTTCTGCTCTGGCGAATCGTACTCTAACATATTTAAACCGCATGGCCTTTCAATGTCAAATGGTTCAAACATGACTACGTCATCTATTCTTTCTTTAGGAATTGATGCCAAAATACCGTCTATTAGTTCTCCGTGCGGATCAATAACGGCGACGCCTTCACCGTTTAAAATGTCCTGCATAATTAAACCCTGCATAAAATAAGACTTTCCTGTTCCGGTTTGCCCAATATAATAAAAATGTCTTCGCCTATCCTCTCTTGAGGCAAAATAAACTTTCTTTTTTTCATTTCGGTAATCAACCTCTCCAATTAAAAGTTCTCCTTTTAGCGGAAGATCTGCGGGCGGAGCCGCCGAGGTTGATTTTGCCGCCTTAATATATGGCGTTTCAATGTATTGTGTCGGAAAATGATAAATGCTGGCTAGCTCTTCTAAATTTAAAATATTTAGTTGCTTTGTATTAAAATTTCTAAAACTGAAGTCGTAAATCAATTTTTGTAATTCTTTTTTATAAACTTGTTTTGGTTCTAAGCTATTTATAGCAGACAAAGAAAACTGGCTAAAAGACGAATTTAAATGAGCTAAAATTTCTTCTGCTCTTGCTGACGTTTGAGCAGACGCCACTATCCTTATATTAACTTCAAATGGCTGTTTTTGAATTTTATTTTGTATCGCGTCATAACCCTTTTGATCAAAACTCTGTTCTCTGTCCCTCACACCCGCCTCTTCTTCCTTTTTTCTTAAATCTTTTCCGGTTAATGTGTTCCACATATCCCCTACCGTTTCCATTATAGGATCATGAAATGCCTGTATGGCGGCAACTCTTACGGGCTTTCCTTCCCTTATTTTTTTTAAAGCCTTTTCTCCTTTCTTTCTTAAATTTAATTTAGACAATGGGCGTATTAACACTTGCACAGCCCCACCTTCGTCAACCGCAATTTTGCTTAAATCGTTAGTTACGAGTGCCAACGGATCTGTTTCTAATGATTGATAGGTGCTTATCGGGAAAAGCGAGCTTTCAGTTAACCTCAAATACGCCCCGGCTTGATGCGCCTTGTGGCTCGAAGATAGTATAGTCTTGCGGCACCCTATCTACAACCGCATTCGGATAAACGCCTTGAACATATTTTTCAAAAACCGATTCTAAATATTTAGGAACCGCTACATAGAAAGAGATATCCGAACCGCCTATTTGGGACGCAATTTCAAAAGCGCAGCATGGCGGATTTTGAAACATCCGAGGCCGCTTTAAATATAAAAAATTAGCAAAAACTTGCTCCATCTGAGAGATCAAATTTTTTTCCTCTTTATGCACTTCCCCATCTTTTCTAGAGGTGTGCTTCGGCATCATAACCAAAAACAGAACCATTTCAAGTCCGCCAAAAACCGAATTTTTTTCATTTGTTTCAGCATTCAAGGCTATCATAAATGCTAAAACAATCATTATGAAAACTATTACTAGACCTGGAATTATAATATCCATTTTGTAAATCTTTATTTAATTCCGCTGATTTCTCTAGGCGCTCACAACTTCCTCCTCGTTACCATATCTTAAAAATATTCCGGTTCTTATTACTTTACGAAGTCCTTATATAGTCCCTCCTGTGCTAAAGTATCATGCAAAATATCCAAGAGATACGGCTCGTTCATGCTTCGCGCAGTTTGTATAGCAAAAACCAAGCCCCTCTCGCGAGCTAACTGCAAAAGATGTTCAACTTTTTCTTTTTCTCCCAAATATTCTATTTTTTCTTTTTCTATTTCCGCCTCTTTTTTATTAGCCGGGTCTAATTCCATTAATTCTATCTGCTTCCTAAGTTCGGCTGCTACTATTTTATCGTCAGGATAAGTTTCTTTTTTCTCTGGAGTTTTTTCACCCTCATGCTTAAAATGGACCGTTTGTTCTCCGGTTTGAGCAATTTTCTCTGGTGCTTTTATTTCGTCCTTATTGTCTTGAAGTGCCATTTTAATAATTATTATTTAGTTATATTAATTTATAAAAGCTTATTATTTAACAATTAGATCTATTAAATATGTATTCATTTTGGTTATGTCCCCGCTTACAGAAGCATTATTTGGCCCCGTTTCAACTCTTATCTTTAATCCCGTCGACTCTTCTGAAACTTCATATATTTTAGTGCAAGGGGTCGGATCAAATGCAGGCTTCAACAACGCACCGCACAAATTAGGAACAGGAAGCCATGGTTCAACGGTCCCCTCAAGAGGAACGAAATTCCTTCCCTGAGAGTCAACAATATTTTCTATATCCCATGCACGAGAATCAGTATTTACTGTACCGTTATTTTTTGCCCCAATTGTAACTTGAATAAATTTTGCTCCAGGGTTATCTATCGGCAAATCTTTTGCCGATGTACTTTTTTTATCGGTAACATCAGCTGCTTTTAAATCTTGTCCTCTATCTATAGCAGATTCAAAAACAAAATCGATATTGCCTAGTTGTTTTTCGTAAATTGGCAACGGAGCTGATGGCGATACTGGCTCTACGGGTTGAGGCGGTTTTTCTGCCATTTTCATTACTAAAAAAGTAATTATTGCCGCAACTAAAATAATCACCGCTAAAAGTAGAAGCAACCTTGATACTTGGCCTGCCTGAGCAGACGGACCCGAAGCTTTATTAGAATTGAACATATTTTACTTAAGATTAGTTTATATTACTCAATTTTACCATAACTTGAGTCACAATAGCAAAACTATTCGTAGCGTAAAGCTTCAATTGGGTCCATTCGTGCTGCAGATCTTGCCGGCAAAACTCCGAAAGATATTCCGATTGCTCCAGAGACTCCAACTGCAATAAGTATCGCATAAAGCGGAACAGTAAACGTCCACGATAGACCATAAGCGACTGCAACAAGAGAAAGAAGCCAACTTAGCGCGCTTCCTAAAATAATTCCTATAATTCCGCCAAGCACTGTAACTAAAATAGATTCGATTAAAAATTCTTTCAAAATATCCGAATTAGTGGCACCCAGTGATTTCTTTAATCCAATCTCAGCGGTCCTCTCTGTAACTACAACATACATAATATTCATAATCCCTACTCCGCCGACAACTAAAGATATAGAAGCAATCGCAATTAATAAAATTGTAATTCCATTAAAAATTGTATTGTAAATATCTAAAACCTGCGCCTGTGTCACAACAACAAAGTCGTCTTTAGCCGGATCTGTAATATTGTGATTGTGCATCAAAGTTTGGCTGATTTCCGCAGCTGTCGCATCGGCCAGGTTTGTATTTTGCAACTTTACAACACCTATAGTTATATAATTTATTCCAAGCATTTTATACTGCGCAGTTTTTAATGGCACATAAAGACCGCCATCTGGCCCGGTGTCCCCTCCTCCCTGTGCCTTATAAACTCCAATAACCTGAAAATTTAAATTTCCGATACGCACTAATTTTCCGATTGGATCATCTTGTAAAAATAAATCACTTGCTATACTGTTACCCAAAATAACAACCTGAGAAGCGCCGGCATCTTCGGCCTGAGTATAAAATCTTCCTTCCGAAAGTTGGTGTTGATCAATTGAAAATTTTTCGTAAGATGCGCCATAATAAATCGCGCTTTTATCGTTGTTTCTGTAACTTGCGACTGCCATGCCGGTCACCTCTCCATAGTCGTCTACAACATTATTCAATTTCTTAATATCGTCTAAGTCTCGCTGATTAAAAGTTGTAATTCCCACCGCAACTCCTGGAGTCAGCCCTCCGGTTATACTACTGGCCGCACGATTTTTTGTTGTTGGCGGAACACGAGTTTTTATAAACAAAGTATTATTTCCCAAAGATGCAACTTCGCTATTTATTAAACTTTTAAATCCCGCACCCGCTGACAAAACCATAATAACTGTTGCAATTCCAATCATAATTCCCAGAGTCGTCAAAACCGTCCTCACGGGGTTGGCGGATAAAGCCTTTATCGATTGTTGCAATGCTTTGCTATTATTCATGCATAGGCATCCTGGCAAATAAAATTTTTTGACACAAAAAATTTTAGTATTTGGCAGGATATAAAATTATACTTCACTCATAACGCAGCGCTTCTATTGGATTTAATCTTGACGCTTTAAGCGCAGGATATAATCCAAAAATTACACCCGTTAAAATTGAAACAGAAATAGACAAAACTACAGAAGTTATAGAAACCACAAACGCCCAGTCATACCCCAAATAATTCATCACAATAGAAATTAAATAAGAAATTATTATACCAATGATAATTCCAATGATTCCGCCTAAGAATGTAAGCATTCCAGCCTCCAAGAGAAACTGTCTCATTATCGCCACATTTGTTGCCCCAACCGCCTTTCTTAAACCAATTTCCCTCGTCCTTTCCGCAACAGTGGCTAACATTATATTTAAAATTCCAATTCCGCCTACAATTAAAGCAATCGCCGCCATAGCTGTCAAAAATAATCTTAGCGCATTTGTAATAGTGCTTAAAACGCTTATGGCATCTGCTGTGCTATAAACCGTAAAATCAATATCTTTATCGGATAAAATATGATGGTTTTGTTTTAAAATTCTTGTTATATCAGCAGTTGTTTGATCAAGATTAACGGCCGAATCAACTTTTACATTTATTGCATTTAAATAATGAATTCCAAGTATTTCTTCTTGCCCAATCGCCAGAGGCAAAAATATCTGGTCATCGTTATCTTGAAAAAATGAACTGCCCCTGGGCGTTATAACTCCAATTACTCGCAAAGGAATCCCACCGGCCTGGGTCTGCGAAGAATTTCTGACTTTTATAACCTGGCCAACTGGATTAACTCCCGTTGCTCCAAATAATTCTGTTGCGACGGTAGAACCCAAAACAACGACGCTTGACGAACCCTGATCTTGCTGCTGGGTAAAAAATTGGCCCTCCTGCATTGCAAAACTCACAACGTTTGGATAACTACTATCAGTTCCTATAAAATTTGTATCAACTTCTTTATTCTGCCATGTAATTGAGGCCGAGCCTCGGACCATGGCATTAACAGCCGCCGCATGCGGAACTTGTGAGGTATCGCGCAATGAAGTTGTATCAGAATCTACCAAAGTTGTTACCGTGATGCCATAAACTGACGAAGGCGGCCCATTGCTGCTACTTGCACCAGGTTGCACCGACAATAAATTAGCCCCTAACTTTGTCACTTGACCTAGAATTAAACTTTGCGCTCCAGCCCCCAAAGAAATTATAATTATAACTCCGGCAACCCCAATAATAATACCCAATATAGTCAAAAACGACCTGCCCTTTCTGGCAAGCAAGGTTCTAAAAACTAATTTTATAGTTCCGATGAAGTCCATTATCTATTGACAAAATTTAATAATAGTAATATAATAAAAACCATCTACAACATCTGCTTTTTAACAATCTACTCTCTAGAAAGGAGGAAATTATGATTTTTGGAATAATGCTTTTAGCAATTGGATCGCTGGTGCTCGTTGTCAATATTATTCAGGGGATGATAACTGGCGAAGATATGGCATACGAAATATTCCAGGGAGGCGCCCTTATGCTCAGTGGATTAGCTTGGTGCCTAGTCTGGTACATAGTTCGTCTGCTGGTCCGCAAGCTTCGCCACAAAACACCTCAATTATGACCCCCATGCCCTGCGATTATGACTTCGGTTGTGTCGCAGGGCTTTTTTGTATAGACATCCTGGAAAAAATTATTTCACTAAATCCGTGTCTTCTTTTGCAATCGTACGTTCTTTAACTTTTTCATCAGAAATAATATTTCCGTCTTTTATGCGGATAATTCTTTTAGCATGATTTGCAGTATCGGTTTCGTGAGTTACCAAAATAATTGTATGGCCATCGTTGTTTAATTTCTGCAAAATAAACATAACCGTGTTCCCAGACTTAGAATCTAAGTTTCCCGTTGGCTCATCGGCAAAAATTACAGCTGGATTATTAACAAGGGCCCTTGCAATTGCCACGCGCTGTTTTTCTCCACCCGAAATTTGGTTTGTAAAATAATTTAATCTGTGAGACAAACCGACTGATGCTAATGCTTTTTCTGCCAACTCATCAAAATCTTTTTTCTTACTATATACTAGAGGCAACTTAACATTATCTAAAACACTAGTACGAGCTAACAAATTAAATGACTGAAAAACAAAACCCACCCTTTCATTTCTTAGTTTCGCCAGATATTCATCGTCAAATCCTTTTGTATCCTTGCCTTCAAATTTATAAGTTCCAGAAGTTGGCCTATCTAAGAAGCTTAAAATGTGCATCAAAGTTGACTTGCCAGATCCGGACGGACCCATAATTGCCACAAATTCTCCTTCGTTAATTTTAAAACTTACGTCATGCAAAACTCTCGTGACAACCTCGTCACTTATATAATCTTTTTTAAGATTTTCGACTTCAATTAAGACCGTCATGGTTTCATATAAGTTACGATCTCTTGACCATCGCTCAACCCTGAAGTAATTTCAACCAGTCCCCCATCGGCCTGCAATCCGGTTTGAACCTGAACTTCGTGATAGGTTAGATTTTTTTTGTCATCAATAACTCTTACGTATTGTTTATCATTATTATTTATTATAGCCGTTGATGGCACAGCTAAAGTATTGCTTTTTTGAGCAACCATAATTGTCATATTGGCTGTCATGCCCGGCTTTATATTTGGAATATTGTCTAAGCTACCCTTAACTAAATAATCCACTACGCCGGAGATTACTGTTGAAGCCGGGTTTATTGTTAAAACCTTGCCGGCAAAATGCTGGTCTGGACCAAGCGCATCAAAAGTATAATCAACGGGCTGGCCCACTTGCAAGGTTGCAATGTTAGCCTCGCTTACGTCTGCTTCGGCGTGCAAATTATTAACATTTTGCAAAATCATTACCTCTTGCCCTGGTTGTGCCTGTTCTCCCGATTTTATGTCTACCTGTGTTATTGTTCCAGATTCTGGAGCTATTATAATTGAATTATTTACTACTGCTTGTGCTGCATCAACTTGGCCTTGTGCCGAAAGCATCTGAGCTTTTGCCAAATCAATATCTGCCTGTGTCGGCGGAGCCGTTGTGACACTTAATTGGTCTTCTCCTCTTTGCAAAGCTAATTTTAAAGAAGCCAAATTCTTGTTGTAATGAAGTAACGCCCGACAACGCAGAACTTACTAATGTTTTTTGAGCATCTAAAGCTGATCTTTGCGAATCGGGGATTCTAGTTGAATATGTGTCTGCATCAGTTTGCACGCGAATAACATTTACATCATTATAGGCGGTATTTAATGCTATAATTTCTTGGGATATTAATGCGTCTTCGCTTTGTTGCGTTGGATTTTCCTTAACTGCGTCCAGTGAGCTTTTTATGTTTTGCACAATTCCGTCTAATTCAATTTTAGCGTTTCTAACTTCAAGACCAACAACGTCATAAGTAGGAAAATATACGTCTTCGGTTGACTTGGCTAAAAAATCTGAACTATATACTGCGGTATATCCTATATTTAAAGTATTTATTGATCCGCCATAAGCATTACTTAAATCTTGCTTAGACGAATTAATAGAATCCTGAACTATTTGAATATTCGGTTGAGTGGCTCCCGCTAAAAGCTTTTCGTAATTTGCCTGAGCTTGGTCAAAAGACCCTTGCGCAGTAGTTAAACTGGCATAAGACGACGATTCGTCAAGCGAAGCCAAAACCTGTCCTTGTTGCACGGTGGTTCCTTCTGTAACTGAAATTTTCCTTACAACGCCGCTTCCCTGAAAACTTAAATCAAGATCTGTTCCGCTGACAACTTGCCCAGTTGAAAGAACTGTTTCCTGTAAATTTTGCTTTGTCGCAAAACCAGTTTGGATAGAACCGGAATTATTTTTTCTGCCGAAAACAAGCCAGCCGGCAATAATTAAAATTACCAAAATTATTATAATCCAAATATTTCTTTTTTTCTTTAAAAATTTAGTAATTTTGAATGCCATGGTATTTTTTATTTAATTAGTTTGATTGTCTAACTATTAGACTATCTATATTATATTATAAATGTGGTCGTAATGCAAGAGCGAGCTCTTGCATTACGACCAAGCGCAGCAATATATGATTAATTTTAAAATTAATTATATATTACAAAAAATGCTGTTATCAATTGAAAGCTCTGGCTCCATCCAACCACTTCTTATACTGGCAATCGGTGCTGTGCATCGGCGGTGTCCCTGTCTTAAAATGTTCACCGCGTCTTTGAAAATTTCATAAATATCTGACGGATTTGTCTCAATTTCTAAAACTTCTTTTCTAAATGGTAGACGATCAATAAATCCCCTACTCTTATCAACAATGTAAAAAGCCAAATAACCTTTTCTGGTTGTTTTAAAACCATTTTTCTCCATTAAAAATGTGTACGTGTCCAGTTGAAGTTGAAACCTATCGTAAACATTGGCCGTTGAGCTGCCGGTTGATTTATAATCTAATGGGGCAACTTTTCCATCCTCAAATTCTAAAACATCATCAACTGCTCCAAAAAGAGTTGCCTGCAATTCTTGATCAAAATATCTTATTCCGGCGCGACTATCTCTCCACTGATTTAATAATTTTTGATTTTTAAATAAATGTGCTTTTATATTATGTTCTTTAAGAAGTGGGTGCGCTAAATTTTTGGCGCGATATGTGTCAAATTCTTCTTTTAATAAAGCATCCACCGCCGAATTCAGGGCGTATGGATATGGAGGCGGACGCTTAATTCCTAAATTTTTATCTAACCAAAAGCAATGCGGACATTCTAAAAATAGATTTAGCGAGTTAGGTGATAATTGTATAGATTTTACGCTTGGCATTCATATATTTTAGCACATTCTGACATAAAATATAAAGAGTAATAAAAAAGTCCCACAAACATAAGCCGCGGGACACGTCGTTTTCTTACTTATATCTATTGCATTTACGTAGTTGCAGGAACCTGCAAAAGATTCGGACACGATGGCCCTTCTTCTCTTGCCATGCGCAAAAAATTATAATGAGGGTCCAACCAGACGTCATTTATTGTTTGACGAATCGCTTCGAGATCCATATTGCGGAATAAAACGTTCCACGCCTCCATCTCGTCGTGATCCGTTGCCGCGCACTCACACCCTGGTATAAAATCTTGAGGCTCTAGTTTCTTCCGTCTGCTCCTGCAGACAAATTCAAACCTACAACCTGGATAAAATCCATTAATCTTCGTGCAGATATCTTCTGCCCCCATATCTCCAAAAAGTCTGTTCCAGGCCTCACGCTCAGTCATTGATACAAACGAAACATTCTCTGGGCTCTCATCTCCTCCCAGCGAAGCGGGCTTTCTCAGGTGCTTTATTTTTTGCATGTTAAATCCTTTCTGTGTTTCTTTAAATTTTTCTTTGGCATAAACGACAAATAGCTTGTTTTAAATGTGCTCCCTAGCAAACGGTTGCGATAATATCAAACCATTTGTTGTACATTCCCCATCAATAAATATCATTAGCTGACATTAACAGGTTTTAAAATTCATGTCAAACATAAATAAAAAGTCCCGACAGCGTACTGTCGGGACATGGAAAACATTTTTAAAATTAAAACTGAATATTCAACCGAACCGGCTTCTCTTTTCTAGGTTTTGCCGGAGGCAATTCGCCCTCATCGATACGCTGAATCAGCTTTCTCAATCCCGAAGATCCAACATATGCACGACCGGTAAATTCATCTACGATAACTGGCTGACTGGGAAGCTCTTCAATTGAAAGCTGAGCGGCCAGCAATTCATTGCTGCCCTCTTCGCCTAATGCGACTCCTGCAACTCGAATATTTTTCTTGAAATGGTGAGCCCATGCGTCAATAACTCCGGGCAATGCCAGTGCCTTGCCTCCCACGCCGATAATCACGTCAACCCCTTGCATATCCCTTACAAGATCCACCAACTCTTCGGGGTTCCTGTGGCAACTAACCACGTTCAATCTAATATTCTCTCGGGGGCCGCAAACCGACTTAATGTCCGGCAAATCAGATTCGCTTCCGCAGATTATTGCAATGCCCCGTTTTTGCTTTTTCAAAACGCGAACATCCAAAACATCGCGAAGATACTGGTCAATTGTTTTACCAGTTAACCGCCAAAAAATATACCTGTAAACCTGGGTAGTTTGGGCGATGGTTTCTTTTGGCACAACCATGTCGTGGACTTTTTCAACGTCATCTGGCTCCTTTGGATCAAGCTTATTGATGCCCATGGTTTTACCCCAGGTACGCACTAATTCCTTATCCAAAGATGTAGGGGCCTTCCTTCCCTCGGCTAATTTACGACTTTCTTGCCACTCGCGTAAATCCCAAAATCTGGATGAATCGGGCGTTAAAACTTCGTCAGCGAGCGTACCGTTTTGGCCAATTTTCGAACTTCGTATCCGCTAGCTTAATCCCGCGGCTTTCCACAAAAGATGAGGCTATTTCGACGATGGTATTTAAAAGGTAGGCGTCTGCAGGGAAAGCATCCCTAACGTCTTTGGGCGAAACAGGTTCGTCGTGGCCGTTTTCGGCCTTAGTAGTTGGCGTATCAAGAATGCACGGCAGCTGATCACCATCCTGCAAACCCTTGGGAAGCTTGTGCCCATAAACCAATCCCGTTTCATTATACTTAGCCACAACAGAACCGGTTAAGCAAACCCTAAAGATAAACTCGAATTTTGCCATCTTGAGTTCTTGAACCACCATCGCCCTGGACTGGAGATTTACGTCGTTACGCAGAGTTGCCGGCAAATATTTGTCGATGTCTGCGCCGACGGCAACGAAATGTGTCTCAAAACCGAAGTTCTCCAAATATTTCAACCAGAAATGATTCATCGCATTCAAAATTATTCCCTTCTCGGGCACCAAGGCATTCAAAACAAAATCGAAAATACTTATCGCATCGGTGGCCACCACTAACAAATGATTGTCGGGCAGCCGATACGTATCACGAACTTTTCCGCGAGAAACTAACTCCAGTCCCGACAAAATGGGCCATCCAGCCCTTACCAACGAATGCTTAGCCATAAATAGGCCTCCTCTTCTTTACGGCTCTTTTATGAGCCTTGTTAACGAGCAAACCATGTCTTGACAAAGCATGGCTTCATAAAGATTATTAAATTTTGAAAAATTTGTCAATTAGCAAATTATAAATAAAAAAGCCCGCGCACTGTGCAACGGGCCAAACTTATACTTTAATTTAAACTTCTAAAACTTGCTTAAAAAGAAACCCCTCATCGTTCAGACGATTCTGAATCGAAAAAATTATATCCCACCCTTCATTAATAGGTAAAGGTTCGGACATTATGTTAAAAGCGGGAATATGCACTGATAAAAGAAACAGCTTTCTCAACGCTTGATTCCACTCATCAATCTGCGCTTGCGTGATATCAAGGTTGGGCACAACTCGCAAACAGGCACCTCCAATTATATCTTTAATTGAGAGCACTTTTTCTTCCCTAATTAAACCTGAAAATATGTTCACCCATTTTTCGGCATCGGCTAAAGAAGTCGGAGGATTCACCCTTATTGCTTCTGACATTCCCTCGGGCTGAAAGGCAACAAACGAAGCCAATTGAACTATCTTATAAGCGTCATCAACGGTAATACCAAACTGAACCAGGTTTTCTCCCAAAAACCCCTTTGCTGCGCCAGCCGCCCATGTTCCTCGAGTATCAATAATATCTTTAATCATGTTATCAGGATAAACCCGAAGACCACTCATGATTTTCGTGCATGCGGTTAGAGATCGCATCACGACATGAAAAAGATCGGGCCATGCAACGCGCTCAACACATGACTGCTCAATAGCTCTTTCTTCCCACGTTCTTATATTCTGCATGATCATCACCAGATAACCCAAAGCAATTCTTTCCATGCCCTCCAATTGCTCTCCCGTAATTGGATTTTGCTTCTGAGGCATGCGCGAGGACCCTGTCTGTTTTTTTCCAAACGGCTCTTGATAAATTGGCCGGGGCGACCTTGAACCCAAACGTATATCAGTTCCGATTTTAGAAATGACAGATACTAGCGCCGCTAACGACTCCGCCAGAGTTGCATGAATTTGACGCGGTAAAATCTGGGTCGCGCCATAATAAGGCCTAAATCCTAATATTTCAAGAGCCTTCGCTTCAATTTCGGGGGTGAGTTCACCGTAATTTCCGATGGCCCCAGATATCTTAGAAAAACAAAGCGCCTCCTCCTCTCTTGCAATTTTAGCTTCGGCAATACTAATTTCTTGAAACCATGTTAAATTCCTTTTACCAAAAGTTTGTACCTCGGCATGCTGTCCGTGAGACACGCCCATCATCGGACAATAACGATATTTTAATGCCGACTCCCCCAGTATACTCTTTAAGGAGATACAACCGGAAAAAACTTGAGCGAGCGACTGGTGAATGAGAATTAAAAATGCCGTCTCTTCGGTATCGTATGAGGTCATTCCTTCGTGGAAGTATTGCCGAAGCTCAACCGGCAAATGCCGGCGCCTCTCCTCAACCCAGGCCTGCAAGTCGTGATTTGTTTCACTCTCCTTTTGCTTCCACCACTCAATATCAACCGGCGTTAATCCTAATTTGCCTTTTATCCTAAGAAAAATATCCTCTGGAACTATTCCTAAAAAAACTCTTGCCTCAATCACGGCCAACTCAACTTTTTGCCATGCGGCGAGCTTATTCTCATCTGTCCAAATTGCGCCAATCGCCTTGTTTGCGTATCTTGCTATCATAAGAGCCTCCTTTGTTTAATCAGTAAAAATTGTTAATGTGCGGGCTATCAAACCCTTAGGCCTATATTACTAAAAATCGAAAATCTGTCAAACTCTCCACAATTATAATATTTGTCGCACAATAAATATCACCAGGATGCTTATGCAAAAAAAGACCAGACAATTTGCCTGGCCACAGCCGCTTAAGATAATCACTCAAATTCAATGGTCAAAGGCGGCTTATCGGTTGTTCTAAAACAGGCGCTACCGACCTCGCGCACCTCGTTTGTCATGCGTTGACTCACCCGCTTCATAAAACCCCACGGGAGCTCTGCCGCTCTAGCCGTAAATCCATTAACACTCCAAACAGCCCAAGGGATTCCTATTATTCCCGACGCCTTATCGTCGCCTTTTGTGCATGTGGTTTTTGAAGTAGTAACTCTTACTCCGGCTTGCCAAACAGTCTCATACAATTTATTAGCGCGCAATTCCTCAATAAGAATTCCATCGAGCTGCCTAGCGATCCTTAAATTATCAGCCGTTATCTCTCCTTCGATTCTTACAACTAATCCTGGGCCCGGGAAAGGATGACGCAATAATAAAATTTCTGGAACGCCTATTTCACGTCCAATATTACGCCCGGTATCTTTCACCTGATCGTCCAACGGAGTAAGTTCGGGCACAGAAAATCCCAAATTAACATTGTGATGAAGCTTGATTTGCGCCTTCTTTGCTCCAGAGTCGAAACCAGAGCCACTTTCAGAAATATCTGTATAAAGAGTTCCCTGCGCTATAAAGCTGGCGTTAAAATCTCTGATCTCTCCTTCCAGCACCTCCTTGTAAACGCTCCTCATCGCCACTCTTTTTTCGTGGGCATCATATTTCCCGGCCAATACCTGTAAAAACTTTTCGGTCGCGTCAACGACCTTTACGTCTATCCAGTCCTGATTGCCAAAATACTCCATCACGCAAGCTTCGTCATCGGGCCTATCAATACCCCTGATATAAACACCCCGCAATTGACCCACTTTCCCCGCTAGGGCCGCCTTAACAGATAGGCAACCGTGGAAGAGTCCAAACCACCAGAAAGCGCCAGCAAAACTTTTGTATCGCCAATTTTGTTGCGCAACTCATTAATCTTCTTGTCGCTTAGACTTATTGCCAAATGCGACCTTTGGGCGCTGCAAATTATAAAACAAAAGTTTTCAAAAATTTTCTGCCCTTCTTCTGTTTCGGTAACCTCGGGATGAAACTGAACGCCCCACAAATGACCAAACCTTGCGGCGGCCACGGGCGCATTTTCTGTGGTCCCAAGAATTTTAATTTTCGAATTTGGCTCAACCTTGTCTCCGTGACTTTCCAAAACCGGCATATTATTCTTACAGCCAGTAAATAACGGCGAGATTAACTTCAAGGTTAGCTTGTGCGTTCCAAACTCCGCCTTTTCGCCCTTGACCACCTTGCAACCGACATGGTTTGCCAAATACTGAAATCCAAGACAGATGCCAAGGACAGGTATTCGTAAGTCGAATATGCCGCGGTCAAGCTTTAGCGGATTGTCGTACATAGAGTCCGGACCGCCAGACAGGATTATGCCAGAAGGTTTAAGCCTGCTGATATCTTCAACTGTAATTCGGCTCGGGTCTGCCACGATGCAGAAAACACCAATTCTTCCAAGCATCTGACTTATTAAATGATCAAATTGGCTGCCCAACGGAAATAAAATAAAAACATCTTCAGTTCCCCAGATCTTTTTCTCACTCGCTATATCGTAAAGCGCCTGGTCATCAACTTTTGCTAGGGTGCTTATCATGATTACCTCCTTTTTTAAATTTACAATGTGCAAAAAATATTTGATAAGTTATATTACTAAGTTAAAAAAAATAATCAAGCACCCGTACATATCTCAACTTATTATATTGATCTTTGCAGAATTCATAATCTGAAAACCCATATTCATTAATTAATTTTTCAATATCTTTTTTTTGTGGTGGATCAAATTCCATAAAAATTACTCCGCCGGTATTTAAATATTTCTTCGCATCTTTCAAAAAACTTCTTATATAAAAAAGCCCATCAATCCCGCCGAAAAGAGCTTTTTTAGGTTCAAATTTTAAAACTGATTTTTGAATTTTATTTATTTTTGTTTTTGGAATATATGGCGGATTGGCAAAAATATAATCGTACCTCCCCACTACTTTATTAAAAATATCTGACTGAATATTAAACTTTTCCATTAACTTTATTTAGTTTCAGATTAATTTTTATTTGCTCTATTGAATTTTTATTTTTTTCGACAAAATCTACCTCTACATTTTTAGCATGCTTTAAAACAGCCAAACCAATACACCCCGACCCGGAAAAAATATCTAAAACTTTAGTCTTACTATTTTTTTTAGCTGTGCCAAATTTACGCGATCGCGTAATTTTAGGATAGCTTAATTCCTCACCCCTTTGCATTATTTTTATTGCTTTTTCTACCCAATATTCAGTTTCTGGTCTCGGTATTAACGGTTTTTTAGATAAATCAATTTTACAGCCTAAAAACTCCGTAAATCCAATTACATAATCTATGGGTTCGCCACTTTTTAATCTTTCTACGTCTTTATAAAAATTCTTAATTAGGCTTGCTTTACCCCCACACCAAACAAAAATCTCCTCATCTGCTCGATGATTTAAAATATCATTAATATTTTTTGGGCTAAACTGCGGAAAAATAAAACCTTTTTTTGTTGTGGTGTGGGGGCAAGTATTTTTCTTTTAAAAGCCAACCTATCTCTTTTTTCATTTTTTAACTTTAACATAATAACGCAAATAAAAAAGGGATCTTGCGATCCCATGCTAACTGAAAACTATCTTAAACTTATGGAGCGAGAATCATTTTAAGCAAAGCCATTCGGGTAAACAACCCGCTATCAACCTGCTCGGTCAGGTAAACTGCTTGCGGAAATTGATCAACGTACTTAGTGATTTCGTCAAATCTTGGCAACGGGTGCATGATTATTGCATCATCCCTCATCTCAGCGACTATATCGCCATCAACATCGTAATATCCAGCCGCATATTCCTCTTTTGACATTACGGACCCACATTCGTTTTGAGTTCTGGTTTGATATATTACATCCACTTTCTCGGCAACACTCCCTAGATTCCTGACTTCTTCAAATTTCACATTGTGTCTCTGCAAATAATCTAGAACGTCGCGATTCATCGCAAGACTCGGGGGCGAAACAAAATAAATATAAATGTCTTTGAATTTTCCGAGAAGGTATGCAAGCGAACGAACCGTGCGTCCTTCTTTCAGGTCACCGACCATTGCAATTTTAAGACCATCGATGACGCCTCTGTGCTTTACGATAGTCCTTATGTCCAACAAGGATTGTGTCGGGTGTTGACCGGGCTCACGATCTCCCGCATTAATAATCGGGACTGACGAAACCTCGGCGGCAAACTTTGCGCCGATTTCTCCTTTATACCTTAGAACTATCACGTCTGGTCGATATCGATTGATAACCCGGATTGTGTCTTCAAGGGTTTCTCCTTTTTTCGCCGATGAAAATTCTCCGGCATTGTCACTTGAAAAAACAACTCTGCCTCCAAGATAATCGATTGCCATTTCATGACTCATGCGAGTGCGCGTGCTGGGTTGATAGAAAAATGTAACCATCCTCTTCCCTGCTAGAATATCCGAACCGCCCTTATTAAAAATTTCCTCCATTTCGTCTGTAAGTGGCAAAAACTGCCCCTCTATCCATTCGCGGCTAAACTGCTGAGACTCAATAACGTGAGGCCATCCGTCAAAACGTGTGCTCATAATAATTCCTCCTTTTTCGCGTTAGTTGTAAACGAACGCATTTTTTTAAATTCTACTCCTACCAAATATAATGTCAATCCCTACGTGCATACAAACAAAAAACCCACTTTTGCGGGTTTAATATTTTTTTAATTAATTATTTATTCCGATTATCTCTATTTCAGTATAAGGCTGTCTATGGCCTATTTTCCTGCTCTCTCTCTTTTTTGATTTATATTTATAAACAATAACCTTATCCCCCTTTCCATGGCTTATAATCTTTGCCGAAACTTCAGCTTTCACTAACGGAGTTCCAATATCAATTTTTCTACTTTTTTCAACTAATAAAACATCTGAGAAGGAAATTTCTTCTCCTTCTTTTTTATCTATTTTTTCTATTTTTAACTTATCTCCCGGCTTAACAATATATTGCTTTCCACCGGTTTTTATTATTGCGATCATATTTTTTGTTGTTTAGTATAGAGATATCTTATCATTTTTAGTTTTACTCGTCAATGGTAGGACCCTCTATTTTTTGAATCTCTAACTTTAAATCCCCATCTGTTAATTTAACAACATCCTTGTCTATTTTGCCCAGTTCTTTATAGGCCGTATTATATGAGTTCACGGTTGTACTTAAATTATTGCCTATCTTTTTCATATAATCCTCGTACGCTGCAATATGTTTTTGCAGCATCACAACGTTCTTAAGAATATCTGTTGTTCGTTCTTGAATACTATAAGCTCGTATTCCCTGCCAAATTGCCTGTAGCGTGACATAGAATGTTGTCGGCGATACTATGTGAACCTTTTTTTCACGCGCCGCATATTCAAGAAGACTTCTCGTATTAACCTTTACGGCTCCTACTTTATTTACTAAAAGATCATAATAGATACCTTCTGCGGGAATAAACATTAATGCAAATTCCATAGTATTTTCATTGGGCCTAATATACTTTGCAGTTTCATCAATCCTTTTCTTTAAATCATTCTTAAATTCATTTTCTAGCTCCCCCCTTTGAGTAGGATCTGCTTCTTCAATAATCCTAGTATAGTTTTCCATAGAAAATTTAGAATCTACCGGAATGATTTTTTCTCCAAAGAATATCGCTGCGTCAACCTTATCTCCATTCTTAAATTGATATTGAAGCTGATACTGATTCGGCTGAAACACATCCTTAAGTATAGCGTCCAAAAATATTCCCCAAGATTACCCCTATGTTTTGGATTAGTTAAAGTACTTTGAAGTTTTTGTAATTGATCGGCAAAGCCGACGACCTGCTTACTTGTGGCATCTAATTTTGTTAACTGCTCAGTTACATTTCTAATAATGTCTGCTGAATGTTTAAATTGCTCTTGTACATTTTTATTAGATTCCGAAAGCTTACTATCAACCGCCTGAGTTAGTTGGCCTAACTGCTGCTGTAACATAAGCAATGAGCCATCTTCTTTTTTTTCTGACTCCGGTTTTTTTCTTAACAATAAAAAAATCGCCACCACTACGCCGACTGCAATTATTATTAAAAGTATTGTTGTTAAATCCATAAATCTTTATTTTAACTTACCACAGAATCTTCGGGTTTCCAATAACGGAAATAAACCAATTTAACAAATTCACTAAGAGCAAAATACGCTACCACTAACAACAATACAATGAGCAAAGGAATAATCTGCGGAGTTACAAAATGGAACCAAGTTTGTCCAATCTTTAAGAACGGGAGACCAACAATAATTATTCCCGCTAATACCGTAGACCACAAAAGCCAAGGGCTCGGTTTTTTTGCTTTCCAAAATAAGTGCCTTGTTCTTACGATAAAAATCAAAAGTATATCCGTTAATAACCCCTCTATAAACCAAAGAGTTTGTATGGTTGCGGGTTGGCTTTTGTAAAAAATAGTAAAAAATATAAAATCAAAAAGTGTGCCCACTAGAGCCAATGAAATAATTAATGGCAAAACCCTGTGCAGTTGATATGCTTCGGGTTTTTTTAATTCCTCTAAATCAACCGCATCGGTAGCAATAAAAATTAGAGGCAAATCAGATATTATATTGCTTAATAAAATCTGAACTGGCAGCATCGGCAAAAAACTTATAAATAAGGATATTGCTGCCATCGAGTAAAACTGGCCAAAATTATTTGCTAAAGCAGTCTTTATATATTTATTAATATTTGCAAAAATGGCTCTGCCGTCTTTTATTCCGTTTACAATAACCCTTAAATCTTTTTGCAAAAGCACGACGTCGGCTGATTCCCTGGACACATCAGACGCCTCAACGACAGCAATTCCAACGTCAGCAGTTTTTAATGCTGGCGCGTCATTTACTCCCTCACCTAAAAATCCCACTTCATGTTTCTTCTGTAAAGATTTTATTATTTCGTGCTTAATATCGGGAGAAATTCTTGCAAAAATAGTCTTGTCTTCGCAAGCATCGTCAAAATCTTCTTTTGATAGCTTCTCTAGCTCGTCACCGGAAATCAAATAATCAGAGCCAGAAACTAGGCCCGTAAGCCTAGCGACATATCCGGCCACCTCCTTTGAATCGCCGGTTATAATCTTAATTTTAACGCCTAATTTTTTTGATAATTCTATTGCTTCTTTGGCCGTACTTTTAAGCGGATCTTCGAAAACAAAATAACCTAAGAAAATAAGGCCCTTTTCGTCTTGGACTTTTAAATTTTCCTTATCTTTTTCTATTTTTTTAAAAGCTAGCGCTAAAACTCTTTTTCCATCCTCACCTTCTCTCGCTATGTCATCTTTAATTTCCTTTTTATCAAAACTCCCACTAAACTTAGAACAACTTCTAAAAATTGACTCTGGAGCACCTTTAACAATTAAAAATTTCTCTCCTTTTACTGATTGCACCAAAAAAGCAGACCTCATGCGGTAAGAGTCAAAAGGTAATTCTGAGACTACTTTAAACTTCTTTGATTCTCTTAATATATCTTCGGGCGCTCTTTGATATAAAGCGGCATCAAAAGGATTCAAAATTTTGTCACCAACCTTATCTGCCCCAGAACTTAAAATCCCGTATAGAAAACACTTCTTTTTATCAGAAGAAACTGTTTTTTCTAAGGACATTTTGTTTTGAGTTAAGGTTCCCGTTTTATCCGTACATAAAACCTTGATATTCCCTAGGTCTTCAATTGAAGATAATCTTTTTACAACTACATTTTGCTTTGCCATTTTTAAGCTTCCCTCAGATAGAGCAAACGTTACCACGGCCGGCAAAGCCTCCGGCAAGATACTCACTATTAACGCTACCGAGAACAGAAGAAGCTCTAAAATATCATTTACGCCCTTTAATACAATATTTGTGATAAAAATTAAAATTATTGTGATAACAACAATTTTTAAAATTAGCCTACAAAAATATAAGATACTTTTTTCATAAGTACTCTCTCTCCTTATCCCCGAAATTGCCTTCACTATACCGCCAAAAACCGTATCCTTGCCAGTAGCTATCGTAACCGCACTAGATTTACCAGATAAAACAGAGGTCCCAGAAAAAATAATATTTTTTGCTTGGAAAATTTCTTTCTCTTCCTTATTTAATGGGTCCGCAATTTTAGAAACCGGAACAGACTCGCCGGTTAACGCCGATTCATCTATTAAAAAATTTTGCACGCTTATGACTCTTAGGTCGGCTGGCGCAGTATCACCCGCCTCAAGCAGAACAACATCCCCTGGCACTAGGAACTTTTTATTGATCACCTCTTCTTTTGCATCGCGCAAAACTTTTATTTTTTGAGGAATAAATTTTTGAAGAAGCACAACCGCTCTCTGTGCTCTGTATTCTTGAAAAAAACCTATGACTACATTTATAAAAATAAAGGCTAAAACGGCGATGCTATCCGCAGCCTGCCCTATTAATATAGAAATTATAGCTGCAATTAAAAGTAAATATGTAAAAGGCGACTTTAATTGCCTGATTAAAACCTCCAAAGCGTTAACATTTTTTGTTTTGACCTCGTTTAAACCATATTTTTCCTGACATAAAATCGCCTCTTTCTTCGAAAGGCCCGATGCAGAAGTTTTAAAATTGTTTAAAACTTCTGATACACTTTTATTGGTATATTCGTAAAAGGACATTAAAATTTAATAAAAATTTCTGTTAATAGAAATACAACATATAAGAAAAGCAACGACAGGCCTTCTTTTTTAGTTAACTTCTTGTTTGAAATTATAAAGATTAGATAAAATACGCACGCTATAATCATGAAAATTCTAGCAATAAGAAACGGAGAAAAATCAATTATTTTAAATGGCGAAATTACTGCGACAATTCCTAGAACAAGTGTTGCACAAACAATAACAGAAGCCATCATGTCACCCAATACCATCCAATTTTCTTCCTTTTTAGCGGAGATAACGCCAAAGTATATTTCCGGAAAACAATTTCCCAATGCAACAATTAAAACGCCCACTAAAGCCAAAGAGACCTTTAGTGTTGCAGCAAAATATTGAGCAGTATACACAACCGCATAAGAAGACGCTAGAAGAGTGCCTAGATATTATAATTATTTTCATTACATCCCATACAAAAGACGACTTGCTTTTAATATTTTCTAACCCCTTTATTTCCGTAAACCTTTTTAAATCTATCGTCTTTTGCAAATAAGCCACCAAGCATAAGCAAAGAAAGACAAAATTAGAATTACGCCATCTATTCGGTCCAACCCGCCAGTTCTAAATATTAAAATCCAGGGCAAAACAGCAACAACGGTTGTAAAAACTGCACTACCTTGCACCATCTTACTTTCCGTAGAAATAAATTTTCGGCTCAACAAAACTGCTATCGCCATAGAAAGTGATAAATCAACTAAATTTCCGCCCATAATGTCTCCAAAGGAAATCTGCTGCAATCCGTGCAGGGCAGCATTTAAGTCAACGAATAAATTAGGCAAAGAAGCTGCAAAGCCCATTACGAAAAAGGCTATTATAAATTCCCTCCAACGTAAATATTTAGCGACCTCAGTAAGAGTCTTTATAAGTTTCGAGCTAAGCCAAGACAGAATAAAACACGAGGCTAAAAAAATTGATATTTCTATAATCATACTTAAATTATTTATTTATTTATAATTATTAATAAAATATATTATTTCATATACTACTCCTAATAAAAAAACTGCAGACAATGGATAAATTATTATATTTTTACCTCCGATTTTTTTATACATCCATAGAATCAAAATTCCAGATATCCCCAAGATGAAACCGCCAAGAATAGATAGCAATGGTATCAATGAATTAAAACCAAGCAAAAGAAAAATTAAGGGCGTAAAACAGGTCATGACGAATGCATGCCATTGCTTTACACCTAAATCATACATAAAGACTTTTTTTAAAATAATCGCCTGGGTAACAAAGCCCATTATTGTGACCATAATTCCAACCAACAAGGAAATGAATACCGCCCCATCTCCAAGGACAGACCTAAGACCGACAAAAGCGGACTCTGTTGTCCCGCCCCCCGTAATTCCCAATATTAAAAATATAAATAATAGGTAAAAAATAGACACCCCTATAGTAGAGATTAAAACGATTTTCTTTAACAAACGCTTCTTGCCGACTATCATTTCTTCCACTTCCGGCACCAATCCAGTACCCCAAAGCGCAAATAGCAACGGCCCATATGGCAAAAAAATGTTTTTAAAATATAATTTCCAGATCTCCTGTAAAAATATTGGATATTTTTATATGGCTCAATCCCTCAATGAACACAAACAATATGGCAACTATTAAAAGCGCTATAACATATAGCTCAACCCTTTTAATAATTTTGATTCCGAGAAAAACAAACAATCCAGATACAAAAAAATATATTAGCGTGTATAACAAAATATTTCCGCCAAACAACGGCAATGCAAGGCTTGTTAAAAAATTTGAACCCACTAACAGGCAGGCCAAAAGAACTCCGAAGGAACCGACAACAGTAGACAGCATTGCTAAAAACCATCCCCCACTTCCAAGATGATATTTTGCAAAACCCGGAAACCTTTTAAAATCTGGCGTTTTTAAGCTTATCTGACAAAACATTAAATTAATCGCAACAACTATTAGTTGTTAAAAGCAAAAAATAAAAAATCGTCAACCAAATACCCGACTTCATCGCAATATACGGCAAAGATAAAAAACCAACCCCAATCATTCCTCCGGAAAAAACCGCAATAGGATATATATAATTTTTAAATAAATTTTTTGACATTATTACATTTTACTATAAAACGGAGTTATAGGTATGGGGATAACTTATTATGTCGCAACTTAAATGTTGATAGACAAAAACATTTTTTTTTGTTAAAATTATAAGAAATTGGCCCCATCGTCTAGCCTGGTCTAGGACATTTGCTTCTCAAGCAAGTAACATGGGTTCGAATCCCATTGGGGCCACATTTAAATAAAAATCCCGTACTTCGGGATTTTTTATTGCTTGGTGGTCGTATTTACGACACTAGGATCATAATCCGGAGGAATCTGCCAATAATTGATTATATATTGCGCCAATTGCTTGAAAATTGGCACTGCAGATAGGGCGGCGATTGAAACCTTGGGATGGTCAAGTTTCACCAAAATTAGAAATTGTGGGTTGAAAGCAGGACCATATCCGACAAAACTTTGTATCATGTTGCTATCTGGCTCATAACCCCCACCCGGTAAAGGAATTTGGGCCGTTCCAGTTTTTCCGGCTATATAATAACCAGGAATTTTTGCCACTCCACCAAAACCCTTATCAACAACGCTGATTAACATTGAATTTAATTGCGAAAGCGTCTCCTGGGAAACAATCGTGTCTTGTGAAATATCGGGTTCTGTATCAGTTTCGTCCGTTCCATTGACAATTTTTTCAACTATATATGGCTTCACTAATTTTCCCCCATTAGCTATAGCGCAATAGCCTCTGGCAATCTGCATCGGAGTTAATTCTATTCCCTGTCCAAAAGCAGCTGTAGCAAATTCAATATCTGGTCCAGTTTTCAATAAATCGTTGTGTGAATAAACTTCTCCCTGCAAATCAACTCCTGTCTTTTCATTAAAACCAAACTTATCTAAATAATCGAAAAATACCTTATGTGGAATTTGCTGTTCTGCGAAAACTGCACCAGTGTTAATAGAACTTTCCAAAACCTGGGTCATCGTTTGCTTTCCATGTATTTCGTCATCGAAATTATGAATAGACTGAGTTCCAAAAGTAACGGAGCCGGTATCAATATATGTTGTGTCTGGAGTTATTTTTCCTTCATTTAATGCAGCCGCCATCGTAAATGGTTTCATTATAGATCCGGGCTCAAATAGTTTTTCTACGGTGGCATCTTGAAAAATGCCTAAATCTGACACCTGTGAATATTGGTTAGGATCAAAACTTGGAAAATTAGCCAAGGCCAAGATTCTTCCGGTATCAGGTTTCATAACTATTATCTGACCGGCATCTATGTCGTCTTTTTTTTGTTCTTGTTGCAATAATTCCTCTGCCTGAAATTGTATATTATAATCAATTGTTAAATAAACGTCTGAACCGTTCAAAGAATTCTGGTTATCATTTGAAAAAATATCTCCCAATCCAGATTCCTCTTCTTGAATTCCGGATTTTCCTTTTAAAATATCGTCGTAATAGCCCTCTATGCCATACTGTCCAGCTCCCGAGCCACCCACAAATCCTATAATTTGCGATGCCATTGGCCCCTGAGGATAAAATCTGTCGGGATTATTTTGCCAAAATAAACCTTTAATATTAAGTGCCTTAATCCTGTCTGCTTCATCTAAAGACACATCTTTTTTTATGACTACATATTGGCTTTGAGTGTTTAGTGCCGCCAGCACTTGATCGGAAGTCTCGCCGATGTTTTTACTGAGCGTCTCCGCAAATGATGATTTATCTAAAATATCTTTTGGATTTACAGAGATTGTCCAGCTGTCTTTATCTATGGCTAAACTTTTAATATCACCCGATCCCTGAGCCCCCTTTGTTTCCTGACTATTCTCACAGAAAATCTGGCCACGGGGACCCGTAATATTATTAAAATCCACTTGCTGGCCAAGAGCCTGCGCCTCGTAAAGCTTTCGTTCTATAATTTGCAGAAAAAATAGACGGCCTATAATAGCCGTCCCACAAACGAAAGCCAATATTAAAATTATATTTATGCGCCAGTTAACATTCTTTTTCATTTTGAGTTAATAGCGACCGAATCGCCGGAATCCTGTATATATTTTACAGACGCAGCTTTTTGAAAATTTAATCCCTGTATTTTCGTTAAGGCCTGCCCCATGAAGCTGCTTTCTGCAAAAGAAACCTCTAAATTTTGGTTTTGCTCAGAAAGTGCACTGATTTGTTTTTCGTAGCCATTTATTATATAAGAACCTCTAGTTAAATTATTTATTTGCCACACATAGAAAACTAGCAAAGTTAAGCTCACAAAAAATCCTGCGAAACAGATCGCCTTCCAGTTTATAACTGGAATATCAATAGAGTCAATTTTAGTTTGTATATTTCTTTGTACTCTGCTAAAACTTAATGTTGCGGTTGTCATGTGTGTTTTTAAACTTTTATTTTTATAATTTTACAGCCACTCTCAATTTTGCAGATCTTGAACGAGGGTTTTTCCCGAGCTCATCCCTGCTTGCTATTATTGGTTTTTTATTTAATATTTTTATAGTTCCCTTTTTCCCTTCATCTATAAAGAATTTTTTAACAATCCTATCTTCTAAAGAATGAAAAGATATAACCGCCAATCTTCCTTCCGGAGCTAAAATAGACACTGCTTGCGGCAAAACTCTTCTTAAGTTTTCCAATTCATCATTAACCGCTATCCTTAAAGCTTGAAAGGTTCTTGTCGCATAATGGATTTTTCCCCTCCAATATGCAGACGGTGTTGCGTCTTTTATAATTTCTATTAATTGAAATGTGCTCTTAATTCTTCCCTGTTTTCTCTGCTCTACAATATTTTTAGCAATTTTTTTAGCAAATTTTTCTTCACCATAATCTTCTAAAAGTTTTCCGATTTTTTCCTCGGGCCACTCATTTACAATTTTCTCTGCGGTCAAATAATTGTTATCGTTATATCTCATATCCAAACCTTGGTCTACCTGGAAAGAGAATCCTTTGTGCGCCCTAATCAATTGTGCAGACGACATTCCTAAGTCTAACAATATTCCATTAACTGGTTGAAAATCTTTTCTTGCAATAATTTCTGATAAATTTGTATAAGAATCGTTGACTAAAGTTACTCTATCTTTATGAATTGCCTCCAACCAATGACTAGATACAATTTGTTGCGGATCCAAATCAATTCCTAAAATTTTTCCCGACGGCCCATTTTTTTTTAAAATATCCTCTGCGTGTCCTCCCTCGCCCACCGTACAATCAACAAAATTTTCGTTTTGCTTTGGTTCCAAACCCTCTAAAACTTCTTTTTTAAGGACTGCTGTATGTATCATATTAAATTCCTAACCCTCCTAATTTTGAAACAATATCGCTTACTCCTTTTTCGGCTTCCTTCGTCCATGTTGCCCAATTTTCTGAATCCCATATTTCTAACCTATTTGATAATCCACAAATAACAACATTTTTATTTAAACCTGCATATTTTTTTAAATAATCGGGAACCAATATCCTACCCAGTTTATCTAAAGTAATTTCCATTGCTCCAGCCAACATTGTTCTGGTAAAAGATCTAGCCTCGGGCTGGCTGATAGTTAAATTGCTTAACTTTTCCGACATCACCATAAACTCCTTTTCTGTATAAACAACCAGGCAGTTTTCAACTCCCTTTGTAACAATCACTTTATCGCCAAGCTCTCCTCTAAATTTTGCGGGTAGAGCCAGGCGCTTTTTAATATCAATTGTGTGTTCGTATTGACCGATTAACATAGAAATAATTTATATAGCTTATGCACCTCTTTCAGCAGTTCTCCCACACTTATCCACCTATCCCCACTTCATCTTATTTATAGCCCACTTCATGATACCCAGTCAACACTTCTCTCCAAAAGCCTAAAATAGTCGTAAATATGCCTATTTCTACACCAGTTATCCACACCCTGCTTAATGATTTTTTTATCATAATAGGGGTTATGCACAAGCACCAATAAAAAAGCCTCGATTCTGCAACCGAGGCATAAAAAAACTAAAATTGGTTATTCCCTATTCAAGGCGCTTATAACTGCCCGAATTGAAGCCAACTGGATACTTGTGTCCACTCCCGCACCCCAACAAATAAATCCGTCGGGAAACTTAAGTTGAACATAGGCTATAGCGCTAGCCTCGGAGCCCTCTCCTAGAGTGTGTTCGGCCTGGTCAATTATGTTTACGTCCTTTCCTGAATTATGAAGCGCATGAATAAATGCATTGAGCGGACCGTTGCCATTTCCGAATAAATCTAAAATGCTATCGTTAAATTTAACCCTTGCAGAGCAGGAGCAACTGCCAACATTGTTCGACAGAATTAAATTCTTCGAGGCCGTAAGGAGAATCGGGCTCAACGTATTCTTTCCATAGCATTTCCCTCAACTCGGCCGATGTTACTTCGCGGCCAAGCTTATCAATTAATTTGCCTGCGATAGGTCCAAATTCAGCTATCATCTCCTTTGGCAATTTAATTCCGCATCCGTGTTCAAGCAAATATGCAACTCCGGCCTTACCCGATTGGCCGTTGACCCTAATCACCTCTTCATATTCGCGACCAAGATCCTTTGGATCAATTGTAAGGTACGGAACATTCCATGGCCCGTCCGGATTCTCTGCGGCCGCCCTTAATCCCTTACGAATCGCGTCTTGATGCGAGCCAGAGAATGCTGTAAAAACCAACTGTCCGCTGTATGGATGGCGAGGCGGGACTTTCATGCCAGTGCACTCTTCACACACCTCGCGAATCAAATCAAGGTTTGAGAAATCCAAGCCCTGGATCAATTCCATGTTGCATCATGTTGAGCGCGACGGTGACAATATCTACGTTGCCGGTACGCTCGCCATTGCCAAAAAGAGTTCCCTCAACTCTATCGGCACCGGCAAGCAAGCCTTGCTCGGTAGCAGCAACGCCAGTGCCGCGATCGTTATGCGTGTGCAGACTTATAATCACGCTGCTACGACGAGCTTCATATTTCTGCAAAACCATTCAATTTGATCTGCATAGACATTTGGCATGGCAACTTCTACGGTCTCTGGAAGGTTTATTATCATTTTATTGTCGGGAGTCGGCGACCATGCATCCATTACTGCCTCGCAAACCTCAAGGGCAAATTCTACCTCGGTGGACGAAAAACTTTCGGGCGAATACTGAAAGACCACATTAGTCCCAGTCAATTTTGAAGACAAATCTTTTACCCACTGCGCTCCCTTGACCGCCAAATCAACAATCTGAGACTTATTCATCCCGAAAACGATTTCACGTTGCGCGGGAGAAGTCGAATTGTACAGATGAATTATCGCCCGCTTTGCCCCAACCAACGACTCTACGGTCCTCTCAATCAGATCCTCACGAGCCTGAGTAAGAACCTGTATGGTCACATCTTTAGGAATCATGCCACCATCAACCAAGCAACGCGTAAATTCATATTCTGTTGGCGAGGAAGCTGGGAAGCCCACCTCTATCTCTTTAAACCCACAATTGACTAAAACCTCAAACATTCTAATTTTTGGCTTTACCGACATCGGATCGGGTAACGCCTGATTACCATCACGCAAGTCAACACTGCTCCACATCGGCGGACAAATAATCTGTCTGTCTGGCCACTGACGATCACTAAGCCGAATCCCTGGAAACTGACCGTACTTTCCTTTTCTTATGTTCATAATCTTTTCCTTTCCTTTCTTTTCTTCTTGTTGAAATTGTGAATGTGCTGATTGGGTTAAAAATCCCAAATCAAAAATCCTCGATTAGGAGGATTTTTGATATACGATTTTTATATTTGCTATTTTTATTATTTATCAAAAACCTCCTTGCGTTGGCGTAACAAAAGCAAGTTTAACAATAGATTTAACTGGAGGTTTATTTTTTTATTACCAATATTTTCCATATATGGCATTATTACAAAAACAAAATCTTTTGTCAAGCGACTAATTCTTTAAAACAATTTATGACTTTGCTGGATTAATTATAACTTCAAAATTTTCAGAATTAATTTGAATCTTATCACCTTTCTTTATTTTATCAGATAGCAATGCCGCCGCGACAACATCCTCTATTTTATCCTGAACAACTCTTCTCATTTCCCTAGCACCAAACTCTGGCTTATAAGATAAATCAACAATTTTTTCTTTTAATGAATCTGTAATTTCAAAATCAATGTCTTTTTCTTTTAAATTGTTCTGCAAGCTTTGCAAAGATAGTTGGGCTATTTTTAATAAATTATCTTTTGTTAAAGGATGAAAAATTATAGCGGCATCAAAACGGTTTACAAATTCTGGTCTAAAAATCTTTTTTTCAAAAAGATCGTCTAACAATTTATCCTTTTCAACCGCCTGACCAGATTCAACTTGCTTAAAAATAATATCTGCTCCAGCGTTTGAAGTACAAATAATTATAGTACTTGTAAAAACAACCTTGCGACCCTGACCATCTGTTACGTGTCCCTCGTCTAAAATCTGCAAAAATAGATTTAAGATATTTGGATGGGCCTTTTCAATTTCATCCAACAAAACTAAAGAAAACGGAGCCTCTCTTACCGGAGTGGTTAAAAGTCCCTGCATTTCTACTGGAGAAGTTGCCCCTATTAGCCTTGGTATATCTGAGACCTCTTGAAATTCTGACATATCAAGGGTTATCATCTTTTTTTCAGAACCAAAATAAATTTGCGCAAGCGCTTTAGCTGTTTCGGTTTTACCTACTCCAGTCGGACCTAAAAATAAAAATGTGCCCATTGGTCTAGTTTTTGAAGCAATACCCATCCTTGCCCTTCTCATGGCGATGATATTTCGCTTACCGCTTCTTCTTGATTAACGATTCTATTATGAATTAAATTTTCTAGATTCAGTAAAACTTCTTTTTCTTTAACCTCCATTTTACCGACGGGAATGTCTGTTTTTTTAGAAATAATTTCGGCTATATGGTGCGGTAAAACGGCCTTTTCTCTTAACCTTTGCACGTAAACCACCGATTCATCTAAAATATCTAAAGCTTTTTTAGGAAAAGGGAGACTTGGCATATACCTGGCGGTTAAATTTACGATTTCCCTTATGCTCGGATATAAAACCAAAACTTTTCTAGAATATTCCAGTTCCAGGGCGGCTGACTGCAAAATATTTATAGTTTCAGCCTCCGTGACTTCAGAAACCTCAACTTTTTCAAATAAACTTATGAAAGAGGAGTTCCCCTCAATGCTTTTGTGAAGCCCTTCGTAAGACGTTATGCCTATAAATTGAAAATTTGGTAATGGCAAATATTTTGAGAGGACTCCGGATATATCAAAGGCTCCGGCCTTTTGCATTTTTTGCCCAACAAAATTTTCCAGATCATCTATTACTAAAATTACATTACCCGAAGAAATAACTTCTGAAAATATTTGGTCTAAAGTAGACTCTAATTTTTCAAAATCTGGAATTCGCGCTGCCAATCAAAACAGCATCAAGCTCTACGACTCTTTTATTATTTAATTCAGGTAAAGATGAACCCAAATAACATTTCTGAGCCAGTGCCTCAATTATGCTTTTTCTACCAGTGCCCGCATCGCCAACAATCAAAACATTGGCCATACTGGATTTAGCTAAAATCACTTCGGTCTCCCCTATTTCTTTTTCGTGCCCTATAATTTCTCTATATTTCCATTTTGAAACAACTTTCCTCCAATCAGTAGAGTAGCTATCTAATGTTAACGTGTATCCAGTTGAAAAATCTTTTCCCAAAGATCCGGCCCTTAATAAATTTTCTTGTGTCCAAAACTTTTTATTTTTTTCGTTTAAATCTTCTGCCGAATCCAGCCATAAGGTTAAATTTTTAACATCTTCTGGTTTTAAATCATAATCAATTAAAGTTTTTTTAAAAAATTCGTCTTGTTCTGCCAGCGCAGCCAATATTTCGTTTTCACCAATACTATTACGACCCCTATCAATAGATATTTTAATTGCCAATTCTATAGTTTTTTGGAAGTCATCAGAGAACGCAACGCCAACGTTAGTTTCCCGCTTCTCCGTTTTCTCCAAATAGTTTTTTATGTCACTTAATAATTTCTTAGGATTTAATCCTAGGCGGAAGCAAATTGAATTTATATCTTTACTAAATCTAACGGCGGAATAAAACAAAGAAGTTGAATTAGCTATAATTTTTTTCTTTTTCACAAAAATTTATTGAATCCAAAACAATTTTTGTTGTATTAAAATTTAAAAAATCTGCCAAATTATAGTCATCCGGATTTGCTGCAGCATCTACAATGCTTAATATAATTTTTGGCCTTTTTATTTTTAACTCTGTAAATAGACTATGTTCCAAAAAATAAGGTAAAAAGATAAAAATAAAACTAACATTTTTGCGGCCGAATATCCAGAGGTAAAATTAAAAAAGGAAAATCCTATAAGCAAAACCGCAAACAAAAACATAATTAAAAAAATATTTTTAAAAACTTTAGCGAATCTAAACAGGGGGAACTTTCCCCTTTTTAGCGCTAAAAGATTCTCAGTATTTTTTAAGTTCGAAATTAAATGCCATATATAATTAATAAATAAAAACAAATAAAAATCCCGCAACTGCAATTAGCGGGACTAGTATCCATAGTATAAAAATTATTAAACCTGCAAAAACAACGAATATCTGGAACAAAACTCCTACAATAATTAGAATAATCCTCATCAGCGCCCCCATTAATCTAGAAAACGTATTGGAGATAATAGTGCTAAGGAATTCTCCCACATCAAACCCCTTAGGGTAGTGCCATTTATATCTGCGCCATGGAGCAAAAAGAGATTTTAATAAAAGCGACAAAGAAAAATAATTAAGAGCAAATAATATGTAATTTTTCCATACTCCTAACAAAAATTTAGGCATTTCATAAAAATGCCAAAACAGCCACACTGTAAAAATATTCTGTTTGCTATTTTGTTCCATTTAATAATTTTACACCAATTTCAGCAATCTTGCCACCACCATAAATCAGAATCCATAATAAAAGTAACCACGTGATAAGATTTAAAATATTGTCTATAAAATCAATTGGTATGACTTTTATCAGTGCATTTTGGACTTGCCCCGGGATATTGAAAGCGCTCACATTTTGATTTACTGTCAGAGCCACCGGTCTTGCGAAAACCTGGGAAGGCATGCCTTTACCAGTAAAAATATTATATGTTTGCCATAGGGGCATCGCTATTAATAAAACGCCAATTAATAATAGAACATAGCCGATAATTTTGTTTGTTTCCATAAATTTATTTTAATAATAAGACGTGCATGATACTAACCGTTTCCTTCTTGCATTAACTTGAGGCGAATATCCTCCGGAATTGGAATTTCCTCCCCTGGTTTAGAAATTCCAGGGTACCTCCAAGCTGAAATTATTTTCCTAGTAGGAACCATATCTGTTTTAACGTCCTTATACATTATCCAAATTTCCCCTGGAGCTTTTTGAGGTTTTTGCCAGCCTACTTTTAATAAAGGTGTCGTTTTATTGATAAATTTTTTGTTAGTTTTCATGACAGCCGTAGTCCCCAAAACTATCCCCTGCTCTTTTCGCTCGGGTCTATAAAGTATGACCAACAATTTCTGTTTTGAAAGCCCGTATTGCTTCATTTTTATTTTAGAGTGTTCGGTCCAAAAAAGTTTTCTATATTTCGTTGGCATTTATGTTTACAACTTTTTCTAAATCAAAAATTTCCTCATTTTAATAACTACCGCATTTTTGACATCATATCCTTTGCTTTTACCAACGCATAGATCAAAATATTTCCCCGTAGAAAAAATTTCTACGGTCCCCTTCAGCCTAATATAGCCAGCAATAACGGAAATTTTCGGATTCTCTTTAAGATTATTAATCGTAGTAACCATCTGACAATCTGCAACCAACAGCTTGTCATCAACAAAACCACAAGAAATGACTACATTGGCGTTAGGAAAGCCATTCTTAGAAGACGTAGACAAAATCAAATCCTTGCCATTTTTAAAATTATTTTTCCAATTTGTTCTCATAAAATTTGTGGGCATTATAGGGGTCGGACCTATGGCCTTTCCGATGTGAACGGAACGCTCTACCGCTGAGCTAAATGCCCTTTCACCATTCACCTATTTTATCATTTTCAAACCAAATTACAATAAAAAAGCGGGGTTTAATCCCCCGCTTTTTTCAAAAATTCTAATTCTATTTAATTTCTACCTTGGCTCCTGCGGCTGTAAATTTCTTTGCGATTTCATCGGCTTCTTCTTTTTTAACTCCTTCTTTCACCATCTGGGCTGTACCGGCTGCAGCTGCATCAACTAAGTCTTTTGATTCTTTTAATCCTTTTGCGGTCACATCTCTAACAACTTTAATAACTTCTATTTTTTGAGCTCCAACTTCTTTTAATTCAACATTGAAAGATGTTTTTTCTTCTGCTGGAGCGGCTGCAGCTGCGGCTACTGCTACTGGAGCAGCTGCCGAAACGCCAAACTTATTTTCTAAAACTTTTACTAATTCTGCCAATTCTACAATTGACATTTTTTCTACTTCTCCAACTAGTTTTTCAAATTTAGCTGGAACTTCTACTTTTTGTTCGTCTGTCATGTTTTTGTTATTTATAATTACTAGCGAGGAAGGAGTGAAAATTTATTTTCATTTTGACCGAGCGACGTAATTATATAAATTTTAATCTATTAAAATTTCTATTATTAAACTTTTTCTTTACTTTCCTTTATCTTATCTAATACTCTTACAAAGCTCGTCATTGAACTCGCAAGAGAGCCAACCAATTGACCTAATAATTCGTTCCTTGATGGTAAGTTGGCTAATTCCAAAACTTTTTCTTTATCAATAAATCTTTTTTCAAAAATTCCTCCCAAAATTTTAAAATTTTCATTGGTCTTCCTGAATTGGTTTGAAATTCGGGCTGGCGCTATTTCATCTTCAATTCCAAAAACTAAAGCTAACTGCCCCGGAACACTTGGTTTTATTTTATTCCAAAAAGAGATATTTGATTGACCAAAGGCAACTCTTACTAATGTTTTTTTAGCAATTTTTAACCTGCAACCCGCTTCTTTCAATGACTTTCTAAGACTAAACATCTCCTTGGATGGAACTTTTGCGAAATCGACAAAAATAACCGATTTTTGTTGTGCAACCCTTTCTTTTATACTATCTATTTGTTTTGTTTTCTGCGCTTTTGTTAGTGCCATAATTATGATTTTATTTAATAAAAAATGCCTGTTTCCACAGACAGCAACGACTAGTATAAAAACTAGTATTTTGCCTCGATAGGATTTATCCTTTCGGTACCTATTGTCTGCGGCTTTTAGATTATGTTTGTATCTTACTCTATATTGTTTAGTGTGTCAAGGACTCAATCATTTAAAATTATCTCTTTGATTTTTTTTCTTGGAGTTGGTTTTGGATTTTCATCCGGATATCCAGCTATAATGGCAAAAGGTAAAATATAATTTTCGGGAATATTTAGGATTTCTTTTGTTTTTATTCTGTTCAACATTCCGATATAACAGGTTCCTAGCCCCATTTCTGTTGCCGTCAAAACTAAATTCTGGCTGGCAAATGCCAAATCCCTGCCCGCCTTTCCTTGCATATCCTGGTCACTAAATATCAAATCTGAGGATTTGGCGGATAAGTCTGGGTCGGCGCAGCAAATAATTATAATTGGCGCCTCGCAAACAAATGGTTGCTTGAAAACATTATTTACTTTAAGTTTTTCCTTTGACTTCTCATCTTTTATAATAAAAAATTTCCACGGTTGAGCGTTGTGCGATGATGGAGCTAACCGTGCCGATTCTATTAATTTGTTTATTAAATTATCAGGCACATCTTTATCCTGATATTTTCTTATACTTCTTCTGATTTTAATTGCGTCTTCTACTTTCATTACTTTAAATATTTTACCTCGGCTGCATTTTGCTGTTGAAGAGTCTCGCTAAAAATTGTTTTGCCGTCGGTTAGATAGTACCAATAATTTGTTTTTTTAGGATAAACAGCCGCTATTATTGAATCCATCCCAGGATTTGAAATTGGGCCCCTTGGCAATCCCTTATATTTATAAGTATTATATGGAGAATCTATCTGCGTATCCTTTATTTTAACGCTCGCATCCCCCTTATCTGTAATATAATTAATTGTTGAATCTAACTGCAGGGGCATCCCTATTCCAATTCTTTTCCATAAAATTCCTGAAACTATTTTTTTATCATCTAGCGACCTAACTTCTTTTTCAAGCAATGAAGCCATCGTCACCATATCAAAAATTGATTTTTTTTGATTTTGGATTTCGGTCCTAATTGATGGCGTTAACTTTTGATCAAAATTTGATAACATCGCAGTTAATATATCCTCGCAACTCTCTCCCTTGGCGACCTCATAGGTGTCCGGAAAAAGATACCCTTCAAGACTGGCATTTTTAGGCTTATCCGCTAAGAAATCAAACTGGTCTGAATAATCCTTTTCCGCAAGGGCGATAAAATAATCCTGGCTACAAATATTTTTTGATTCTAAATATTTTCCGATGTCATTTACGCTCCATCCTTCTAAAATTACCACTTTATCTCTAATCACATCCCCTTGCGCCATCTTATCTACGATATCATAAGTAGACATTCTGGGAGATAAATTATATTCACCTGCCTGCAATTTTGAATGCTTTAAAGAAAGTATTGCATAAAATTTAAAGAAATAGCTACTTCTAATTATTCCCAACGATTGCAGGTTAGCAGCAATTTCATCATCCGACCAGCCCTTCTGCACCGTAAAAACAATCGTCTCGTTTGCCCCAGGATTTATTGGAACATAAACCTCAAAGCAAATAAAAAAAATCACCAACAATAAAATTGTTACTATGATTGATGTAATTTTTTTTAAAAATTGTACAGATACTTTAGAAAAATCTTTTTTCGTCATGTTATAAAAGCTTCCCCTGTCTTAATGATTTAGAAACGGATGCCGCCCTCTCTTCTCCCATCTTCGTTAAGGCAAAATAAGTTTTAGGATCCCCAATAATTAATTTCTCATTTCTAAGCGCGCGCAATGGCCTATCTAATTTTCTTGAGTCGGGCCAAATAGGATATCTTGTAAATTTAAGCGTATCCGGAAACAAAGTAAAGCACTCTTTAACGAGCCTATCAAAACTACACTGCTCAGAATTTGAAATTATAGAATGTATACAAAAGAGTATTAGGTCATTTACCGAGGCTTTAGAAAAAGCTAAACCCTTTTTAATTTCTTTTGCCATATATTTTATTTTAATGCAGTGTTGCTCGGTTGTAACCTTGAAATTCAGGAACAAAATCGCGAATTTCGGCGGCTTCCAAACCGAGGTCTCTAGGTTGCATCCATTATATCAACTTTAGGCAAATCTGACAAATCTGACACTACTTTACTATAGTAAAATTGTCGTGTCAGATTTGCCCAGACCTGATGCCCATTTTGGCCGATTATAGTCGTAAAATGGGGCAAAACCGACATGCCAAAATTAGCCAATTCTATCTGTCAGATTTGGTCAATCTGTCGCACAATAAAAATATCCCAGCTTGACCCTTTAACTGACCCCAAATTAGTCGTATAATAATCCAATATAATGAAAGGTATATGGCTCACACAGACTTATTATTGGAACTTATCAAAAGCAAGGAAGGGCTTTCCAAAGACGGTGTCATTGGCATATCCCTCGGAGAGATAGCGGAAGTTTGGAATAGAAAAAATGTGGTTCACGAACACAATCTTCCGCCGGCTTTTGATCAATTTTTCGGACATGACTATGTTGACCCCGGATTCCTCGGGGATGTTGTTTTAGCTTTGGAAAAATTAACCGAAGAAAAAAAGATTATATTCGAAAAATTAGGCAGAACAGATTTAGCAAATTCCATATCAAGCGTAAGTCGCCTGAGCCACATAGGCAGCATGATATATTTAAGAATGGGCGAAGCTACCGGAGAAATAAACGCAGACAAAAATAAACCTTTGTCTTTGTGGCTAACGTTTTATACAGAAGATAATGTTAAGTTGGAATTCAATAGAAAAACCGGAGACTTTAAATTCGGCGGAGTTAAAGGAAACTTTGCCCCAGAAACTCAACCGTTCAAAGTATTTCTTGCACTCTTAGAAGACAGCGAACATCAAGTTAAAGATGTTCCACTACTTAAAGTTTTGTATCCTGATAGAAAAGAATTTAGTAAAATAGACAGGTGGGGTTTAAATGAAATACTAAGGGATATAAAAATGGGGCTTGGGATTTTACCCGGTAAGGTGGCTAAAAACAAAACCATATTCCGCAGGCTAAGAAAGTGGCAGGGATATAAGTTGGATCTAAAGACAGAAACAGAATAAGAAGCCAATAAAATTACCGCTGAAAAGCGGTTTTTTGTTTACCCAAGATATACCACAAGTTACATGCAGAATATCCCAAAGTATTTCCATATTTTTTTTGAAATACCCAACGTCATACTTATACAAGGGACTAAATACAACTATTAAAACACCCTTGAAAAAACATGGTAAAAACAAATACAAAAAATATAAACGGTAAAATTGAAACGAAAATATTGAAGATCAGCGATATTAAAAACAATCCTAAGAACCCAAAAAAGCACGATGATGATTTTTTAGATCAAAGCTTTAAAGAAATGGGATATGTGAGCCCAATGATTATCGACGAAAATAATATGCTGCTTGCGGGACATGGGCGCAAAAATTCAATGGCTAGATGCGGTTATACCGAAGTTGAGGTAGTTGTAAAACGTGGACTCACAAAAAAACAGAAAGAAAAATATTTACTGCTAGACAACAAACTGACTGAACGTGGCGGATGGGACGCTGAATTGCTCAAAGAGTTTGATATTGAAGAGCTGTTTGCATCCGGCTTTGAACAAGCCGAGCTCAGCACTATGTGGGACGATGTTCTTCAGATAGATGGTGATAATTTTGATGAGCAAAAGGAATTGGAAAAGGCCAAGAATACGGATATAAAGCCAGGGAACCTTTTCCGACTCGGGAACCATTACCTTCTTTGTGGAGATTCTACTGATCCAAAGAATATACAAAGACTTATGGGCAAGGAAAAAGCTACCATGGTTTATTGCGATCCCAATTACAATATTTCTTTGAGCTACGACAAGGGCATCGGCGGAAAAGCAAACTATGGCGGTCATACAAATGACCATAGGTCAGATTCAGATTACAAAGAATTTTTAAAAAAAACTATGGTTAACGCTTTAGAGGCCAGCAACAAAGACATTCACTTTTTCTATTACTGCGACCAGCGATATATCGGGTTAATTCAGGATTTGTACAAGGATTTAGGAATTAAAAATCAAAGAGTCTGCCTTTGGATAAAGAATGGATTTAACGTGACTCCGCAGGTTGCTTTTAACAAATGCTATGAGCCGTGCGTTTATGGAATAAAAGGAAAACCCTTCCTATCCCCTGTTAAAAATTTAGACGAAATTCTTAACAAAGAAATTGGAACCGGCAACAGGGCCATCGATGATATTTCTGACATCATCGATATTTGGTTAGCCAAAAGATTGGCTGGCCAAGATTATGAACACGCAACATCCAAACCGCCGACACTGCATGAAAAAGCTTTGAGGCGCTGTACAAAAATCAACGACATCGTGTTGGATTTATTCGGCGGATCTGGAAGCACACTAATCGCCTGCGAGCAACTAAAACGTCGGGCATTCCTTTCAGAAATTGAGCCTGTGTTCTGCCAGCTAATCTGCAACAGGTACTTTAATCTAACAGGCGTGAAAGCAAAATTATTAAATAACAAAAAACATGAAAGTTAAAACAAACGAAATTTATCAATTAGGCGAACACAAATTGGCTTGCGGAAATATCAATGATAAAAACTTGCTGAAAAAATTAATCGGGGAAAACCGGATTGACTGTATTCTCCAGGATCCCCCATATGCCATTTCAATTGTTGAGAGTAAAAATAGTTTCGGGCATAAACTATCCTGCAATAAGGAAATAGCAAACGACCAGCTACAGACCGAAGATGAATACAAAAACTTTTCCAAAGAATGGTTGGAAAATATAAAGCCGTATTTGGCTAGGAATAACTCTGTGTATGTTTTCAATTCAGACAAGATGATATTTTCTCTAAGGCAAGCCATGGTTGAAGTCGGATACAAATTTACCCAAATGCTTATCTGGGTAAAGTCACAAGCCATAATCGGTAGAATGGATTACTTGCCTCAGCATGAATTGATCGCCTACTGCTGGTACGGCACCCATAAATTTCAAAGGTCTAAGGATAAAAGCGTTTTGTTTTATCCAAAGCCAAGCAAAAGTATATTGCACAGCACAATGAAACCGGTAGCGCTTTTGAGAAACTTAATCTTAAACAGTACAAAAGTTGGAAATTACGTCTTCGACGGATTCGGCGGTTCGGGCAGCACACTAATTGCCTGTGAGCATTTAAAAAGAAAATGCCTAATGGTTGAATTAGATTTGGATCATTGCTCGACAATAATTAGGCGCTGGGAAAAATTAACCGGACTCAAAGCCCATAAAATATATGGCAAGTAAAAAACCGAACAAAGAAGCTGTAGAAAAAAGAATGGCTGAGATGAAACAAGCCATGGTTAATGTGTTGAAAGAAATGCCAATTATTGAAGTCGCAGTGAAACGCATTGGCATAAGTCGCGATACTTTTTACAGATGGAAGCTTGAAGACAAGGAGTTTGAAAAACATAGCCAAGAAGCCATGGCCCAAGGCATTCGACTTTATCAACGACATGTCAGAGTCTCAAATAATTGCCTTAATAAAAGAAAGAAAAATGCCAAGTATTCGCTACTGGCTAAAACACAATCATCCTAAATATCGGGAACGATTGGAAATAACAACAGTTAACCAACCACAGGAAGCGTTAAATGCCGAACAGGAGGCATATGTCCGTGACGCATTAAGGCTGTCCACGCCGCAGGATTTAGAAATAAAAACTGATGATGATATCGGCAAACAAGATAAGGACATAGAAACAGATGAACAGGATGAACCGCCCAGCCAAGCTCCGCCGGAAGATCCTAAACCCGAAGAACCGCAAGGGCCGATAGAAATGACTCCTCAGGAACTTGCAAAAATTAGAACTGAAATAACCAGACCGATAATTGTGAAAACGCCAGGACAAGAAACCACATATTATCCGCACGGAGAAAAAACAATTGAATTCGACTCCGGGGCAAAAACTTATTGCCCTCCGAATCCGGGGGTTTCCCCGACAAGTACCACTACCATATAAACCAACGCCCTTACCAAATGCTTTTATACCTGAGTTTCATAACTAAGGTACAGAGTATAAGTAGGACATAAATTTCATGTCAGAAACAATAATTGAACAAAACAATATTAATGAGCAAACGGAAAATAATATATCCGTTTCGCTCGAATTCATTGACCGTATGGTCAAAGACAGAAAAATCCGTACTGCGATTGTAAAGCAGAGCCACTTTTATTTCTTTCACTTTTACTTTTCGCATTACGTAAAATATGCAACAGCTAAATTTCAACGCGAGTTCTTTTATTTAACTGAGCGAGATGACATTAAAAAATTATTCGTCGTCTCATTCAGAGGATCGGCCAAGAGTTCCATCTTCACAATGTCATACCCGTTATGGGCGATACTCGGGCAGCAACAAAAAAAGTTCGTTTTAATTTTGTGCCAGACCAGAGCTCAAGCAAAACAAATGATGATGAATTTAAGGCGCGAGCTTGAAGGAAATCTACTTTTACGAAATGACTTAGGGCCGTTCCAAGAAGAGCAAGATGAATGGGGTTCTGTATCGTTAGTTTTTTCAAGACTTAACGCCAGAATTACGGCTGCCAGTTCAGAGCAATTGATTAGAGGATTGCGACACAACGAGCATCGTCCCGATTTAATAATTGGGGACGATTTGGAAGATATGGCTTCTGTAAAAACTTACGAGAGCAGGCAGAAAACCTACCAGTGGCTGACTGGCGAAGTAATTCCGGCCGGAGATAAAAATACGCGGTTGATTATTGTCGGAAATTTATTACACGAAGACAGCTTACTGATGCGCCTCAAAGAAAATATTCGAGACGGACTGATTGACGGTGTATTCAAGTTCTATCCCCTACTTGATTCAAAAGGCAAAATAGCGTGGCCGGGGAAATATCCCAACATGAAAGATATAAATGAAGAACGACGTAAAATCGGAAATGAGTTCGCATTCCAAAGGGAATTTCTTTTAAGAATAGTTCCGAATGAAGAACAGGTCATTCATCCGAATTGGATTCATTATTACGACAAATTGCCAGACGAAGTAATGTCCGGAAAAAGCCGACATGGAATATTAATGGGTGTTGACTTGGCTATTTCTGAAAAAGATACTGCGTGCTTTACTGCAATTGTGAGTGCCATAGTTTACGGCTACGATAAGGAATTCAAAGTGTATATTATGCCAAATCCTTTGAATCGCAGGATGGGCTTTCCGGAAACCATAAAACAGATAAAGGATATTTACCAACTCGAATCGAGAAAATAGATCCGGATGCGGTTAATATATTAATTGAGGAAGTTGGGTACCAAAAGGCAGTCGTAGACCAACTAGTGAATGAGAAATATAATGCGATGGGGGTAAAAGTATCCGGAGACAAAAGAGCTAGACTTATGACCGTCAGCAATATGATTGAAAGCGGAAAAATAGCTTTTCCAAAACATGGAAGCAAAGAATTAGTCCGACAGATCGTCGGGTTTGGCACAGAAAAATATTGTGATTTAGTAGCAATACGTATCTCTGAAGAAGACTACAC